>NZ_CP032762.1:3333928-4000714 GCF_003641205.1 Rhodococcus sp. P1Y
AGCCACAGAATGTAGACGGCCGACAAGACGAGCGCGACCGTGGCGACGACTGCCGCCACGTGGTATCGCGCGAATGTGCCGATCAGGACCAGGAACTCGCTGACGAAGGGCGCGAGGCCCGGAAGCGACAACGTGGCGAGCCCAGCCACGAGAAATGTCCCCGCCAGTACTGGCGCGACCTTTTGCACTCCGCCGTAGTGCGCGATGACGCGAGTGCCCCGTCGGGTGACCAGAAAACCTGCGACGAGAAAGAGTGCTGCCGTGGAGATTCCGTGATTGACCATGTAGAGCGCCGAGCCCGCCTGGCCCTGGGCGGTCATGGCGAAGATGCCGAGGATGATGAACCCGAAGTGAGAGATGGAGGTGTAGGCGATCAATCGCATCACGTCGGTTTGCGCGATCGCCATCACAGCTCCGTACACGATTCCGATCACCGCGAGAGTCACGACGGCCGGGGCGAAATAGCGCGAGGAATCGGGAAACAGTTGCAGACAGTAGCGCAGCATCGCGAACGTACCGACTTTGTCGACGACGGCCATCATCAGAACGGCAGTGGACGGAGTCGATTCGACGGCGGCGTCGGGAAGCCACGAATGCAGCGGCCACAACGGCGCTTTCACCGCGAACGCGAACATGAAGCCTAGGAACAGGGCGTTGAGTACGCCGGGGGTGACCCCGAGTTCGCCCGCCGCTGCTGAGCCCGCGATCTCGCGGAACGAGAACGTTCCGGCGACGACATACAACCCGATGACGGCTGCAAGCATCACCAAGCCGCCAACCAGGTTGTAGAGCAGAAACTTCACAGCGGCGCCGGCTCGGCCCGGACCGCCGAATCCGCCGATGAGGAAATACATTGGAATCAGCATCGCCTCGAAGAACACGTAGAACAGGAGTACGTCGAGAGCGCAGAAGGACATCAGCACCATCGATTCGACGATCAGTATCGACGCCACGTACACATGGGCCGATTCGCCCACCCGTGGATCGTTCCATCCCGCGACGAGCAGCAATGGAAGTAGGACCGTCGTGAGCAGTACGAGTACCAATGCGATTCCGTCGATACCCAGTTCGTACCGTGCGCCGAAAGATTCTATCCACCAATGTGATTCGACGAACTGAAAGCTCGCTCCGTTCGGCTCGAACTGCAGCGCGAGCACCACGGCGACGGCCAGAGTCAGCAAGGAGGTGCCGAGCGCAGAGGCTTTTGCCAGCATGGGGCGCCTTCGTGGAACGAGGAGCGTGACCACGGCGCCGATCAGCGGGAGCAGCCACAGGATCGTCAACCACGGAAGAGTGGACATCGAGACGGAGGAATTCACCACACCATCACCGCCACCATCATCGCGAGGACGATCGCTGTTCCTGCCAGCATCGTCAGCGCGTAGGAACGAACGTAACCGCTCTGGGTACCTCGGGCTCTTCCGGACACAACGGCGATCCCGCTCGCCACTGCTCGGGTCGCGCCGGCCACGGCGACGTCGTCGAACCGCTGGGTGGCGCTGACCACCCGAAGGCCGGGCTTCATGAACATCGTTTCGTTCACCGCATCCCCATAGAGATCGGCACGAGCAGCTGCGGTAACTGGGGAGATCGAATCAGGAGCGTGGGCAGGCACCGGCTCCATGGCATAACGGCGATAGGCGACACCGACACCGAGAGCGACGACGGCGAGCGCGAGGGCGGTCACCACCCACGCTGGAAGTGCATGTGCCTCTTCGGCTACCCCGACCACGGGTTCGAGCCAGTGACCGAGCGACCCTCCCAGGGTGAAAAGTGCTCCAGCGGCTACGGACCCGAAGGCGAGGACGATCATCGGGCCGGTCATGTTCGCCGGTGACTCGTGGGGGTGTGCGTCTGGTTCCCAGCGCGGTTCGCCGAAGAACGTCATCAGCATGACCCGAGTCATGTAGAACGCCGTGAGTCCCGCACCCAGCAGAGTGACCACACCGAGCACTGCTCCCGCAATGCCGCCTGCTCCGAACGCCACTTCGATGATCTTGTCCTTGGCGAAGAAGCCGGAGAACGGCGGGACTCCGATGATTGCGAGGTAACCGAGACCGAACGTCACGAACGTAACGGGCATTGCGGTGCGGAGTCCGCCGTACTTGCGCATGTTCACCTCGTCGTTCATCCCGTGCATCACCGAACCTGCCCCGAGGAACAAGCCCGCTTTGAAGAATCCGTGGGCAAGCAAAAGCATTATCGCGAAGGTGTATCCGGCAGGGCCGAGTCCGGCGGCGAGCACCATGTAGCCGATCTGGCTCATCGTCGACGCGGCGAGTGCCTTCTTGATGTCGTCTTTCGCGCAGCCGATGACTGCGCCGAACAGCAGTGTCACCGCGCCCACGATCACGACCACGGTCTGCGCTGTCGGTGCCGCCTCGAAGATTGGACCCGATCGGACGATGAGATACACCCCGGCGGTAACCATGGTCGCGGCGTGTATGAGTGCCGATACCGGAGTGGGACCTTCCATTGCGTCGCCGAGCCAGGACTGCAGCGGTACCTGCGCAGACTTGCCGCAGGCAGCGAGTAGCAGGACAAGACCGAGTGCGGTGAGGGTGCCGCTGGATGCGGATTCGGCCCCGTCGAAGACGTCGACGAAGGACACACTGCCGAAGGTGGCGAACATGATCATCAACGCAATCATCAATCCGATGTCGCCCACTCGGTTCACCACGAATGCCTTCTTCGCTGCGGTGGCAGCGGAGGGTTTGTACTGCCAGAACCCGATCAACAGGTACGAGGCGAGCCCGACCCCTTCCCACCCCACATAGAGGCCGAGAAAGTTGTCCGCTGTCACCAGAAGCAGCATTGCGGCAAGGAACAGATTCAGGTACGCGAAGAACCGTCGTCGATCGGGATCGCCCGCCATGTACCCGATCGCGTACACATGAATCAGCGTGCCGACACCGGTGATCAGCAGCACGAAACAGATCGACAGTTGGTCGAGTTGGAAACCGAAGTCGACACGTAGCTCAGCGACCGGAACCCAGCTGAACAGGGTCTGCGACACTGGACGATCGTCCGCTCCGCGACCGAGCATGGAGACGAACAGGGCAGCGGCGAACGCGAACGCGGCACCGGCTACGAGCGTGCCGAACACATGTCCCCAACGATCGGCTTTCCGTCCGGACAGCAGCAGTACGATCGCGCCGAACAGTGGGAGTCCGGGAAGAATCCAGAGAGCGCCCATGTCAGTTCTTCAGAAGGTTGGCGTCGTCGACGGAGGCCGACCGTCGGGTCCGGAAGATGGTCATGATGATCGCAAGTCCGACAACCACTTCGGCGGCGGCGACGACCATGGTGAAGAAGGCAAAGACCTGTCCCTCCAGATTGCCGTGCATTCGGGCGAATGTGACGAACGCGAGATTTGCAGCGTTGAGCATCAGCTCGATGCACATGAAGACCACGATGGCGTTGCGGCGGAGCAGAACTCCGGCTGCGCCGATCGAGAACAGCAACACCGACAGATAGAGATAGTTCTCCGGATTCATACGCCGCCGCCCTCCTGGTCACCGCGATGTCCGCGATGCATCGGATTGACCGAGAGTTCCGACAGCGATCCGTCCGGCAGCCGCGCGGGCCAGTCCACCGCGTTGTGTCGGGCGTAGACACCAGGACTCGGCATCGGTGTGACGTGTGTGCCGTCTTTGAAGCGCTGCTGCGACAATTCCCGCTGGCCCGGGCGTTCGGTGAAACGCTCACGGTGAGCCAGAACCATCGCGCCGACGGTTGCAATGATCAACAGGGCGCCGGTGAGCTCGAAAGCCCAGAGGTAGCGAATGAAAATGAGTTCGGCAAGCCCCTCGACGTTTCCGCCTGCGTTCGCCGCGTCGAGTCCGACGAACTGCGGCCGTCCTGATTGGACCGAGGCGTTTCCGATCGCCCCGACCACGACGAGTCCGAAGCCGAGACCCGAGGCCACCGCGGCAGACCGCTGTCCCTTTAGCGTTTCGGTCAACGAGTCCGCGGAGTCGACTCCCACGAGCATCAGCACGAACAGGAAGAGCATCATGACCGCGCCCGTGTACACGACGACCTGGACGACTCCGAGGAAGACGGCACCCTGCGCGATGTAGAGCACCGCGAGGATGATCATCGTGATCGCAAGGAACAGCGCCGAGTACACCGCCTTCGTTGCACAGACCATCGCCAGCGCACCGATCACTGCGAGTCCACCGAGCAGCCAGAATTGCACGGCCTCGGCGGTCGATGTGGTCACTCGACGGTCCCGCGGTAGTAGTCCGCTGCCGTCGCGTTCTCCGCCATGGAATGCGGCGCGGCCTCCATTCCGGGCTCCATCGGCGCGAGCAACCGATCCTTCTCGTAGATGAGATCTGCACGATTGTCATCTGCGAGCTCGTACTCGTTGGTCATCGTCAGTGCACGAGTCGGGCAGGCCTCGATGCACAAGCCGCAGCCGATGCACCGGAGATAGTTGATCTGATACACCTGTCCGTATCGCTCACCAGGGGAGAAGCGCTCCTCCTCGGTGTTGTCGGCACCTTCTACGTAGATCGCGTCTGCGGGGCACGCCCACGCACACAGCTCGCAGCCGATGCACTTTTCCAAGCCGTCCGCGTACCGATTGAGCTGGTGGCGGCCGTGGTAGCGCGGGGCCGTCGGAGTCTTCGTCTCCGGATAGAATTCGGTTACCGGCTTCTTGAACATCGTCGCGAACGTGACGCCGAATCCTGCTATCGGCCCTAGGAATTCAGGCATCGCTGCGCTCCTTCTCTGGCGTGGACAAAGTCTGGTCCGGCATCGGCGGGACGGGGAACCCGCCCGCAAACGGATCGAACGGAGCCGATCTTCCGAGCTCGGTTCCTGCAGTCGGAGTGTCGGTTTCCGGTCGTCGACGGGATCGGCGCCAGAAGAACAGCGCGACCAACGCTGCGGCGACTGCGCTGACGACCACGAGGGCGACCGCGAACGAGCCGTAGCCTTCGATCCGGAATGCTCGGACAGTAGCGACGAGGACGATCCACACCAGCGAGATCGGAATGAGGACCTTCCACCCGAGGTTCATGAATTGGTCGTAGCGCAGTCTCGGAAGCGTGGCACGAAGCCAGATGAACACGAACAGAAACGCCCACACCTTGAGCGTGAACCACAGGACCGGCCACCATCCGGAATTGGCCCCGTCCCACAGGCTGATCGGAAACGGTGCGTGCCAGCCGCCCAGGAACAGAGTCGTGGCCAAGGCGGACACCGTGACCATGTTGACGTACTCCGCGAGCATGAACATCGCGAAATTCAACGACGAATACTCGGTGTGAAAACCGCCGACCAGTTCGCCTTCGGCCTCGGGTAGGTCGAACGGTGCACGGTTGGTCTCGCCGACCATGGACGTCAGGTAGATCAGGAACGACGGGAAGAGCAAGAAGATGTACCAGGTATTCGATTGGGCAGCAACGATACCCGACGTGGACATTGTGCCCGCGTACAGGAACACGGCTGTGAACGACAGTCCCATTGCGATCTCGTACGAGATGACCTGTGCCGTCGATCGAAGCCCGCCGAGCAGGGGATACGTCGATCCTGATGCCCACCCGGCGAGAACGATGCCGTACACACCGACCGAGGTGACCGCAAGAATGTACAGAACCCCGACCGGAAAGTCGGTCAACTGCAACGGAGTTCGGTGTCCGAGGATGGATACTTCGGGCCCGAACGGAATCACGGCAAATGCCATGAAGGCGGGAACGGCGGCGATCACAGGTGCCAGCAGGTAGATCGGTTTGTCGACGCCCTTGGGGACGATCCCTTCCTTCAGAGCCAGCTTGACACCGTCGGCGAGGCTTTGAAGCATGCCCCCGGGCCCGACGCGATTGGGCCCGATTCGCATCTGCATGCGAGCCATGACTTTTCGCTCGGCGAGAATGGCGATCAACGGTGTCAGAATCAGGAAGACGAAGATCGCGACTGCTTTGGCAACGACCATCCACCACGGGTCGATACCGAAGCCCGGGATCATGACGCGTCCTGTTCGGCGAGGTGGATCTGCACGATCGACCCGGTGCCGACGCCGAGCGTGGAGTTCACTTCGGAGCCGGGAGAGCGCTGCGGGAGCCATACGACGCGGTAAGGAAGCGCGGTAACGGCGAGGGGAAGTGTGATTTGTCCTCGATCAGATCCGACGGTGACCTGGTCGCCCTCCGCTGCACCGATTTCCTGCGCGGTATCGGCGGACAGGCGAACCACCGGTGTACGAGCTGTGCCGGCGAGGTGGGGCTCGCCGTCTTGCATTCGACCGGAATCGAGAAGCATTCGCCATGTCGTCAGCAATGCTTCCCCCTGTTCCGGTTCGGGGGCCGATGGGTGGGATCGTGTCGGTTCCGCGGCATACGGTCCGTTCCACGGCGCCAGTCCCGCGATGTCTCGTCGGACTGCGTCGGTGTCGGGCAGTCCGAGCGCGATCTTCATCTCGGCCGCCAGCGCATGCAGCACTCGCCCGTCGGACAGGGAGCGCGATCCTGGCATCGCTGACTCGAAGGACCGTGCGCGACCCTCCCAATCGAGGTAGGTTCCGGACTTCTCGGTCACGGTCGCCACCGGGAAGACAACGTCTGCTCGCTCGGTGACACTGCTGTGGCGAACCTCGAGGCTGACGACGAACGAGGCGCTGTCGACGGCAGCGGCGGCTCCCATCGGGTCCGGCAGATCGGCTAGTTCGACCCCGCCCACCACAAGAGCTGCTCCTGACCTTGCTGCCGCGAGAATCTCCGCGCCGTCCAGTCCGGGGGATTCCGGAACCCCGTCCACGGCCCAGTATCTGGCCAGTTCGGCGCGGGCAGCATCGCTGGACACCGGTCGGCCGCCGGGAAGCAGCGTTGGCAGTGCCCCGACGTCGAGCGCACCGCGATCACCTGCGCGCCGCGGAATCCACGCCGACGGTGCGCCGGTCCTCGCCGCAAGCCGCACGACGGCCGAGAACCCGCCCGGCGTATGCGCGAGGCGTTCGCCGACGAGGATTACGGTTCCCGGGATCAGCTCCGTGAGACCGTCCAGGATCTCGGCTTCACCACCGGGAATGCATTGCACCAGGGATGCGCCCAACTTTCTCACGCCAGGCGATGCATACGGAGCAATGGCGATCACCCTTTGGTTCTTGGTTCGCACCGCCTTGCGAAGTCGGAGGAAGATCATCGGCGATTCTTCTTCGGGTTCGAACCCGACGAGAACCACCGCAGGTGCATCTTCCAGTCGTTGATACGTCACGTCGATCTCGCGCCCGGCGACGGACGACGCGAGAAACTCGGCTTCCTCGGAGCTGTGTGCGCGTGCTCTGAAGTCGATGTTGTTCGTTCCGAGCGCGACACGGGCGAACTTCGAATAGGCGTACGCATCCTCGACTGTCGATCGACCACCGACGAGGACTCCGACGTTGTTGCCCGCCGCCTCGAGCCCTGCAGCGGCGGCGGTCATTGCTTCCGACCACGAGGCCGGTTCCAGGGTCCCCTCGGCGGATCGAACCAGAGGTGTGGTGAGGCGGTCGCGTTCGGTGGCGTAGGTGAACGCCCATCGACCCTTGTCGCAGTTCCACTCCTCGTTGACAGCAGGATCGTCACCAGCCAACCGGCGCAGCACTTTTCCGCGTCGATGATCGGTCCGTTGGGCGCATCCGCTCGCGCAGTGCTCGCACGCGCTCGGCGTCGACACGAGATCGTAGGGCCGGGCCCGGAATCGGTAGGCTGCGCCGGTCAGCGCACCGACAGGACATATTTGGACGGTGTTGCCAGAGAAGTACGACTCGAAGGGTTCGCTGTCGTAGATTCCCACCTGTTGCAGCGCACCACGTTCGATGAGTTCGATGAACGGGTCACCTGCGATCTGCTCCGAGAATCTGGTGCACCGTGCGCACAGCACACAGCGTTCACGGTCCAGAAGCACTTCCGAGGACAGCGGGATCGGTTTGGGATAGGTGCGCTTGACGTCGGTGAACCGCGATTCCGATCGACCCGACGACATCGCCTGGTTCTGCAGTGGGCACTCGCCGCCCTTGTCGCAGACCGGGCAGTCGAGCGGATGGTTGATCAGCAGCAGTTCCATCACGCCCTTCTGGGCTTTCGCGGCTACCGGAGAGCTGAGCTGCGTCCGGATCACCATTCCCTCGGTGACGGTGGTTGTGCACGAGGCCAACGGCTTTCGCTGCCCCTCGACTTCGACGAGACACTGTCGGCAGGCTCCGACTGGATCGAGGAGAGGGTGGTCGCAGAACCTCGGGATCTGGATCCCGCTGAGTTCGGCCGCACGGATCACGAGTGTGCCGGACGGCACGTGCACCTCGGTGCCGTCGATGCTGACGGTGACAGTGGTCGTTTCGACGCTCACGAGGTCAGTTCTCCTGCCATCAGTGTCGAGCGGTGTGGATCGAACGGACATGGCGCTCCGAGATGCCGGACGTACTCCTCGCGGAAGTGCTTCAGCGACGACGTGATCGGACTTACTGCTCCGTCGCCCAAGGCGCAGAACGACTTTCCGAGGATGCTGTCCGCGACGTCGAGAAGTGTGTCGAGATCTCCGGCGGTTCCCCGGCCGGTTTCGAGGCGTTCGTAGATCTGCACCAGCCAGTAGGTACCTTCGCGGCACGGCGTGCACTTGCCACACGACTCGTGCGCGTAGAACTCCGTCCAGCGGCGTACAGCCCGCACGACGCACGTCGTGTCGTCGAAAATCTGCAGTGCCTTGGTACCGAGCATCGATCCCGCGGCACCGACGCCTTCGTAGTCCAACGGAACATCCAGGTGCTCGTCGGTGAAGATCGGTGTCGACGATCCGCCCGGCGTCCAGAATTTGAGGGTGTGGCCGTCTCGCACACCGCCGGCGTATTCGAGTAGCTCCCGCAACGTGATTCCGAGTGGAGCCTCGTACTGACCGGGGTTCGTCACATGTCCGGACAACGAGTACAGCGTGAATCCAGGGGACTTCTCGCTGCCCATCGACCGGAACCAATCCACACCGTTGCGGAGGATGGCCGGAACGCTGGCGATCGACTCGACATTGTTCACGACTGTCGGGCACGCATACAGTCCGGCAACGGCCGGGAAGGGAGGGCGCAGCCTCGGTTGTCCACGACGGCCTTCCAGCGAATCGAGCAGCGCTGTTTCCTCCCCACAGATGTATGCTCCGGCACCCGCGTGAACGACGACGTCCAGATCGAAACCCGTTCCCGCAATGTTCTGTCCCAGGTAGCCCGCGGCATAGGCTTCGGCCACCGCGGCCTGCAGACGGCGCAGAACGGGGACCACCTCTCCGCGGACGTAGACATACGCGCGATGAGCCCGAATCGCGTACGCGGCGATGATGATTCCCTCGACGAGCACCTGAGGTGTCGCGAGAAGAAGTGGCATGTCCTTGCACGTTCCCGGTTCGGACTCGTCCGCGTTGACCACAAGGTAATGAGGTTTACCGTCGCCCTGAGGAATGAAGGACCACTTCATGCCCGTCGGGAATCCTGCGCCGCCTCGCCCGCGTAGACCTGCGTCTTTGACCAAGGCGATGACGTCGTCCTCCGCCATCTCGAACGCCCGGCGCAGGCCCTCGTACCCGCCGTGTCGACGGTAGGTCTCGAGCGTCCACGACTGTGGGTCGTCCCAGTAGCTGCTCAGCACCGGAGTCAATGGCACGTCAGTGTCCTTTCTCGGGCGGAACCGATTCTGTCGGCGCGGGTGCGGGCTTCTCCTTGGTGGATTCACGGGCATTGGCTTCTTCGGAGCCGAGTGGAGCAGACCCGCTATCGGTCGGTGTATGGACGCTAGGCGCGCGCATGCCGTCTCGCTGCGCGACGCGAAGACCTGCGAGCGTCGGTGCTCCCGGCGTGCCCCCGGCCTCGACAGCGCCGAGTCGTTCGTCGGGGAAGCCGGCGAGGATACGTTCGGTTTCCTTGAAGGTGCACAACGACACTCCGCGAGTGGGAGTGACCTCACTGCCGGATCGAAGCGCGTCGACGAGGGTGCGGGCGCTTTCCGGTGTCTGGTTGTCGAAGAACTCCCAATTGACCATCACCACCGGTGCGTAGTCGCATGCGGCGTTGCACTCGAGATGGGTGAGCGTCACCGTCTCGTCGGACGGATCGAGGTGTTCGCGCAGGGCGTCCATGATTGCGTCGCCGCCCATGACAGCGCACAGAGTATTGGTGCACACTCCGACCAGATAGTCGCCGGTCGGTTCGCGCCTGTACATGGAGTAGAAGGTGGACACGGCCGTGACCTCGGCGCCGGTGAGTCCCAGTTTGATCGCGCAGAATTCGATTCCGGTGGCCGAGACGTAACCGTCGTGCGATTGAACCAGGTGCAGCAGTGGCAGGAGCGCAGATCGAGCCATCGCAGGGTTCGGGGCTTCGGACGATGAATACCTGGCGATGATGTCGATCGCATCGGCGTCGAGGCGTGCCAGGACGTCGTCCGGGTAGGGGACCGGCCGGGTTCCGAGTTGCAGGAACACTCTCTCGCTCATGGCTGCACGCCTCTCATCGATCGACTCCGCCCATGACCGGATCGATGCTTGCGACCGCCGCGATGACGTCGGCGACCATTCCGCCTTCGCAGGTAGCGGCGACTGCCTGCAGGTTGGTGAACGAGGGGTCCCGGTAGTGCACTCGGAACGGTCTGGTGCCGCCATCGCTGACCATGTGGACCCCCAGTTCGCCGCGGGGTGACTCCACTGCGGTGTATACCTGGCCTGCAGGCACTCGGAATCCCTCGGTCACGAGTTTGAAGTGATGGATGAGGGATTCCATCGAGGTGTTCATGATGTCCCGCACGTGCTCCTTGGAGTTGCCCATTCCGTCCGATCCAACCGACAGATCGGCAGGCCAGGCGATCTTCTTGTCGTCGACCATGATGGGGCCGGGACGGAGCTTGTCGAGGCACTGCTCGACGATCTTCAAGGACTCCTTCATCTCGGCGACTCGAATGACGTACCGCCCGTAGGCGTCACATCCGGTGTCGGTACAGACCTCGAATTCGTAGTTCTCGTATCCGCAATAAGGCTGTGACACACGGAGATCGTGAGGCAGGCCGGTGGATCTCAGCATGGGTCCGGTGATTCCCAGCGCCATGCATCCCGTGAGGTCCAGGTAACCGATGCCTTGTGTGCGAGCCTTCCAGATCCTGTTGTCGTCCAGCAGGTTCGACATGTCCCGTAACCTGTCCGGCAGTATTTTCAGAAGTTCACGGATTTTCGGAAGTGCGTCGTCGGGTAGGTCCTGAGCCAGTCCGCCGGGCCGAACGAAGGCGTGGTTCATCCTCAGACCCGTGACCGACTCGAACACGTCGAGAATGAGTTCGCGCTCACGGAAACCGAAGAGCATGGCGGTGACTGCTCCGAGCTCCATTCCGCCCGTCGCCAGCGCAACGAGGTGCGAGGATATCCGGTTCAGCTCCATGAGCATGACGCGCACGATCGTTGCCCGTTCCGGGACATCGTCGGTGATGTCCAGCAGTTTCTCCACGCCGAGGCAGTAGGCGGTTTCGTTGAAGAACGGTGACAGATAATCCATGCGAGTGACGAACGTGACGCCCTGAGTCCAGTTTCTGAACTCGAGGTTCTTCTCGATTCCTGTGTGCAGGTAGCCGATTCCGCACCTGGCCTCGGTGACAGTCTCGGCCTCGATCTCGAGTATCAGTCGAAGCACCCCATGGGTGGACGGGTGCTGAGGGCCCATGTTGACAACGATGCGTTCTTCGGATGATCCGGCCGAAGTCTCGGCGGCTGCGGCAACGATGTCGTCCCAGTCCTGCCCGGACACTGTGAACGACGTCTCGCGCCCTGCTGTGTCGGTCATCAGTTGTACTCCCGACGTCGATCCGGTGGCGGAATGCTGGCGCCTTTGTACTCGACAGGGATTCCGCCCAGTGGGTAGTCCTTGCGTTGCGGATGACCGACCCAGTCGTCGGGCATCTGAATACGGGTCAGAGATGGATGGCCGTCGAACTGGATCCCGAAGAAGTCGTAGGTCTCGCGTTCGTGCCAGTCGTTGGTCGGGTAGATGCGCACGAGACTGGGGATGTGCGGATCTGATTCGGGCACAGACACTTCCAGGCGAACCCGTCGGTTGTGGGTGATCGACAGCAGCGGATACGACGCATGCAGCTCGCGCCCGACATTCTGTGGGTAGTGCACGCCGTTCACACCGAGGCACATCTCGAAGCGGAGTTCGGGTCGATTGCGCAGGGTGGTCGCGACGCGAACGAGATGCTCTCGTCGAACATGAAGTGTGAGTTCGCCGCGGAAGACGACGGTCGATTCGATGGCCTCGTCGAACGGGATGTCCTCGGCGTCCAGTGAGTCCCGCAATTGGTCGGTGATCGCATCGAAGTAGCCGCCGAACGGAGGATGTGAGCTGCCCTGTGTCAGTGCGGGAACGACCAGTCGGCCGTACCCGGATGTGTCACCGGTGCCGTGGACGCCGAACATTCCCTGTCGATCGACCGTCATCTCAGAAGGCCTTTCAGCTCGATGGTCGGCCTCGACTGCAGCGCAGCTTCTTCGGCTGCGCGCGCGACCTTCTCACGGTCGGCGCCGAGCGGCATCTCCTGAATTTTTTCGTGCAGCTTCAGGATCGCGTCGAGAAGCATCTCGGGCCGGGGCGGACAGCCCGGCAGATAGATGTCGACGGGAACGACGTGGTCGACGCCCTGCACGATGGCGTAGTTGTTGAACATGCCGCCCGACGACGCGCATACCCCCATCGCCAGAACCCATTTGGGTTCGGCCATCTGGTCGTAGATCTGTCGTAGCACAGGTGCCATCTTCTGGCTGACTCGTCCTGCGACGATCATCAAGTCGGCCTGCCGCGGAGACGCGCGAAACGCTTCCATCCCGAAACGTGCGATGTCGAAGCGTCCCGAGCTGGTGGCCATCATCTCGATAGCGCAACAGGCGAGTCCGAACGTCGCAGGCCACAGCGAGCCCTTGCGGACGTACCCGGCCAGGCCCTCCACCGTGCTCAGCAGAAACCCGCTCGGGAGCTTTTCTTCGAGACCCATATGGCCAGACCCTTCTTGTGCGGTGCGCGTCGTGCGTCGGTTGCCGGGCGTCAATCCCAGCTGAGACCGCCTCGTCGCCACTCGTATGCGTAGGCGACGGCCGCGCTGACGATGAACATGCCCATGGCGAGCAAACCGAAGATTCCCAGCGCGTCGAAATGGACCGCCCAGGGGTAGAGGAAGACGATCTCGATGTCGAAGATGATGAACAGCATCGCGGTCAGGTAGAACTTCACGGGGTAGCGACCGGCGCCCATCGGCTGCGCAGTCGGCTCGATGCCGCACTCGTACGCATCCAATTTGGCCCGGTTGTAACGCTTCGGGCCCACTACTGCTGCAATCACGACGGACACGAGGGCGAAGGCGACTGCGACAGCGCCCAGGACCAGAATGGGGATGAACTCGTTCAACCTGTTTCGCCTCTCCGTACCTGCCTTGTGGGCATCTGAGGAGTTCTGTCGACCAAGAGGTCCTTAGCCAATAGAAAAATGTGAGCTGAACCACAGCCTACCGTTGTGCGACCCCGGCTTGTCTTGGTTTTCGACCAGTTGAATCGGCGTGTCACCCGGGCAAGTTGATCTTGCGCCGATCAGCAGGTCCGAAGGTGGAATGAGTTGTGACCGACCGACTTAGGTCAGTTTCCCAGCAAGGCCGTCACAGCTGCGGTGAGTACGAACGGGTCGAGCGGGTGCGATACCGCGGCCTCGGCCCCTGACCAATCCGCGAGCCATCTGTCGTCCGGGCGACCGGTGAGTACGACGAGAGGTGGACAGTTCTCGATTTCGTCTTTCAGCTGCTTGGCGACGCCCATGCCGCCGGCAGGCGACGCCTCCCCGTCGAGAATCGCAAGGTCGATACCGCCCGCGTCGAGGTAGTGCACGACCATCGGCTCGGTGGCGACCTGGAGGTACTCGAACTCCGGTAGCGCCGGGTTCGGGCGTCTGCCTATTGCGGAAGTGACTTCCTCGCGCGTGTGCGCGTTGCTGCTGTATACGAGGATGCGCAGCGGAACCGTCACGAAGCCGATGCTACGTCCGAACTTTCGGCGGTGTGGTCGATTCGCCGTGTTGGGCGCACCGGCGTCTTCTGCGGACTGTCGTTCCATTTGGTATCAATGTGTAACGGTTCGAAACCCTGAGTTGATACACAGTGCAACTCCGAGGCGGTGGCTCGACCCCCGACCTGCCACCGCCCCGGAGTCCCGAAGAATCGACGCCGCGAGAGGAACCCGATGCGAGATCACGTGACCGATCGTTTCCCTCGTGGTGACGGACCAGGCGATGCGGTCCTCACCGAGTTCGGTGTCGATCGTCAGGGATTCGTTCGGCGCCTTCGCGAGATTCTTCTGCAGAACCCTCCGCCTCGTGGATTGAACGACGCAGACGTCGCAGCGCTGTTGGCTGTGTGTACCTGATCGAAGTAGCTGCGGCGGCAGGCGCGGGTCGGCCACGGACGCGGGGTCATGCGTGCCGGGGGTTTCGGCTGCGTTGCACGCGGGCTTACGGTTGACGCATCGGTCACCAGCGTCAGCAGCGGGAGGAAGTGCGAAGTGTCCACGTCCGGAAACAGTGCAATCGAGTTTGGCAACCTGCGGCCCTCCCTTCTCGTCGACGGCGCCTGGGTGGGCGCCTCCGACGGAGGGACACGCGAGATCATCGATCCTTCGAACGGCAGCGTTGTTCTCGTGGTCGACGAAGCCACCCCGGACGACGCGCTGCGGGCTGTCGATGCAGCGCGCCGAACGTTCGACGAGGGGTCGTGGGCGTCGACGCCGGTCGCCGACCGAACTGCCCTGCTGACCGCAATCGCAGATCTACTTCAGCGCGACAAGGAACAACTCGCGCACATCGAGACGCTCGATACCGGGAAGACGTTGGCGGAGAGTCGAATCGATATCGACGACGTGACCTCGGTTTTTCGTTACTACGCCGAGCTGGCCGCGGTGCACGGTGACCGACTCGTCGACGTGGGTCGGCCCGAGGTCATCAGTCGGGTGGTGCACGAGCCGATCGGCGTGTGCGTGATGATCGCGCCGTGGAACTACCCACTGCTGCAGATCTCGTGGAAGATCGCTCCTGCACTGGCAGCCGGATGCACGATGGTACTCAAGCCGAGCGAGGTGACCCCGTTGAGCACCATCGCCTTCGTCAAGCTCGTCGAAGAAGCCGGAGTGCCGTCCGGGGTGGTCAACCTCGTTCAGGGAAGCGGCGCAGTGCTCGGCGAAGCGTTGACGGCCAACCCCGACGTCGACTTCATCTCGTTCACGGGTGGACTTGCCACCGGACGGACCATCCTCGCTACGGCCGCCGCGAACGTCACCAAGGTGGCGGTCGAATTGGGCGGTAAGAATCCGCACATCGTGTTCGCCGACGCAGTCGAGGATCAGCAGGACTTCGACGATTCGGTGGACCACGTGCTGACCGGAGTGTTTCTGCACTCCGGGCAGGTGTGCTCGGCCGGAACTCGGCTGATAGTCGAGGACTCCATCGCCGACCGATTCGTTGCAGCCGTTGCCGAACGCGCGCGTGGGATCAAGATGGGCCCGGGTCTCGACGAGGCCAGCGAGACTGGACCGCTGGTGTCGGAGGCCCAACGCACCAAGATCGAGAATTTCGTTGCGCTCGGGGTCGACGAGGGCGCCGAACTGGTGATCGGGGGCGCGAGGCCCGAAGATCCGGATCTCGCCGACGGCAGCTACTTTCTTCCGACGATCTTCGACAAATGCGATCGCTCGATGAATATCGTGCAAGAGGAGACGTTCGGCCCCATACTCACTGTTGAGCGTTTCACAACCGAGGAGGAAGCTCTACGGCTCGGCAACGACACGAACTACGGTCTCGCGGCAGGCGTACGAACATCGGACAGTGCGCGAGGTGAACGTATGGTGCGTGGATTGCGCCACGGAACGGTGTGGCTCAACGATTTCGGTATCTATACGGCCGCCGCCGAATGGGGCGGGTTCAAGCGTTCCGGTAACGGACGGGAACTTGGACCGTCCGGTTTGTCCGAATATCAAGAAGCGAAACACATTTGGCACAACACCGCGCCAGCGGCGGCGGGGTGGTTTCACATCCGATAGTTTCACCTGAGTTCTGCCACAGAAAGGCAGGCCGGCCATGACATCCAACACCGACAGCGGCATGGACGATTTCGGTTACAAGGAATCACTCGATCGAAGCTTGGGCAAGTTCGCTTCGTTCGCCGCAGGCGTCAGCTACATATCCATCCTCACCGGAACGTTCCAGCTGTTCTATTTCGGGTTCGGCACAGCGGGGCCTGCGTATCTATGGTCGTGGCCGTTGGTGTTCGTGGGCCAATTCTGTGTCGCACTGTGTTTCATGGAGTTGGCTGCGAAATATCCTGTGGCCGGATCGGTGTACAACTGGGCAAAGCTGCTGGGCCGGCGCATCGTCGGCTGGTCTGCGGGCTGGTTGATGCTGACCGCGTCCATAGTCACTCTCGCGGCCGTGGTTCTCGCACTCCAGCTGAACCTGCCCCGAATTTGGACCGGATTTCAGATCATCGGCGACGGCAGCGGGGACAACGACTTCGCGACCAACGCCGTGTTGCTCGGTGCGATCATGATTGCGATCACCACCACGATCAACGCGCTCGGCGTCAAGCTGATGGCCATGATCAACAGCGCCGGTGTGTTCATCGAGCTGATCGCCGCTGTGCTCATCGCGATCATCCTTGCAGCGAACATCACCCGAGGCCCTGAGGTCTTCTTCTCCACCAACGGATACGGCGCGGGTGTGAGCGGCGGCTTCCTCGCGGCGTTCCTCGTCGCCTCTCTCGCATCCGGCTACGTCATGTACGGATTCGACACGGCGAGTTCGCTGGGCGAGGAGACTGTCGAACCGAGAAGGACTGCTCCGAAAGCAATTCTGCGGGCGATACTCGCATCGTTCGTGATCGGCGGTGCAATTCTCGTGTTCGCAGTGATGGCCGCGCCGGACCTGGACGACCCTTCCTTGGGCACCCCTGAAGGGAGCCTGCAGTCGATCGTCGAGTCCGTGATGTGGGGTCCACTAGGCACGATCTTCCTGATCTGCATCGTCATCGCAGTCATCGTCTGCTCACTCGCCGTACATACCGCTGCGATCCGGCTCACATTCGCTATGGCTCGTGACAATGCGCTGCCCTTCGGCGAAAGCCTGGCAAGGGTCAACCCCAAGACGCAGACTCCGGTGGTGCCCGCGATCACGATCGGAGTGCTCGCGATCTTGATTCTCGTCGTCAACGTCGGCCAGCCTCAGATCTTCACCGTCCTGACTTCGATCGCGATCATCATGATCTACCTCGCCTACCTGATGGTGACCGGGCCATTGCTCGTCAAAAGGCTCAAAGGTCAATGGCCACCTAAGGATCTGAAGCCGGGCGGTTACTTCACGATGGGCAAGTGGGGCATGCTCGTCAATGTGGTCGCGGTCGTCTGGGGCGCAGGAATGGCACTGAATCTGGCATGGCCGCGAGTCGAGGTGTACGGCAGTCCTTGGTACAACACATGGGGTGCGTTCGTGTACATCGGAGGCATCCTCGGTGTCGGCTTGATCTGGTACTCCGTCACCGGTCGCCACCACATCGGTACATTGCAATCTCATGCATCCACCGGTGACGACAGGAGCGCAGCGTGACCGACACCGTCTTCGATTACGTCATTGCAGGAGGAGGCACCGCAGGCTGTGTCCTTGCGGCCAGGCTGAGCGAGGATCCCACCGTCACGGTGTGCCTGGTCGAGGCGGGTCCATCGGATGTCGGGGACGACAACATCCTCGAACTGTCCGAGTGGATGCATCTGCTGGACTCCGGCTACGACTGGGACTACCCCGTCGAGCCGCAGGAGCGCGGCAACAGTTTCATGCGTCACGCGCGAGCCAAGGTTCTGGGCGGGTGTTCGTCGCACAACTCCTGTATCGCATTTCATCCACCGGCGGAGACCTTGGACGATTGGGAGGCCGCCGGCGCGACTGGATGGGGTTCGAAGGACATCGTGCCCTTGGTGGCGCGCGTCGAGAACAACGACACCGGTCGCGGACACGACGGCCCCGTTCGCATCCGCGACATTCCGCCCGAGGATCCCTGTGGCACGGCGGTTCTGGAGTCCGCGGCCGAGGTCGGGTTGCCGACCGTGAAGTTCAACCGGGGTACCACCGTTCTCAACGGTGCAGGGTGGTTCCAGATCAACGCAGGCGAGGACGGAAAGAGGATGTCCACCTCGCACGCGTACCTGCACCCGATATTGGATTCGCGTCCCAATCTCGAAGTGCGCACGAATTGTTGGATCAGTGAGATCCTGATCGACGACCAATTGTCGGCGACGGGCGTGCGATACCAGCGGCCGGATCTGACCGGTTACGACACCGTGTCCGCGTCACGAGAGGTGATAGTCACCGCAGGTGCGATCGACACCCCCAAATTGCTCATGTTGTCCGGGATCGGACCCGCAGAACAATTGCGCGCTATGGGAATCGCAGTGCGAGTCGACGCGCCCGGGGTGGGGGAGAACCTCGACGACCACGTCGAAGGCCTCGTGTTCTGGGAGGCGTCGCGACCCATGGTGACGACGTCGTCGCAATGGTGGGAGATCGGTGTTTTCGCAACGACGCAGCCGGATCTGTCGTATCCGGATCTGATGATGCACTACGGCAGCGTTCCGTTCGACATGAACACTCTGCGATGGGGCTATCCGACCACGGACAATGGATTCTGCCTGACGCCCAACGTCACTCAGGGCCGCTCCCGCGGAACTGTTCGACTACGCAGCCGAGATTTCCGCGACAGGGCGAAGGTGGATCCGCGGTATTTCACCGACCCCGAGGGACACGACGACGCAGTGATGCTCGCGGGACTGAAACTCGCGCGTGAGATTGCTGCGCAGGACCCGCTCACAGCGTGGATCGGGCGTGAGCTCGCTCCCGGTCCGGACGCTGTGACCGACGAAGATCTTCTCGATTACGTGCACAAGACGCACAACACCGTCTACCACCCGGCAGGCACCGCCCGTATGGGCGCTGTGGGCGACGTGATGGCAGTCCTCGACCCCGAGCTTCGCGTCAAAGGTGTCAGAAATCTTCGTGTGGTCGACGCATCTGCGATGCCCAAACTCCCATCGGTCAATCCGAACATCACCGTCATGACGATGGCGGAGAAGTGTGCAGATCTCGTCCGTGGTCGACACAGCTGAGTTTCTCCGCCGGTTCCCGCCGTTCCAGTCCGCGACCCCCGGCGAGCTCGCAGACCTCGCCGCGCACGCTGTTCGCTTCGAATACGGCAGCGACGCAACAATTCTCGATGTCGAGATGCGTGACGTCGATTCGGTGTGGGTGGTCGAGAGTGGTCGCGTGGTCATTCTGGCGCCCGATGAGACGGTTCCGATCGATGCCGTCGACGTAGGTGGAGTGTTCGGATTCTCGGCCATGCTGTCCGGCTCGTCGTTCGGGTTCGTCGCTCGGACGACCGAGCCCAGTGCCCTTCTTCGATTGCCGGGCCAGCTCATGCGGCCCCTGTTTGCCGAGCCCGCGGGTCTGAAGTTTCTTGCCGACGCGGTGTCGACGGCCAACTCTCAGGTCGGAGGCGCCGTCGACCGGACGACGAAGCGCACGGTCGGCGAGTTGCTGTCCGGACCTGCGGTTCTGGTCGATCCCGACACCCACGTGCGAGTCGCGGTTGTGCAGATGACCGAACGCGGCAGTTCGTGTGTGGTGATCCCGCTAGCGAGCGGCTCGTACGGGATCTTCACCGACCGGGATCTCCGAATTCGAGTCGTCGCGGCAGGAATCAGTGTGGATACACCGATACGACACGTCATGACCGCGCCGGCCGCCACGGTGACCGCCGACCGCCTCGCGGCCACCGTTCTGGTGGACATGCTCGACCGCGGGTTGCGGCACATGCCGGTGACGTCGGCCCGCGGTGACGTGCTCGGTGTCGTCGAGGACAGTGAACTACACGCGGCGTCGACGAGACGCAGTTTCGTTCTCAGGCGAGCTGTGGCGCTCGCGTCGGACGCCGACGAACTGGCGGTCGCCGCACGCAGAATCCCCGGTTTGGCTGTCGATCTCTTCCGCGGGGGCACCGATGCGGCGGCAGTCAGCGCGATTCTGTCGGTCGTCATCGACAGCGTCGTACGCCGGTCGCTGGAGCTCGAGTGGTCTGCCGATCCGGAGGTGCCGCGAACCGAGATGGCGTGGTTGACGCTCGGGAGCGTCGCGCGACGCGAAGCTATGCCGTCGTCGGACGTCGACAGCGCCCTGTCCTGGTCCGATCGGCTGACAGACCCGGCGGACAGGGGTCGCACCAGGGACACGGCCCTCATGGAACTCGCGGCTCGTGTACACCGCACCCTCGCTGCCTGCGGATTGCCCGCCGATACCAACGGCGCTCTCGCCAGTTCTCCAAGATTTGCGCGATCGGCCTCTCAGTGGCGTACCGCAGCGGCGCATTGGCTCAGCAATCCGTTCGGGGATCGAGGAAATCCCTCCGGCGACTCCGGTCTGATCATGTCCTCACTGCTCGTCGATGGACGAGTCGTGTGGGGTAACAGTGATCTGCACACTGTTCCCCAGGTGTATCGCACGATGGCGGAGGACCATCCGGATGCCCTGCGTCTTCAGCTGCGCGATGCGCTTGCGGGGCGCGCGAGACTCAGATCGTTGCGCGACGTTCTGGCCAGACGCGGAGGGACCTTCGACCTCAAATCGCACGCGATCACTCCGATCGTGAATCTGGCCAGATGGGGAGGCATGTCTGTCGGACTCGCGTCGGCGTCGACGCCCGCCAGACTGGCGGCGGCGTCGGGTAACGGGTTGCTGGACGATCGCGACGTCGGCGTTCTGACCGAGGTATTCGAGATGCTTCAGCGACTTCGGCTCGGCCACCAGATAGAGCAGATCGAAGCAGGCGTTCAGCCGGGCGACATTCTGGTGATGGCCGACCTATCCCCGCTGGAGCGGAGCTCACTCGGAGACGGGGTCCGTGAAATCGCAGCGGTACAGCGTCGGGTGGGATACGTGGCCAGCAACGTCGGCGTGCGTCCATGACGTCGAGATAGCAGACTGAGGAGCGTGACCGACGACGCTGACACGCCTTCCACCGCCGAACATTCTCGCCTCGCCGAATCGCCGGGAGTCTCGGGACCCTGGCGGCAGTGGGGGCCGTACCTGGCCGGCCGGCAGTGGGGGACGGTGCGTGAGGACTATTCGGCCGACGGCGATGCATGGCAGTCGTTCCCCTTCGACCAGTCGCATGCGCGTGCATACCGCTGGGGGGAGGACGGACTCGGTGGTATCAGCGATCGGTTCGGGTTTCTGAACTTCGCGTTCGCGCTGTGGAATCGTAAGGATCCAATTCTCAAGGAACGGCTCTTCGGGCTCACCAACGGAGAGGGCAATCACGGCGAGGATGCCAAAGAATACTGGTGGGTCGTCGACGGCACCCCCACGCACAGCTGGATGCAGTGGCTGTATCGGTACCCCCAGGCGGAATACCCGTATCAGCAGCTACGCGAGGAGAATGCCCGTCGTGGGCGTGACGAGCGCGAATACGAACTGTCGGACACCGGAATCCTGGAAGGCAACAGGTTCTTCGACGTCCAGGTCACCTACGCCAAGGCGTCCCCCGACGACATTTGTATCGTCATTTCGATCACGAACAACGGGCCCGAGGCGGCGTCGGTCGACCTGCTTCCTCATCTGTGGCTACGCAATACGTGGTCTTGGGGTCGCGACGAACGCGGCGGAATACTGAAAGAGGTTGTGCCGCCGGAACTTCAGTCGGGTGGGATGCGCGCAATCGAAGCCGAGCACGGATTCCTCGGCAGGTATTACCTCGCGGCGGAGGGCCATCCCGAGGCCGTGTTCTGCGACAACGAGACCAACTCGGCCGAGTTGTGGGGACAGGAGAACAGGTCCCGGTACAGCAAGGACGGGATCGGGCATCGAGTGGTGAACGGGGACAATGCAGCCGTCAACCCGGACAAGACAGGAACCAAGTCGGCATTCTGGTTTTCGTTCGACGACATTGCTCCGGGCGCGACCGTCGAGGTGAAGCTTCGCCTGTCCACCAACGCGCCGGACGAACAGACGTTCGGCCGAGGGTTCGACGCGGTCGTCGCCGATCGGCGCGCCGAAGCTGACGAGTTCTACGGAAAGGTCATCGGCGAGGACCTCGACGACGAGGATCGGCACGTGGCGCGTCGCGCATATGCAGGCCTTCTGTGGACCAAGCAGCTCTACCGATACGACGTCGAGCAATGGCTCGAAGGTGACAAGGTGGGAGAACCGGCTCCGGAGTCCCGGCAGGGTCCGGGTGGACGCAACACGCATTGGCGTCACCTTGCGTTGGCCGATGTGATCTCTATGCCCGACGAGTGGGAGTATCCCTGGTTTGCGGCGTGGGACTTGGCGTTTCACACAATTCCGCTCGCGCATGTCGACCCGGATTTCGCGAAGGAACAACTGGTGTTGATGTGCAGGGAGTGGTCGATGCACCCCAACGGTCAACTGCCGGCGTACGAATGGGAGTTCGGAGATGTCAACCCGCCGGTGCACGCATGGGCCGCGTGGCACGTCTATCGCATCGACGGGTATCGAGACCGCGAGTTTCTCGTTCGTGTCTTCACCAAGCTGTTGCTCAACTTTGCGTGGTGGGTCAACCGGAAGGACTCCGAGGGATCGAACATCTTCGAGGGCGGGTTCCTCGGAATGGACAACATCGGACTGTTCAACAGGTCGGCACCGCTGCCACCGGGATTTCGGCTGGAGCAGTCGGATGCCACGAGTTGGATGGCGTTCTACTGCCAGCAGATGTTCAAGATATCGCTGGAACTCGCCCGCCACGACAGTGCGTGGGACGACGTCGCGACCAAATTCTTCGCGCATTTCCTCTCGATCGCAAAGGCGGTCAAATCCTTCGGTTCGCAGCATATTTCGTTGTGGCACGAGGAGGACGGCTTCTTCTACGACGTCTTGGTGCCGCCCCAGGGTGACGCCGTTCCGTTGCGGGTCCGCTCGATGGTCGGGTTGTTGCCGATTCTCGGCGCGACGGAGATACCGTCGTGGGTCGAGGAAGAATGCCCGGATTTGACGGCGAGGCTGCGTTGGGTGCAGCGCCGCAGGCCCGAGATGATCAGTCCTCTCCTGGCGCGCAAGGACGGGGACGAGGTGCGTGTGCTGCTCTCGCTGGTAGAGCCCGAGCGACTGAAAAGAGTTCTCTCGCGCATGTTCGACTCCGAAGAATTTTTGTCACAGTTCGGAATTCGATCACTGTCTGCCTCCTATCGGGAGGGGGTCACGTACGACATCGATGGGCGAAGCCTGTCCATCGAATACGAACCGGGGGAGTCCAGGACCGGGATGTTCGGCGGGAACTCCAACTGGCGCGGACCGATTTGGTTCCCGGTCAATGTCCTACTCGCCGACAAGCTCCGCGCCTACGGACGTCACTACGGAGATTCCTTCACGATCGAGATTCCCACTGGGTCCGGTAATCACTGCACACTGACCGACGCCGCCGATCTCATCGACAATGGACTTGCCTCGTTGTTCCGGCCGGTGAACGGGAAACGCCCGGCCGACGGTGAGCGGATAGAGTCGAGTAACGATCCACTGTGGAGCGTTCATCCGACCTTCAACGAGTACTTCGACGGTGACACCGGTGAAGGTCTCGGCGCGTCGCATCAGACAGGGTGGACGGGACTGGTCGCGCACCTACTTCGGCCTCGGCTGCCATTGTGAGTGCCTCTCTCTTAAATTCGCGAGTGGCGATCAATACCTGCCGCTCGTGTTCCACCACTCACATTAGAGTGGGTCCATGAAGATTCGCGGCGCTGTACTCGAGGAGATCGGGCGGCCACGGCCGTTCGCGGAATCGCTTCCCATTTCGATCTCGGAGTTGGAACTTGCACCTCCCGGCCCCGGCGAGCTTCTCGTCCGGATCGAAGCGGCGGGGCTCTGCCACTCGGATCTGTCGGTCGTCGACGGCAACAGGGTCCGGCCGGTGCCGATGCTCCTCGGCCATGAGGCAGCAGGGCGGGTCGAATCGCTCGGTGACGGCGTCGACGATCTGCCCCTCGGGACCCGCGTCGTCATGACCTTCCTGCCACGCTGCGGTGAGTGCGCAGGATGCCGAACCGACGGCCAGATGCCGTGCATTCCAGGAAGTGCTGCCAACAACGCGGGAACTCTGCTCGACGGCGGTGCACGGCTGGCCCGTGACGGCGCCGAGGTCAAGCATCACCTCGGAGTCTCGGGCTTTGCGACTCACGCTGTGGTCAGCCGCAAATCGGTAGTGGCTGTGGACGACGACATTCCCGCCGATGTTGCCGCTGTTCTCGGCTGCGCTGTACTCACCGGTGGCGGTGCGGTTCTCAACGCTGGGCAGCCGAGGCCAGGTCAGTCGGTGATGGTGATCGGACTGGGCGGCGTCGGCATGGCGTCGGTTCTCACTGCAGTCTCGGTCGGGGCAGGCGAAGTCATCGGGGTCGACGGAGTCCCGGACAAATTGGCCACTGCGCGTGAACTCGGTGCCACACAGACATATTCGCCTGCCGAGCGCGAAGAGCTGGGGATCAAGGCAGATATCGTCATCGAGGCCGCCGGAAACGCGCGGGCGTTCGAAGCTGCTGTCTCGGCGACAGCACCGGGTGGTAAGACGATCACCGTCGGCCTCCCGGCTCCCGACGCGAGGTCGTCGATCTCGCCACTCGGTCTCGTCGCCGAGGCACGAACGATCATCGGCAGCTATCTCGGTTCCGCGGTGCCTGCGCGAGATATTCCGAAGTATGCCCAGATGTGGCGTGAGGGACGGCTTCCCGTGGAGAAGCTGATCAGCTCGCGCATCGGTCTCGACGAGATCAACCGCGGCATGGACGAACTCGCAGACGGCAACGCCATCCGGCAGGTAATCACGTTCTAGCCGGCTGTTGCAGCCCAACGGCCGTTTCGGCGGTCGATGACGATGGGGTGGTCGAAGCACTCACTGATGTTCTTCGTTGTGATGACCTCTTCGACGACGCCGTGCGCGGTGATCTTGCCGTCTCGGATGAGAACGGCGTGCGTCGTGGACGCAGGAATCTCCTCGAGGTGATGGGTGACGAGGATGCTTGCCAGCGCGGGATGGTCGGCGCGCAAAGCGTCCATCGCGGTCAGAAGTTGTTCTCTCGCGGCGAGATCCAGACCGGTCGCGGGTTCGTCCAGAAGTAGCAGAGCAGGGTTCGCCAGAAGAGCACGTGCGATGAGTGCTCGTCCGCGCTCGCCTTGGGACAGTGTGTACCACGGTGACTCCGAACGATTCCGGACGCCCATGGAGTCGATGAGCACACGTGCGTGAGCGGCCTCGTCCTCGCTTGCCGCCCATCTGGGAATGATGTCCGGGGTGTTGGTCAGCCCTGTCAGGACCGATTCGAACAAAGTCAGGGACGGCTCGACCCGCAACCGCGGATCCACGTGACCGATGTGGGTGCGCAGTTCGCGTAGGTCCACCCGGCCGAGTCGATGTCCCAGGACGTGAACCGTTCCGTGCGTGGGGTGAACGAACGCCCCGAGCAAGCTCAGCAACGTGCTTTTGCCGGCGCCGTTGGCGCCGAGCAGAACCCAGTGTTGGCCCTCGTCCACCCGCAGTGTCGCGTCCCGTAGGAGGTATCGCCCGTTCCGCACGAGGTCGACGTTGTCGGCGCGAAGAACGGCAGGAGATTCGGTCGTCACCTACCGACGGTATCGCCGCACGGAGAACCATCGGGCAGCGGGTCGGAATCGGCGCGCCGTCATGGGTCTGTCCAGCTCGCCGATCGAGTACAAATGCTCGATGAACTCGTGCGCTTCGGCCGCCGAGTCGGATTTCGGTCGATGCGTCGCCCACTGTGTGAAGAGCGGGCCGAACCGGTCGCCGAGGGATGCCGCTGCGACCGGGATGTGATGTCGTGCGGCACCTGCGCGTTTGCGCAGCAACGCCGCTGCGGCGACACCGAGGGCCGAGGCGTCGAAACCTTCCGGCGTAGGGCCGCCGTCGACGAGGGCGCGCACCAGATCGAGTTGCCGCTGCGCGAGCTCGCTCACAACCGACTCCATTCCGTGTTCGCAGTGACGCGTTCCATACCAGCGGCATCCGCGATCGCGTCGAGTTCGTCGAGTAGTTCGGCCGCGGGAGGGTAGTGCCCGTCCCGCTCGAGCATGAGCGCGGAGGCAAACCCCGAGCGCGTCGCCTCTGTCAGCAGCTCGAGTACCTCCTGCGGAACGGGATCGGTGTGGGTGTCGTGATACATGCCGTCGCGGACGCTACCTCCGGCGATGTGGCAGTACGCAATTCGGTCCACGGGCAACCTCTGAAGCTCCGTCCATGGGTCCCGCCGCCGATTGAGCGCATTCGCGTAGACATTTGCGATGTCGAGAACGAGTGTGACGCCGGTGCGTTCAATCAGCTCGGCGAGAAATTCGCCGTCGCTCAGCTCGTCGTCCGGCCAATCGAACAGGGCTGCAATGTTTTCCACCGCCAGCGGCACTGGTAGTCCGCTCTGGGTGACGGTGATGTTTCGGGCCAGCACGTCGAGTGCCTCGTAGGTTCGGGGGACAGGCAGTAGATGCCCTGCCTCTGCTCCGCCCGCCCTCACGAAGGCGACATGTTCGCTGACCAGGGGTGCATCGAGCAGCGCCGCAACCCGTGCCAGATTGTCCACTCGGTCGGTGTCGATGCCCTCGGCGCTGCCCAATGACAACGAGATGCCATGCGGCACCGTCGGTAACGACAACGCAGCCAACGACTCCGGCGCGGTGGTGCCCACGGATTCCGCGATTACTTCACAGAAGGCGAGCCCGTCCAATTGGGCAATGATGCCTGCGATTTCGGGACGCCATCCGATACCGAGTCCGTCGAGAGCGCTCATCCGCCGCAACCTCCGCCTCCGCCGCCACATCCGCCGCCGCCACACCCGCTTCCCCTCCGCCGTCTCCGCCCGCGCCGCCGCCATCGGCTGTGATCCCGGCCGCGCTGGCAAGCGCTGGATCGATCATCAGCAACGCCGACCCGGCAAACAGCGCCGCAGACACCCCAGCCAGGCGAGGACCGTATGCCGCGAACGCAGGCTTTGCGCTCGGGGCGAGATAGGAATGTGCGATCGTCGAATCCAACACTGCCGTGCGCGCAGCACGCGTCCGCCCGTCGGATACCCGAAGTAGCGATACGGCGATCGCGATGCCGATCACAGCAACGAGTAGAAATACGACCGGTTTCCCGCCGGCGACACCGAAAGCCAGACGTACGACACCGATCATTCCGAGAACGATGAGCGGAACGGTGTTGAGCGTCAGAGTCCGCGACCACGTCGCCGGGGTGAAGTAACCCCGGTCGGTCAACGATTGGCGAAGCGCGGACGTTTCCGAGCCGAGCAGGTCACCGAGGTTGCGACGTGCTCCGAACACCCTGGTCAGGACAAGTTTCGCATACACGGCTCTGGTGAACCGATCGAATGTCGGGTCGTTCACCGGGAGAGTCCCATGGATCTCCCCGGTGACGGTGATCGCCCCCGCAGTGCGCAGAACTGCCAGTGACGCCGCGATCGCGCGGCTGCTTCCTCCCGCCAACATCCCCATCTCCGGTGGCGTCAGCAGGTACGCGCTCTGGGCTTCGGGCTCGGGTCGCAAGATGATTCGACACGCTACTGCGACAACGAGTAGTCCGAGTGCGGTGAGCACGTAGAGCTTCCAGAACACATCGGACGGAATTCCCCATGTGTCGTTCATCCTCCGCACCCACCGCCGCCGCAGCTGCTGCCGGAGCTGCCGCTGTCCGAACCACTGCCACCACCGTCGAAACCGCCTCCGGTGCCGTCGAACCCGCCGAAACCGGCACTCGTACTCGCACCGGCGTTCATGGCACCCGCCAGCTGGGGGTCGAGCCACAGCAGTGCAGCGCCGCCGAACAGCGCCGCCGACATTCCCGCGTGTGAGGGCCCGTAGGTCTCGAACGCGGGTCGCATACGGGGTTGTAGGTGCGCGTAGTCGCTGGTCGGTCTGCGAAGTTCCGCCGATCCACGCGGTGTTCGGCGAGGTACGCGTCGAACGAACGGAACCGAGGCTAGCAAGGCGATGATGGCGAGTACGAGGTAGCCGACGGGCTTTCCGCCGGCGATTCTTGCGATGACACGTGCCGCGCCGATGGTGACCACCACTAGGACGCAGCCGACCCGGAACTTCGCGGCGCGCGCTGCATGTGAACCGGTGAGGTAGCCCATGTCGAGGAGCGGGCCGCGCAACTGGGCGAACGTCACACTGAGCGAGTTGATGAGCGACGCCTTGCTGGGTGGGCGGGTTCCCGATCCGATGCGTTCGGAGACAATGCGCGTGAACCAATCCAACTTCGACCGTTCTTCGGCCGTGAGCGGACGCGCCTTCCGTCCACCCGGTGCGAGAGTTCCCGCTGCCCGTAGCACCGACAGCGACGCGATGAGTGCCTGATAGTCGCTGGTCAGAGCGCCTACCTCGGGCGGTGTCAGTACGCGGCTCGGCGCAAGCGCTCGGCCGTTGCCCCTGGTCGAGGACGATATCGCGGCCGGTACGACGATCGCGAGAAGGGCGGCCACGAGGTACCACCGCAGGAACGTCGGTCCGTCGATGCCCCACGTCAACTGTTGCGCGCTGTTGATCATTCCCCTCACCCCCCAACATTGTTGTGTGACAACTGATGTCAGTATCGAGGTAGTGAGAGAAAATGCGAGGGCGGGGGACCTATCGTCACCGATCCGTTATCGGAAATTGTAGGGGGTCCGGCGGAGTCAGTAGGCTTCACCTGCAGGGAGCGTCTCGGTCGAAAAGAGTGGAGCAGAAGTGAGTTCAGAAGTACCCGTTCGTGTCGGTGTCCTGGGCGCCCGCGGCAAGGTTGGGCAGGCGATCTGCGCTGCCGTCGAAGCCGCAACGGACCTGGACCTCGTCGCGACAGTCGACCAAGGTGACGAGCTGACGATGTTCACCGACGCAAATACCCAGGTCGTGGTTGATTTCACCCACCCTGACGTCGTGATGGACAACCTGAAGTTTCTCGTAGAGAACGGCATCCACGCGGTCGTCGGTACCACCGGCTTCGACGAAGGTCGCCTCGATTCCGTTCGGTCGTGGCTGGCGGCGTCGCCGGAAACAGGCGTTCTGGTAGCGCCGAACTTCGCCATCGGCGCAGTTCTGAGCATGCGCTTTGCCGAACAGGCCGCGCGGTTCTTCGATTCTGTCGAGGTGATCGAACTGCACCACCCGAACAAGGCCGATGCGCCGTCGGGAACCGCCTACCGAACCGCTGAGCTGATCGCGACGGCGCGAGCGAAAGCGGGCGTGGGCCCGAGCCCCGATGCGACGACGGTCGAACTCGACGGTGCGCGCGGCGCCGACGTCGACGGTGTCCGAGTGCACTCGATTCGTCTTGCCGGACTGGTTGCGCACCAAGAAGTGCTGCTGGGCACTCAGGGCGAGACCCTCACCATCCGTCACGACTCGCTCGACCGGACGTCGTTCGCACCGGGAGTACTGCTCGGGGTGCGCGAGATCGGAAGCCGGCCAGGGCTCACCGTCGGCCTCGATCCGCTACTCGATCTGTAAACGATCATGAACAAGGTAACGAAAGTTGTTCTCATCATCGGCGTGATGGTGCTGATCCTGGGGTTCTACTTCTATCTGCTCGGTACCAGGGGCATCTCGCTGATCCAGACCGGCGGCGCGGTGAATATCGGTCTCGGAATCGGCGTTCTCATCCTCCCCGTCATCGGAATTTGGATCATCGGCGCCACGCTGAAGGCGGGTTTCGAGCATCAGCATCTAGGACAGCGGATCCGCGACGAGAACCTGGAGCTCGACGTCTCCGACCTGCCGAGAATGCCCTCCGGTCGTATTTCCCGTGAAGCAGCCGACGAGTTGTTCGCACAGATCAAGGGGGAGTGGGAGAAAGACCCGGACGACTGGCGCAATTCCTACCGGCTCGCACGCGCCTACGATTACGCCGGAGACCGTGGTCGAGCTCGTGAAACGATGAAGCGTGCGGTGGCACTGGAGCGTGAGGACGCCGGATCCTGATGGCCACTCTTCTTCTCGTACATCACACTCCGTCGCCGCACATGCAGGCCATGTTCGAGGCAGTGGTAGCCGGGGCGACCGATCCCGACATAGTCGGTGTCGAGGTGATCCGACGCGCGGCGTTGTCGGTGTCCTCGGCAGAATTCCTGGCGGCCGACGGTTACGTCCTTGGCAGCCCGGTGAACCTCGGTTACATCTCCGGCGCCCTCAAGCATGCATTCGACGGCGCCTATTACCAGATTCTCGACTCGACTCGGGGCCGACCGTTCGGCCTCTACCTTCATGGGAACGAAGGAACCGAGGGCGCGGAGCGGGCGGTCGGCTCCATCACCACAGGCCTGGGGTGGACCAAAACCGCGGAGTTCGTTGTCGCGTCGGGTCCGCCTACCAAGGGCGATCTCGAGGCGTGCAGGGAACTGGGCGCAACCGTCGCCGCACAGCTGATGGAGTGACGGTCCGCCGAAGTCGGACACAATTCTTCCTCTTCTCGTCGCGGCGGTGCTGCCCACGAACGGACCTCCGAGCTAGTCTCGCGGCATGGCTCCTGGTCGATATGCGAGTTTCCTGCCGCAGAAGTATCGAACGAGTACGGAGCCCGAGTCGACGACTTGGCGATGGCGAGACAACGCCGTGCATGTCGCGAGGGCGGGCGCCGGCGACTCGCCCTTCAAGGTACTGGCCGTGCACGGAGCAGGTGGACACTCGGGCGCGCTCTGGCCGTTCGCGGCGTTCGCGGCGACCAGAGGGGCAGAGGTGCTCTTTCCCGACATGCCGCTGTACGGACGAACAGTCGTGTCCGACCCAGGTCGCGTTCGATACGAGGATTGGGTCGAGATGCTGTGCGACCTCGTTGTCTCCGAGCGACAACGTGATTCACGTCCGCTCGTTCTGTTCGGTGCGAGCATGGGCGGCATGTTGTCGTACGAGGTCGCAGCGCGAACCGGTCAGGTCGACGACGTCGTCGCGACGTGCTTGCTCGACCCGTCGGACCCGGCTGCACGCTCGGCGGCGGCACGCTACAGCTTCGTCGGTCGGCCGGCGCCGACCCTTCTGAAGCTCGGTGCGTCGGTGTTCGGCCGGGCACGCGTTCCGGTGCGCTGGCTGATGGACATCGACAACATGAGCGCCGATCCAGAACTGTCTGCGCTGTGCGCCTCAGATCCGCTCGGGGGTGGTGTGTCGTTGCCGCTCGGTTTTCTCAGCAGCTTCATGTCCTTCGAACACTCAGCGCCGGAGACGTACACCGGGCCGAAGGTGACCCTTGCGCACCCTGCGGAAGATCGTTGGACGCCAATGGAACTCAGCATCCGATTCTTGAACAGGATTGCGGGCCCAACCTCGCTGGTGCTCCTCGAAGGGTGCGGCCACTTCCCCATCGAAGAACCCGGTGTGTCGCAGCTCGTCTCGACCATGGAAGACATCGCGCGATCGCACGGATGGAATCCGTAGAAAACCGTGTCGGACCGCCGTGGCAAGGTGGGGCCATGCGCGAAATGAGTGCTGCGATGGCCAGGCGTGCTGCTCTGGCCGCGCAGGGGTTGGCGTCGCCGCACACCGTGACGGAGCGAGGCGCGTCCACCCGCGCAGTGCAGAAGGTCATCGAGAAGAACCGATTGCTGCAGATCGATTCGGTGTCGGTGCTGGTTCGAGCGCATTACGCGCCGGTGTTCAGCCGCGTGGGGAAGTACGACCGTGCGGTTATCGACACCGCGGCATGGACCGACACGACGCGACGGCCTCGAAAGCTCGTCGAGTATTGGGCGCACGAGGCCGCGCTGATCCCGGTCGAGGACTGGCCGCTCATGCGATGGCGAACCGAGCTCTATCGAGACGGTAGGTGGGGTGGCGCAAAGTCGGTGGTCGAGCGCAATCCGGCTCTCATCGGCGATGTACTCGACGTGATCACCGATGGAGGGCCGTCGAGCGCAGGCGACATCGAACGCGCTCTGGAGGTGGAGCGACCGGGCCGAAAAGGTCCGTGGTGGGACCGTAGCGACATCAAGATCATCGCCGAACAATTGTTCGCTGCCGGTGTCGTATCAGTGGCAACGCGTACCGGATTCGTCCGTCACTACGATCTGAGCGAACGCGTGATACCCCCGGAGATACTGGGACAGCGTGTCGACGAAGCCGACGCCGTCCGCTCACTAGTCGCGCAGTCGGCCGCCGCGCTCGGGATCGGAACCGAGCCCGATCTTCGCGACTACTACCGCCTTTCGCAGAAGCAGACGAAAGCTGCGATCGTCGACCTCGTGGAAGGTGGTGTGCTCGAACCCGTGGCAGTACGGGGATGGTCCACGCCTGCGTATCTCCATGCCGACGCTCGGATCCCGAGGTCCGCCACGGGGGCCTCGCTTTTGTGTCCGTTCGACCCGATGATCTTCTTCCGACCCCGCGTCGAGCGAATTTTCGACTTCCACTACCGGATCGAGATCTACACCCCTCAGCACAAACGGGTCCACGGGTACTACGTCTTCCCGTTCCTGCTCGACGGCGACTTGGTCGCGCGGGTGGATCTGAAGAGGGACAGTGTGCGGTCCGAGCTTCGAGTGCTCGGCGCGTTCGTGGAAGGCGATCGCGACGCACGGACCATCGCAGCTGCGCTCGCTCCCGTGCTTGTCGAGATGGCCGAATGGTTGGAGTTGGAATCGGTGGTCGTCGGCGAGCGCGGAGATCTCGTTTCAGCGTTGGCATCGGTTTTGTGAACAATCCGCCTTTCGCTCAGCGAGCCGAGCCCATCGGTGCCACTATTTCGGATGTGACCACGCCCGCGTCTACGAAATCCAGTGAACTGCCGCCTCAGGTCGTTGTGCTCTTCGGCGCCACCGGCGATCTGGCCCGACGAAAACTGCTGTCCGGCATGATGCACTTGGCATTGTCGGATCTTGCCCCGCGGATACGCGTCGTGGGTACGTCCCTCGAGGAGATGACGAGTGACGAGTTCCGGCAGATGGCCCTCGAAGCTATCGACGAATACTCCACGCGCAAGGTGTCCGAAGAACAGTGGCGACAATTCGCAGGCAAGCTCAGCTATGTGTCGCAGAAGTCGGGCCCGGCTGCTCTCGGCGAAGCGGTAGCGCGTGCGGAGATCGAGTTGGGTCCGGGCACCAAACGTCTGCATTATCTGTCGGTGCCGCCCAAGGCTGCGCTGGCCGTAGTTGAGATGCTGGGCGCTGCAGACCTGGTCAAGCGGTCTCGCATCATCATGGAAAAGCCCTTCGGTACGGATCTAGCCAGTGCAATCGCACTCAATGCGAAAGTGCACGAGACATTCGACGAGGAACAGATCTTTCGCATCGATCACTTCCTCGGGAAGGAACCGGCCCAGAACATCCTTGCGTTCCGGTTCGCGAACGGCCTCTTCGAACCGATCTGGAATCGAAACTTCATCGACCACATTCAGATCGACATCCCCGAGAAGCTGACCCTCGACGGGCGAGCCAACTTCTACGAGTCGACCGGCGCATTCAAGGACATGGTGGTCACTCATCTGTTCCAGGTGCTTGCGTTCATGGCGATGGAACCCCCGACGGCGCTGGAACCACGTGCGATCAGTGAGGAGAAGAACAAGGTCTTCCGCTCGATGCTGCCTGTGGATCCGCGAAAGGTGGTGCGCGGGCAGTATTCCGGCTATCGCTCGGAACCTGGAGTAGCTCCGGATTCGGACACCGACACCTTCGTCGCGCTGCAGTGTGAGATCGACAACTGGCGTTGGGCGGGGGTTCCGTTCTACCTCCGAACCGGAAAGCGACTGGCAGAAGGGCAGAGAATAATCTCCATTGCCTTCCGAGAGCCGCCGAAGAGCATGTTCCCGACCGGCTCCGGCGTCGGTGCGCAAGGCCCCGACCATCTCACGTTCGACTTGGCCGATGCGTCCAAAGTATCGCTGTCGTTCTACGGGAAACGTCCGGGGCCGGGTATGCGCCTGGACAAACTCAGCATGCAGTTCGCTATCCAGGAAACCGAAAGGGTCTCCGACGTTCTCGAAGCCTATGAGCGTTTGATCCTGGACGCGATGCACGGCGACCACACTCTGTTCACCACAGCGGAAGGAATCGAGCGCCTGTGGGAGGTCTCCGCGCCACTTCTCGCGGATCCGCCGCCGGTGCGGCAGTACACGCCGGGATCGTGGGGGCCAAACGCGATCCACCAGCTGATCGCGCCTCATGCGTGGCGGCTGCCGTTCGAGCGGGCGTGGCGCGAAAAGAAATAGTCGCGGCTCAGGACTACTCAGTAGGGGCGTTCCTTGCGCATCTGATCGCGCAGTGCGCCTTGAACCGCCTGCGACAGCCACGAATTGAGCGATACGCCGTTCATCGACGCAGCCTCTTCGGCGCGTTCCTTCACGTGCTCGACCATCCTCAGCGTGACGCGGCGAACTTCGCCGGTGACGTCGTCCATTGACGGGTAGTCTTGCGGCTCGCTCGCATCGGAGGTCGATGTGACCTCGGCGACCGCGTCGTTCCCGGCGAGCCGAAGGTGGACGGCGTGATCGTCCAGCTTGTCGGATATCTCTTCGGCAAAGTCGGACAGCGCCTGTAGCAGCATCAACCTCGCTGACGCCTGTGCCGCGGACGCGAGCGCATCGGCAGTGTTGCGGGTGTGTTCGTCACCCAGTGCGGCGGCTGCCAATAGGTCGGCGCGGAGGGCAGCGGTGTACTTGTCCAGTTCCATGACATCAGTCTGACGTCATCCATGCCGTCACGCAAGGTGTCACTGTGGCGCATGCATAGAGTTGCGTGGAGGTTCGAGCTGGTCGAGTGGAGGAGAAGAGTGTCCAAGACGGTGTCACTGAAGGTGCAGTTGGTCGCGAAAACCGACTTCATCTCGCCCGAGGACATTCCGTGGGAAACCGACGCCGACGGCGGCCAAGCACTGGTGGAGTTCGCCGGGCGGGCCTGCTACCAGAGTTGGTCGAAGCCGAACCCACGAACGGCCACCAATGCCTCTTACCTGCGTCACTTGCTCGACGTCGGTCACCTGTCGGTCCTCGAACACGCCACCGTCAGCTTCTACATCAGTGGGATTTCTCGTTCGTGCACCCACGAGTTGATTCGGCATCGACATTTCTCCTACTCGCAGCTGTCGCAACGCTTCGTACCGGAGAACGACGCAAAGGTGATCGTGCCTCCTGCGATCGTGGGCAACCCGGAGTTGGAAGCGCTGTTCGAGAAGGCCACCGACGCGAGCCGCGATGCATACGTCGAGTTGCTGAATGCTCTCGAACGCACGTCCGACGGGGTGGCCAATGTCGCGCTCCGTGGAAAACAAGCCCGTCAGGCTGCCCGATCGGTCCTACCGAACGCCACCGAGACCAAGGTCGTCGTCACCGGCAACTACCGAGCTTGGCGGCACTTCGTGTCCATGCGTGCATCCGAGCACGCCGACATAGAGATACGCCGTGTCGCCGTCGAATGCCTGCGCCAGTTGGCGACCGTTGCGCCGGATGTCTTCGGCGACTTCGAGGTCTCGGCGTTGCCCGATGGATCCGAGGTGGCCCACAGCCCCTTCGTCACCGAGGTCTGAGGGAATTCGGGCAGCGCGTACCGGGTAGCCTTGCTGACCATGACATACGGTGATGCCGCTCCTCCCACTTCGCCGGCGTTCGGCACGGTGCTCACCGCCATGGTGACCCCGTTCGGTGCCGACGGAAAGTTGGACATCGACGCGGGAGTTCGCCTGGCTCATCATCTGGTCGAGCAGGGGCACGACGGATTGGTCCTTGCCGGAACGACCGGAGAGTCTCCGACCACCACCGAAAACGAAAAGCTCGACCTCATGCGCGCGGTCATCGCCGCTGTCGGAGACCGTGCACGTATCGTTGCAGGCGCGGGAAGCAACGACACTGCGCACAGCGTCGAACTCGCTCGCGACGCCGCTCGCGCAGGTGCCCACGGCTTGCTCGTCGTCACTCCCTACTACTCACGGCCCCCGCAGGCAGGGTTGTACGCACATTTCACCGCAGTGGCCGACGCGACAGATCTACCGGTCATGTTGTACGACATTCCGCCGCGTTCGGTGGTGCCGATCGAGACCGAGACATTGCGTAGGCTGTCCGAGCACCCGCGGATCATTGCGGTCAAGGACGCCAAGGGTGATCTGAACGCCGGAGCCGAGCTGATCGCATCGACCGGATTGCAGTTCTACTCGGGCGACGACCCGCTGAATCTGCCGTGGTTGTCGGTCGGAGCCACTGGTTTCGTCAGCGTCATCGGTCATCTCGTCCCCGCGCGTCTACGCGAACTGCATACCGCATTCATGGTCGGCGACATAGCACGTGCGCAGGCCATCAACGTCAGCCTCATCCCCGTCATCAGGTCGGTAGCCCGCCTCGGTGGCGTCAGCGCATCGAAAGCAGGGCTACGCCTCATCGGCTTCGACGTCGGTGACCCCAGACTTCCCCAGGTGCCACCGAGCATCGACCAAATCGATTCGCTCGCAGCAGATCTGCGAGCAGCAGGAGTTCTTGTATGAGTAGACCAGCACGATCACGCGGCCGCGCAACCCGAAGCGCAGGCCCTCCCGCCGACAAGCCCGCGCAGGCGTCGCGGCCGGCGTCCAAGCCGGTAGTGCAGAATTCTGCACGGACCCAGCGTCCGGACACCCGCAAGGAGTTCGATCCGACCGATCGTCTCGGGACTCCGCCGAAGGCGCCGTTCAAGGGTCTACGGATCGTCGCGCTCGGAGGCATCGGCGAAATCGGTCGCAACATGACCGTGTTCGAGCATCAGGGCAAGATCTTGATCGTCGACTGCGGCGTTCTCTTCCCCGAGGACCAGCAGCCCGGCGTCGACCTGATTCTTCCCGACTTCCGGCACATCGAGAACCGGATGGCGGACGTCGAAGCGGTCGTCCTCACGCACGGCCACGAGGACCACATCGGAGCGGTTCCGTTTCTGCTTCGGCTCCGCCCTGACCTGCCGGTCATCGGGTCCAAGTTCACGCTTGCCCTGGTAGCGGCAAAGTGCCGTGAACACCGCCTGCGGCCCAACCTCGTCGAGGTCATCGAGGGCCAGAAGACCACTCACGGTCCGTTCGAGTGCGAATACTTCGCCGTCAACCACTCGATTCCCGATGCACTCGCCATCGCGATCCGCACCGAGGCAGGCCTCGCGCTGCACACCGGTGACATCAAGCTCGACCAGTTGCCGCTCGACGGCAGGCTCACCGATCTCGCGGGATTCTCGCGTCTCGGTGACGAGGGCGTCGACCTGTTCCTGGTGGACTCGACCAACGCCGAGGTGCCCGGATTCGTTACCCCCGAGCGCGAGATCGGTGGAGTTCTCGACACCGTGATCGGCAAGGCGAAGCAGCGCGTCATCGTCGCGTCGTTCGCCAGTCACGTGCACCGCATCCAACAGGTCATCGACGTTGCCGAGCGCTACAACCGCCGCATCGCATTCGTCGGTCGGTCCATGGTCCGGAACATGCAGATCGCTCAGGACCTGGGGTACCTCCGAGTGCCCGACGGGTTGGAGGTCAACGTCGACACTGCGGCGACCCTGCCCGACGACCGGCTCGTGCTCATCTCCACCGGGTCGCAGGGTGAGCCGCTGTCGGCGCTCTCCCGGATGGCACGCGGTGAGCATCGGCAGATCAACGTCAAGGCGAACGATCTCGTCGTGCTCGCGTCGTCGCTCATCCCTGGCAACGAGAACTCGGTGTTCGCCGTCGTCAACGGTCTCGCCAAGCGCGGCGCGACCGTGGTGACCCAGCAGAATGCCAAGGTTCACGTATCCGGCCACGCATCGGCGGGCGAATTGCTCTATCTGTACAACGCCGTTCGTCCGACCAACGCGATGCCAGTGCACGGCGAGTGGCGTCACCTACGAGCGAATGCCGCTCTTGCGAAGGCCACGGGAGTCGCCGAGGACCGAGTCGTTCTCGCCGAAGACGGCGTCGTGGTCGATATGGTCGACGGTCTCGCGCGCATCACCGGTCAGGTGCCCGTCGGACACGTCTACGTGGACGGACTGTCGGTCGGTGACGTCGGCGATTCGACGCTGTCCGACCGACTGGTGTTGGGGGAGGGTGGCTTCATCTCGATCACAGTCGCCGTCGATTCCACCACTGGGCGTGCCGTCACGGCTCCGGAAGTATCGGGACGTGGATTCTCCGACGACCCGACCGCTCTCAAGGAAACCGGTCAGCTCGTCGAAGCAGAACTGCAACGGCTGGCTTCCGACGGGGTCACCGACACGCACAGGATCGCGCAGGCGGTTCGGCGAGTTGTCGGTCGCTGGGTTGCAGACAAGTACCGACGCAAGCCGATGATCGTGCCGACCGTCATCGCGGTCAAGCAGAAGTAGTGCGCGCTGGCCTGACGCTGTGTTCGAGCGTCAGGCCAGCAACCCGTCAGGCCAGCAACCGCCACAGGCCGACGAGGCCGATGACGACGATGGTGATTCGCAGTGCCCACGGGGACAACTTCCTGCCGTACCGTGCGCCCACCGACCCGCCCACGAGCGATCCGGCGGCAATCAATCCGGCCGCGGCCCAACTGATGTCGTCGAAGGCGACAATCGTGTACGTGGTGGCTGCGACGACGTTGACAATCAGTGACAACAGGTTCTTGGCTGCGTTCATTCGCTGCATGGAGTCCGGGAGAAGGACACCCATGACGCCGATCAGCAGAATTCCCTGCGCCGCCGTGAAGTAGCCCCCGTAAATTCCGACGACGAACGTACCGACGGTGAGCAGCATGAGCTTGGTTCGGCTGACGTGGTCCGCCGCGACACCGGCGGCCTCCGACCGGCGCCTGGCCCACCCCTGAATCGCAGGCTGGGCTACGACCAGCACCAACGCCCCGACGAGCAGGACCGGCACGACCGCGCTGAATACGGACGGCGGCAGATGCAGCAGCAGCCACGCACCGCCCAAGGCCCCCACGAACGATGCCGGCATTTGCCATGCGAGCCGTGACCACTGGCCGCGCAGTTCGCGCCGATAGCCCCAGGTTCCCGACACGCTGCCCGCCACGAGACCGATGGCGTTGGACATCGTCGCAACCACAGGGGGATACCCGAATGCGACGAGGGTCGGGAACGTGATGAGTGTCCCGGAGCCAACCACTGCGTTGATGGCGCCCGCGCCGAGCCCGGCAAGGAGGATGATCAGAATTTCATGGATCGGCACCGATCCGAGATTACGGACGCTTCCCGGCACGGCCGACACAGGGCACGTACCGTGGATCGGTGTGACCCTCGCACAGCACGAACGCGCAGAACTCGTATCGACCTTGACGGCCGTCGGCGAATCGGCCCCGACTCTCTGTGGAGACTGGACCGCCAAGGACCTCGCCGCCCACCTCGTCGTCCGCGAACGGCGGCTCGATGCAGCGCCGGGGATACTTCTTCCGTTCCTCTCGGGCTACACCGAGAAGGTTCAGAGCAACGTCGCGGCCCGCCCGTACAGAGACCTCGTTGCCGAGGTGGCAAGCGGCCCACCGCTGTGGTCACCGTTCAAGGTCCTTGATCCGTTGATCAACGTTGGGGAGATGTTCGTCCACCACGAGGACCTGCGACGTGCCAAGCCGGAGTGGGCGCCCCGCATGCTGTCGGTGGACCTGCAGAACAAGCTGTGGTCGATCGCAGGGCTCGTGGGACGGCTTGCGTACCGCGCATCGCCTGTCGGAGTGGATCTGGTAACTCCGGACGGGAGAACAACGACCGTGAAGAAGGCCGGCGGACGCCGGGTGGTGCTCACGGGCGCACCGTCGGAACTGCTCCTGCATGCTTTCGGCCGCGACGCGGTCGTTCTGGATTTCTCGGGTGATCCGGCCGACGTCGCTGCAGTCCAGGGACTGAACCGAAGCTTCTGACAGCTCTGTTACTCGTGTTGCGGATGGTTTCCAAGGGGCTCTTGCGACTAACCTAGGGGGATGGCAGGAAAGACCAGCACCCGAAGCTCGAGAGCCGGCACAGCCGGAGGCTCGTCGACATCGCGTGCTTCGGGGGCATCTCGTAAGGCTCCCGGAGGGCGAACCGCGCGCACCGTGACCACTCCCAAGAAGCCGACTGCACCCCGAAAGGCCGCTCCCCGCGGCGGGGCAGCACGATCCGCGGCGCCGCGGAGGCCTGCGAAGAAGAAGGGCAGCGGCGTCGTGTCCGCGGTCGGACGGGGCATCTCTTCCACCTGGTCCATGGCGGCGAAAGGCGTCGGTGCAACTACTCGCACCGTCAGCAAGGCCAAGGACATCGAACACGGTCACCGAAGAGACGGCATCGCGCTCGGGCTCATCGCGGTCAGTGTCGTCTTCGCGGCGGCAGTGTGGTTCAGCGCAGGCGGTCCGATCGGCGAGGGAATCGAAATCGCCGTGCGCGCGGTGGTGGGTGACGCCGGCTACATTGCTCCCGTCCTCGGAATTGCACTTGCAGTGATCCTCATGAGGTCCGAACCGAATCCGGAAATCCGGCCCAGGCTCGTCCTCGGTTCTCTACTTCTCGCGCTGCCGATTCTCGGCCTCTGGCATCTTGCGGCAGGGTCGCCGGCAGACGCCGAGGGTCGTTCGACCGGCGGCGGTTTCGTCGGGTACGTGGCGGGGGGACCGATCACGGACGGCGTGACCGTGTGGCTTGCCGTTCCGCTGCTGCTCCTGGCCGGACTGTTCGGGGTGTTGCTCCTCACCGGGACCACCGTCCGCGACATTCCGGATCGCCTGCGGTCGTTGTTCGGTACCGACAGCCGCGGTGACGAATACGGTGACTACGACCCGGCCGACTTCGGGTCGGATTTCGGCGACGAGGGCTACGGCGACTACGACGCTGCCGGCTTCGACGCCGACGGATATCCGGTCGACACGTCGTCGAGCGACCCGTACACCAACTATCCGACCGAGGAGTACGTCCCGGTCAAGAAGCCCCGCGCGCGAAAGACCCCGCCGGAAGCCCCGACCGAGGTCATCGAACCCGAGGCAGCCGCAGCACCGCCCGTATCGGTTCCGACGCCACCGCGCCCGAAGCCGAAGCCGATCGTCAAGGCAGCGGAACCGAAGCCTGCAGCCGACGAGGACAAGATCGTCGTGGACCGCGTGGTCGACGGCGATTACACGCTGCCCTCACTGTCGTTGTTGATCGACGGCGATCCGCCGAAGACGCGGAGCCAGGCCAACGATGCGATGATCGAGGCCATTTCGGAGGTGCTCGAACAGTTCAAGATCGATGCTGCGGTCACAGGTTTCACTCGCGGACCGACCGTGACTCGGTACGAGGTCGAACTGGGTCCCGGCGTCAAGGTCGAGAAGATCACCGCGCTCGCCCGCAATATCGCCTACGCGGTCGCTACCGACAATGTCCGGTTGCTCGCTCCGATCCCGGGTAAGTCCGCGGTCGGTATCGAGGTACCGAACTCGGACCGCGAAATGGTTCGATTGGCCGACGTGCTCACCGCGCCGTCGACCAGGAAGGATCACCACCCGCTGGTGATCGGCCTCGGCAAGGACATCGAGGGCGATTTCGTGAGTGCGAATCTCGCGAAGATGCCTCACCTGCTGGTAGCGGGGTCGACTGGATCCGGTAAATCGAGTTTCGTGAACTCGATGCTGGTGTCGCTGCTCGCGCGGGCGACGCCGGACGAGGTACGCATGATCCTCATCGACCCGAAGATGGTCGAGCTGACCCCGTACGAGGGAATTCCGCACCTCATCACCCCGATCATCACCCAGCCGAAGAAGGCCGCGGCGGCGCTGGCGTGGCTGGTGGAGGAAATGGAGCAGCGTTACCAGGACATGCAGGTCAACAAGGTCCGGCACATCGACGACTTCAACAAGAAGGTGCGCTCGGGAGACATCTCGGCTCCGCTGGGTAGCGAGCGTGTGTACCGCCCTTACCCGTACATCCTCGCTATCGTCGACGAGCTCGCGGACCTCATGATGACAGCGCCCCGTGACGTGGAAGACGCCATCGTCCGTATCACTCAGAAGGCACGTGCTGCAGGTATCCACCTCGTCCTTGCTACACAGCGGCCATCGGTCGATGTCGTCACCGGACTCATCAAGACCAATGTGCCGTCGCGACTTGCGTTCGCCACCAGCTCATTGACGGACTCACGCGTCATCCTCGACCAGCCGGGGGCAGAGAAGCTGATCGGTATGGGTGACGCGTTGTTCCTGCCGATGGGGGCGGGCAAACCGACCAGGCTTCAAGGCGCATTCATCACCGACGAGGAGATCGCGGCGGTCGTCGACTTCGCCAAGAATCAGGCCGAGCCCGAGTACAACGACACGGTGACCGCGGCCAAGGCGTCGGAGAAGAAGGACGTCGATCCCGATATCGGGGACGATATGGATGTTCTTCTTCAAGCTGTGGAACTGGTCGTGTCCAGTCAGTTCGGTTCGACGTCGATGTTGCAGCGCAAGCTGCGGGTCGGTTTCGCCAAGGCGGGCAGGCTGATGGACTTGATGGAGAACAGAGGCGTGGTCGGGCCGAGCGAGGGCTCCAAGGCTCGCGAAGTGCTGATCAAGCCCGACGAGCTCGACGGGCTGCTGTGGTCGATTCGAGGCGGCGACCCCGACGAGGAACCCGCGGATTGATGCGGCTCCGCCGCCCGTGCGCGCGTAGTGACGTTCGGACGTAACTACGCGCGCACGGGCAGCGATGCTGCGTCAGGCGAATGCGCCCATGACCGGCTTCCATTCGGTGATCACCGACGTGTCGACGAGGTTCTCCACCGCGAAAGGATCCTGGGCGAACAACTGCGTGACGGATGTCAGGTCGGTGCCTTCGACGATGATGAGGGCGCCTCTGTCTTCGGTGAACGGTCCACTGGAGACCAGAACCTTCTGTTCCAGCAGATCCGCGAGCCACGCGCGATGATCAGCGCGGTGGGTGTCACGCCCGTCCGCGGTAGTGGGGGAGTAGGTGTATTGCACGGCGAACAGAGCCATGAGTGTCTTCCTCTTTCGTTCCTCGTTGTGCGGACGAAAAGAATCCTGTCAGAGCGAAAGCAACATTCTCGTATTGCCCAGTGTGTTCGGCTTCACGTAGCTCAAGTCGAGGAACTCGGCGACACCGGTGTCGTAGGAGCGGCACATTTCGGCGTACACCTCCGCGGTGACCGGGGTGCCGTCGATTTCCGCGAATCCGTGCCTCGCGAAGAAATCCGTCTCGAAGGTCAGCACGAAGAGCTTCTGCAGTGCCAACTCGCGAGCTACTCGGACGAGTTTGTCCACGATCAGATGGCCGGCGCCGTGTCCCTTCGCCGACGGATCGACGGCAACAGTCCTCACCTCGCCGAGATCGGCCCACAGCACGTGCAAGGCGCCGCAACCGATAACCGTTCCTGCACGCTCTGCCACCCAGAATTCCTGGACCGCTTCGTACAGGGTCACGAGGTTCTTCTCGAGGAGGATCTTGCCTGCGTAGATGTCGATCAATCGCTTTATCTCGGGAATGTCGGAGGTGCGCGCTCGTCGGACGACCAATTCGTCTCCACCGTAAGAGGCCGCAGAGCTGTTCGAGGCGTAGTCCGCAGCACTGTCGACACCCGGTCGACTCGCCCGGTTCGGCGCAGAAGTCATGTGGTGAACAGTAGCCAACGGGTGAACAGATATTCTTCTCGTGTGTCCGCTACCGAACTCGTCGCCCACGTACCGGGACACCACGTATGACCGAACAAGTACCTCCGAGCCCTCAGTTGCCGCATGGCAACTCGGTAACCGGCGGTACCGACGTCGTCCCCATCCTCAATATCGCCAACGTTCTGACCGTGCTGCGTATCGCGCTCGTCCCTGTGTTCCTGGTTGTGCTGTTCGCAGGCGACGGTCACGACACGCGATGGCGGATCGCAGCAACGGTTGTGTTCGCAGTCGCGGCCATCACCGACCGGATCGACGGTCAATTGGCCCGCAAATACGGCTTGGTGACCGAATTCGGCAAGATGGCCGACCCGATCGCGGACAAAGCGTTGATCGGCGCGGCATTGATCGGGTTGTCGATTCTCGGCGATCTACCGTGGTGGGTGACCGTCGTCATTGCCGTGAGAGAGATCGGCATCACGCTCGTTCGCTTCGCAGTGATCAGGCACGGGGTCATTCCGGCCGGCCGTGGAGGAAAGGTCAAGACGCTCGTGCAGAGTGTCGCGATCGGTTTCTACCTCTTTCCGCTACCGGACGAGGTGCGGTTCGCGTCCGTCACACTCATGGGTTTGGCCGTGTTCCTGACGGTCTACACAGGTGTGGACTACATCGTGCAAGCGATCCGCCTGCGACGCGGCGTGGCCACGTGAACCGCATCGCGTTCACGTCGCCCAGCGGGAACATCGGTCGCCGATGCAGTCCGACACACCGTGTCGGACTTCTGCTACGACGGGTAAATGGAACCGTCGCAGTATAGGGTCGGGAACCAATCGAGCCCGGTCCGTCGTTGTAGCTGTAGATGATCGACGTGGATGAAGATTCGAACGAGGAGGAGCGAGATGGCGCTGCTATTGCGTGAAGCACTCGGCGACAGTCTGCGGCGCACTCGCGTTGCACAGAGCCGCACGTTGCGGGAGGTCTCGAACACCGCGCGTGTGAGCCTCGGCTACCTCTCCGAGGTCGAGCGCGGACGGAAAGAAGCATCGAGTGAACTGCTCGCCGCTATTTGCGACGCACTTGCAGTCCCGCTCGCCGACGTGATGAGCGACGTGAGCGAGTCGTTGTCGGAGTCGACGCTTGCGGCTCGACGCGAGGATGCCGACAAGGTTGCACTGACCGAAGACGCGTCACCGCGCATCGCAGGCGAAACCCGAGTAGTCATCCCGGCACCTGCGCGCGCGCTCGCTGCCGCGTGAGCTGTGAACGGTGCGGATCGGACCGCTAGGGTGGAATCGATCTCACAGCAGTCGAACAAGACCAGTATTCTCGTGGCACGAGCAGTTCCACGCGTGAACGCGGCGCTCAAGATGGAGGCAGGATCAACCCATGGCTAATCCTTTCGTCAAGGCCTGGAAGTACATGATGGCGCTCTTCAATTCCAAGATCGACGAGAAGGCCGACCCCAAGGTTCAGATTCAGCAGGCGATCGAGGACGCGCAGCGGCAGCATCAGGCGCTGTCTCAGCAAGCTGCGTCGGTGATCGGGAACCAGCGACAGCTGGAGATGAAGCTGAGTCGGCAGCTGGACGAGGTCGAAAAACTGAACGCCAACGCTCGTCAGGCAGTCACACTCGCCGATCAGGCGGCGACTGCGGGTGATGTCGACAAGGCGACGCAGTACACCAACGCCGCCGAGGCCTTTGCGGCCCAACTGGTCACTGCGGAGCAAGGCGTCGAGGATCTCAAGGTCTTGCACGATCAGTCTCTTCAGGCTGCATCGCAGGCGAAGAAGGCCGTCGAGCAGAACGCGATGGCACTGCAGGCTAAGGTCGCCGAGCGAACGAAGCTTCTGAGTCAGCTCGAGCAGGCGAAGATGCAGGAGAAGGTCAGCGAATCTCTGCGGTCGATGGACAGTACGCTCTCGGCACCCGGAAATACGCCGAGCCTCGACGCCGTCCGCGACAAGATCGAGCGGCGGTACGCCGATGCGCTCGGATCGGCCGAGCTCGCACAGAACTCGGTGTCGGGACGAATGATGGAGGTTCAGCAGGCATCGGTCCAGATGGCTGGGCACAGCCGCCTCGAGCAGATCAGGGCGTCCATGGCCGGCGACCAGCTGCCTTCCGGAAACTCTGCGGCGCAGAAGCCCTCGATTGCCAAGGCGCAGAACACAACTCCAGAGCCCCCGGCGCAGAACTGATCGATCGTGACCAACGAGCAGCATGGCCGACCACGAAAGTGGTCGGCCATGCCCGTATCCGAGTCCGTGTCCGCGGTTCGAGGCGCGGCTGAGACTGCCAGACGGTCGGTCGAATCGGCGGTCGACGCCGTCGGTCGATGGAACGATCCTCGTCTGAAACAGATCCGCCGGATTCGACGGGCGCGGCGTCGCGGTTCATGGCTCGGCGGGGCGTCGGGCGTATCAGCCGCATCCACCGCAGGGTTGGCTCTGGCGTCAGCTCCGGAGTGGGCGATGTTCGCCACCGGCGGCGGCGCTGCCGTGCTCGCTATTCCTGCCGTGGCGGCGCTCGGGCGATATCGACGACTCAAAGGCGAACCGCTGCCCGCAGCGCGGCCGGTCAAGACAGTTCTTCCTCCGCGGACCTCGGCCGCCTACGAACCGATGCATCGTCTCGCGGGCGCCCAACTCAGCATGTACGAATTGTCCGGCATCTTGATGCGATCGGAATCCATCGACCATGCAGAACTGTCGGAAACGACCGAGGTTGCAGCAGCAGCGGCACGTGCCCTGACCGACATGGCGAACGACATCGTCGCGATGGAACGGGCGGCCAGCGGCAGTGCGCGGGCCGCAGGTCACCTGAGTGCAACGATCTCCACGGCCGCGGCCGAACTGGACAACGGCGTGGACCAATACGAGGAGCTGGTGGCCGCAGCAGCGCGACTGACCGGTCCCGGTGCACTACCTACCTCCACGGTTGCGGGCCGCAGAGCAGAGCTCATCTCCGCCACCGACCGGCTGGAAGGCTGGGCGAGTGCGCTGGCCGAACTAGCCGTTATCAGAAGCAAACACTCGTGACGGTCTCAGGGTCTTCCCCCATCTTTCCCTGAACTCCTTGGCGGACCGGGGATTTCGTGAATCCCGCGTGCCAATATCGAAGGCACACCAAGGAAAGGGAATCGCATGTTCTGGAAGATACTCGGCATCATCGTCCTCGTCTGGCTGGCCTTCGCGGTGTTGGGCGCCGTCGTCAAGGGTCTGTTCTGGGTGGCGGTCGCGGGTGCGATCGTGTTCGGGATCTACTGGCTGTTCAAGGCGATCACGGCAGGTAACGATCGCGATCTGACCACGCTGTGACCGCTCACCGGGCCAAGGCGGAATCGGTACCGACGAGCACGTTCACCGCACCGGGTACGACCTCTGCGACGACGGGTAACGGCGAGAATCGCTCGCCGTCCGCGTACGCGGTCATTCCCGGCGCGGCGAGGGAAATCCGCGTGGCGCGGTAGGTATCCACCTCGGGTAGCGACACGTGTGTGCCCTTGTAGATCGTGGGCGACAGGCGCACGAGCCGGCTTCTACTCGACGCGCGGACGACCGTGACATCGAACATCCCGTCGTCGGCTCGGGCATCGGGACATATGGCCATGCCTCCGCCATAGGTCGGGCCGTTACCGACCGTGACCAGGGTGGCCTCCACCTCGATCGACGTGCCGTCGAGATCCAACGAGTAGGGGATAGGTCGAAACTTGCTCAACTCCAGCACCATTGCGATGTTGTAGCGCAGCCGACCTGTCGGCCAGCGAAGAGAATTGGCGCGCTCGGTCACGAGGCTGTCGAATCCGCTCGAGAGGACTGTTGCGAACCATCGGTCGTGAACTCGGCCGAGGTCCATAGCGCGTACTCTGCCGTCCTCGACGATGTCCGCAGCTGCGGCGGGGTTCGTCAGCGGAACGCCGAGCAAGCGCGCGAAGTCGTTGCCGGTACCTGCTGGCGCGACGGCGATCGGTGTCGTGGTGCCCGCTACTGCCTGCAATGCGAGGTTGACGAGGCCGTCACCTCCGACTGCGATCACCGCGTCGGTTCCTGCTCGAACCGCTCGTCTGGTGGACTCGAGCGCGTCACCCGGTGTCCTGCCTTCGATGCTCACCACATGGGTGCCCCGTTCGCGCAACCGGGTGATCACCGCCGCTGCGACTCGAGGCGCTCGACCGTTGCCGGCCGTGGGATTGCTCAGTACGGTCACCGTCACGGGATGAGCTTGCCAGGGTTGAGCACTCCTGCGGGGTCCACCGCAGATTTGATCGCGCGCAAGATCGAAGTTCCGATCGGACCGACCTCGGCGGTCATGTAAGGGAGGTGATCTCGTCCCACGGCATGATGGTGTGTGATCGTGGCATGCGTGTCGATCATCGCCTGTGTCGCGGCGTCCTTTGCGGCCCGCCACTGCGCGGACGGATCATCGCCCGCTGCGCAGACGACCGTGAAGTAGAGGGATGCTCCGGTCGGGTAGACGTGCGATATGTGGCACATGACAACAGGAGGAGTGCCGCTCTCGGTGAGCGTTCCGACGAGTGCATCGGTCACTTCGCTACGTACCCGTGCGAGGGTCGACCACCGTGCGGCGGTCTCCAGCGTCTCGGCAAGGGCACCCGCATCGAGCAACGCATCGCGGAGGTAAGGCGCATCGAAACGTCCGCGTTCCCAGACTCTGGCCGCCTCGTTCGGATGGACCTCGCCGCCCGACGCGCATACGACCGCATCGGCAGCTGCTGCTCGTGCCTGTACGTCGGTGCGGGATCCCTCGAACAATGCAATGGCGACACAGCCCCCGCGAACCGCGGCGCTCTCGCCTTTGCTGTCGCTGTCGCTGTCGCTGTCGGAGAGAAGTGAGTTGATGCCAGTCTCGGTCTCGTCCGACAACCGTAGAACTGTCGGCTTTGCAGTGTGTGCTGAAAGGACACGCAATGCGGACACGCCACTGGTGAAGTTGGAAAACCACCAGGCCCGATATTCGGTGTATTCGGGAACGGGGTGGATACGTACGGTCACCGACGTGATGATGCCCAGTGTGCCTTCCGAACCGAGGAACACCTGCCGGAGATCAGGCCCGGCTGCCGAGGCCGGTACGTGTCCGCAGGTGATGGTGCCGACCGGTGTCGCGATGGACAAGGCTTCGACCATCTGATCGAAACGCCCGTACCCGGCCGACGCCTGACCGGACGAGCGGGTCGCCGCGAAGCCACCGATGCTCGCGAACGCGAATGATTGTGGGAAGTGGCCGAGTGAGAACCCGTGGCGAGCGAGCATGCGTTCGGCCTCGGGGCCGCTGACACCGGCCTCCAATGTCGCGGTCCGGGACCCTTCGTCGAGATCGGTCAGTGCGTTCATACGGCGCGTGCTGACCGTGACAACCGTGTCGAACCATTCTCGGACCGGATCGACGCCTCCCACGACGGACGTTCCTCCGCCGAACGGGACCACCGCGATCGACTCGTCGCTGCAGTAGCGCAGGACTGCTTCGACCTCGTCGGCGTTCGCAGGGAAGACAACGGCGTCGGGGGCAGGCTGTGGGTCGTTCGATCGCCGCGCCAACAGGTCGAGAGTGCTCTTGCCGCCCAGGTGATATACCCGCACAGTGTCTTCGGAGGACACGTGTCCGGGTCCGACGATGCTGCCGAGTGCTCGGCGACGCTCGAGTGACAGGCTCGACCGGGTGAGCGCAGGCTGCGTCGACACGTGATGTGCTCGACCGGAGGAGATGCCGAGCGCGGCCTGGAGAACGGAGCGGGTCTTCGCGGTCAAAGGGCGCCGCTGGTCGGCAACTCCCCACGCGTCCCACGCCATCGCGGGCCGCGACGCACCGGGCAACTCGACCGGGGGTAGTTCCTGCATGATCTATAGTGTTACATAAGTTGTATATTTGTAACCCGACCTGCCGATATCGACTCGAAAGGCATCGAACTCGGCACTGTGGTCCATCGAACGAGGTGTAGACAGTGAGCGAGCAGTCCGTTGCCGAGGGTGAAACGTCGGCGGTTCCCACGTTCACCGTCGAAGATCAGGTGCTCGACGCTGCGCGCTCGTGCATTCTCGAACACGGCGTCCGGCGTACAACTCTCGCCGAAATCGCTCGCAGGGCTCAGGTGAGTCGTCCGACGGTGTACCGACGATGGGCGGACACCCGCGCGGTCGTGTCGAGTCTGCTCACTCGCGAAATCGGTTCGGTGATGCCGACATTCGATGTTCACTCATCGGTGCGCCCGCAGATCACCACCGCGACAGAAGACGTGGCGAACAAGATTCGTGTCCATCCGCTTTTCGTCAAGATCCTCGAGTCCGACCCTGACATACTGTCCACCTACATACTGCACAGGCTCGGCACGAGCCAGTCGGCCATCGTCGACACGCTCGCGCCGATACTGGAAGTCGGCCAGCGAGATTCGTCGGTTCGGGCGGGCAACACACGACACATGGCCACGGTCGTTCTGTTGATGGTCCAGTCGGCTGTTCAGTCGGCCGATATGGTTGCGCAACGCATCTCCGGTGTCGATCTCGTCGAGGAAATCGCGTACGCGGTCGATACCTATCTGCGACCACCGACTCCGTGACGGACGCCAGTTCTGCGCTCCACGCAGGCAGGCGCCAACGGGAGCTCGAGTCGGTCTGGAACGGTGATGCAATCGACGTGCTGGTCGTCGGCGGCGGAATCACCGGAGCGGGAATCGCCCTGGACGCGGCGTCGCGGGGTTTGAGGGTGGTGCTGGTCGAAAAGCACGATCTTGCGTTCGGCACCAGTCGGTGGAGTTCGAAACTCGTGCACGGCGGCCTTCGTTACCTCGCATCGGGTCAGTTGGCCATCGCGTACGAAAGCGCAGCCGAGCGCGGGATTCTGATGACTCGTACCGCGCCCCATCTCGTCCGACCCCTTCCACAGATCGTTCCTCTCTACCCGTCTCAATCACGAACAGGAGAGGCGATCATTCGGGCCGGACTGTCGATGGGTGATGTCTTGCGCGCCATCGTAGGCACCGCGGCGTCCGTTCTGCCTCGCGCCGACAGAATTTCCCGGGCCGACGTCGTGTCCGCCGCTCCGACCGTGAGGCGTACAGGGTTACGAGGCGGGGCCAGGTCCTGGGACGGACAACTGGTCGACGATGCGCGATTGGTGGTCGCCGTCGCTCGCACGTCGGCGAAGTTCGGCGCGTCGATCCTGACCGGGGTGAGCGCATCGCAGGTCGATCGAACGTCGGCAGTGCTTCGCGACGAGGCAACCGGTGAGACGACGCGCGTCCGTGCGAGGGTTGTGATCAACGCAGCCGGTGTGTGGGCGGCCGAGGTCGATCCTCGAATCTCGTTGCGGCCCAGCCGAGGGACACACTTGGTGTTCGACGCGGCATCGTTCGGCGGACTGACGTGTTCTCTTGCTGTACCTGTTCCGGGAGAACGAACGCGATTCGTCTTCGCGCTGCCGGCGCCGCTCGGGCGTGTGTACGTCGGCCTCACGGACGAGGCTGCCGCGGGACCCGTACCCGATGTGCCCGTCGCGACAGAGTCGGAGATCGACTTCCTTCTCGACGTCCTTGCAACCGTGATCTCCCCGGCGCTGTCGCGTGCCGATGTCATCGGGACCTTCGCCGGATTGCGGCCGCTACTCGACTCCGGTGACGGGCCGTCCTCGGATCTCTCGCGCAGGCATGCTGTACTCGACGACGGTGATGGTCCGATCGGGATCGTCGGCGGGAAGCTGACCACGTACCGTCTGATGGCGCAACACGCCACCGATGCTGCTGTTCGGGCGGCACGCTTGTCTGCGGTGGGATGTCGCACTACATCCATACCGCTTGTCGGAGCCGCAACGCGGGCCGTGTTGAACGAGATGCGCGAGCCCGCGACACTCGTGCGCAGGTACGGTGCCGAGGCAACTCTGGTGCGGGCCTTGGCCGAGACGATGTCGGATGGCATGGCGCCCATCGCCGATGGAATCGACGTCTGTGCGGCTGAATTGGCCTTCTCGGTGCGTTACGAGGGCGCTCGTACGGTTGCCGACCTTCTCGATCGACGGACCAGGATCGGACTCGTCGAGGCCGACCGGGTACGTACTGTCTCGGTAGCGAAAAGGGTTCTCGACGACCATCTCGATTCGCCCGCCCGTTGACTGTGGCACGCTGAGCGCGTGCGAGTAGCGGTAGTGGCAGGCCCCGACCCCGGGCACGCGTTTCCGGCGATTGCGCTCTGCCTGAAATTCGAGGCTGCGGGCGATGAAGCCGTGCTGTTCACCGGTACGAGGTGGGTCGAGACGGCGCGCGCCGCGGGGATCGACGCTCGACCTCTCAGAGGGCTCACGCCCCGCCCCGAGGACGACGACATGGATGCCGGTCAGCGTATTCATTCCAGGGCAGCGTTCATCGCGACCGAGCTGGTACCCGATCTGCGGGGCATCGACGTCGATCTGGTTGTGTCCGACATTTTGACCGCCGGTGGTGGTTTGGCGGCAGAATCGCTGGGGATCGCGTGGGTCGAGTTGTCGCCGCATCCGTTGTACGCACCGTCGAAAGGGCTGCCCCCCATCGGAAGTGGACTAGCTCCCGGAACGGGCATTCGTGGCAGGCTGCGGGACACGTTTATGAGAGCAGCGACGGGACGTTCGATTGCGCAGGGTAAGGCACAGCGAAGTGCCGCTCGGGTGGGGATCGGGCTGCCCGCCGAGGATCCGGGGCCTGCAGCCCGGTTGATCGCGACCATCCCTGCGTTGGAGGTGCCGCGCCCGGACTGGCCGATCGAAGCCCACGTGGTCGGGCCGTTGCTCTGGGAGCCGACCGAGGACGTTCTGGACCTGCCGCTTGGGTCCGGCCCTGTGGTGGTGGTTGCGCCGTCGACCGCGTTCACCGGCGCCGACGGCATGTTGGAGATGGCGCTCCAGGGTCTCGACGGCAGCGGTACACGCGTTGTCGCGTCGATGCTCGACGAGCCACCTGCGGATTTGCCGAGCTGGGCCGCAGCCGGTCTCGGCAGGCAAGACGATCTGCTGAGCCAAGCCGACGTGGTGGTGTGCGGAAGTGGCCACGGTCTGTTGGCGAAGTCGCTGCTCCACGGCGTACCGGTAGTGGCGGTGCCGGGAGGCGGGGACCAGTGGGAGCTGGCCAATCGCGCTGCGCGACAGGGCAGTGCCGTCATCGTGCGCCCTGCCAGCCCCGAGTCGATCGGAGACGCGGTGAGGCGAGTGCTGGCCGATCCGAGTTTCGCGCACGCGGCCTCCGCTGCGGCAGCGAGTTCGGGTCGCGTCGAGGATCCAGTCGCCGTATGCCGTGCAGTGCTGGCCTGATCACGCTTCGGTACGGTTGTACTGTGCGATTGACTGAATTTCGAGAATTGCTCGTCGACGAGTTCGGCCAGATGCGAGGTGACTCCATTCTCGCCGACCACGTCATCACGAGTCTCGAGGGACGCACAGGCGCCGAAGCGATCGAAGCAGGAGTCGATCCCCGCGAGGTGTGGCGAGCACTGTGCAGTGAGTTCGACGTTCCTCGCTCTCGGTGGTGACCGAAGTTCTCCACGGCGTGTCGGAGCGTCGGGTTGCACAATCGAACACGTGTTCCCCTATGCTGAGTTCACTCGGTTGTGCTGCGGGACGACGCGTGGATGCGCGCCCAGACGTTTCTTGTCGGTACCTGGCTCTACCGTTACCGACAACACGCTGAACGAGACCACACTAGGAGATCACGATGGCTGCATACGATCGCGACAAAGCACTCGATCTGGCGCTTGCACAGATCGACAAGAACTTCGGCAAGGGATCGGTGATGCGTCTCGGTGACGAGGTTCGTCAACCGATCGCAGTGATCCCCACCGGTTCCATCGCTCTCGACATCGCGCTCGGCATCGGAGGTTTGCCGCGCGGACGAGTCGTCGAGATCTATGGCCCTGAGTCCTCGGGTAAAACCACTGTTGCCCTGCACGCGGTAGCGAATGCCCAGCGAAACGGCGGACTCGCCGCGTTCATCGACGCCGAGCACGCGCTCGATCCCGACTATGCGCAGAGGCTCGGCGTCGATACCGACGCGCTGCTCGTCTCGCAGCCTGATACGGGTGAGCAGGCGCTGGAAATCGCCGACATGCTGATTCGGTCCGGCGCCCTCGACATCCTCGTCATCGACTCGGTGGCGGCGCTCGTGCCACGTGCCGAGATCGAAGGCGAGATGGGCGACAGCCACGTCGGTCTGCAGGCACGACTGATGAGCCAGGCGCTGCGCAAGATGACCGGTGCACTCAGCAATTCCGGCACGACAGCAATCTTCATCAACCAGCTCCGCGAGAAGATCGGCGTCATGTTCGGTTCTCCCGAAACCACCACCGGTGGTAAGGCGCTCAAGTTCTACTCGTCGGTTCGCCTCGATGTGCGGCGCATCGAAACTCTCAAGGACGGCACCGAAGCGGTGGGTAACCGTACTCGCGTCAAGGTCGTCAAGAACAAGGTCGCGCCGCCGTTCAAGCAGGCCGAGTTCGACATCCTGTACGGCAAGGGAATCAGCCGTGAGGGATCGCTGATCGACATGGGTGTCGAGCACGGATTCATTCGTAAGTCGGGATCCTGGTTCACCTACGACGGCGATCAGCTCGGACAGGGCAAGGAGAACGCCCGTAAGTTCATGCTGGAGAACCCGGACATTCGTGACGAGATCGAGAAGAAGATCATGGAGAAGCTGCAGATCGGTGCCGACGTCACGGCCACCGATGACGCAGCCGAGCCTGTCGAGTTCTAGTCGCGGAGTAGCTCGACGTGGAGCCGGAACAAGACGGCGGCGGAACCGAAGCGCAGGCGAAAGATGTCTGCCTTCGGTTGCTGACCGACCGGGCCCGCAGTAGGCACGAACTCGAAACCAGGTTGGCCAAGAAGGGATTCAGTGCCGCAATCGCTACCGCGGTGCTGGATCGCTTGGCCGCCGCGAAGTTGGTCGATGACGCAGCATTCGCGGAACAATGGGTACATTCGCGCCACACTTACGCGGGCAAAGGCAAGAACGCGCTGAGCCGCGAGCTTCGTGAAAAGGGTGTCAGCCCCGAACACTCCGTTGCCGCGCTCGATCAGATCGAGCCGGAAGACGAGCGCGAACGCGCAATCGAGTTGGTGCGCAAGAAGTGTCGCACTGTATCCTTGCCCGACTCCGCCGACCCGGACGCACGCGCCGAGCGCGACAAGGTGGTTCGCCGGTTGGTGGGCATGCTCGCGCGCCGCGGTTATTCGCAGGGTATGGCGTTCGCGGTGGTCAAAGAGCAGCTCGACGAGTTGGGCGCAGAAACCGAAGACTTCGACGGTGAACGTTACGGGTGATCGTCCACCCGTAACCCGAGTTCCCGCCGAACACACGAGGCCCGTAACACCTTCCGCAGGTGTTACGGGCCTCGTTCATGTGCCGACGTCCGATCGCGAGCGACCTGTCACGCAGCGCCTGCGGGTCCTCCGCCGAAGTCCTGCGCGGGAACTACGGTCCCGCCGGTCTTGCGCTTCTTCTGACGCATGCGTCCTTCGACCACCGTCGCAAGCTTGGTCAGCAACGAGTTGATGACGATCATGATGAGCGCGACGATGATGAGCGACGGTAGGTAGTTTCCGTAGAAGGCACCGACTTGCTGGCCGGCGCGAACGACTTCGACGTAGCCGATCAGATAACCGAGTGCGGAGTCCTTCAGCGCCACCACCATCTGCGAGATGATGGCGGGCAGCATCGCAGTCACCGCTTGGGGCAGCAGAACGATCCGCATGACCTGGCCCTTGCGCATGCCGAGCGCGGATGCCGCCTCGGTCTGGCCCTTCGGGAGCGAATTGACCCCAGCACGAACGATTTCGGCGATAACCGATCCGTTGTAGAGCGTCAGGCCGGTGACCACTGCGGCGAGCGCAAGGTAGCGAACTTTGAAGACCTCGTACTCGGCGTACACCGCGTACAGGAAGATCATCAGGATCAGTACGGGCACCGCGCGGAAGAGCTCGACGAAGACACCGCTGACGATCCGAACCCAATTGTGGTCGGACAGCCTGCCGATCCCGAGAACCGCACCGAGAATCAACGCGAACACGATCGACAGCGCAGCGGCCACCAGCGTGCCTTGAATGCCTGGCAGTAGATACGTGGTCCATGTACTCGAGGTGACGAACGGCTCCCACTTCGCGGCCGTCAGCTGGCCTTTCGAATCGAGCGCCAGATAGATGAGGAAGGCGATTCCAAGGGAAACCAGAAGAACGACACCGGACAGAATGCGGTAGCGCGCCTTGGCTTTCGGGCCAGGCACATCGTAGAGAACTGCTACGGCATCACTCATCACTTCACCGCCAATCGCTTGCTGAGGTAGCCGAACAGCAGTCCGGTCGGCAGCGTCAGGACGACGAAGCCGAGGGCGAAGAGACCACCGACGGCGAAGATCGCTGCCTCGTTCTCGATCATCGTCTTCATGAGCAGCGATGCCTCGGCCACGCCGATCACCGATGCAATGGTGGTGTTCTTGGTCAGGGCGATCAGCACACTTCCCAGGGGTCCGATGACAGCCCGAAACGCCTGGGGGAGGACGACGATCGTGATGTTCTGGGTGAACGTCATGCCGAGTGACCTGCCGGCTTCCGCTTGGCCGACGGGAACGGTGTTGATACCCGAACGAAGAGACTCGGCGACGAACGACGCCGTGTACACACTCAATCCGAGTATGGCGAGCCGGAAATTGTTGTCGACGAGAAACGAGGACGAATTTTCCGGGGCGAGCGCGACACCCATGGTCTGGTAGAGACCGAACGAGGTGAAGAGAATGATCAGAGTCAGCGGAGTGTTACGAAAGATCGTGACGTACGCGGTCGCGATTGCACGGGCGACCGGAATAGGGGAGACACGCATCGCCGCGATGATCGTACCGATGATCAGTGCGCCGATCGCGGACAGAACCGTCAATTTGATCGTCATGATGAACGCGTCGACGAGTTGATCGCCGTACTTGCTCAATAGGTTCAAGGTAGGAGTGTCCAATCGGCTGGAGCGGGCCGGTCACGTCGGGTACACCTACAGGTGCAGGTGCACCCGACGTGGAGGCGAAGCGTCAGTAGCGGTCGACGGTCGGCGCGGCGGGCAGCGTGTATCCCGAGGCGCCGACGGTCTCGTTGAACGCTTCTTCCCACGCGCCGCTCGAGACCATTTCCTCGATCGCGTCGTTGATCTGGTTTCGGCCCTCGGTGTCGTCTTTCGCGAGGCCGATGCCGTAGTTCTCGGTGGTGAACGGTTCGCCCACGACCTTCAGTTCACCTGGGTACTGAGCGGCGTAGCCTGCCAGGATGATGTCGTCCGTGGTGACAGCGTCGATTGCACCGTTGCGCAGAGATTCGACACACGCGGAGTAGGTGTCGAACGGCTGAAGCTGAACGTCGGGGTACTCGTCGGCGATCTTCTGGGCGGGAGTCGATCCGGTCACCGAGCACAGTTTCTTGCCCGCGAGGGTGTCGGGACCGGTGATGTCGGTGTTGCCGTCGGCGACGAGGAGAGACTGTCCCGCAACGAAGTAAGGTCCGGCGAATCCGACCTTTTCCTTGCGGGTGTCCGTGATGGAGTACGTGGCGACGATGTAGTCGACCTCGCCGTTCTGAATCAGCGTCTCGCGCTGGGCCGATGGGGCTTCCTTGAACTCGATCTTGTCCTCGGGGACCCCGAGCTTGTCGGCTACGTACTTGGCAACCTCGACGTCGAAGCCGCTGAACGATCCGTCCGGGTTACGCAGACCGAGTCCGGGCTGGTCGTACTTGATGCCGACGATGAGACTGCCGTTCTCTGCACTCGACGAGACGCTTCGTTCCTCGTTGCCGCCACAGGCGGTCGCGACGACGGCGAGTGCGGCGATACCCGCTGCGATGCGGATGGGACGATTGATTCTCACTGGTGATTCCTCCGTGTTGGTGCTGCGAATGATTTTGTGAGCCAGGCGGCCGAAGTCAGTGACCGAGGATCTTGCCCAGGAAGTCCTTGGCGCGTTCGGATTTCGGTGCGGTGAAGAAGGTTTCGGGATCGGTGTCCTCGACGACGGCGCCGTCGGCCATGAAGATGACGCGATCGCCTGCCTTGCGCGCGAAGCCCATCTCGTGGGTGACGACGAGCATCGTCATTCCCTCCTTCGCGAGCGAGGTCATGACGTCGAGCACCTCGTTGACCATCTCGGGATCGAGGGCCGAGGTCGGCTCGTCGAACAACATGACCTTGGGGTTCATCGCGAGCGAGCGGGCGATGGCGACACGCTGTTGCTGACCACCGGACAGCTGAGCTGGGTACTTGTCGGCCTGGTTGGCAATCCCGACTCGCTCGAGCAAGGCCTGCGCCGTCTTGTGGGCCTCGTCCTTCTTGAGTTTGCGCACCTTCTGCGGCGCGAGCATCACATTCTCGAGGATCGTCTTGTGCGCAAAGAGGTTGAAGGACTGGAAAACCATGCCTACGTCGGCGCGTAGTGCGGCCAGGGCCTTCCCTTCCGCCGGAAGCACAGATCCGTCGACCTCGATGGTCCCCGAATCGATCGGCTCCAGACGGTTGATCGTGCGGCATAGTGTCGACTTTCCAGATCCGGACGGACCGAGAACGATGACGACCTGGCCGGCCGGTACTTCGAGGTTGATGTCTTTGAGAACGTGGAGATCACCGAAGTGCTTGTCTACCGATTTCAGGGAGATCATTGGGGGTCGATCGGCAAGAGCACCGGAAACCGGCGCGTCGGTGGCGTGCGTCATAGGGCAGAACCCTATTCGTAGTTTGCTTGTCGGCAGCGCTTTTCACCCGACAATTCGGATTATGTAATGGAAACTTTACTGACGGTTGGTATCGGCCCAGGTGCGGCTTCCCCGCCGTGTTCGCACGGTCGGTACGCGAACGGACGACGCACGCACAGGTGGCATTGCCGCACGCCGTACCCTGAGGATGTGGAAACGAGTGTCCTGAACGACCAGAGAAGCTACGAAGTACGGACGCACGGGTGCCAGATGAACGTGCACGACTCGGAGCGGCTGGCCGGACTCCTCGAAGAAGCCGGGTACGTCCCTGCTGATTCCGGCACCGATGCGGATCTGGTGGTGTTCAACACCTGTGCGGTGCGCGAGAACGCCGACAACAAGCTGTACGGCAACCTCGGCATGCTGCGCCCTGCGAAGACACGCAACCCGCGTATGCAGATCGCCGTCGGCGGTTGCCTCGCTCAGAAGGACCGCGACACCGTCGTCAAGAAAGCGCCCTGGGTGGACGTCGTGTTCGGCACGCACAACATCGGTTCGCTCCCGACGTTGCTCGAACGTGCACGTCACAACAACGAGGCGCAGGTCGAGATTCTGGAATCGCTCGAAGCGTTCCCGTCGACACTTCCGGCCAAGCGCGAGTCACCGTATGCGGGCTGGGTGTCGATCTCGGTCGGATGCAACAACACCTGCACGTTCTGCATCGTCCCCGCGCTGCGTGGCAAAGAAATAGACCGCCGCCCCGGGGACATTCTCGCGGAAGTACAGGCGCTGGTCGACCAGGGTGTCCTCGAAGTCACGCTGCTCGGGCAGAACGTGAATGCGTACGGCGCGTCGTTCGCCGACCCGGACATGCCTCGTGATCGCGGTGCATTTGCTTCGTTGCTCAAAGCCTGTGGAACGATCGACGGCCTGGAGCGGTTGAGATTCACCTCACCGCACCCGGCCGAGTTCACCGACGACGTCATCGAGGCGATGGCCACGACCCCGAACGTTTGCCCCACATTGCACATGCCACTTCAGTCGGGGTCGGACCGCATCCTCAAGGCGATGCGTCGCTCGTACCGGCAGAGCAAATTCCTCGGAATCATCGACAAGGTTCGCGACGTCATGCCGACCGCTGCGATCACGACCGACATCATCGTCGGTTTTCCGGGTGAAACCGAGGAGGACTTCGAGCAGACTCTCGAGGTCATGCGGCGCGCCAAGTTCGCGAATGCGTACACCTTCCAGTACTCCAAGCGTCCGGGCACTCCGGCGGCCGATATGGACGGGCAAATCCCCAAAGAGGTCGTGCAGGAACGGTACAACCGGTTGATCGCGTTGCAGGAGGAGATAGTCCTCGACGCGAATCGCGAGCTGATCGGCACGGGTGTGGAGATCCTCGTTGCGACGGGTGAGGGACGCAAGAACGCCGCCACTCATCGCAAGAGCGGTCGAGCGCGCGACGGTCGCCTGGTGCATTTCCGTGCAGACGAGCACCAACTGGCCGCGATCCGACCGGGCGACATCGTGACCACGACCATCACGGCAGCCGCGCCCTACCACCTCATCGCCGATGCAGGAGTTTCGTCCCACCGTCGGACCGCAGCGGGTGATGCGTACGAGCTGGGAACTGTGCCGAAAACGGCGCCCATCGGAGTCGGGTTGGGATTGCCGGCGATCGGCGTTCCTGCCCCGCTCCCCGCAACGACAGGATGTTCCGTATGACCGAGAAATTTCAAGGTAGCGGAGGTCACGAGCGTGAAGACCGCGCGACGAGTGATCAGGTGCCGGATCACCAGGCACCCGACTACGACCGAGCAGAGAAGAAAATCGACTCGGAAATCGACCCTGGCGTACGCGCAGTGGTCGTTGCCGTTCTGGTCATGCTGCTGTTGCTGACCCTGGCGCTTCCGCATACCGGATCTGCAACCGGCTTCGATGTGCTGTCCGGAGACGATGCTGTTACGACCGACGCGATCGCGCTGCCTTCGCGGGTGTTCGTGTGGTTCGTGCTGGTGTTCGCTGTAGTGACATCGGTGCTGGCGCTCGTCACCAGAATCTGGGCGTTGGCCTGGATCGCCCTGGTGGGTAGTGCCATAGCGTCGGTGTTCGGGATGCTGTCGATCTGGTCGCGCCAGACGCTGCCAGCGGATTCGATCGGCAGTGGTCCTGGCGTAGGTTTGGTCATCGGATGGGTGCTCGTCGCGGCGCTCACATTCCAGTGGCTCAAGGCCGTGTGGAACAAGACCACAGCGCAACTGGACGCACAGGAACGACGCCGTGCCGCGTCGGTCGATGCGGAGCAGAACTCGCGGTGGGCCGGACCCGTACTAGGCCGACCCACCGACCGTGAGCGCTGACGTTCCCGCCCGACCAGCGGCGCGCTGACCCCTACAGCTCGCCGACGGCGCCCTCGGCCGCCGCAGCCCACTCACGCCACTGCTGAGCCTGCTCGCGTGCGCGCTCGGCGTCCTTCGTCTTGCCCGCGGCGGCAGCCTTCTCGGCCTGCTCCTCGAACTGCGCTACGCGCTCGCGGAACTGTGCGGCGCGCGCCAGAGCCTCTGGATCGGTGCGGCGCCATTGGTCATCGACAGCGTCGCGCACGGACTTCTCGATCGCCCGTAGGCGGCCTTCGAGTTCCTGCATCTTCTCGCGCGGTACCTTGCCCAGCGCATCCCACTTTTCCTGCAGGTCGCGTAGTGCTGCCCTCGCACCGTCGAGGTCACCGGAGGGGTCGATGTTGCCGTACTTGGCGAGAAGCTCCTCCTTACCGGTCGCGTTGGTCTCGAATTCCGCGTCACGTTCGGACGCTGCAGCGTTGCGGGCCGCGAAGAACACGTCCTGAGCAGCTTTGAAGTTCTTCCACAGCGCGTCGTCGGCGTCCCTCGGGGCACGGCCTGCGGCTTTCCACTCGGTGAGTAGATCGCGGAACGCTGCCGCCGTCGGTCCCCACTCAGTTGACGAGGACAGTGCCTCGGCTCGGGTCACCAGTTCTTCCTTCTTGGTCTTGGCTGCGCCCCGTTCGCGATCGAGATCGGCGAAGTGCGCGCCGCGTCGACGGTTGAAGTTCTCCCGAGCCTTCGAGTAGCGCTTCCACAGCGCATCGTCGACTTTTCGGTCGACGCCGCGAATGGTCTTCCACTCGTCGAGAATTTCACGCAGTCGATCGCCGGCGTGCTTCCACTGGGTGGATTCGCTACCGATCTGTTCGGCCTCGGCCGCCAACTCTTCCTTGCGCGCCGTGTGTGTTGCCCGCTCGGCGTCCTTCTCCTTCTTCGCGACCGCCGCGGCGGCCTCCGAATGCTCGACCACCAGGTGGAGTCTCGCTGCGAGTGCATCCAAGTCGCCGATGACCGCGGCGGTAGGCAATGTTTCAGCAAGGGCCTGGGCGGCGGCCTTGGTCTTCTTCGCGTCTCCCGAGCCTGCGGCGAGGCGGGCTTCGAGCAGTGCGATCTCGGTGGCGAGATCGTCGTAGCGCCGACCGAAGTGCGCGAGACCCTCCGCAGCGTCGCCTGCCTGCCAGGAGCCGATCTGCCGTTCGCCCTCGGCCGTTCGGACCCACGCGGTCCCGTCCTCGTCGACGCGGCCGAACTTGCTCGGGTCGCTCGGGGGCGCCAGAGCAGGTGTGACGGTGGCCACGTGCGTGTTCACCGGATGAGGTTTGGCGACGCCTCCGCTCGACGAGGCAGCCGTGGCGCCGGGTTGTCCAGGTCGCTGTCCGCCGCCCGGCTTCGGACTACCGCCTGGCTTCGGGCTACCCGGCTTGGGTGCTCCGGGGGTGGTTGCGCCTGTGCTTGTCTCGTTGGAGTCGGTCATCGTTCCTCATCTCTGCCGCGCGTCACGGCTGCCAATAGCTCGGTATCGACCGATCGGACCATTCAAACAGGTGTAGCCGGGGTAGGTGTGCCCGTCTGCCGATTTGCGACCTTGGTGTGTCGTGGGTTCGGTGTGTGGCGGGTTAGCGTTGTCGTTGTGTTTCGTGCCGTGGCCCTGGTGCCGTCCCCGCCCCTTCTGGTTCCGGAGTTGACCGGCAACAGCCCGTCGGAAGCGTCGATTGTTCGTGACGCAGCGCTGCGAGCGAGCCGTCATATCGCAGACGTCGCGGACCGATGGCTGGTTGTCGGAACAGGCGATCGCGGACGTCGTATCGGGCCGAGGTCGTCCGGGACGTTCGCGGGCTACGGAGTCGACGTACCGGTGACTCTGTCGGCCGATGTCGACGGGGAATCTGCGAACGAGGCCGACACACAACTTCCGCTCCCCGCGCTGATCGCAGGGTGGCTCAGAGGCGAGGCAGCACCGAGCGTCGAAGCGGAAATTCTGATCGTCGGACGGGATGACACTCGTGCTGAGTGCACCCGTATCGGACGCGACCTGCGAGCGGAGATGGATGCCGACCAGGGGAGTGTCGGATTGTTGGTGGTCGGCGACGGTGCCACGACACTGACAGCGAAGGCTCCCGGCTCGTTCGACGAGAGGGCCGAGGCTCTGCAGACCACGATCGACGACGCCCTGGCCACTGCCGATCTGACCGTTCTGTCGGGTCTCGATCGTCGCCTGTGCAGGGAAGTCGGTGTCGACGGTGTCGCCGCGTGGCAGGTACTCGCCAGTGTCGTTGCCGACGACCGCCTCGACGCCCACGCGCTGTATCGGGGGTCTCCCTTCGGAGTGGGCTACTTCGTCGGCACGTGGGATGTGGTGTAAGTGACGGCCGACATATCGGTGACGGAAATCCAACCCGTCGCTGTCATCGGGCCGACCGCCACGGGGAAGTCCGATCTGGGTCTCGATCTTGCCGAGCGTCTGGATGGCGAGATCGTCAACATCGATGCGATGCAGCAGTACCGCGGAATGGACATCGGAACAGCCAAACTCTCCGTGGCCGAGCGTCGCGGGATCGTGCACCACCGGCTCGACGTACTCGACGTGACCGAGACTGCGACCGTCGCGAACTATCAGGAGGCCGCCGTCAGGGACGTCGAGGACATTCTGGCGCGTGGGAAGACGCCGATCGTCGTCGGTGGCTCGATGATGTACGTCCAGTCCTTGCTCGACGAATGGGCCTTTCCCGCGACGGATCCCGAAGTCCGCGCCAAGTGGGAGAAGGTACTCGTCGAGGGCGGAACCGACGCGGTGAATCGCGCACTACGAGAACGGGATCCAGAGGCTGCGGCGTCGATCCTGGCGACGGACGGCCGCCGCATGGTTCGCGCGCTGGAGGTCGTCGAGATCACGGGACAGCCGTTCGCTGCCTCTGCTCCGACCATCGGTGAGCCACGCTGGGGTACCAGGCTGCTCGGTGTCGATCGCGACACCGCCGAACTGGACGAACGCATCGCTCGCCGAACCGACCTGATGTTCTCCGGTGGTCTCGTCGACGAGGTGCGTGGGTTGGTGGGCGAGGGTCTGAAGGACGGTGTCACTGCGCCGAGAGCGATCGGATATGCGCAAGTCCTCGACTATCTGGACGGTGAAAGCGACCTGGACTACGCACGGGAGCGCACGTTCATCGGCACAAGACGCTATGTACGACGACAGCGTTCGTGGTTTCGTCGCGACCGAAGAGTTCACTGGCTCGACGGAGCAGACCCGTCGTTGCTCGAGTCCGCACTCGCCGTGTTGAGCCCGTAGGGGTTGAGCGTACGGAGGATCAGGCCCCGTAGAATCACGGGAATGCACTTCGCGAAGGGTCACGGAACTCAGAACGACTTCGTCGTCCTGCACGATCCCGACGTCGCGATCGAGTTGATCCGCCCACGGGTTGCGGCGTTGTGCGATCGCAGGCGCGGGTTGGGCGCAGACGGTGTTCTCAGGGTCGCGCGCTCAGGGGCACTGCGTGATGCCGGGGTTCTCGACCGGTTGCCCGCAGGAGTCGGCGCCGACGATTGGTTCATGGACTACCGCAACGGCGACGGCAGTGTCGCCGAAATGTGTGGCAACGGCGTCAGAGTATTCGCGCACTACCTCCTGGCATCGGGGCTGGAGACCGCCGAGCAGTTCGTCGTCGGGTCTCGGGCAGGTGCCCGGCCGGTGACCGTACACAAATTCGACGATTCGTCGGCTGACGTCACCGTCGACATGGGCGATGTCCATCTCATGGGTTCGAGTACCACCACTCTGGCGGGTCGCACGTTCGAGGGCATCGGAATCGACGTGGGAAATCCGCATCTCGCGTGTGTCGACGCGTCTGCCGACATCGACTCGTTGCGCGCACTGGACCTGTCCCGCGCGCCCGACCTGGACTCCGACTTCTTCCGAGCCGGGGCAAACGTCGAGATCCTCACACGCATGCAGTTCGGCCGCGTCGACATGCGCGTATTCGAGCGCGGCGTCGGCGAGACCAGGTCGTGCGGCACTGGAACGGTCGCTGCAGCCGCAGCTGCTCTGTCGTATGAAGGCCTCGACTCGGGGCAGGTGGTCGTCGGTGTGCCGGGCGGTGAAGTCACGGTGACGATCGACGACTCGGGCGCGACGTTGCGTGGCCCTTCGGTCCTTGTGGCCAGCGGATCCATCGACGACAACTGGTGGCGTCAGCTCGCGTGAGCAACAAACTCGCGTGCACCCGCCTGGCATTTCGTGGATCATGGAAGATGCTCGACTCGAACACAGAAGGAATCTCGTGATTCCCACACCGAAGGATTGACGAAATAACGGATTCAGAACGACAGGATTCAGCGACCGACGAGTCGACCAGCGGCTCGGCGTGGACGCGAGAGGAATCCGAGGCATGGTCGAGACGCATCGCGCGTTCGACGTTCACAGGCGATGACCCGAACCCGTCTGCGGGCGACATGCAACTCGAAGAGCGAACGGCTCTACGACGCGTTGCGGGACTGTCCACCGAACTCGCCGATGTCACCGAGGTCGAGTACCGCCAGCTACGTCTCGAACGGGTCGTGTTGGTCGGCGTGTGGACCAACGGAACGGCTGCGCAGATCGAGAGCAGTATGGCCGAGCTCGCCGCGCTTGCCGAGACCGCAGGTTCGGAGGTCCTCGATGCCCTCGTCCAGCGCAGGGACAAACCGGATTCGGCCACCTACATCGGTTCGGGCAAGGCGCACGAGCTTCGTGATGTGGTGCTCGCCACCGGCGCAGACACCGTGATCTGCGACGGCGAGCTCACCCCCGCGCAGCTCAATGCGTTGGAGAAGGTCGTGAAGGTCAAGGTCATCGACCGGACCGCCCTCATTCTCGACATCTTCGCTCAGCATGCGACGTCGCGTGAAGGCAAGGCGCAGGTCGCTTTCGCGCAGATGGAGTACATGCTTCCCAGGCTCAGAGGCTGGGGTGAATCGATGTCGCGTCAGGCGGGTGGCCGCGCTGGCAGTAATGGCGGCGTGGGTCTTCGTGGTCCGGGTGAGACGAAGATCGAAACCGACCGGCGTCGTATTCGCGAGCGCATGGCCAAGCTCCGGCGCGAAATCAAGGGTATGAAGCAGGCCCGCGACACCAAACGCGACAGTCGACTGAGCAGCACGACACCGAACATCGCGATCGTCGGCTACACGAACGCAGGGAAGTCCAGCCTCCTCAACGCGCTGACCGGATCCGGAGTGCTGGTTCAGAATGCGTTGTTCGCAACGTTGGATCCGACGTCGCGCAAATCGACGCTCGAGGACGGCCGTGCCGTCGTGATGACCGACACCGTCGGATTCGTCCGGCATCTGCCGACTCAGTTGGTCGAGGCGTTCCGTTCGACGCTCGAGGAGGTAACCGACGCAGATCTGCTGCTGCACGTCGTCGACGGTTCCGATGCGCTGCCGACCGATCAGATCAAAGCTGTCCGCGAAGTGATCGTCGACGTCGTCAAGGAACGGGACACCAAGATGCCCCCGGAATTGATCGTGGTCAACAAGATCGATGCCGCGGACCCAGTCCAGCTTACCCAGCTTCGCGGGTTGCTGCCGGGCGCACGGTTCGTATCGGCGCGAACAGGCGAGGGTATCGACGAACTGCGAGATCACCTCGGTGAAATCCTCGCGTGGCCGGAGTCCGAGGTGGACGTCCTCGTGCCGTACACACGGGGGGATCTGGTCGCGCGCATACACACCGAGGGGCGGATCTCGCACTCCTCGCACGAGGCCGACGGCACTCGCGTCGAGGCGCGCGTGCCGACTGCACTGGCGTCGGTTCTGACGGAGTTCGCGTACGAGCCGGCGACCGCCTGAGCTCGATGCGAAGGTCGATCTGGGTCGCAGCCGCGGTCGGTGCAGTCTTACTGGTTCCTGTGCCCGCGAGCGCCAAGGCCGAGGTTCGGAACGAGTCGTTCGAGACGTACTGCGCGCCGACGGATCCGGGACTCGAGGAGCTGTCCGGGCTGACCTCCATCGACAACGTGCTGTACGCGGTCGGCGACAGCGGCACCGATCGCCGACTTACCGTACTCGGTGAGAACTGCGAGGTCGAGCGGTGGCTCGACGTGCCCGTCGATTCGTACGACGTCGAGGACCTCGCTTCCTACGGCGGCCAGCTGTGGTTGTCCGACACCGGCGACAATCAGCGCCGCCGCGACACCGTTGCACTGACTCGGATGGATCCGTCGACGGGGGAGGGTGAGCTGTACCGGCTCACCTACCCCGACGGTCCCCATGATGCAGAAACGCTGGTGATCGAACCCGACGGCACGCCGGTCATCGTCACCAAGGAGCCCTCCGGGGTCAGCGGCATCTACGTGCCCGCGGGCCGCGCGAGCGTGACGGACCTCTCGTCGCCGGGACCCACCGCCCTCGAGAAGGTCGGTGAGCTGCCGTTCGAGCGAACGGACACGGTGGGTGGGCCGCCGTTCATCACCGGCTCGATCCTGGCGACCGGTGGAGCAGTGAGCGTCGACGGCACCGTGGCCGCCGTGCGGACCTACACCGACGTATACCTGTTTCCAGTGGTAGCCGGGGATGTCGTGGCCGCGTTGAGGGGCGATCCAACGGTGATCGCGCTGCCCGCGCAGCCGCAGGGCGAAGCAGTCGCGTTCGCCCACGACGGTGGGCTGCTCGTCGCATCCGAGGCTGCCGAAGGTATTCTGCCGCCGATCGAAAAGCTCACCGCCGCAACATTGTTGGTGGAACCGCCTCCGGCGGCGGTACCGACCGAAACGTCATCGGGTGGTCGATGGAGTCTCGGTGCGATGGCCGCCGCCGGTGCGTTGCTACTGGTGTCGATCTTCTACACGTTCGGGATGGCTCGACGCCGGAGCTGAGCTCAGGCGTCGAGGTCGGACGCCACCAGCGCCGCCACCGTGTCGAGCGCAGCCTGATCCTCGCTCTCGACGGTGACTTCGGTGCCCTTGACTGCGCCGAGTGTCATGATCATCAGCGCCGATCCGGCGTCGACCGGCTCTTCACCCTCGACTGCGAGGGTCACGTCGACGCCGGCGTCGGCCACCGCCTCGGCGATCAACGCTGCTGGACGTGCGTGCAAACCGATGGCGGATCCGACGGTGACTGTGGTGCTTGGCATGTGAGTGCTCCTTCTTGGGTGATGTCGAGTGAATCAGGCAGCGACGAGGTCGGGATCGAGGGATTCTTCTGTTGGAGCGTTCTTACCTCTGAGGAACTGCTTGGCAAACACGACCAAGAACGCCGACAGTAGTGTTCCGGCGACCAATGCGACCAGGAACCAGAGGAACTTTCCGATGGCGAAGAAGACGATGAGACCTCCGTGCGGGGCACTGAGCGTTACATCGGTTGCCATGATGAGCGCGCCGGTGAGCGCGCCGCCGGCCATCATCGAGGGGATCACGCGGAAAGGATCAGCCGCGGCGAACGGGATGGCGCCTTCGGAGATGAATGCTGCTCCGAGGAACCATGCGGCCTTACCGTTTTCACGTTCGGCTTCGGTGAACAATCGCGGGCGAACGAGCGACGCAAGTGCCATTGCGAGAGGAGGAACCATTCCTGCAGCCATGACTGCCGCCATGATGCGAAGCGAGGCGACATCGGTGACCGACAGGCCCGCCGTTGCGAACGCGTATGCAGCCTTGTTCACCGGTCCGCCGAGGTCGAAGCACATCATCAGGCCGAGAATGATGCCGAGGATGATGATCGAGGTTCCGGTCAGTCCGTTGAGCCAGTCGGTCAAGCCGCTGGTGATGGCGGCCAGCGGCTTGCCGAGGACGAGGAACATCAGAGCGCCGACGATCAGCGTGGCGAACAGAGGAATGATCACGACGGGCATGAGGCCGCGAAGCAAGGCCGGAATCTTCCATCGGCTGATCCACAGTGCGACGAAGCCGGCGATCAGGCCGCCGACGAGTCCACCGATGAAGCCTGCGCCGACGAGTACGGCCACAGCACCCGCGGTGAAACCTGGCGCCAGACCCGGTCGGTCAGCGATCGCGTAGGAGATGTAACCGGCCAGCGCAGGGACGAGGAAGCTGAACGACAGCGCGCCGATCTGGAACAGAACCGCTCCGAGGTAGGCCTTCAGGCCACCGTCGGGGAGCGCCGTGATCGAGTTGTTGATCACGATCTCTTCGGCATTGCTGGAGATCTCGTAGCCGCCGAGAAGGAACCCGAGGGCGATGAGAAGGCCACCAGCGGCTACGAAGGGGATCATGTAACTGACGCCGGTCAGCAGGATCTGGCGTATGCGAGTGCCCCAGCCGAGTTCGCCTGCGCCGGAGTTGTTTGCGCCCGCCGCTGCAGCCGTGCCCGACACGCGCGCAGCGTTCGGATCGTTCGACGCACGCAGGGCCTCGGTGACCATCACGTCGGGTTCGTTGATGGCGCGCTTGACGCCGGACGAGATGACCGGTTTACCGGCAAACCGTTCTTTGTTCTTCACTCCGACGTCCGTTGCGAAGATGACGGCTTCGGCGCTCGCGATCAGCGCGGGGTCGAGTGGAGTGCTGCCGCTCGAACCCTGGGTCTCGACGTGCACTGTGACGCCTGCTCGCTCACCCGCGGCGACGAGGGAATCTGCCGCCATGTAGGTGTGCGCGATGCCCGTCGGGCATGCAGTGACGGCGACTATGTGCTTCGGCGTCTCCGCCGAAGCAGTGGGGGCGGTCTCCGGGGCCGAGTGCTTGGCGGTGCTGACGGCTGCGGTCTCAGGTGTGGACTCGGGTACGGCCTTCGCTGGGGCAGCCTTCGGAGCGGGGTTGATGACGCCGTCGACGAGAGCGACGATGGCCGCTGCAGTCGGTGCCTCACGAAGGGAAGTGACGAACGCGGGCTTGACCAGCGCACGTGCGAGGCTCGAGAGCAGCTTCATGTGTGCCGATCCGGCGCCCGCGGGAGCAGCGATGAGGAACACCAGGTCGGCCGGGCCGTCGGGAGCACCGAAGTCGACCTTCGGGTTCAACCTGGCAAAGCCGAGCGAGGCCGTGGTGACGGCGTCGGCGCGGCAATGAGGAATCGCGATGCCGCCCGGGAGTCCGGTGGCGGACTGCGCCTCACGAGCCAAGGCTGCGTCGCGCAGTGGATCTGCATCGGTGGCGCGGCCGTTCTCGGCGAGCAAGGTCGAGAGCCTGGAGATGACAGCATCTTTGGACTCGCCGAGATCCGCGTCGAGGAGCACGAGCTCCTCGACGATGATCGCGGGATCATGGGTGGGTGTGGACATGACGGCTCCTAGGAGAGTGTCTGCGAGGTGGAGGAAACGGAATGGGGGGAGGTGGATGGGTTCGGGGAGCGGGGCGAGTCGAGTGCTCGTACCGTTACGGATTCGGGGTGTGTCTGCTCCGGTGTCGGGAGCGTCGTCCCCGGCAGCGCGGTTGCGGCGGTGCCGTAGGCGACTGCGCGGCGAATTCTGTCTGCGGGAGTGCAACGTTCGATGTCGGCGAGGATGTAACCCGCGAGCGACGAATCGCCTGCGCCGACGGTACTGATGGCCTCGATTGCGGGTGGGGTAGCGAACCACGAACCCTCGGCGGTCACCAGCACTGCGCCCGCGCGGCCGAGGGTAGCCAGCACGGCGCCGACACCCCGCCCCAGGAGGATACGGCTGGCCTCGACCGCTGCAGTCGGATCGCCTGCGGCAGCGGCACGCTCGAGTTCGTCCCCGTCGACTCCGGTGAGTTGCGCGAGTTCCTCGGAGTTCGGCTTGATCAGGTCAGGCGCCGACTCGGGGAACGATGCTGCCAGTGCCAGCAGCGGCGCATCCGAGGTATCCACCGCTACCTTGCACGACGTCGTACGCAGCGCCGTCACCAGTTCGCCGTACCAGCCCACCGGAATCCCGGGCGGGAGCGAACCGGATAGCGCAACCCAGGTCGCATCACGGCCGAGATCGACCACCGCGGCGAACAATTCGTCTCTGGTGGCAGCGGTCAGCTCGGCACCAGGCTCGTTGATCTTGGTAGTCGTGCCGCCGGGTTCGCTGACGGTGATGTTGGTGCGGGCGAGATCGGCCGTGGCAATAGCGCAGTACCGCACTCCTTTGCCGGCCAGCGCGTCCAGAAGCGGATCGTGCTCTGCCGCGGGGAGTACAGCCATCGCTTGCACACCGGACGCTGTGAGCACCCGGGCGACGTTGACGCCCTTGCCGCCTGGATCGTTCACGGCGCCGCGTGCTCGGTGCACTCCGCCGCGCGTCAACTCCGAATCGAGCATCACTGTTCTGTCGATGCTCGGGTTGGCCGTCAGTGTGACGATCATGCGATCACCACCTCGATTCCGTTGTCGGTCAAACTCTTGTGATCGTTGTCGTCGATGTCTGGGTCGGTGACCAGTACATCGATGGAGTCGAGCCGGGCGAAGCTCACCACGTGCTCTCGCCCGATCTTCGACGAATCGGCAAGCACTACAACGTGGTTGGCCGTACGGACCATGGCGCGCTTGACCGCAGCCTCGTCACTGTCGGGGGTCGACAGGCCGTGGCCGACGCTGAGGGCGTTGGTTCCGATGAACGCGACGTCGACGCGCAACCATTCGAGCGCGCTGAGTGCTTCCTCGCCGACTGCTGCTTGTGTCGTGCCACGTACACGTCCGCCGAGCATGCGCAGGTTGACTCCGCCGAGGGGTGCGACACGAGCTGCAATGGGAATCGAGTTGGTGATCAACGTGAGTTCGGAAGCATTGCCGAGCAACGCAGCGAGCCGTCCCGTCGTCGTTCCGGCGTCGAATACCGCGCTACCACCGGACGGTGGTAGGTAGTCGACTGCCGCAGCAGCGATCGCGTCCTTCTGCTCGGCGCGGGTGTACTCGCGCTCACCGACGCCTGGTTCGGCGATGGTCAATGCCGATGCCGGTACGGCGCCGCCGTGCACCCGGCGGACTATGCCCGCTCGGTCGAGGACGGCGAGGTCGCGGCGAACCGTCTCGGTCGTGACGCCGTAGGAGGTGGACAGGTCGGCCACGGAGACGCGGCCGCGGGTGGTGATCAATTCCGCTATGGACTGCTGCCGTTCTTCTGCGTACATCTGCGCCTCCTGTCTCTCCGGTCGCACCTGCGGGCTGCGCTTCGCCCGGTGTAGATGTTGGATTATGTTGTTTTACGCCCGTATCTGTTGACATGTCAAGAGCAAAGAGTAATCTCGATCACAACAAGCTGATCGCAGCCAGTCGATCACAGCGGTGCAGAACCGCAGACGAGTTCGTAGGAGGACACACATGACGGGATCGCATCTCGCCGAGACGCAGGAGGCAGACGTGCCTTTGTCCGGTTCGTCGGTACTACGCGGCACGCCGGTCGTTCCCGGCGTCGGTTACGGCCCGGTCATCCGGCCAGGACGGCGTCCCGACGTACCTGTGGACACCTCCGTCATCGACGAGGATGCCCGTGACGCCGAGGTCGAGAAATTCCGCGGCGCTACTTCCGTCGTCGCGGACCGTCTGCGCGGGCGCGCAGAGTTGGCGACCGGCGCCGCGTCGGAGGTTCTGTCCGCCAACGCAGCCATGGCGCAGGATCGGGGTTGGCTCAAGGCTGCCGAGAAGCTGATTCTCGCTGGAACGCCGGCTACGTCCGCTACCGATGCCGCGACCGAGAAGTTCGTGGCCATGTTCGACAAACTCGGTGGTCTGATGGCCGAGCGCGTGACCGATCTGCGCGATATACGCGACCGCGTCATCGCCGAGATTCTCGGCGTCCCCGAACCCGGTGTTCCCACGCCGTCGGTTCCCTCGGTTCTGCTGGCCGACGACCTCGCGCCCGCCGATACTGCCGGCCTCGACGCGAGTCTGGTAGTTGGGCTCGCAACGTCGCTCGGAGGGCCGACAAGTCACACTGCAATAATCGCGCGCCAGCTGGGAATTCCCTGTGTCGTTGCGGTATTCGGTCTCGACGACGTGCCCGAGGGAACGAGCGCGCTCGTCGACGGAATCACCGGTGACATCGTGCTCGAACCCGACGCCGCGCAGGCTGTGAACGCCGTCGAAACATCACTTGCGGAGCTCGACCGCGTGTCGCAGTGGACGGGGCCCGGAGCCACGTCCGATGGCCACACCGTCGATATCCTCGCCAACGTGCAGGACGGTGCAGGGGCACGGGCAGCCAGAAAGACAGCCGCCGAGGGGATCGGGTTGTTCCGCACCGAACTCTGTTTCCTCGACCGCGACGTCGAGCCGACGGTCGACGAACAGGCCGAGATCTACGCTCAGGTGCTGGAGGCGTTCGACGGCCGGAAGGTGGTCGTGCGAACGCTCGATGCCGGCTCCGACAAGCCGCTTCGGTTCGCCAACCACGCCGACGAGGCCAATCCGGCACTCGGAATTCGCGGCATTCGAATCGCCGAGGCGGACAGGGGGATTCTCTACCGTCAGCTCGACGGCATCGCCGCGGCCGCGGCGGCAACGGGGTCGGCGCCGTGGGTCATGGCTCCGATGATCGCCACCGCGGCCGAGGCTGCTGCCTTCGCGTCCGATGCGCGCGAACGCGGGCTGAAGCCCGGGGTCATGATCGAGATTCCAGCGGCAGCCCTTCTCGCCGAGCACATCCTCGAACACGTCGACTTCCTGTCGATCGGTACGAACGACCTCGCTCAGTACACGATGGCGGCGGACCGAATGTCGTCCCAGCTGGCATCGCTGACCGACCCGTGGCAACCGGCCGTCATCGCCCTAGTCGCGCACACGGCGAAAGCAGGAGCAGCGGCTGGCAAACCGGTCGGAGTGTGCGGTGAGGCGGCCGCAGATCCGTTGTTGGCCTGCGTCCTCGTCGGGCTCGGAATCACGTCTCTGTCTGCGGCGTCGGCTGCTGTGGCGCACGTCGGAGCGAAGCTGTCCTCGGTGACGTTGCAGCAGTGCAAGGACGCGGCTGACGCGGCGTTGAAGACCGACAGTTCCACGGCGGCGCGTGCGGCCGTCACAGCGATACTCGGCTGATTTCCCCGTAGGATCGTCTCCTTGTGAGTCGAAACTTCGGATGGACCCTGCACGGCGACGGTAAAACGCCCACTGCAGGCGCAGTGGTGGCGCCGGACGAACGGCTGTCGTGGCCACGGACCGTCGGGATCGGCATGCAGCACGTGATCGCGATGTTCGGCGCGACGTTGCTCGTCCCGACCTTGACCGGGTTCCCCGTCACTACGACCCTGCTCTTCTCGGGCATCGGGACGGCGCTGTTCCTGATCATCACCCGCGGGCGAATTCCCAGCTACCTAGGGTCGTCGTTCGCGTTCATCGCGCCGTTGAGCGCCGCTCAGGCGAATGGGCCCGCGGCGCAACTCGGTGCGGTGATGTCGGTCGGAATCGTGCTGGCAGCAGTCGGATTCGTCGTCAGATTCGCCGGCGGTCGGGTTGTCGAAGCCGTGATGCCACCTGTGGTCACCGGCGCTGTCGTCGTGCTGATCGGATTCAATCTTGCACCCGCTGCGACGACGTCATTCGAGGCTCAACCGCTGGTGGCGGCCGTCACCCTCGTGTCAATACTCGTGATCACTGCCGCAGGTCCCGGGCTACTCGGACGTCTCGGCATTCTTGTCGGAGTGATCATCGGCTGGTTGTTCGCGGCCGTGCTCGGACAGATCGACTCGGCCAAGCTCGACGCCATGCGCGCTGCTGCGTGGATCGGAATCCCGGAGTTCCGTGGGCCCACATTCGAACTGTCGGTCGTACTGATAGCGCTACCCGTTGTCATCGTTCTCGTCGCCGAGAACGTCGGTCACGTCAAAGCGGTGTCCGCCATGACCGGCAAGCCCCTCGACGACTTGGCCGGGGACGCCCTCATCGCGGACGGTCTCGCCACGACACTCGCCGGCGCCGCAGGCGGCTCGGGTACGACGACCTACGCCGAGAACATCGGCGTAATGGCAGCGACTCGGGTGTACTCGACGGCGGCGTACTGGGTCGCGGCAGCAACCGCGATCGTTCTGGCGTTCTCACCCAAGTTCGGTGCTCTCGTGTTCACGGTGCCCAGCGGGGTCATCGGGGGCGCAACGCTGGTGCTCTACGGCTTGATCGGATTGTTGGGCGTGCGCATCTGGACCGACAACAAGGTCGACTTCACCGACCCGGTGAACCTCACCGTGGTTGCAGCAGCGATCGTGGCCGGTATCGGGGACTTGACGCTCCAGGTCGGCTCCATCGAACTGGGCGGAATCGCCTGGGGTTCGGTCGGCATCCTCGTCGGATATCCGGTGTTGCGGGCCCTGAGCCGGAAAGCTACTCGCTAGTACGGTCACCGATCACGCACGGCTCGGTCATCGACTGTGGCCGAGGAGCGGTCGTAGGGTCGAGGGAACGCCATTCTTGTCGGCACGCACCGCCGTGGGCAGCACCGTTCCCGGCAGCACCTCGAAGGAGAAGTAGTGGACCGCACACTGTTCGAAGCCGAGCACGACCTCTTTCGCGAGTCGTATCGCAAGTTTCTCGACCAGCACGTCGCCCCGAACCATGCGAAGTGGGAAGAGCAGAACATCGTCGACCGAGATGTGTGGGTCGAGGCAGGCAAGCAGGGATTCCTCGGTACCGCGGTCCCCGAGGAGTACGGCGGCGGTGGCGTCAAGGACTTCCGCTACAACGCCATTGTCACCGAGGAGACGACCCGTGGTGGGTACAGCGGAATCGGCTTCACACTGCACAACGACGTCGTCGCGCCCTACCTCATCGAGCTGACCAACGAAGAGCAGAAGCAGCGTTGGCTCCCAGGTTTCAGCTCGGGTGAGCTGATCACGGCGATCGCTATGACCGAGCCCGGTACCGGCAGCGACTTGCAGGGCATCAAGACCCGAGCGGTTCGTGACGGTGACGAGTGGGTTCTCAACGGCTCCAAGACGTTCATCACCAACGGAATCAACGCTGACCTGATCATCGTCGTCGCATGTACCGACCCCGAGAAGGGCGCCCAGGGATTCAGCCTGCTGGTCGTCGAGCGCGACATGCCGGGCTTCGAGCGCGGCAGGAACCTCGACAAGATCGGCATGAAGGCTCAGGACACAGCCGAACTCAGTTTCACCGATGTTCGCGTTCCTGCCGCGAACCTGCTCGGCGAAGAGGGCATGGGCTTCATCTACCTGATGCAGAATCTTCCGCAGGAGCGGCTCTCGATTGCCGTCGTCGCAGCCGCCGCGATGGAATCCGCGCTGGAGATGACCATTCAGTACTGCCGTGATCGCAAGGCCTTCGGCAAGTCCATCGGAAAGTTCCAGAACACACGGTTCGTTCTTGCCGAGTTGGCAACCGAGGCGACCGCTACGAGAATCATGGTCGACAAGTTCATCGAACTTCTCAACGCCGGGACGTTGACGGTCCAGGAAGCGGCCATGGCGAAGTGGTGGACGACCGAGAACCAGGTCAAGCTCATCGATCGCTGCCTCCAGTTGCACGGAGGCTACGGCTACATGAAGGAATACCCGATCGCCAAGGCGTACATGGATTCTCGCGTCCAAACGATCTACGGCGGCACGACCGAAATCATGAAGGAGATCATCGGACGCGGTCTCGATCTGTAGTTCGCCGATCTTCGTACAACGGCCCGAAACCTGAAAGGTTTCGGGCCGTTGGCATCGCTTGTCGTCAAAGCAGTGTCTGTCGTCAGAGCATTGTTTGTCGTCAGAGCTTGCGCATTACCGTGACAACCTTGCCGAGGATCGCTGCGTCGTTGCCGGGGATGGGCTCGAACAGCGGGTTGTGCGGCATCAACCACACATCGCCCTTCGTTCGCTTGAACGTTTTGACCGTGGCTTCGCCGTCGATCATCGCGGCCACGATGTCTCCGTTGTCGGCGACGCTCTGCTGGCGTACGACCACCCAGTCGCCGTCGCAGATGGCTGCCTCGATCATGGACTCGCCCACGACTTTCAGCAGGAACAACGAGCCCTGTCCCACGAGTTCGCGCGGAAGCGGGAACACGTCTTCGACCGCTTCCTCGGCGAGGATCGGACCGCCTGCCGCGATACGTCCGAGAACAGGCACGAACGTCGGCGTCGGAAGCTGATCCTCCGCCGTTGCCGATCCGTCCGCCACCGCTGCCGCGTGATCGGCCTGTACCTCGTCGAGGCCGCGGACGTCGACAGCGCGGGGACGGTTCGCGTCGCGGCGAAGGAAGCCCTTGCGCTCGAGCGTGCGGAGTTGATGAGCAACCGACGACGTCGAGGTCAGTCCTACGGCATCCCCGATCTCCCTGATGCTGGGCGGGTACCCGCGTTCGGTGACCGACGCCCTGATGACTTCGAGAACCTTGCGTTGGCGCTCGGTCAGTCCGGCGTTGATGTCGGTGCCCTCGCCCTCGAACGCCTTCGCGGTCGGAACCGCTGCGGGTTTGCCCGCCGACTTCGTTGTCGACTGCCCGGTCGATCTCGGCGCCGATTTCGCCGACCCTGACGAGGTCTCGTCCTTCATTCGTGCGTCCTCCTGCGTCGTACGCGCGTTCGGTTCGGTCTGGACGAGAGTTCTCCGGCCTCGGGCAATGTTCCAGTCTCGGGACGATGTTCCAGTCTCGGGGCCAAGTTCCGGTCTCGGTAGTACCTGTCGAACGCGTGGGGTGGATGTGACGTGTGGTTTCTGACACGAATCTAGCCCGTAAACGCTGTTCGATCAAACATCTGTTCGATCCGTGTCGCACTTTCTGCTGACTTTGTCGGAGTCGCGTGATAGAACTTCGAACAAGCGTTCATCGAACGCCTGATCGAATAACCGATTCGATCGCGTTCGACACGTCCCATCCAGCGGAGGTTCCGATGACCATCACAACCGACCGGCGAGTTGCCCCAGCACTGCGCGCATCGACCGGTAGCCGATCGCGGTCGGCCACGCCCACCCGTCGTCGCGGCACGGTGGAACGTCGCCGATACGTGCTGGATACGGCGGCGCGGCAGGGCGCACACGGGTCGGCCGTCGTTCACGGTTCCCCCGACGCGCAGACCGATCGCGCACATCGTGACGAGAAGATCTCGTGGAGCGCAATGGTCGCGGGTGTCGTTGCGACGGCCGTCGTGATCCTCGGCTTGGTGGCCGTCGCGAATCTACGCGCGGACGCGCTCGACTCGACGCCAGAATCCTCCGGCGCGCCGGTGGCGGTCGTGCAGGGGTTCGATGCCCCGTCTACGCCGTAGCGCGCTGTGCTGGGTGATCGAGGCGCGTTCGTAGGGCTCCGAGTATCCTCGATGCCTGTACCTCTCACGAGTCATTCGAGAGTGTGCAACGGCTACGACGGAGGCGCTTACATGCATTGCCCGTTCTGCAGGCATCCCGATTCCCGCGTGGTGGACTCGCGCGAAGCAGACGAAGGGCAGGCAATTCGGCGACGTCGGTCATGTCCGGAATGCGGTCGACGCTTTACTACCGTCGAAACGGCGGTGTTGGCGGTCGTCAAGCGCAGCGGCGTCACCGAACCCTTCTCCCGGGAGAAGGTCGTCAAGGGAGTTCGACGGGCATGCCAGGGTCGTGACGTAGACAACGACGCGCTGAATTTGCTGTCGCAGCAAGTTGAGGACGCAGTACGCGCCTCGGGTTCTGCCGAGATTCCCAGCCACGAGGTCGGCCTGGCCATCCTCGGGCCGTTGAGGGATCTCGACGAGGTCGCTTACCTTCGGTTTGCATCGGTCTATCGATCTTTCAGTTCTGCGGAAGATTTCGAGAAGGAAATCCACGACCTACGCGTACACCGCGAAACATCCGTCGTCGATTGAGTCACCGCGTCTGAGTCGCGTCTATCGAATCACGACTGTCGAGTCACGCCGATCAAGTCACGTTGTACGGTCACGTTAGCTGCTGCCGGCTGCAGCGATGGCTTTCAGAACGCGCTTCTCGGATACGGGATATGCGGTTCGGACGGTTTGAGCGAACAGTCCGACTCGAAGCTCTTCGATCATCCAGAACACATCGAGCACGGGCTTGCTGCTCTGCCGAGATTCGGGCAAAGATTTCAGGAGTCGGTCGTAGGCGTCGTAGACGCGGTCGAGAACATCCAGACCGGCATTGTCTCTAGCTGCGCTGCTCGGTAGTGAATTCAGTCTTACGGCTGCAGCTTTCAGATACCGCGGAACGTCGGCGAGCCGTGACGAGCCGAATTCGAATACGAATCCGTCGAATACGAGCGCCGCGAGTTGTTCGCGGACGTCGTCGGCCGCGTCACCCTGTTTGCCGTCCAGTTCGGCTTTGAGTTCGAGCGACTCGGTGAGGATCGGGCGAACGAGCGCGAGGAGGCCGGACGTCCGGCTTGTCACTTCGGCGCCGACGGCTTTGGACAACGCGGCGAACGCCTCGGGCGTCCGTACCGGTCCGCCGTGTGCGTCCATCGCTTCGTCGACGGCCGTCTTGCGGCAGTCTTCGAGCAAGTCGTCGATGCTGCCGTACGGATTCTGACCGAGAGCGAGCCGCTCCCGAGTCGGAATGCCCGCGATCAGAGCCTTGGTACCCCGCGGAGCCGATTCGAGCAGCAACCGTCGGGTCCCATCCCTCATCGCGGCCCGTTGACCCGCCGGTGTGCTGAGTACGCGCACCGCTACGCCACCGCTCTCGTGAACGAGCGCCGGATAGCCCGTGACGGTCTGGCCTGCTACCGATTTGGTCACGGTCTCGTCGAGAGTTCCCAGGCTCGATGAGGTCCAGGCAAGGGTCGGTGCCCGTTCGGCACCCCCGACCGCACTTGCTACTTCGCGAGTCACCCTGGTTGCCAGTGATTTTCGCAGCTCTACGAGATCCTTGGCGGAGCCGAGTTGCTTGCCGTCGGTGTCGACGGCGACGAACGTCATCTGCAGGTGTGCTGGTAGGCCGGACACATCGAAGTCGGTCGGGTCGATTCGAGTCGAGCCGAGCCTGGACAGCTCGCGTGCCAAGGCAGTGATCACAGGTTCGGTGCGCGGTTTCATGGATGCGAGCGCTGCCGCAGCGAAGTCAGGGGCAGGAACGACGGTGCGACGCTGTGCCTTCGGCAACAGTTTGATGAGGGTTGCCACCAGTTCGGCGCGCATGCCTGGAACCAGCCAGTCGAAGCCGACCGGCTGGACCTGCGCGAGAAGAGCGATCGGTATGCGCGCGGTCACGCCGTCGGCAGCCGACCCTGGTTCGAACTGATAGGTGAGGGGGAACTGAATTTCCCCTTGCCGCCACGCATCCGGGTAGTCACCGCCGAGTACGGAGGCGGCGTCCGGGTTCACGACGGTCTCGGCGGTGAAGTCGAGCAGGTCGGGGGTGCGTCGCCTGGTCTTCTTCCACCACGTGTCGAAGTGCCGCGCCGACACTGCCTCGGCGGCGATTCGGGCGTCGTAGAAGTCGTACAGCGCATCGTCGTCGACGACGATGTCGCGTCGTCGTGCCCGGTTCTCGAGTTCACCGACGTCTTCGAGCAGCGCGCGATTGCGGTGGAAGAACGGGTGCTGTGTTGTCCACTCGCCCTGAACCAGTGCATGTCTGATGAACAGCTCGCGCGAGGTCTCGGCGTCGATCGAGTGATAGTTCACCGGCCGACCCGTGACGAGGGGGATGCCGTAGAGAGTGACCCGCTCGTATGCCATGGCCGACTGACGCTTCGTCGACCAATGAGGTTCGGAGTAGGTGCGCTTCACCAGATGTGGGGCAAGCTGTTCGGCCCATTCGGGTTCGATCCGAGCGGCCATCCGCCCCCAGAGCCGACCCGTCTCGACGAGTTCGGCAGCCATGACCCACCTGGGTGGCTTCTTGAACAATCCGGACCCGGGGAATACCGCGAAGTGAGTTCCCCGTGCACCGAGGAACTCGCGTTTGTCACCCTCACGCAGCCCTATGTGAGACAGGAGGCCGGCGAGCAGCGACTGGTGCAGCGCCGCCGGGGTGGACGGAGCATCGGGGACGCTCCAGCCGAGGCCTCGTGTGATCTGACGCAGCTGACCGTGCAGATCCTGCCATTCGCGAATGCGGAGGTAGTGAAGGAACTCGCTCTTGCACATGCGCCGGAACTGGTTCGAGGACAGGTCGTTTCGCTGCTCGCGAAGGTACTTCCACAACTCGACGTAGGCAAGGAAGTCGGAGCTCTCCACGGCGAATCTCGCGTGCTTCTCGTCCGCCGCCTGTTGATGCTCGACGGGTCGTTCTCGTACGTCTTGGATCGACAGGGCTGACACCACGACGAGAGCGTCCGCGAGGGCACCGGAGTTGTTGGCCTCGACGAGCATCCTGGCCATGCGGGGATCGACTGGGAGCGACGCCAACTCCCGGCCGATCGGGGTCAACTCCGATTCGCCCGCGGATGTGGCGGGTTTCAGCGCACCGAGTTCTTCGAGGAGACCGATGCCGTCGCGGATACTGCGAGGATCCGGCGGTTCGACGAACGGGAACTGGTCGATCTTGCCGAGGCCGAGAGACGTCATCTGGAGAATGACCGACGCAAGGTTGGTGCGCAGAATTTCCGGTTCGGTGAACTGTGGCCGAGCGTCGAAGTCTTCCTCGGAGTACAGGCGGATACAGATTCCGTCTGCGACGCGCCCGCACCTGCCCGCGCGTTGCCGAGCCGACGCCTGCGAGATCGGTTCGATGGGGAGGCGTTGGACCTTGGTGCGCAGCGAGTAACGCGAGATGCGTGCGGTGCCTGGATCGACGACGTAGCGAATTCCGGGAACGGTCAGCGACGTCTCGGCGACGTTGGTGGACAGCACCACTCGGCGACCCGCGTGCGGGGTGAACACTCGGTGCTGTTCGGCGGCGGACAGCCGTGCGTACAGTGGGACGATCTCGGTTCCACGAAGTTGCTTGTCTCGCAGGGCATCCGCGGTGTCGCGGATCTCGCGCTCACCGGAGAGAAACACCAGGATGTCTCCGTCGCCCTCGCCGATCAGCTCAGCGACGGCGTCGCAGGTCGCGTCGACGGGGTCGAGGTCGATGGTGGTATCGCCTACGTCGACCGTCAGGGGGCGGTAACGCATCTCGACCGGGAAGGTTCGTCCCGAGACTTCGATGACGGGGGCAGACACGCCATCCCGAGCGAAGTGCTTCGCGAATCGTTCCGGATCGATGGTCGCCGAGGTGATGATTACCTTCAAGTCGGGGCGCCGGGGGAGCAGCTGCGCCAGATATCCGAGGATGAAGTCGATGTTCAGGCTTCGTTCGTGCGCTTCGTCGATGATCAGCGTGTCGTACTGACGCAGTATGCGGTCTCGCTGAATCTCGGCGAGCAGAATACCGTCCGTCATCAGCTTCACGAGCGTCGAATCGGAAGATTGATCGGTGAAGCGGACCTTGTATCCGATCGATTCGCCGATCGATTCACCGACTTCCTCGGCGATGCGTTCGGCAACGGTTCTCGCAGCGAGTCGACGGGGCTGAGTGTGTCCGATCGAGCCGCGGATGCCGCGTCCGAGTTCGAGACAGATCTTCGGGATCTGGGTGGTCTTACCGGAACCGGTCTCGCCCGCGACGATCACGACCTGGTTGTTCTGGATTGCCTCTGCGATGTCGTCCTTGCGTTGGCTGACCGGCAGTGCCTCGGGGTATTCGATGGTCGGTACGGCTGCGCGACGGTTGATCAATGCTATTTCCGCGCGCGCAATGTCGCTTTCGACCGCCACGAGGGCATCGGGAGTGCGGGCACGATCGAGTCGCCGGCGCAGTCGATGTTCGTCGCGAATCGAAACAGCGGACGTGCGTGCGAGGAGCGAGCGGCGAAGCTCGGATACCGTTGGAGTAGACATTCTTCGTCAAGGATAATCCGTGTTCGATATCGGGCCCGGTTCGGTTCCCTCCGAAACACCGCTCGCTGTGCAAAAATCCGTTCATGGCTGTCGATTCCGAACGTTCTGCGGTGGCATCCACAGGTGTGACGATCCGAGTTCTCCGGGTGGCTTTCGCTGCGCTCACCGCAGTCGCGCTGTTTGCGATCGTGCGAGACAGCTCGGTCGACCCGACCTTCTCGTACTCGAACTACTTCAGTTACTTCACCGTTCTCAGCAATGTGGGGACCGTGGTGGTCCTCGCTGTCGGTGGACTCCTCGACCCGCAGGGACTAGGCTGGCAACTCGTCCGCGGTGCCGTGACGCTGTATATGGTCATCACCGGCATCATCTACGCGGTCCTGCTGTCCGGAATCGAAGTCGGAATTCATGGGCAGTGGACCAACGACGTCGTACACCGCATCATGCCGGTCGTGATTCTTCTCGACTGGGTTCTGGTGCCTGCGCGCCGGCGGATATCGGAGGCACAGTCACTGGTGTGGCTGGCGTTCCCGCTCGTCTACGGTATCTACACACTGATCAGAGGCCCGTTCGTCGACTGGTATCCATATCCGTTCCTCGATCCTCGCGGTCAGGGCTACGTCGCCCTGCTCATCGGTCTGGTCGTGCTGACGACCGCGTTCGTACTCATGGCACTCGCGGTGAACGCAGTGGGCAGGCTGGGAAGTAGATGGCGATACGGAAGTTCGGCTCCGGCGGGGGAGTGACTAAGCTCCGGTGCATGTCTTCTGCGCCTGAGCCGACGTACGAATCCACTCATTCCGCGCTGTGGCACGGTTTCGCAGACATGGGAGCGGTGAGCAAGAATGGGCCGTTCGTCGTATCCCGAGGTGAGGGCGCCCACATCTGGGATCGTGAGGGCAACAAGTACCTCGATGCCACCGCAGGTCTGTGGTTCACCAACGTCGGGCACGGTCGTACCGAAATCGCGGACGCCGTCGCCGCGCAGCTGTCCTCACTCGCGCACTATTCCAACTTCGGCGACTTCGCATCGGAGCCGACGATGGCGTTGGCCGAGCGACTCGGCGAGATCGCTCCTGTCGCCGGGAGCAAGATCTTCTTCACCTCGGGCGGATCCGACTCCATCGACACCGCAGCCAAGCTCGCCCGACGCTACTGGCACGAGGTAGGCAAGCCCGACAAGACGTTGATCGTCGGACGGCAGAAGGCTTATCACGGTATGCACGTCGCCGGAACCTCGCTTGCGGGCATCCCGGTCAACCACGAGAACTACGGCACGTTGATGCCGGACGCACGGACGGTGGCCTGGGATGATGCGAAGTCGCTGCTGTCGCTGATCGAGGAGATCGGGGCCGACAAGGTTGCTGCGTTCTTCTGCGAGCCCATCATCGGCGCCGGTGGGGTGTATCTCCCTCCCGAGGGTTACCTGCAGGAAGTCCGGCAGATCTGCCGCGACAACGACGTATTGTTCGTCGCGGACGAAGTGGTGACGGGCTTCGGCCGTATCGGCGGTTCATGGTTCGCGTCGACGCGATTCGATCTTCAGCCCGACATCATGACGACCGCCAAGGGTCTCACCTCGGGGTATGTGCCGATGGGCGCAGTCTTCATCGCCCCGCACATCGCCGAGCCCTTCTTCGCCGGGGGTGTCTGGTGGCGCCACGGATACACGTACGGAGGTCATGCGGGCGCCGCCGCAGCAGCCATGGCGACACTCGACATCATGGAGCGCGAAAACCTGCTGCAGGAATCGGCACGCCTGGAATCCTCGTTGCACACACACCTAGCCCCATTGGCCGATCACGACCGTGTGCTCGAGGTTCGCAGCGGTCTCGGAGCAGTGGCAGCGGTCCAACTGAAGGATCCCGCCGAAGCGCTGCCGTTCGTCGGGACACTGCGCAAGCACGGTGTGTCCGGACGCGCTGCAGGTCAAGGCGCGATGCAGATCTCGCCGTCGTTCGTGATGACCGACGCCGAGGTGGAGGAACTCGCCGGACGGATACTCACCGCGCTCGGTTGAATCGGAGCTTCCCGGCGAGCTGTTTGCTTCTCGACACCGGAGGAGCGGGCTCCGGGTCGGCCGCGATCTCCGCGAATCGCGCGTGGAGCTGATCACGCACTTCGTCGGGCGCGTACGCACGGCGTTTACGTTCGGACTTGACCACCAACGCGCCCGTCGCTGCGACTCCGACGACGCCGGCCAGACCGAGAATCTTCCACACCTTCATCACCTCACCGTACTGCGCGCCGAACTAGGCTGACGGGTATGAGTGCATCGACTGTTTCCTTGGACACTGCCGTCGACGCGACACGCACTGGCGACATCTGGATCTTCCGGGGGCACTCGACAGCCGATCGTGCGATCCAGACGTTGACCAACAGTCCCGTCAATCACGTGGGCATGGCCGTCGTCATCGACGACCTACCTCCGCTGATGTGGCACGCCGAACTCGGAAAGACGTTGCAGGACATGTGGACCGGAAACTTCCAGCGTGGTGTGCAATTGCACGACCTGCGGGCTGCGGTTGTGCAGTGGTCGACCAAGTACGAGCAGGAGTGCTGGTTGCGGCAGATCGGCCACGCGGTCACACGTGAGCAGGAAGATGCGTTGATGCGCACCATCGCGCGCATGGACGGGACAGCCTTCCCGACGACAGCGAAGCTGGCAGGACGGTGGTTCAAGGGTCGGGTACCCACCTTCCGCAGAAGTGCGCATGAAGCGGCAGCCCTGGAAACCGCGTACTGTGCGGAAGTTGTTGCCCTGACCTACGACTCGATGGGCTTGCTGACGGGAAACAAAAAGGCGAACTGGTTCGATCCGGGAAAGTTCTGGAGCGGTGATCGTCTTCCGCTCGTGCCAGGGGTGACCCTCGGCGATGAGATTGCGGTGGATGTGCCAGCTGCTGACGGCTAGATCTCGATGGTGTTGCCGGCCACGGTGCGGCCACCCAGTTCGATCCAATCGTCGTCGCGTGTGGTGAGGAGTATCGACCCGCGACCTTGCCGGATCGTCACGCCTCGGCCGAGTCGGTCGGTGATCCAGACCGCGGCGGACCCCGTGGCTTCGTCCTCGTTGATACCCATGTCGGGTGCAAACATTCGCGATCGGATCGAGTTCTCGGCCTCGTCGACCCACGTCCACACGTAGTGGTGACCGTCCGTGAACGACGCCGGGTCCGTGGCCTCCACCTCCGCGATTGTCTTCACCTGATGTTCGACGAACGGCGGCGCCCATGACGCCTTGGCCCGGATCCATGTCGTGTCGCCGTCGAAGCGGACGCGGAGATCGGAGGCAGGCACCGACAACGTGTCGATCTTCGTACCGTGCTGGCACAACCACCAGGACAGTCCAACCGTCGGATGGCCGGCAAAGGGCAGTTCGGCAGCCGGGGTGTAGATGGTCGCCCATGCCCGTGACGACCCGTCGGAGGTGAAGAAGACGGTCTCGCTGAACCCGAGTTCGGTTGCAAGAGCCTGCCGGTCGGCCTCGGCGACCTCGTCGGCGCGGACTATACCCAAAGGATTTCCGTGTCCACCGCGATCGTCGGTGAACACGCGTACTACGGAAACCTCGATTGCCATGAGCAGGAACTGTACCCGTCGTAACGCAAGAAGACCTCTGCACCGATTGTGTGCAGGATTCTTCTTACCTCTGTACACAGAGAATCTCGTATCGGATGCCCCGCTGGTCACCAGCTGGAGGAATGAGAGTTGGTGTCAGGTGGTCTCGGTGTGGCGCTCGTTCCGAGATCGGCCGTCGCCGAAGCTGCTAACCCGCGGTGATGGTGATCTCGTCGATCACGATCTCGCCCAGCGCATTCGACTCCTCGAGATCGAGCGTCGCGTTCAACGACCATCCCTGATCGCCATCGGGGTCCTCGATGATTTGACGCGCGGTCGTGGATTCCCGTCCGACGGTCAACTCGAACAGTGCCGGTCCTCGGGCCGAGGGTCCGGTACCGATCTCACCGTACTCCTCGAAGTACGGTTCGAGTTCGGCTTCCCAGTCGGGGCCGTCCTCCAGATCGTCCAGGTCGTCCCATCGCCGGGACGCGGCGAGTTCGATGCGCTTGAACATCGCATTGCGAACCAACACCCGGAAGGCCCTCGGGTTGGCGGTGATCGGCCTCGGTGTGTCGCCGCCGTAGGCCTCGGGGCGCGCTTCGGGCTCTTCGCCTGGGTCGGTCAGGTTCTCCCACTCGTCGAGCAGAGAAGAATCGACCTGCCGAACGAGTTCGCCGAGCCACTCGGTGACGTCCTGTACTTCCTCTGTTCGTGCCTCCGGTGGAACCGTCTGTCGCAGAGCCCGATACGCGTCCGCCAGATACCGAAGAACCAGACCCTCCGACCTTGTCAGTCCATAATGGCTGACGAGCTCGGTAAACGTCATGGTCCGTTCGATCATGTCCCGCACGACAGACTTGGGGGACAACGCGATCTCGTTGAGCCATGGATGCCCGCCTCGGTAGATCTCGAACGCCGGAACCAACAATTCGGCAAGAGGTTTGGGCCACGTGACCTCTTCGAGGAGCTCCATGCGCTCGTCGTACTCGATCCCGTCCGCCTTCATCTGCTGGACCGCCTCGCCGCGTGCGGCGTGCTGCTGAGCCATCAAAATCTGCCGTGGATCGTCGAGTGTCGATTCGATGATCGACACGACATCGAGTGCATGGGTGGGTGACTCGGTGTCGAGCAGCTCGAACGACGCCAGTGCGAACGGTGACAACGGCTGATTCAGAGCGAAATCGGGCTGAAGATCCATGGTCAGCCGCGCGTGCCTGCCATCGGCGTCGGGCTCGGAAAGTTGCTCGACGATGCCGGCCGCCACAAGTCCCCGGTAGAGCGTGATGGCGCGGAGAATGTGCTTGCGTTGCGCGGGTCGGGTTTCGTGATTGTCTTCGAGAAGATGGCGCATCGCGGTGAAGCAGTTTCCCGGACGTGCGATGACGTTGAGCAGCATCGCATTACTGACCGAGAACCGAGAGGTGAGCGGCTCCGGACTTGCCGCAACGATGCGCTCGAATGTGGGCTCTCCCCACGAGACGAATCCGTCGGGTGCCTTCTTGCGCTGCACCCGTTTGAGTTTCTTGGGGTCGTCGCCCGCCTTCGCCACCAACCTCGCATTTTCGATGTCGTGCTCCGGCGCCTCGATCACCACGGTCCCGAGCGTGTCGTATCCGGCTCTGCCTGCGCGTCCGGCGATCTGATGGAATTCGCGCGCCCTGAGCTGACGGGTGCGCACACCGTCGTATTTCGTGAGTCCGGTGAAGAGGACGGTTCTGATCGGGACGTTGATTCCTACTCCGAGCGTGTCGGTCCCGCAGATCACCTTGAGGAGTCCATCTTGAGCGAGCTTCTCGACCAGTCGCCGGTACTTCGGCAACATCCCGGCATGATGGACGCCGATGCCGTGCCGCACCAGTCGGGAGAGGGTCTTGCCGAAACCGGTCGTGAAACGGAAGTCGCCGATGGCGTCGGCGATCTGTGCCTTCTCGTCCTTGGATGCGACGTTGACACTCGTCAGGGCCTGCGCGCGTTCGAGTGCCGAAGCCTGTGTGAAGTGAACGACATAGACGGGAGCGAGATGAGTCTCGACGAGTTCGGCGATGGTGTCGCCGATCGGGCTGGTGACGTAGGAGAACATCAGCGGAACTGGACGCTCGGAGCCGGACACGACCGTGGTCACCCGGCCGGTCCTGCGCTCGAGGTCGTCTCGGAAGAAAGTGACGTCACCCAGGGTGGCGGACATCAGGAGAAATTGAGCGTTCGGCAGTTCGATCAACGGCACCTGCCATGCCCACCCGCGGTCCGGTTCGGAGTAGTAGTGAAATTCGTCCATCACCACCTGTCCGATATCGGAGTCCGCGCCTTGACGTAACGCGAGGTTGGCGACGATCTCCGCAGTGGCACAGATGATCGGTGCTCCGGAGTTCACCGACGCATCGCCGGTCATCATCCCGACGTTCTGCGAGCCGAAGATGTCGCATAGGGCAAAGAACTTCTCGCTGACCAGCGCTTTAATCGGCGCGGTGTAGAACGTCCGCTTTCCTGCGGCCAGCGCAGCGAAGTGCGCGCCGACGGCCACCATGGACTTACCGGACCCAGTGGGAGTCGCCAGGATGACGTTCGACCCCGACACCAGCTCGATCAGCGCCTCTTCCTGAGCCGGATAGAGGGTCAGTCCTCGGTCGGAGGTCCACGTGGTGAAGATGTCGAACAGAGCGTCCGGATCCGTGGCCTCGTCGGTGGCGGGGGCAGGGACGACATCGGAGAGAAGCACGACTACAGGTTATTGGTCGAGGGCCATGATCCCTGCACCGGAGGGCTCGTGCCCTGCTAGGTGGCACTGCGTTCGTCGGATCCCATTGCGCCGAGTACTGCGAGCCGCGTGCTCGCGCTGCCGGTGATCATGTCCTCGCCAACGCCGTTGATGAGCAGATGCCGCCATCGAGACTCGTCGAACTCCAGGGCAGGGGTGTCTTCGAAGAATTCCTCGAGGACTTGAAGAAATCGCATGGGGTCGTCCCGGAACGGGAAGTGGCCCGAGCGACGGAACACGCTGAGGCGCGATCCCGGCATGGCCGAATGAGCAAGGTGCGCATGACTGACCGGAATCACCGAGTCCTGATCGCCCCACACGAGGAGCACCGGCAGATTCTCGGTGAGGTAACACCGGTCGAGCATGGTGACCACCTGGCCGCGCCAGTCGACTACCGCCCGCAGCGTTCGCAGGTAGGCCTCGTACGCGGTGGGATCCGGGAGGGCGCTGAGCACTCGCACGAGATCGGGTGTGTCGTGAAGAAGGGCGCCCGGGCGCAACGGCGAGCCGTTGAGGGTGCCGATCAGGCTTTCCGCGAGCTTCACCAGCGGGACAGCGCCGGGGAGGCGGAGCAGTTTGACCGCCTCGCTCACCAGAGGAAGCGACGCCAGTCGTAGCAGCGGGTGCACGTCCTTGGTGACACCGCCGGAGGAGACCAGCACGAGGCGGTTCACCATGTTCGGGAATTGATACGAGAACTGCATTGCCACGCCACCGCCCAACGAATGACCGACGACCGTGACGTGCTCGATTCCAAGAACCGACAGTAGATCGCGCATCCCGTTGGCGTAGGCGGCGACCGAATAGTCCGCACGGGGCTTGTCCGACCGCCCGTGACCCAACAAGTCGGGTGCGATCACGGTGTAGTTCTGCGCGAGGTGGGGGATGACGTCGTTCCAGGTCTCCGAGTTGTCGCCGATCCCATGGATCAACAGGAGCGCAGGACCTTCGCCGGCCATGCGAAACGCACGTCGATATCCGTGGACCGTGCGAAACATCAGACGTGGCTCGGCGTCGGGAACCGGCCGAAGCTTTCGCGTGCGTAGAGAGCCCATCCAAGCCTCCTGGTTCCATCGGTGATCGTTGGTCGATGCCGGTTTCGCCTATGACTCTCGCACGAGATCACTGCATCGGCGAGATATCGGGAGGATTTGGAGTTACATGTATGTTTCGGCCCGCGCTTACCGTCAGCGCAGGTCGTCCGGGTCGGTATCCGAATCGTTGTTGGTACCCGCCTCGGGGCCAGCATCGAACCCACCCTGCTCGGCGAGGAACTTCTCGAACTCGGCGCCCAGTTCGTCTCCGCTCGGCAGATCCTGGTCCTTGGCCAGCAGAGTCGACTGCTGCTCGCGAGCAGCGACATAGGTGTCGTACTGACGCTCGAGAGCATGCACGACCGACTGAACCTCTTCGTTGCCCGTGATGTGCTCGTCGACTTGTTCCTTGACTCGGGCTGCGGCCTGACCGAGGGCGACGAGCGGCAAGTCGAGACCGCCTGCGGTGCTCACGTTCTCGAGAAGCGTCTCAGCGGCACTCGGGTAGTCGGTCTGAGCGAGGTAGTGCGGGACGTGCACCGAGAATCCCATCGATTCATGGCCGTGCTGGGCCATCCTCAACTCGAGCAGCGACGAGACGCTGCCCGGCACCTGCAGCTCTCCCGACCAACTCTGATCCTCGGGTACCAAGTCCTTGTTCGACGAGTGGGCGGTCACACCGAGCGGGCGAGTGTGCGGAATCGCCATCGGAATCGAACCGAGACCGATCGTGCGACGAACGCCCAATTGTTCGGCGAGCAGGCGGACGGCGGTGGTGAACTTTTCCCAGCGCAGGTCCGGCTCCATGCCGGACAGCAGAAGGAAGGGTGTCCCTGCGTTGTCCTTGACCGCATACAGGTTGAGCTCGGGTGCGTCGTAATCCGAGAAGTGATCGGCCTTGAACGTCATCTGAGGCCGTCGCGAGCGGTAATCGATGAGCTCGTCGACGTCGAACGATGCCACGAGTTCGGACTCGAGGGCCTCGCGTAGATGAGTCGTCGCCAATTTGACGGCGTGTCCTGCGTCGGAGAATCCCTCCAGCCCGTGCACGAGAACGGGACCGAGTCCGTCATGGGAAGAAATCTGCGGCGCCGGAAACTCCAGCTCGTACATGCTCGACTTCTCGTCCATGTCGGACCCCTTTCATTGGTTCGTTCTCGGCCGTGTTCGCTGCCGAAACCGACTCCGAGTCAGAATACTCGCCACCCGACCGGGCTTCGCCACGGCGGGAAGTCGCGCACGACTACTGCTTACCTGAAGACGAACACCTCCAATTGCCCCTTTCATTCCCTTCACGCCCCGAGTCAGGCTCCGAAGCTGTTCAGGGCCCTGATCTTGTTGGTGACGTCGAGAGCAGCGACTTTGTAGGCCTCGGACAACGTGGGGTAGTTGAAGACGGCATCGACGAGGTAGTCGACGGTTCCACCGCACCCCATGACGGCCTGGCCTATGTGGATCAAGTCCGTAGCGCCCGACCCGAAGATGTGAACTCCGAGCAACGAGCGGTCCTCGGTCGACACGAGCAGCTTGAGCATCCCGTACGAATCCCCGGCGATCTGTCCACGCGCGAGCTCCCGGTACCGGGAGACGCCTACCTCGTAGGGAACCGAGTTCTTCGTCAGTTCGACCTCGGTCGCCCCGACGTAAGACACCTCGGGGATGGAGTAGATGCCGATGGGCTGCAGATCGGTCAGCCCCTTGCTCGGCTCCCCGAACGCGTGATACGCCGCCAGACGGCCCTGGTCCATCGAGGTCGCAGCGAGCGCGGGGAAGCCGATCACGTCGCCGACGGCATAGATGTGGTCGACCTTGGTCTGGAAGTTGTCGTCGACGAAGATGCGCCCGCGCGCATCGGATTCGAGCCCGGCCCTCTCCAGGTCGAGAGCGTCGGTGAGGCCTTGCCTACCCGCCGAGTACATGACCGCCTCGGCCGGAATCCTTTTCCCGCTGGCAAGTGTCGTGACAGTGCCCGAGGGTCCGATGTCGACTGCGGTCACCGCCTCGCCGAAACGGAAGGTGACGGCGAGATCGCGGAGATGGAACTGCAGGGACTCGACGATCTCTCTATCGCAGAAATCGAGCATCGTGTCGCGCTTCTCGACAACGGTCACCTTGGTCCCGAGGGCTGCGAACATCGAGGCGTACTCGATACCGATCACACCTGCGCCGACCACGACCATCGACGTCGGGATGAATTCCAGATTCAGAATCCCGTCCGAGTCCAGTACTCGGTAGTCGTCGAATTCGACGTCGGTGGGTCGTGCCGGTGCCGTTCCGGTGGCAATGACGACATTTTTGGCGTTGACCGTGATCTGCTCGCCGCGCTGTTCGTCGTCGATGACGATGGTGTGCGCATCGAGGAATTTTCCGGTGCCGGTGATGAGTTCGATGCGGTTGCGCAGCAACTGGGAGCGCACCACCTCGATTTCCTTGCCGATGACGTGGGATGTGCGGGCGAGCAGGTCGGCAGGAGTGATGTTGGCCTTGACGCGGTAGCTCGCGCCGTAGAGCTCACGCTGGTTCATCCCCGTCAGATAGAGAACCGCCTCACGCAATGTCTTCGACGGGATCGTGCCGGTGTTGACGCATACACCGCCGAGCATCTTCCCCTTCTCGACTATCGCTACCCGCTTTCCGAGTTTCGCCGCGGCAATCGCCGCCTTCTGGCCCCCGGGGCCTGACCCGATCACGACAAGGTCGTATTCCATCGCAACAGACATGGCTCATAGTTACTCCGTTCACGCGAAGTTCGTATGCCGCTCGGGTCACAAGCACGTGAACAGCTTTCCGTTCGCCATGTGCGGATGTCGCTACTGATGCATGGGTTGTGGTTCTCTGATGTAAGGACATTTTCAGTCGACGTGGAGGAATCAATGCCGCAAACCGTGCGTGCTGTCGTTGCCAAGGCCAAGGGTGAACCGGTCTCGATCGAGACGATCACGATCCCGGACCCGGGTCCGAACGATGTGGTGGTGAAGATCGCGGCATGTGGGGTTTGCCACACCGATCTGCATTACCGCGAGGGTGGGATCAACGACGAGTTCCCGTTCCTGCTCGGCCACGAGGCGTCGGGAACCGTCGAGACGGTCGGCGACGCGGTGACGCATGTCGAGGTCGGTGACTTCGTGGTGCTGAACTGGCGGGCAGTGTGCGGGGAGTGTCGAGCATGCAAGAAGGGAAAGCCCTGGTATTGCTTCGACACGCACAATGCGTCGAAGAAGATGACACTCGAGGATGGGACCGAGTTGTCGCCTGCGCTGGGGATCGGTGCGTTCGCGGACAAGACGTTGGTGCACGAGGGGCAGTGCACGAAGGTCAACCCGGAGTCGGATCCGGCTGTCGTCGGTCTGCTCGGCTGCGGTGTGATGGCGGGGCTCGGAGCGGCGATGAACACCGGCAACGTCTCGCGTGGCGATTCGGTGGCGGTCATCGGGTGCGGCGGCGTCGGTGACGCTGCGATCGCGGGCGCCCGGCTTGCGGGGGCGACGACGATCATCGCTGTCGATCGAGACAAGGGAAAGCTCGAGTGGGCCAGAGACCTCGGCGCCACGCACACGGTCGACGCTTCGGCAGTCGACGCCGTGGAGGCGGTGCAGGAGCTCACCGATGGTTTCGGTGCCGACGTGGTCATCGACGCGGTGGGCCGTCCCGAGACGTGGAAGCAGGCCTTCTACGCACGGGATCTGGCGGGCACCGTGGTTCTCGTAGGCGTCCCGACGCCGGACATGACGCTCGAGATGCCGCTGATCGACTTCTTCTCGCGTGGGGGTTCGCTGAAGTCGTCGTGGTACGGAGACTGCTTGCCCGAGCGCGACTTCCCGATGTTGGTCGACCTGTACGAGCAGGGTCGGTTGCCGCTGGAGAAGTTCGTGACCGAGCGCATCGGTATCGAGGACATCGAGGCTGCGTTCGAGAAAATGCACAAGGGAACAGTGCTGCGTTCGGTGGTGGAACTGTGAGCGGAACTTTTCGCGTCGACAAAGTGGTGACGTCGGGAACCTTCGCGCTCGACGGTGGCGAATGGGATGTCGACAACAACATCTGGTTGATCGGTGACGACGACGAGGTGGTGATCGTCGACGCCGCTCATACGGCAGCACCGATCATCGCTGCCGTGGCAGGACGAACGGTGAAGGCGATCGTGTGCACACACGGTCACAACGACCACGTCACGGTGGCTCCCGAGTTGTCCGGTGAACTCGACGCGCCGATTCTGCTGCACCCCGCCGACGACGTGTTGTGGGAGCAGACGCACCCGGGCCTACGGCACAAAACGCTCGAAGACGGCCAGCGGATCTCCGTCGCAGGTACGGACATTCTCGCCCTTCACACGCCGGGGCATTCTCCGGGTTCGACGTGTCTGTACCTGCCCGAGGCGGGGGAGTTGTTCTCCGGCGACACTCTGTTCTCCGGTGGACCTGGCGCTACTGGTCGCTCCTATTCCGACTTTCCGACGATCATCGGATCGATTCGAGACCGACTGTTCGCGCTACCCGCAGAGACCACGGTGAACACAGGTCACGGCGACGGCACGAGCATCGGCGACGAGTCTCCGCACCTCGAAGAGTGGATCAAGCGCGGAAGCTGAGCTCGGCGAGGCAGCGCGCCTACCTTCCGGTACCACCCTTCGATGAGAGGGTGGTACCGGACATTTCACTCAGCTTTCGTTTGGAGGACCTCCGGTGCACCGCCGCTTCGTACTGCGATTTCGCCCCGCTCTCATCGCCATCGGATCGATCGCGGCGCTGACTCTGGCCGCATGCGGCTCCGATGTGACCGGAACGCCGGAGCCCGCTGGCCAGGGTGCGAGCGTGTCCTCGGAGCCGAGTGGAGGCTCCGATCTGGACGCCTTGCTCGTCGATCCCACGGTGTTCCCGTCGCCGTACGAGGCCATCGTTCTACCGCCCCAGGCAATTGCCCAGGCATCACCGGATCTCACCGGCATCCCGGCGGGTGCCGAGGTCTCTCCTGCAGGGTGTAAGCCTGCGGAGGTCCAACCGGATGGTGCAGCGCTCATCGTGGGAACGGACAATGCCAACCGCGCGACGATCTCCGTCGAGTTGACCTCGGTCGACGAACCGCTGTCGGTGCGCGAGGAACAGCTGAAACAGTGCGCCGAAGTGCAGGCGTCCAAATCCGGTGCCACGTCCACGATTCGATCGACCGTTACCCCCGCACCGCCGATAAATGCCGATGAGACACTTGCTGTTCGACAGACCGTGACGTCCGGAGCCGGCTCGGACGCAGTTACACAATCGATGCTGACGCTGATGGCGCAGGTAGGCGATGTCCGCATTGCCGCCACGTACATGTCGTTCGGTGGCGAATCGACCGATGCTGCGACGCTGGACGAGATCTTCACCGCTGCTGTGCAGAAGGTGAACGCTGGCTAGCACGCCACTCCGACAGATGTCGGGTTCGTGGACGAGCTCGGTACGCCGTTGTCCACAGGTAGGGATGTTGTCCACAGGCATTCGGTAACCCCAGGTGGATCGAGCTGAGGGCATCAGCGAGTCGTGCACTGTGTGCGTCATGACGACTCACCCCGATCCGCATCGACCCTCGGCGCTGCCGGAACTCATCTCCGGCCCGGACGAACTCCTCGCGGCCATACCGGCATTCCTGGGATTCACCCCGCATCGCTCGATCGTTCTCGTGTGCCTCGACGGGCGCGAGTCGAGTGGACTGTCCATCGGCACGGTCATGCGTCACGATGTGACCCTGCCGCAGTCGCCGGACGGCGACGTGATGTCCGCTGTCGGCGTCACTGCCGAGATGGCAGAAGTTTCGGCACATTTCGCGTCGATCTGTGCTCGAAACGAGGTTCGCGGAGCGCTGGCATTGATCGTCGACGATCGGGCGCGGCCGCGCGCTGAAGGTGCTGCGGTCGACCGTCGAATTCGCTCGCTCGCTAGCCGTCTCGCACACGACCTGTCCGAACGAGGCACCGACTTGCTGCAGGTTTTCGTGGTCTCGGAACTCACGGCCGGCACTCGGTGGTGGGTCGCATTCGGACCGTTCGAGACTGGCATCCTTCCGGACCCGGCGACATCCCCCGTTGCACTCGCCTACCTGTTGGAGGGCAGGGGAGTGCACGAGTCGAGGGACAAATTGAAAGAGGCGCTCGCCGCGGTCGACACGGCCGTCAGCCGAGACGTCGAGGCGTGGGTTGCGGTGAAGTACATGGACGAACCCGGACCGGACAGAGGTCCGCTGACGGCGATACTGTCCCAGTTCGCGACATGGGCCGCGGCGCCGCCGGACCGTCCGGCCGTGGTGCACTTGTCTGCGGAGAAAATCGCCGAGTACGGCGTGTGGTTGACCCGCGTGATGGTGCGAGACAGCTTGCTCGCAATCGCCTTGACCGGCTACGCCGATATCGCCGAACAACTCTGGAGCTATCTGATGCGATTGCTTCCGCCGGCTGAGCGAGCTTGTCCTGCAACGCTTCTCGGCTTCAGTGCGTACGCACGCGGAGAAGGTGCCCTCGCGGCGGTGGCCATCGACATCGCCCTCGACGCAGATCCCGAGTACTCGCTGGCGCGCCTATTGGATCGTTCGCTGTTGGCAGGTGCGCGGCCGGAGATGATCAGAGAAGTGGCACTCAGCGGCTATGCGATTGCCGAACTCTGCGCCGTCGAGCTTCCGCCGCCGATCGAATGACGGATGCTCGATCAGTTTTTCGGGGCGGCGGCGTGCGCACGATCGCCGAGGTTCTGCAGGTAAGACCATGCGTCGCTGACGATGACATCGAGGTCCGTCTTCGTCGGCGACCAACCCAGCTCGGCGATCGCGCGGTCACTGGATGCGATGAGGACTGCCGGGTCGCCCGCTCGGCGGGGCGCATCTTCGACGGCAATGGGTAGACCGGTCACGCGAGCACACGCGTCGATGACCTCGCGAACCGAAAAGCCGGTACCACTGCCGAGATTGAGAATTCGGTGCGTCCCCGATGATCCGGTTTCCAGCGCCAGAATGTGGGCCTGCGCAAGATCCGAAACATGGATGTAGTCGCGCACCGCAGTGCCGTCGTGGGTCGGCCAATCGGTACCGAAAACGGAAATTTTTGCGCGTTGACCGAGAGCGGTCTGCAGAACCAGTGGAATCAAATGCGTTTCTACGACCCGATTTTCACCGAAGTCCTTGTACGCCCCTGCGACGTTGAAATAGCGCAAACTGGTGGCAGCAAGGCCGTACGCGTCCGCGTACGACGTGATGGCATGATCGATCGCCAACTTGGTTGCGCCGTAAGGATTGGTAGGAGCGGTAGGCATCGACTCGGTGATCGGTGTGCGCTCGGGTTCACCGTACGTCGCGGCCGTTGAGGAGAAGACCAACCGCGGTGTGTTCGACGCCCTGATGGCGTCCAACAGCGCGATCGTCGTGACCACATTGCCCGACCAGTACTGGGCAGGAGCCACTACGGATTCGCCGACGAGCGACTGCGCTGCGAAATGAAGGACTCCGTCGAACTCGCCACCGTCGAGCACGGACGAGGCGACATCCTTGATGTCGGCCTCGACGAATGTCGCCTTCGGCGGTACCGCGTCCAGATTGCCGGTCGACAGATCGTCCACGACGACCACCTCGTGGCCGCGATCCAGGAGGACCGCCGCGCAGACGCTTCCGACATAACCGGCCCCGCCGGTGACCAACAACTTCACTTCTCGTCCTCCTGATCGCCCTCGGGGTCGTGACGGCATGGCTGATCATGGGTTAGGCCCCCATGGGCGACCACGCCGTCACGAACCGTCGTCAGACTCGTTTGACCTGTACGGCGTGAGCCATTTCCTCCGAGATGTCGATTCCGCCGTGTCCGGGCACGGTGATCGTCACCGTGCCGGGCTTGGCTTCGACCGTGACGCGTGCGTCGGGAACCACTCCCGCATCACGCAACTGAGAAATGACCTCGGGATCGGACTGCACGTGCTCGGCCAGGCGGCGTACGACGACCGCTGTCGACTGCCCGTGCGGCAGATCTGTCAGCCGCACGAGATCCTCGTGCGCGGCCGCAGGTTGACCGAGGCCGAGCTCGTCGAGCCCCGGAATCGGATTTCCGTAGGGCGAGGTGGTCGGGTTGTTGAGGACCGCGACAAGACGACGCTCGACTTCTTCGCTCATCACGTGTTCCCAGCGGCACGCTTCCGCGTGTACGTCCTCCCACCGAAGGCCGATGACATCGACGAGCAGACGCTCGGCAAGGCGATGCTTGCGCATCACTGCCACGGCCAGACTGCGGCCCTTTTCGGTCAGCTCGAGGTGGCGGTCGCCCGCGACAGACAGCAAGCCGTCGCGCTCCATGCGCGCAACCGTCTGACTGACAGTGGGACCGCTCTGCTCCAGGCGTTCTGCAATTCGTGCCCTCAGGGGCACGACGCCCTCTTCTTCCAAATCGTAGATCGTCCGGAGGTACATCTCCGTGGTGTCGACCAGATCCTTCACACTCAACCCCTTCGTCGCGTCCGATTCTACCGTTGATCGGCGCGTATTGGCGCCGCAGCCCGCTCCGCTGGCGCGCCACCGAAGGCTCTTCCACCTGTACTCACCGGTAACCCAGTGCAACACCGCAGGATGCTCACACAGTCCCAGTCGGGCAAGTAGCGTTGCATTCCATGGAAGACTCGGCGATCGCATCGCCACTCCGAACCTCGAGCAACCGGGACGACATAGTCGTCTGGAGCGCAGACTATCTGTCGTATCGGTGGAGTGACGACCATCCGATGAACCCGACGCGGCTCGAGCTGACCATGGCTCTCGCCGAGCAGATCGGTGTTCTCGAGGGTGTCGAACTCGTCGAACCGAATGCTGCATCCGACGAAGAACTACTCAGAATTCACACGCCCGGCTACATCGAGGCCGTCAAGCGTGCGCCCGATAAGGGCAAGTCCATCCTGGATCCCGACCAGGTGGAACACGGACTGGGCTCCGACGACAACCCGGTGTTCGAGAAGATGCACGAGGCGTCGGCAATGCTCACGGGTGGATCGCTTGCGGCGGCGCGCGAAATCGCTGCAGGGCGAGCGCGTCGTGCTGTGAGTATCGGCGGCGGCATGCACCACGCCATGCCGGACTGGGCCTCGGGCTTCTGCGTGTACAACGACGCTGCCGTCGCCATCTCGTGGTTGTTGGACAACGGCTTCGATCGCATCGCCTACGTTGACGTCGACGCACACCACGGCGATGGAGTGCAGCAGGCATTCCTGCACGACCCGAGGGTGTTGACGGTGTCTCTGCATCAACACCCAGCGACGTTGTGGCCCAATACTGGTTGGTCGAGTGAGGTGGGGTCGGGCGCGGCCGAGGGCACGTCGATCAACATTCCGCTGCTACCGGGAACCGGAGACCGACTGTGGCTCAGGGCGTTTCATGCCATTGTTCCCGGGGCAATCGGCGCCTTCAGGCCGCAGATCATCGTCAGCCAGTGCGGAGTCGACAGTCATCGGGAGGATCCGCTCGCCGATCTTGCGCTCACGGTCGACGGGCAGAACGCAGCTTTCCTTGCGATGCGCGCACTGGCCGACGAGCATTCGGAGGGCCGCTGGCTCGCGGTCGGCGGTGGCGGCTACGGACTCGTCCGCGTCGTTCCGCGTGCATGGACCCACCTCATCGCCGCTGCCCTCGGCCGATCTGTCGATCCGACTCTGCCGGTTCCGGATTTGTGGCGTGAGCGGGTCAGGGCGATGGCTCCGAGCATTGATTTACCTCAGGTCATGGGCGACGGGGGAGACATCGACTTCCCGGCGTGGGACGGACCAGGGGGAGCGGTGGAGGGCTCGACCGAGGCCGCCGATCGTGCCATGGAGCGAGTGGACTCGGCGATCATCGCGACCAGACGCGCTTGTTTCCCGCTACTCGGACTCGATCCGGAGGACCCACGTGACTGAATCCACTGCCAAGGAAACCACTGCCAAGGAATCCACTGCCAAGGAATCCACAGCCAAGGAACGAGAGCGGTTGCGAGCCGAGACGGACTTCCCGAAGCACTGGGTCGCCGACGTCCTTGCCTCGGACGGCGGGGTGGTGCACCTGCGGCCGATCGTGCCCTCGGACGCCGACGCGCTCATCGCATTCCACGGCAGGCTGTCCGAGCGCACCCGCTACCTGAGGTACTTCGGTCCCTACCCGACGATGCCGCAACGCGACGTGCTCAATTTCACCACCGTCGACCATCACGCGCGGGTGGCATTCGTTGCGGTCCTCGGCGACGACATCATCGCCGTCGGACGCTACGAGCGGCTTCCCGAAGGCGACGGAAACTCGGCGGAGGTCGCCTTCGTCGTCGCCGACAATCATCAGGGTCGAGGACTCGGACCCATTCTGCTCGAGCATCTCGCAGGCGCTGCCGCGGAAAACGGCGTATCGATGTTCGTCGCCGAGGTGCTCGCCGAGAACCGAAACATGGTCACGGTGTTCCGGGAGGCCGGATATCAGGTGTCACGGAGCTTCGAGGGGGGCGTGCTCAGACTCGAGTTCGCGATCGATCCGAGCGAAGCCCTGTTGTCGGTGCGCAACTCCCGCGAGCGTGCTGCCGAGGCGCGAAGTGTGCGCAACGTCCTCAGCCCGACTTCGGTTGCCGTGATCGGTGCGTCCACGGACAGCTCCAAGGTCGGCAACGCGGTACTCGCGAACCTGTTGGCGGGCGGTTTCACCGGGCCGGTGTATCCGGTCAACGCAGACCACCGCTCGGTACGCGGGGTCCGTGCGTACCGGACAGTTCGCGACATCCCGGATCCGGTGGATCTTGCGATCGCGGCGGTTCCGGCGGATGCAATCGACGAGGTTCTCGACGATTGTCTCGACAAAGGGGTCAAGGCACTCGTCGTCGTGTCCGGCGGTTTCGGTGAGTCGGGGCCGGCAGGACAGGAGAACGAACGTAGGTTGGCGCACGCCGCCCGCGCACACGGAATGCGGCTCGTGGGGCCCAACGCGTTGGGGGTCGCGAACACCGACCAGGAGTTCGCGCTCAACGCCACGCTCGCCCCGCATCTCCCGATGCCGGGGCGCGTCGGATTCTTCTGCCAATCGGGCGCGCTCGGAATTGCGATTCTCGATCAGGCCACCAAGAGGAGTCTGGGGTTCTCGACGTTCGTGTCCGCAGGCAACCGAGCCGACGTGTCGGGTAACGACTTGCTGCAGTACTGGGACTCCGACCCAGCGACAGATGTGGTGTTGCTGTACCTGGAGAGCTTCGGAAACCCGAGGAAGTTCACTCGGATCGCTCGACGGGTGGCCCGCTCCAAACCGATCGTCGCGGTCAAGAGTGGGCGCGGCGCAGTGCCGCCTGCACTCGCAACCGGGCCGGACATCGACGATTCCATCGTCAAGGCTCTCTTCGAACAGGCAGGCGTGATTCAGGTCGACACGATTGCGCAACTCTTCGATTGCGCGATCCTCTTCGGCTACCAACCGCTGCCGGCGGGCCCGCGTGTGGCGGTAGTCGGGAACTCGACCGCTCTCGGGGTGCTCGCGGTCGACGCTGCACGTGCCGAGGGGCTGCACGCCGGAGCACCGATCGACGTCGGTCCGCAAGCCGGTCCTGAGGAGTTCGCTGCAGCGGTGTCCGGCGCCATGGATGCAGGTGATGTCGACGCAGTGATCGTCGTGTTCGTGCCCCCGGTCGCTGTGACCGTCGAGCCCTTCGCCGAAGCTCTCGGCGATGCAGTAAGCGGGGCAGACAAGCCCGTCCTCACGACATTCCTTGCAACCGAGGGTATCCCGGACGTCCTCGCCGTGCGCGGCGATCAGGGTCAGCCGATACGAGGATCGGTGCCGTCGTACCCCAGCCCGGAGCGCGCAGTCACGGCCCTGGCGAAGGCCTGGCGGTACAGCGCATGGCGCGGTCGACCGTCCTCGCAGCCGATTCGTCCCAACGGAGTCGACTCCGAGCGAGCAACCGCGCTGGTGAGAAGTTGGTCATCCGGTGGATCCGATCGATGGCTTTCGGATTTCGAAGCCGCGGAACTGTTGTCCTGCTATGGAATCGACGTCGTCGAATTCAGATCTGTCACCGACGAGGACGAGGCCGTTGCAGCGGCGGACGAACTGGACTATCCCGTCGCGTTGAAGGCGACGGGCGAGCAGTGGCGGCACCGACCCGACCTCGGGGGTGTGCGCCTCGACCTTGCGGGCCCCGACGCCGTTCGCGCTGCGTACAGAACATTGGCTGCGGACTCGGGCGAGCCACTGCTTCACGTGCAGAAGATGGCTGCAAAGGGAATCGGTTGCGTTGTCCGAGTGCAGGACGACCCCAGTTTCGGGTCGCTGATCTCGTTCGGTTTGGCGGGCGTACTGTCCGATCTGCTCGGAGATCGCGCATACCGAGTACTGCCGTTGACCGAGGACGAAGCCGTGCAGTTGATCGATGCGCCCAAAGCGGCCCCCCTGCTGTCTGGCTACCGGAATGCGGTGCCCGTCAACAAGAGCGCGCTCGTCGATCTCGTGCAGCGGGTGTCTGCGATGGCCGACGACATCCCCGCGATCAGGGAACTTGCGTGTGAACCAGTGCTCGCGTCAGCGCACGGTGCCCAGACCACCGATGCGCGGGTACGTATCGGACCCGAACCGAGCCGCAACGATCTTGGGCCACGTCGGTTGAGGTAGCACCGTCGTTTGAAGAACTGCAGCGCGTCGTGATCGGGGGAAGTGCCGGTCGATGGTTGGCATCGCGTCAGGCACCGTAGAGATTTCAAGCAGCGACCGAACCGTGTCCCAGAGGGGGGAGGGACCCGGTCCGGTCACTGCATGAGGTGAGTCAGTGGGTCACATCACCACTGTTCCACCGGTTTTAGGGGGTGGCCGATCAGCTCGCGTACGAGCGAAGCTTCTCGGCGCGATCGCCCTGGCGTAGCTTCACCATTACTTCGCGCTCGATCTGACGAACCCGCTCACGAGACAACCCGAAGAGCTTGCCGATCTGATCGAGGGTGCGAGGCTGGCCGTCGTCCAATCCGTAGCGGAGACGGATCACCTGCTGTTCGCGCTCATCGAGCGTTCCCAGCACGAGCCTGACATCACTGTGCAGAAGGCCAGCGATGACCGCGTTCTCGGCCGACGTGGCCTCGGAGTCCTCGATGAAGTCACCGAGTGGCGCTTCTTCGTCGCTGCCGACGGGCATATCGAGGCTTACCGGGTCGCGGCTGTGATCGAGGAGATCGGCGATCTTTTCGGCTGGGATGCCGGACTCGTTCGACAACTCCTCGTCGGTCGCTTCCCGTCCAAGCTGCTGGTGAAGCTCACGCTTGATACGCGCCAACTTGTTGACCTGTTCGACGAGGTGGACTGGCAGACGAATGGTGCGGCTCTGATCTGCCATGCCGCGCGTGATGGCCTGTCGAATCCACCACGTGGCGTACGTGGAGAACTTGAAACCTTTGGCGTAGTCGAACTTTTCCATGGCCCGGATGAGACCGAGGTTCCCTTCCTGGATGAGGTCGAGCAACGGCATTCCGCGTCCTGTGTATCGCTTTGCGAGCGACACCACCAAACGAAGGTTCGCTTCCAGCAGGTGGCTACGGGCTGCACTTCCGTCGCGCACGATGATTGCCAGGTTGCGCTTCTTGACCGCTGTGAGTCGCTTGGTGTTCTCCAGCACGTTCTTCGCGTACAGCCCCGCCTCGATCCGCTTGGCGAGGTCGACCTCTTCGTCGGCGGTCAGCAGGGCGGTGCGGCCGATTCCGTTGAGGTAGACGCGAACGAGATCCGCAGCCGGGCTCTGTGCATCCAGATCGGCGTCGGTGGGGCGCGGGCGGGTCGTGGTGCTGGGGCTGGTCATGACTTGCCTCCTGATCGGTGGTGTCTCATAGCGTTCAACGTCCGGAAGACTTGGAAAAGTTCCCGCGCTCTCGCCTGTGATACCCGTCTGACCAGGGTCTATCCCTTACTTGTCCTGAGAAGTTGCTGAGAAGCCTGTGCCTTCCGGAACCGTGGTCGCCATGCCGACCGGACGGACCAGACCATGTCGGTGAAGGTCGATGAAGAGTGCTGTCGCAGAGTCGAGCAATTCTGCTTCGTTCAGTCCGTGCGCTGCGGCCAGGAGTCCCACAAGATCACCGAGAGGCAGACCGCCGGGCGAGAGCCCGGCGAGCAAGGTCGCGCCGAGCTCGTCGATTTCGTGTTGCCAATTGGGTCCGTTACCGCGGTGTACGCGCACTACTTCGACAACCCAGCCGTCTTCGCCGGGGAGGTAGACGCGTTCGAGTGCGGTCGACGGAGCAAGTTCGAACACAGCATCGACAGGCTCGTGTTCGCGGAGCCACGTGAGGCGGGCGAAGTAATCGATTGCCTCGTTGCCGAGCGGATCGTCGAACGCGTGTCGCAAGTCTTCGGCGAGTACGTCTGTCGCGAGATCGGTGCGCCGCAGGTATACGTATCCGAAACCGATTCCTGCTACGTCCGCAGCAGCGAAGTGCTCCAGCCACGCCTCTGCCTGCGCCGCGCCTGCGGGTTCTCTCGAGTCGACGGATTCGTCTCGCATCCAGGTTCCGACGTACAGGGCGGGGTCGGCGACGTCTCGTTGCACTATCCACGCGTCGACGCCGTGGTCGGGTAACCACGACGCCACGCGCGATCGCCAGTCCTCGCCGTTCACGTGCACCCATGAGGCCAACATGACCGCCGTACCACCGAGCACGAGATGGGAGGCCGCACGTTCGATCATCAGTCGACTCGCACCGTCGAGGTCGATCCCGGAATCGCGGTAACTGTGGGTCACGGTTCCGAGCCCCACGACGAACGGCGGGTTGGCAACGATGCGGTCGAACGTTCGGCCGGCAACAGGCTCGAACCAGGACCCCTTCAACAACTCGACATCGAGCTCGTTCAGCGCGGCCGTGGCCGCGGCCAACAGCATCGATCGCGCACTGATGTCCGTTCCGGTCACCGAACCCGCGTATCCAGCAGCATGCACTGCTTGTACGCCGCACCCGGTACCGACGTCGAGCACCGTGTCGACTGGCGTGGTCGGGGTGCCCCTCAGCAGAGACAGCGAGGCCTGCCCGACCCCCAACACGTGATCGGCCGCGGTGACCTGCGGACGCATGCTTCCGTCCAGATCCGAGACAACCCACCGCGTCCCGGCTCCCGAATCGAGGGGCCTGATATCGATCGCCGCCCGTACGAGACCGGGACCGACGCGCTCCAACACGGACGCATCGATCGCGTCGTCGACGGACAAAGGAGCAAGCGCTGAAGCCGCATCCTTGTCGGCGATGTCGTCGACGAGCAGGAACATCCTGATGAGGACGCCCAAGTCGCCGAGTGCACGCGAAGCAACCCGTACCGGCACTGGTTCGCTGCGCCCGAGCGCCGCGTGCGCGTCGTCGCCGAGGGCACCGAGAAGCGAATCGGCGTCGTAGCTGTGGGCGAGAAAGGACTCGCGCAGATGCGGGCACACCGACAAGAGCGTTGCAGTCACTCGAACAGTCTCTCAGTCGCCCTCGACGCGATCAGTCGTCGGCCGAATCGATGACGGTGTGTCCGCGCGGCTCGATCGACGTCCGCTCGATGGATCGACCGTCGTACCGGCTTATTTCGTCCTTGGTGCGTGGTGGACGGTCGTTCGCAATCAACACCGCCATCCAGGGAAGCGGTATGGACGCACCCACGATCGCCATGGCAATCCACGGGTTGGCCCAGATGCTGTACGAAACTGCGGCAAGAACGAGCGCCGGTATGCGGAACGACATGATGAACATGTATTTCTTCACTCGCGCACGGTGTTGTTCCTCCACCGAGGTCTGCGCCTCGGTGATCAGTGCGGGGTGACGGGCAGAGCCGCTCTCGGCTGAGCCGGAGAATCCGGGTGAACGCGTCATCACTCCACTGTGTCACTACCTCGAAACGATTGCACTGAACGCACGTTGTTGGTCTCATCGCACCTCGATACGGAATAATCGAGGCATGAGCACTCAGACCAAGGATCGCCCCGAAATTGCGCCCGACGAGACCACCGACGACGACAGGCCTAAGTTTTTTCACTATGTGAAGAAGAACAAGATCGCCGAAAGCGCGGTCATGGGAACCCACGTGGTCGCACTGTGCGGTGAAGTGTTTCCTGTCACGAAGTCGGCCAAGCCGGGCTCTCCTGTGTGCCCGGACTGCAAGAAGGTCTACGAAGGCTTGAAGAAGGGCGACTGACGACGAGCCCGCGGATGCGCGATGTCCCCCGTCTCGACCGAATCGGAACTCGGGGCGTCGGCGGACTTCGGTGTATCGGCGGGCATCGACGTAGCGCTCGGCTTCGAAGTGTCGGTGGGCCTGGTGTCGGTGGGCCTGGTGTCGGTGGGCCTTGTATCGTCGTCCGGTTCGCGTGAGGACCTCGAACGGTCGCCCGACAACCGGATCGGCCCCGTCGCGAGTCTCCATGCGACCGCGGACACAGCGCCGGACTCCTCGTACGCGGCCTGAGCCGCAAGCCATTCCTTCATCTGCTCGATTCGGGTTGCGCGAGCCGGAAAGAACTCCTGAACCGTTGCGTTGAACTCTGCACCCAGCACGACGGCGAAACCGAGAAAGAACGTGAACAGCAGGAAGGCAATCGGCGTCGCAAGCGCGCCGTATGTGTATCCGGTCCCGGTGACCCACGTCAGATAGAACCTGAGCACGGCGCTGGCGATCATGAAGAACACGCCTGCCAGCAGTGCTCCGCCGAGCAACCGATGCCACGGCAGCGAGGTGTGCAGAGCCACCTTGTAGAGCGTTGTCAGCCCGGCGATGAGCAAGACACCCACCGCGGGGTAGTACAGGATGTCGATGAGTTCGCTGCCGATCTCGAACCACGAGTCCGGCAGCAGTGCCTGCACATATGTCGGACCGAGTGCCACGAGCGGCAGCACGAACACGGCCAATATCAGAAACGCGACGTACAACAACAGCGCGAAGATGCGCTGCCACACAGGGTTTCGGGCATCTTGCTGTCCATGGGCCTCCACGATCGAGTCGACGAACGTGGAGATCGCAGACGATCCTGCCCACAGTGACAGAACGAACCCGGCAGAGACGACCTCTCCCCGACCCTGAAGCAGGATGTCCTTCACGGTCGGGGAGATGATGCCGTCCACGACACTGTCGCTGAACACGGTGCTGCTGAAGGTGATGATCTTGGACTCGATGATGTCGATCGTATTCGGGCCGAACCATCCGGCGACGAAACCGAGACTGCCCAGGACCCCGAGCAGTAAGGGAGGCAAAGACAGTGTTTGCCAGAACGCTGCTGTCGCGGACTTACTGAAGATCGAGTCGTCCCACGCCTTGACGAGAGTGCGGAGTGTCACAACCCATACGAGCCGCAGGGGTCGTCGGCGTGACAACTTCTCCGGTGCGCCAGCAGTTTCGCTCATGGTTCCTCCAGCATTCCTGACGGACCTCACGTGCGCTCGTTGCACCCCTCGGTGCAGCCTTCGGCGTGTCGCCCGCGGGTCGCGATGCTCACACCTCTTCCGATGCAGAATCCGTCGGTACGGAGCGATAGGCTCCACGGCGGACACTGCAGGGCTAGGCGAGAGCGCGAGGAATTTTCATCGATGCCAGGAACCGGCGGCCAGTGAGCGCTGACATGACCGACACGACAGACCGATCGACCGACACCACTACCGCCGCGGTAGGGGGCGCGCCGCTGCGCGCGTGGCAGAGAAGGGCCCTCACCAAGTACCTGGTCGCCTCGCCGAAGGATTTTCTCGCCGTCGCGACGCCAGGAGCAGGAAAGACGACGTTCGCCCTGCGTGTGGCGTCCGAACTGCTCGCGCATCGCACCGTCGACCAGGTAACCGTCGTCGCGCCGACCGAACACCTGAAACATCAGTGGGCCGAAGCCGCAGCACGTGTGGGGATCGCGCTCGACTCGCGGTTCTCGAACTCGACAGGGCAGACGTCGAGCGACTATCACGGCGTCGTGGTGACCTATGCGCAGATTGCGTCGCACCCGTTCCGGCATCGCGTCCGAACCGAGGCGAGGAAGACGCTCGTCATCCTCGACGAGATCCACCACGGTGGTGATGCGAAGAGTTGGGGCGAGGGGATCCGGGAAGCATTCGGCGACGCGACGCGTCGCCTGGCCCTGACGGGTACACCGTTCCGGAGTGACGACAGTCCCATCCCGTTCGTCAACTACGAGCCGGACGACGAAGGGCTGATGCGCTCGCGCGCCGACCATTCCTACGGATACTCCGACGCGCTCGCCGACGGCGTCGTTCGTCCAGTCGTGTTTCTCGCGTACTCAGGAGAGGCACGGTGGCGCGACAATGCGGGGGAGGAGTTCACCGCCCGTCTCGGCGAGCCTCTGTCGGCCGAACAGACCGCGCGAGCGTGGCGTACGGCGCTCGACCCTCAGGGTGACTGGATGCCCGCGGTGTTGCTCGCCGCGAACACCCGGCTCGGTCAGCTGCGCGCCGGCGGCATGCCGGACGCCGGTGCTTTGGTCATCGCTACCGATCAGACGGTTGCACGCGCGTACGCCAAGCTCATCGAAGTGATCACTGGCGAAACCCCGTGCATCGTGCTGTCCGACGACCCCACATCGTCTGCTCGCATCGCCGAATTCGGCAAGAGCGACCAGAAATGGATGGTTGCGGTCCGGATGGTGTCCGAGGGTGTCGACGTGCCACGTTTGGCTGTCGGTGTGTATGCGACGAGCGCGTCGACTCCACTGTATTTCGCTCAGGCGATCGGACGTTTCGTTCGTTCGCGGCGTCCCGGCGAAACTGCGAGCGTGTTCCTGCCGTCGGTACCGGTCCTGCTCGATCTCGCCAGTCAGCTGGAGGCGCAACGCGACCACATTCTCGGCAAGCCGCACCGCGAGAAGGACGGTCTCGACGACGATCTGTTGGCGGATGCGAACAAGCAGAAGGACGAGCTGGGCGAGGACGAGAAGGCGTACACCTCGCTCGGCGCCGATGCAGAACTGGACCAGGTCATCTACGACGGTTCGTCCTTCGGCACTGCGACATTCTCCGGTAGCGACGAGGAAGCCGACTATCTCGGACTTCCTGGGCTGCTGGATGCGAAGCAAATGCGCGATCTGTTGCGGCAGCGCCAACAGGAGCAATTGGAGAAGCCGGCGGCTCCGACTCCGGCAGTGCCGCCGCCCGCCGCGTCCGAGCGTGTATCGACTGCGGGTCAGTTGGCCTCCCTGCGCCGCGAACTCAACAGCTTGGTCGCGGTGTACCACCACCGCACTGGAAAGCCGCACGGAGTCATTCACGGCGATTTGCGTAGGGTGTGCGGTGGTCCTCCCACCGCCATGGCCACGGCCGACCAGCTGAGTGAGCGAATCACGCAGCTGCGCACGATGTAGGCCCACGCAACGAAGATCGGGCACCCACCGTGTGTGGGCGCCCGATCTTCGGTAGAGCTTTTCGAGTTTTCAGACGTTCGAGACGGGTCGCCGAGGCCACCCGAGCGAGCGAGCCGACTACACCGCAGAGTCCGATTCGGTCATCACCGTTGCGTTCACTTCGCGCAACCGATCTTCGTGCTCTTTGGCGTGGTGACCGCAGAACAACAGTTCTCCGCCGGTCGAGAGCACAACACGTGCACGAGCCCCTGCTCCGCACCGGTCGCACCGGTCGGCAGCTGTCAACTGTGGGCTGGTCAATGTTCCGGGCATGACTCCTCCGTACTGGCTTTCGGTGTCACCCGATTGCCTGGGGCCGGTCCGCCGCGTCGGTATGGCGCGGTCCGTACACTCTTTCAGACGATTGGCGGCCACGTGTTGTTCCCGAAGGTGTTTCTTTGTGTTGTCACTAACAGGAAACGTGAAGAAACCTGCTGGCAGCACGTTTGGCGCCTCGCGGCGTTCGCTTACAGCTGATTTCGGTACCGCGTCTGTCGCCGACTAGGGTCGAGCAGTGACACCAGGCGCATCGTCCCGAGCCGCCACACGCCTGGGCATCCCAGCGCTGTTCGTGGTGGGCGGAGTATGCCAGTACGTAGGAGCCGCCCTCGGCGTGTTCCTGTTCGACACTCTCGACCCGGCTGCGGTCGCATGGCTGCGGGCGCTCGGGGCCGGTGTGTTACTGCTCGCGTGGCGCAGGCCCTGGACACGTGGCGCGGGCACGGGCCGATGGACCCGCCGGAAGGTGATGGTCGCCACGCTGTTCGGGCTTGTGACAGTCGGAATGAACGTGGTGTTCTACGAGGCTATCGCCAGGATTCCCCTCGGCGCGGCGGTGGCCATCGAGTTTCTCGGCCCCGTCGCTGTAGCTGCGGCAGGCTCGTCCCGAGTCCGAGACAAGATAGCGCTCTGCCTCGTCGTCCTCGGAGTGCTGGCGATCGCAGGTGACCAATTCGGCGGCAGCGCCGTTGGACTCCCAGGTGTCGCCTTCGCCGTGGCCTCCGCAGCGCTCTGGGCTGCGTACATCCTGCTGGGCAAGCGAATTGCCGATGCAGGCAACGGAATCGACGATCTCGCGGTAGGAATGGCTGGAGCGTCGGTGATACTCGCTCCCGCGTTGATCGGGCCGGTCCTGTCGGCCGATGCCGGCGTGTTCCTTGAGCCGCGAGTGTGGATGCTCGGACTCGGAGTTGGGCTGCTCTCCAGTGTTGTTCCGTACGTACTCGACCAAGTAGTACTGGCCCGCATCGGGCGTGCGCGTTTCGCTCTGTTGCTGGCCTTGCTTCCGACCACCGCAACAGTTGTGGGCGCCGTCGTTCTGTCGCAGCTTCCCTCGGTCGCCGAGGGAATCGGTATTCTCGCCGTCATCGCGGCGGTGGTGATCGGTGGGACCTCAGGACGCGACGGTGCACTCCGGGCGCAGTCCGACATCGCGCCCCCGCCGTGACACGATCTCCGCCCCCGTGACGATTCCCGCCCTGGCACAATCCCTCATCGTGAGTGAATCCGCAGACGTTCTGTTGCACATGTGTACCGTCCGGGACTGGTTGTCGGTCCGATCGTCCACCGAGCTGACCCCTGCATCCCTGTCCGAAGTCGGGTTCGTCCACCTATCCACTGTCGAACAGGTCCATCTGCCTGCGAATCGGTTGTTCCCCGGCCGCGAAGACCTGGTACTACTTGTCGTCGATTCGGGCCGGCTGGGATCGCCGGTCCGCTGGGAGCCGGGCGTGCCAGGAGATCCCGAGTCGATGGTGTTTCCTCATCTGTACGGCCCCCTGCCGACCGCAGCGGTGACCGGCGTCGTGAACTACGTTCCAGACGACACCGGCCGATTCGGACGTCCTGACCTGTAACGACCGACGGAGCCGCTGCCCAGTGCAGGGCGGCGGCTCCGTCAGTCGTTACACGAGCGTTTTAGTCCAGGTAGTCGCGCAGAACCTGCGAACGCGACGGGTGGCGCAGCTTGGACATCGTCTTGGACTCGATCTGGCGGATACGTTCACGCGTCACGCCGTAGACCTGGCCGATTTCGTCGAGCGTGCGGGGCTGTCCATCCGTGAGGCCGAACCGAAGTCGCACCACGCCGGCTTCGCGCTCGGACAGGGTTTCCAATACCGACTGCAACTGGTCTTGCAGCAGTGTGAAGGACACGGCGTCGACAGCGACGACCGCTTCGGAATCCTCGATGAAGTCACCGAGTTGGCTGTCGCCTTCGTCGCCGATGGTCTGGTCGAGAGAGATCGGCTCACGCGCGTACTGCTGGATTTCCAGCACCTTCTCCGGCGTGATGTCCATCTCTTTGGCGAGCTCTTCCGGCGTCGGCTCTCGGCCGAGATCCTGGAGCAGTTCGCGCTGGATGCGCCCGAGCTTGTTGATGACCTCGACCATGTGGACGGGGATGCGGATGGTGCGTGCCTGGTCGGCCATGGCGCGTGTGATGGCCTGACGAATCCACCAGGTTGCGTACGTGGAGAACTTGTAACCCTTGGTGTAGTCGAACTTCTCGACCGCACGGATCAAACCGAGGTTGCCTTCCTGGATGAGGTCCAGGAACGCCATGCCACGGCCGGTGTACCGCTTGGCGAGCGACACGACGAGTCGCAGGTTGGCCTCGAGCAGGTGGTTCTTGGCGCGGTTGCCGTCGCGGCAGATCCAGGTGAAGTCGCGGCGAGCAGCGACCGGGAGTTTTTCGCCCTTCTCGGCCAACTCGCGCATCTTCTCGGTGGCGAACAGTCCGGCCTCGATCCGCTTGGCCAGCTCCACTTCCTCTTCTGCGTTGAGGAGCGCGACCTTGCCGATCTGCTTCAGGTACGCGCGGACGGAGTCGGCCGACGCCGTGAGCTCTGCGTCTTTGCGTGCTTGGCGTAGAGCCTCCGACTCTTCCTCGTCCCACACGAAGTCGCCCGACGCCTTGTCCTCGGCAGTGGGCTCCGAGGTTGCGTCTTCTTCGGTGTCGTCGCCAGCAGCGACGACCTCGACGACGTCGCTGGCGGCAGCGGCGATATCGCCGTCTGAAACGTCGATCTCGTCGATTCCGGGAGTGGCGTCGGTGTCGTCGCCCGCGGGAGCCGCATCCGTGCCCTTCTTGGGCGCTGCCTTCTTAGCCGGAGCCTTCTTCGCTGCCGCCCGCTTGGCAGGCGCCTTCTTGGGGGCTGCCTTCTTCGCAGGCGCCGCGGTCTTCGCAACCGGCGGAGCGTCAACCTCTCGGATCGTGCCGTTCGGTGCCTCCGCAGCAGGTGCAGGGGACGCAGACTCTGTTGCTGAATCTACGGTCTGACGGATATCGGTGGCTGCCACGTACGCCCTTTCGTGACGGTGTCGTGCGGCGTCACGCCAGAGTTGTTTCCGGCGGAGAGGTCTTGTCGATTGTGCCGGCGTGCAGACCGGCATCAACCATTGTAACGACCTGTCAGGAGTTTGTTACCGAGCCTGGCCCGTTCCGGCTGCTGTGTCGGCAGCGAGAGCGGCTCCGACGATGCCTGCCGCGTTCAACAATGTGGCCGCCACCACCGGAGTTCGGTTGGTCAGGTGCGGAATCCACTTCTCGCTCTTTCGGCTGATTCCACCTCCCGCGATGAACAGATCGGGCCACAGAAGTGCTTCGAAGGTCTCGAGAACCTTGGAGACCTCCTTGGCCCACTCCTTGTACGAGAGATCTTGGTTCTCCTTGACCGAGGAGGCTGCGCGGTGCTCGGCTTCCTTGCCGTCGACTTCCAGGTGCCCGAATTCGGTGTTGGGTAGCAGGACGCCGTTGTGCAGTACGGCCGAACCAATGCCGGTGCCGAACGTGAGTAGGACCACAACCCCGTTCTTGTCCTTACCGGCCCCGTACCGATCCTCTGCCACGCCCGCGGCATCGGCATCGTTGAGAACGGTGACCTGGTCGTGCCCGAGTGCTGCCGAGAAGAGAGCCTTGGCGTCGGTGTCGATCCATGCCTTGTCGATGTTCGCCGCCGATCGTGCGACCCCGTTCGTCACAACAGCGGGCAGCGTGACGCCTACCGGTCCGGTCCACTCGAAGTGAGCTGCGATCTGAGCGACAACCGCGGCCACCGAGTCCGGGGTCGACGGTTGCGGAGTGTCGATCTTGAATCTGTCGCCGACGAGTTCGCCGGTGAGCAAGTCCACGATTCCACCTTTGATACCGCTGCCGCCGACGTCGACGCCGAATCCCTGGCGTTGGCGTGCGTCCGACGGCGTCGATTCCGAAACTGCCTGTGTCATGTGACGTGTGCTCCTGGTGTCGGGGAATCCGTGCGCAGAAAGTGCTGTACCCACAAAAAACCGTGCCTCCAGAGAATAGTGCTCGGCGGCGGAACCGGTAGTGCCATGGCCGAAGACGAGCGGAACCGGTAGTGCCATGGCCGAAGACGAATCGTCCGAGTGGTGCCATCGCGTCGTCCTGTGATGCGATGGTGCATGTGCCGATATCACCGACCCAGACCGCCGGATCCTTCGATGACGCCACCGTGGCGCGGAATCGTGAGTTGGCGGAGATTGCCCGCGATGTCGCGTCCATAGCGGCGTTGCACGTACGCACCAGGCGACCTGAGGTGTTCGGGCCGGGTGCGGACTCGGGGACCGCGGACACGGGAGCCGCGGTGACGACGAAGAGCACACCGACCGACCCGGTCACCGTGGTGGACACCGAAACCGAACAGCTGTTGCGTTCCTTGCTCGCCGAACGCCGACCGGACGACCGAATTCTGGGTGAGGAAGGCGGGGGCAGTACCGATTCGGTTGCGGGGACGCGCTGGGTACTGGACCCGATCGACGGAACGGTGAACTTTCTCTACGGCTTGCCTGCATATTCGGTGTCGGTGGCCGCGCAGGTGGACGGCGTCAGCGTTGCCGGTGTCGTGGTCGACGTCGCCCGTGACATCGTCTACAGCGCGGCGAGGGGCGCTGGCGCCACCGCGACGCAGTCTGGCGGGGAACCGGTCGATCTGGTGTGCAACCCGGTCGGCGACGTCTCACTTGCATTGGTGGCCACGGGGTTCGGTTACGGCGCGGAACGGCGAACGGCGCAGGGCCGAATCATCGCCGAACTACTGCCGCGTATTCGTGACATCCGCCGCGTGGGGTCGGCTGCGCTCGACCTCTGCATGGTCGCGGCCGGCGCCGTCGACGCCCACTTCGAGCACGGTCTCAGCCCCTGGGACTGGGCGGCAGGCTCACTCGTCGCGGAGGAAGCGGGCGCGGTAGTCGTGCTTCCCAGCGCTGCTTCGACCACCAAAGAGGGAGCAGTGACCATCGCGGCAGCCCCGGGCATCGGGTCTGCGTTCGTCGAGTGTCTCGCCTCCATCGGCGCACTGGACCCGATTCCAGTCGACTGAAGAGCCGGACCCGATCGAACCCGGTGAGCGTCAGCAGCGGGCGGTTCGGGCTGCTTCGAGCAGATCGATGTCGAGTGGCGCGGGCGTCGAACCCTGAGTGATTCCTGCGAGGGACTGCAACACAGACTCGGCGTCGGCATTCGGCTGCAGGTTCTTGAAATACGTTCCGAGGGCCAGATCGACGGTGTCGTCGGCGCGGCCGTCTTGGATCAGCTCGGCGCAGGGTGCGGCCAGCCACACCGCACTGGCCGCGGCCTGCCCGTTCGCGCCGAAGCGGATCTGGCCTTGACACTGCATGTTCTGGTCGATGTAGACCGGATCGTTTCCGACCTGCACGTCCGGTGCGCTCGCGAAACCGTACTCGCTGAGATCTGCGGCAACGGTTGCAGCCTGTCCCCGCTCACCGTTGGCGTTGAACACACGCACCTTCGTGGCCGACAACGCTGCAGGCTCGACATCGAGGAGCGCGTTCGGATCGACCCGCTCACCGAGGGGGGCAGGGACGGTTCCGTCGGTCGCCGGCGCAGTGGACGGAGCGTTGCACTCGACAGTCGTGGCCAGCGTTTCACCTGAGGTGAAGACCCGAATCCAGGTGAACACCCCGAGAAGCGCCAGTGCGAGCAGGACGATCATGATCGGCAGCGCGCGGCGTCGCCGAAAGGGCCGGCCTCGATCGTCGAACGATTTGCCCTCGGTGATCATTGAAACCACGGTGTGGACGCGCCTTTCCTTCGCCAGGATCGAATACGCGAGCCTGCCCTGTCGTCGACAGTTCGAGCGCGCGTGCTCACTGTAGTTGGCCCGCTCGATGTGCTCGCTGCGAAGGCATGGAATGTATGGCGCATCGGTGGTGTTCACCCATCATTGCAAGACGGCAGAGATCGACTCGGCGATGCGGTTTCGCCAAAGTCACTTCACTCGGCTATTGTCTGGCGGCCCCGGTGGTTTCGAAAGTGAGACTCAACCGTGGTGGACGGCAATGGCGGGTGATGTCTCGATCGGGTTTCAACCGCGGTCGTACGGGCAATATCCGGGTAGTTTCGCGGGCACCTTCCATCATTGCCATTCGTTGGATCGACCAGCCGGATCACTGAAGTACGACGGCGAGAACGCAAAACGGTGAAGCGCGAGGCGCGGAGATTGCCGAAGGGCACATGCTCCACGGCCGACGCTTCATCGAAACGAGTGCGAGACGTTTGCACCGAACACACGCACGAGGACGAGGGGTACGAAAGAACAATGGCAACCGACTACGACGCACCGAGAAGAACAGAATCCGACGATGTTTCGGAGGACTCTCTCGAGGAGCTGAAGGCACGCCGAAACGAGGCGCAGTCCGCGGTGGTCGACGTGGACGAGTCGGACACGGCGGAGTCGTTCGAGCTTCCCGGAGCAGATCTGTCCGGCGAAGAACTATCGGTTCGGGTCGTTCCGAAACAGGCCGACGAGTTCACCTGCTCCAGCTGCTTCCTGGTTCATCACCGGAGCCGGCTGGCGAGCGATGCCAACGGCATTCTCATGTGCAGGGATTGCGCGGCCTGACAGCGACGAACGTCGTTTCACGACGGTGAGGCCGAGACCGCTCAGGCGCGGTCTCCGGGGGTGGGCCGAGCCAGTGCAGCGACCAGGTCCTCCGGACGTTTGGTGCTGATCAGCCAGTAGGGGGTGGGATCGTCGGGATCGTCGAGAACTACCAGGACCATCTGTTTGACCCAGGTGCGGTGTTGTACGAAGGCAAGGGGATCGAGCTGCCTTCCCAGCGCCGCACTTTTTGCTGTTCCAGGCACGACCGCGGCCTTGGAGATAACGTTCAGCGGCAGGTGAGCACGCCCGACGCGTAGCTCGCCGCCGCCGTCACCACCGTGGGAGACCTCCACCGTGAGCCTGCTCAACCAGTAGAGTGCCCAGATCGGAAATGGAAGCAGCAGCAGGTAGGGGAGCCACGCGCGCAGTCCGGGTGCGCCCATATGCACTTCGGCGGCGAGGAGGGCACCGACAGCGAGCCCGGCAGGCCACCACCACAGCGGAACCCACAGTTTCTCCGAGTGACGGAGTTCGTGCCCAGCCGTCTTGTTCGGCTGGGCGTCGGATTCTAGATCGCGCTGTGAGTCCTGTGGCACGTACACCAGACTAGTGGGTCGAAGTGGGTCGGTCACTGCGCGGACTGCCGCGGACCGCCGCAGTCTCGCGAGGACCGAGGTCGGGGGCAGCGTAGTCTCGGAGCACGTGAGCGACGATTCGACTAGCAACAGCGGCACACCGGCGACCGTCGCCTCGGCGGCCGGTTCCATGATGTCGACCCCTCCACAGGTGCGGGTCACGAGGCTGGACGCGGACCTGCCGATTCCGACGCGAGCTCACGACGGCGACGCAGGCGTCGATCTGCACATCACGGCCGACGTCTCAATTGCCCCCTTCGAGCGTCTGGTCGTCGGAACCGGCATCGCGGTTGCACTTCCATACGGGACAGTAGGACTCGTTCATCCGCGGTCGGGTTTGGCCGCGCGGTCCGGGTTGTCGATTGTCAACGCACCCGGCACCATCGACGCCGGGTATCGCGGGGAGATCAAGGTGTGTTTGATCAACCTCGACCCACGAGAGACCATCGATCTGGTCCGAGGCGATCGGATCGCGCAACTGGTGGTTCAGCGCGTCGAACTGGTGACGTTCGTCGAGGTCTCCTCGCTCGACGACACTTCGCGAGGCAGCGCTGGATACGGTTCGAGCGGCGGCCACGCCGGGCTGGAATCGATTCGAGAGGAAAAGATCTGATCATGTTCGGACGTCGTAAGAAGAGTGCAGACGAGCCCGAGACCGATAATGGTTTCTTCGGTGACCGAGAACCGGCCGCTGAGGTCGAGGAGAACATCGACGAAGACCAGCCGCGTGAGCAGCTCGACGCGGATCAGGGGCCGTTCGACCTCGAAGAGCTGGACGAGACTCGCGATTCCCTCGCCGAGACGAGACTCGATCTCGGATCCGTCCTCGTACCGCTACCCGCAGGCGGGCAGCTGCAGGTCGAGATGACTCAGGCCGGCGCTCCATCGGCCGTGCACGTCGTCACGCAGTACGGACGAATCACGATTGCAGCGTACGCAGCGCCGAAATCGCCCGGCCAGTGGCGCGAGGTGGCCGCCGATCTCGCGACTTCCCTCCGCAACGACAAATCCGAGGTGTCGGTCGAAACCGGCCCGTGGGGTCGCGAACTGCACGGCGTCACCGCCAACGCGGATCTGCGCTTCATCGGCGTCGACGGCTACCGGTGGATGGTTCGGTGCGTGCTGGCAGGCCCGGCAGGCAACGTCGGCGCCGATTCACCGCTGGTCACGATCGCCCGTGACGTTCTGTCCCAAACCGTGGTGGATCGTGGGACCGATCCACATCCGGTTCGCACGCCGCTACCGGTCGTTCTTCCGGCCGCATTGACTGCGCAGCTCGCCGCTGCCCAGCAACAGCAGGCAACGCAACAAGCCCAGCCCGTGCAGCAAGCCGCCCAGCCTGCGCCCGCGGCCCAGCCCGCCCCTGACGCTCCCGCCGGTCCCACTCAGGGACCGCGTCGTGGATCGTCGGGGTCTGCGATGCAGCAGCTCGGGGGCTGAAACGAGTTCGTATCCGTCCGCGGTCTCGTCAGAGGAGCCCGGTCAATGCGTCGACGGCTCGAAATCCCAGAACGCCCGGGTCGTGACCGATGTCGGACAGCGTGACGGCTGCCAGCGAAGAGTCGGCAATCTCCGTGTTCCAGATCTCCGCGATTCCGAAGGGATGCACGGGGTCGTCGACGGCCGCCACGATGGCGGTGGGCGCACGCACGCCCCGCAGCGACAGGCGATCGGGCGCCACGAAATCGGCAGCCTCGATCAGAGCTGTCGGTAGATCCGGCCATTGCGCGCGCCACGATCGCGACAGGGTGTCGGCCAACCAGCCGGGGGTCGAGTCGGTCATCGCGGCGATGGTGTCGTCGAGTCCCGACGCGAGCAGGTTCGCCGCGGTGTATCTGGCGCTGGCAGCCGCAGGTGCGCCGTCCGGAGCCCCGATCCACGGCGGTAACGCCGCAAGGATCGCGAACACCCGATCGGGAAACCTCGATGCCCACGCGGTTGCGACGGCCGCGCCGATCGACACTCCGCCCACGATGATCGGCCCGTGCGCGTCGAAGGCCGCAACGAGGGCCGACTCGTAGGATGCGACGATCCCGGTGGGGTCCGGCTCGACTGCTTCGGTGACCACGCCCACGGCCGACAACGCGCGCCCGAACGCATCGGCGACGAACCGTGCGTCGGACCCTGTCCCTGGGAGGACGACGGCGTGTTTTGCCCATTCGCTCATCTCCGAGATTGTGCACGCGTGGCGCGGATCTCATTCGCCGCGGTCACTCGTCAGGTGCGATTGGCCGCCCGGGTTCTGCAGGTCTACAGTGGCGGACGTACCTGCCGCCGACGGTGGCACCCGACGTCGATGCTCCAGGAGCGCGCAATGGCACCCGCTGCCGCAGGATATTTTCGCAAGCTGACGCGGAAGTTGACCGAGGACGTCGAGCAGCTCGATGCCGAAAAGATGGCGGAATCACCTGACGCGTCCGGCGCGCAGCGTGCATGCGATTGCTCTCGCGGCGACGAGGTCACGATGTTCGGCCGACTTCGCAGTGTCGACGCATGTTCGAAGGCGGCCAACGCGAACATCGAAGCAGAGTTCTTCGACGGAACCGATCCTGTGACGCTGGTGTGGATCGGCCGTCGCAAAATTCCGGGTATCGAACCGGGTAAGACGGTCCTCATTCGCGGCCGTGTAGGGGAGCGCGACGGTCGGAAGATCGTCTACAACCCGTATTACGAGCTTCGCGACGATTCCTGACGCCCTTCCTCGGCGCCGCCGACGCGGTGTGGCACGCTCGTAGCCGTGACCGACAGTGAAGGCGGACCCGTCGAGGACCGCAAGCAGACCATTCTCGAACAGCTCGGTGGGCTGACCGGTCTCGTTGCATCGACGCTGCCCGTGTTGGTGTTCGTGCCGGTCAACAGCATTTTCGACAGCTTGGCGGCGGCAATCTGGTCAGCGCTCGCCGTTGCGCTGGGGGTCATGGTCTGGCGGCTGGTGAAACGGGCGCCCATCCAGCCTGCGATTTCGGGTTTCTTCGGCGTCGGAATTTGCGCGTTCATCGCCTACCGAACCGGTGACGCGAAGGGCTACTTCCTGTTTGGCATCTACACGTCGCTGGCCTATGCAGGTGTGTTCGTGATCTCGATGATCGCGCGGTGGCCGCTGGTCGGTGTCGCGTGGGGTTACCTCAACAGCAAGGGCACGTCCTGGCGAAGCAACCGACGGGCTGTGGTGTCGTACGACATCGCCACGTTCGCATGGGCCGTCGTGTTCGGCGCTCGCTACCTGGTCCAATCGCAGCTCTACGATGCAGACCAGACAGGATGGCTGGCGGTTGCGCGGATCGGCATGGGTTGGCCGCTCACCGGGGTAGCGCTGTTGATCACATTCTGGGCTGTTCGACGGGCCGATCGCGCACTGGAAGAGCAGGCAGAGCGACCGGAGCCGGAACTCATTCCACGAGATCCTGATACTCGGGATGCTTCGTGAGAAAGCTCACCACGTAGCGGCATTCGGGACGAACACGCAGTCCCCGCTCGCGGAGATCGTCGAGCGCCTCGCTCACCAACTTGCCGGCGAAACCCAATCCCTCGAACTGAGGATAGATCTCGGTGTGCAGGAAGGTCACGACGTTCTCGTGACGTGAGTACTTCTCGATTCCTGCCACTTGGTTGCCTGCGATGATCTCGTACCGCGAGTTCTCGGCGTTGTCGGTGACCACCGCGGTCTCCCGTGAGATGGTCATTGCAGACCCACGGCCTTACGCAATTCTCCTTCGACCTCGACCGAGGCGACGAACAGCAATTCGTCTCCGCCTTCGAGGGGGTCGTCCTGTTGGGGAACGATCACCCTCCCTCCGCGCAGAATGGTGACCAGCGCAGCGTCGCGGGGAAGTGCGAGCTTTCGGACGGGTTTTCCTGCGAGCGGCGTGTTCTCAGGAAGTGTCACCTCCACCAGGTTCGCCTGCCCCTTGCGGAACGTCATCAGGTGCACCAGATCGCCCACCGACACAGCCTCCTCGACGAGCGATGCCAGCATGCGTGGTGTCGAGACCGCTACATCGACTCCCCACGACGAGTCGAACAACCATTCGTTGCGCGGATCGTTGACACGTGCGACGACGCGGTTGACGCCGAACTCGGTCTTCGCCAGCAGGCTGAGCACGAGATTGGCTTTGTCGTCTCCAGTTGCCGCGATGACGACGTCGTACGTTTCGAGCCGTGAGGCTTCGAGCAGGGACAGCTCGCAGGCGTCGGCGAGTACCCATTCGGCTTCGGGGATCGCGTCCTTGTCGACGTGATCGAGCTTGCGTTCGAGCAGCATCACCGAGTGCTCGCTTCGAATCAGCTCTCGGGCAATGGATCTCCCGACGGCTCCCGCGCCTGCAATTGCGACTCTCATGAAATTCCGTCTCTGTGAGGGGCGGCTGAAGGACTAGTCATCGGACGGAGGTGGATTGGATGCCAACGCAATGGCTTCGGCAACCGTGCCGGAGACCGCGGCCACGTAGATCTCGTCCTCGGACTGGATCACTGTCTTTTTGTCGGGCAGCAGTCCTGTGCCGAAGCGGATGAGAAAGGCCACACGCGACCGTGTCGAGTCCTCCAGGAACGAGAGCTTCTTGCCGATCCAACCCTCGTGAATGTCGAGAAGAACTACCGCGACGCTGCCCGAGGGGTCGCGCCACTTGGTGGTCGGGTCGTCTCGCAGTAGGTTGTGCAGGAATCGATCCGTAGCCCACGGGACCGTCGCGACTGTGGGAATTCCGAGCCGTTCGTACACGGCCGCGCGCTTGGCGTCGTATATGCGCGCTACCACCTTCTCGACACCGAAAGTTTCGCGCGCCACGCGAGCCGCGATGATGTTCGAGTTGTCGCCGGACGACACCGCTGCGAACGCTTCGGCCTTCTCGATGCCAGCCTTGACGAGCACATCGCGATCGAACCCCATCCCCACGACGCGATGACCGTCGAAGGACGGGTCCAAGCGGAGAAACGCTGTCTCGTCACGGTCGATGACGGCGACCTCGTGTCCGATCCGCGCGAGAGCGCCAGCCAGTGATGCACCGACACGGCCGCACCCCATCACCACTACGTACACAGGCACAGCTCCATTCGAATCGCTTTTCGTCCCGGCGCTCGGAACATGATCACACGACGACACCAACGTAACGGGCCTCAACGCGGTAATCGAGCGCGGACGGCTTGGGGTTTGGCAGAACCGGGCATTTCGGGTCCGAAAGGGCACCGCTCGGCGCGTTTGGACGCTCCGGTGTTCGACGAGGAATTCGAGCGCCTACGCTTTCACCGTGTCCAAGCTCTCGACCGCCGCCAAGCGGCTCGTGCTCGGTAGGCCGTTTCGCAGTGACAAGCTAGGTCACACCCTCCTCCCGAAGCGCATTGCACTACCGGTGTTCGCGTCGGACGCCATGTCCTCGGTCGCCTACGCACCGGAAGAGATCTTCCTTGTTCTCTCCGTGGCAGGGATTTCTGCGTACGCGCTCACACCGTGGATCGGCCTCGCGGTCTGTGTCGTGATGGCAGTCGTCGTGGCCAGTTACCGACAGAACGTTCACGCTTATCCGTCGGGCGGCGGTGACTACGAGGTCGCGACGGTCAATCTCGGGCCGACGGCAGGGTTGACCGTCGGCAGCGCGCTCTTGGTCGACTACGTGCTCACCGTCGCGGTGTCGGTCTCGGCGGCCGCGTCGAACATCGGTTCTGCTGCTCCGTTCGTCGCTCAGCACAAAGTGTTGTTCGCAGTCATCGCGATCGTGCTGATCACGTCGGTGAACCTGCGCGGTATTCGTGAGTCGGGTGCCGCCTTCGCCGTACCGGTGTATGCATTCATGATCGGGATGTTCGTGATGCTCGGCTGGGGGCTGTTTCGCGTCTACGTACTCGGTGACCAGTTGCACGCCGAGTCCTCGGGCTTCGAACTGAAAGCCGAGGACTCGCACCTCTACGGCATCGCGTTCGCGTTTCTCATCGCCCGCGCGTTCTCCTCGGGGTGCGCGGCGTTGACCGGTGTGGAAGCGATCAGCAACGGCGTGCCCGCGTTCCGCAAACCCAAGTCGCGTAATGCTGCAACGACGCTGATGCTTCTGGGCGGCATCGGAATCGTGCTACTGATGGGAATCATCCTGCTGGCCGAGAAAATCGGCATCAAGTACGCGCTCGAGCCGGCCGAGCAGTTGATCGGTGCACCCGACGGCTACCACCAGAAGACTCTGGTCGCGCAGCTCGCGGAGGCGGTGTTCAACGGATTCCCGATCGGATTCTTCTTCATCACCGTGGTGACTGCCCTCATCCTCGTCCTCGCTGCCAACACCGCCTTCAATGGATTTCCGGTGCTGGGCTCGGTCCTGGCTCAGGATCGTTACTTGCCGCGGCAGTTTCACACTCGTGGTGATCGGCTGGCGTTCAGCAACGGAATTCTCTTTCTCTCCGCTGCCGCCATTGCGTTCGTCGTGGTGTTCGACGCCGAGGTGACCAAACTCATTCAGCTGTACATCGTCGGCGTGTTCGTGTCGTTCACCTTGAGCCAAACAGGCATGGTTCGGCACTGGACACGCCTGCTGCGGGTCGAACAAGACCCTGATCAGCGGCGACGTATGTTCCGGTCGCGAATCGTGAACAGCGTCGGATTGGCCCTGACGGGAACCGTCTTGGTGATCGTGCTCGTCACCAAGTTCGCTGCCGGGGCGTGGATTGCGATCGTTGCGATGGTCGCGGCATTCGTGCTGATGCGGTTGATCCGAAAGCACTACGACACTGTGGCCCGCGAGCTCGAGAACGAGGAGTGGGACGGCGTGTTGCCGAGTCGTACACATTCGATCGTGCTCGTGTCCAAACTGCACATGCCCACCCTCCGGGCATTGGCCTACGCCCGAGCGACTCGCCCCGACACCCTGGAAGCAATCACCGTCAACGTCGACGAGCCGGACACTCGTCAGCTCGTGCGGGAGTGGGAGGCAAGTGACGTAGCGGTTCCGCTCAAGGTCGTGGAGTCGCCCTATCGCGAAATCACCAAGCCAGTGCTCGACTACGTCAAGCGTGTCCGACGTGACTCGCCGCGGGACGTCGTGACGGTCTTCATTCCCGAATATGTCGTCGGACATTGGTGGGAGCAGATTCTGCACAATCAGAGTGCCCTGCGTCTGAAGAGCCGCTTGCTGTTTCAGCCGGGAGTCATGGTGACGAGCGTTCCATGGCAGTTGCGATCCTCGGCGAACGCGAAGCGCGAAAGTATCGAGAATGCACCGGGCGCATCGCGCCGTGGCTACGAGCCGCAGACGGGGAAGTGACGATGACCGACAGCTGGTTCGGAACGACCGTCGAGGTGACTCTCGGCAAACCAGGCCACGGAGGATTCTGCGTTGCTCGACACGACGGTCGTGTGCTGTTCGTGCGCCACGGCCTCGAAGGCGAAACGGTCCTGGCGAAGGTGACAGAAGATCGTGGAGGATCGTTCTGCCGGGCGGACGCTGTGGAGATCGTGACCGCCTCGCCCGACCGAATCGCTGCGCTGTGCTCGATATCGGGTCCGGGCGGTTCCGGATGCTGCGATTACTCGCACACCACTCTTGCCGTTGGGCGGGCGATGAAATCGTCGGTGCTACAGGAGCAGCTGCGCCGGATCGCCGGAATCGAGCGGGAGGTGACCGTCGAGGAACTTCCGCACACGGGTTCGGGTGCCGGATGGCGCACCAGAGTGCGGCTCGCGGTGGACGGCGCAGGCCGTCCCGGCTTCCACCGGTACAGAAGTTCGACGATCGTGACCGACCTGAGCTGCCCGCAGGCAATGCCCGGCGCATACGACGGATTGGCCGAGGCTCGGTGGCGACCGGGCTCCGAATTGGCGGTCGCCGTAGACAGCGCGGGGGATCGGCACGTCGTCGAGATAGCCGCGCCCGCGGTGTCGAACACAGGAAGGCGATCGCCCGGACGTCGAGGTGCGTCAGCCCGTCGTGCTGCATCGGCCAAGACCCGTGCGGAGAAACCGGTCATCGGTACCGGGCGGGTGCGTGAGACGGTGTCGGGTCGCGAGTGGGAGCTCGACGCAACAGGATTCTGGCAGGCGCATCGCGGTGCAGCGCAGGTCTACAGCGACGTGGTGCGCGAATGGGCCGGGATGAGCGACGGCGACGTCGCCTGGGATCTGTACGGCGGCGTCGGAGTGTTCGCGGCGATCCTTGCCGACGACGTCGGTACGGGCGGACAGGTGATCAGCGTCGAATTCTCCCGTCGCGCCGCGTCCGACGGCGCCCGTGCCCTCGAAGACATACCCCAGGTGAGGTTCACCCCGGGGAGGGTCGAGAGGAGCGTCGACGCGTTGCCCACGCCGACCGTCGTCGTCCTCGATCCGCCCCGATCGGGAGCGGACAAGGAAGTGGTCGCCGCAGTCGCGTCCCGGCGACCCGACCGCATCGTTCACATCGGCTGTGACCCGGCATCGTTCGCGCGCGACGCGAAACTTTTCGCAGATGCGGGTTATCACCTCGACGAGGTGCGAGCGTTCGACGCCTTCCCCCTGAGCCATCATGTCGAGTGCATCGGACGTTTCGTCCGTTAGCTGACTCGACCGATGCGCGAGTCACTCACGTAAGTTCTTTCCGGTGATCCAACGGAATCGTAAGTCCCGAATTGTGACCGCCATCTCGATGTTGTCCGCGATTGCCGCAGTAGGCGTGGTCGTGTCATGTTCGTCGGTGTCCGAGAATTCGGACGACAGCGCCGAGCAGTCCTCCTCCGACTCCGCGTTTCCTGTCTCGGTCGACACGAAATTCGGCGAGGTCACTGTCGACACGCGTCCGCAGCGGGTTGTCGCGCTCGGGTGGGCCGACGCGGAGACTGCATTGGCGCTCGGGGTGCAGCCGGTCGGTGCGAGCGACTGGCTTGCGTTCGGTGACGACGGTGTCGGTCCGTGGGCTGACGGGTTGTACGAGCAAGCGCCCGTGTTGATCGGTACGCAGGAACCGTCGTACGAGGCAGTGGCCGCATTGGAGCCCGACGTCATCCTCGATACGAAGAGTTCGGGTGACCAGGATCGCTACGACAAGCTTTCGCAGATCGCACCCACGATCGCTCTTCCCGAGGGTGCGGACAACTACTTGACCACCATCGAGCAGCAGGTGACGATGGTGTCGGCGGCATTGGGGGAGTCGGACGCGGGGGCGGACCTTCTCGCGGGGCTCGAAACGGACTTCGCCGCTGCGGCAGAGGCGAATCCTGAGTTCGCGGGTCGGACGATCACCGTGGGAGCGTTCAGTGGGACGGGTTACGGTGCGTACATTGCCGACAATTCGAGGCTGTTGTTCATGCGCAAGCTCGGATTCGTGTCCAATCCAGCCATCGACGCGCTGACCCCCAAGGGCTTTTCGGTCCCGATCTCCGAGGAAGAACTCGGCTTGCTCGACGCCGACGTCGTGGTGATCTTCCCGATCGAGAAGTCCCCGTCGGAGGTGACGGACAACCCGCTGTTCCAGAACATCCCGGCGGTGCGCGATGGTCGATCGCTGGTGTTCGAAGACCCGATGATCGCAAAGTCGTACTCCACCAACTCCATACTGTCGGTACGCTACGCGATCGACGCGGTCGTGCCGCTGATCGCCGATCGGGTCAAGTAAGGACCCGAAGCTCCCGGCAAACCCGCAGTTCTCAGCGGCCGGCGACGACCGCCACCGGTACGTGTGTCGATGACGTGCGTGCGAGTATGCGTTGTGCTCCGCACCGACAGTGCTGGTAGCTGACCGTTCCTTCGCTCGTGTTGTGGCTGCTCGCCGTCGTCCAGTTGTGCGGATGGGATTCGGTGGTTGTGTCTGTGTGCATGTCATCCACTGTGCTGTAATGGTCTTATGCACATCAACCCTTACGGCGAATATGCGGTTCAGTTGGGTGTTTCTTTGTTCAACTCGCCACCGATGACGCCGGCCGAGCTCGGCGAGCGATGCGCCGGGGGCGGTCTAGTGGTCGATACCGTCCCCAGCGACGCCGATCTCGTCGACACCGCAGCGTTTCTCGCGGAATGGGCGACGGTCGTCGATGCCGAAACCGACGTCGAGCGGGCCGACATCTTGAACGGTCTGCTCGCTCGGGCGTCGGCGTACCCTCGGCTGACGAACCACGCCGGTGACGGTTGGCACATGCACTATCGCGACCCGAACATTCCACTCGGATCGGTGTTACGCGCTCTGGTGAGTGTGGGGACTGCGCTGCACCTGACCGGGCGCGGGATGAATCGGCTGGGACGCTGTGCCGCCGAGGACTGCGTGCTGGTGTTCGCCGATGTCTCGAGGACCGGCCGTCAACGGTACTGCGGCACGGTGTGTTCCAATCGCGACGCAGTCCGTCGGCATCGCGCGCGTGCAACGGCCGGGCACGCGCACTGACCGTCAGGTCTTGCGGTTGTAGAGCCGCATCGTGATCGGACCGAAGATCACGAGGAAACCTGCGCACATCGCAGCCGTCACAAGCAGCGTTGTGCCGTCCGGTTCCCCGTTCATCAGGGATCGAATCGACGTGACGAGAAAGCTGACCGGGTTGACCTCGACGAACGCGCGGAGCCAACCCGGCATGGTCTGCGGATCGACGAAGATGTTGCTGGCGAACGTCAGCGGAAACAGAATGAACATCGATACGCCCATGACTGCGGCCTCGGTGCGCACGATCATCGCGATCATCGTCCACACCCAGGACAGGCAGAACGAAAAGACGAGCAGAAGCGCGATGGACAGTACGACGCCGACGATGCCTCCGTCCGGGCGGAAACCGATGATCACGCCGAGGATCAGCACGATCACCGATGCGAGCGAATAGCGAACCACATCGCCGAGCAGAGCGCCGACGAGCGGTGACGGGCGCCAGATGGGAAGCGACCGAAAGCGATCGAACACACCCTTCTCGATGTCTTTGTTCAACGTCACGCCGGTGTACATCGTGATCATGACCACGGTCTGGACCAGAATTCCTGGCAACAGGAACTGGATGTAGGCCTCGGTGGATCCCGCCAGCGCGCCGCCGAACAAGTATGTGAACAGCAGCGTGAACATGATGGGAAACATCGTCACGTCGAACAGTTGCTCGGGTACGTGCTTGATCTTGAGCAGAGCCCGCCAGCCGAAGGACAACGAACTTGCCACTGCACTCGGCCGAGCAGGCCGGGTCGAGCCGCTACGAAGAACATCCGCGACCGAGGCGGACGTGTCGGACTTCCGAGTCGACGTCGTGGTCATGAAGAAATCTCCGTTTCGGTGATCGATTCGTCGTCTGCGGCATGGCCGGTGAGTGCGAGAAATACCTCGTCGAGGCTCGGCTGTCCGATCGCGAACGACGCCACCGCAATATCGGCGTCCTCGAACGCCGGTAGCGCGGCGGCAACCGAGGATGCGTGATTCAGACGGGCGGACAGGGCTACAGGGTCGGGTTCCTCGACAACTGCCTCGGACAACAGTGATCTCAGGATCGCGGCAGCATCGGCGCGTCGAGCCGGATCGACAACGCGTACGTGAAGAGATCCGGCGCCGACGGACGCCTTGAGCTCGCCCGTGGTGCCCTCGGCTATCACCTTTCCGTGATCGATGACCGCGATCCTGCCGGCAAGCTGGTCGGCTTCGTCGAGGTACTGGGTCGTCAGAAGGACCGTTGTCCCGCCCGCGACAAGGGCACGCACGATGTCCCAGACCTGATTGCGGCTGCGTGGGTCGAGCCCGGTGGTCGGTTCGTCGAGAAAGATCAGCTCTGGTGTGACGATGATGCTCGCTGCGATATCGATCCGGCGGCGCATTCCGCCCGAATACGTTTTGACCTGGCGACCGCCGGCGTCGGCGATTCCGAAAGCAGTCAGCAGCTCGTCTGCTCGCGAGCGTGCTGCGGGACGGGAATAGCCGTAGAGCCGCGCCAAGAGGATCAAGTTCTCGGTGCCGGTGAGGTCCTCGTCCAGAGAGGCGAACTGCCCCGTCAGCGATACCTTGCTCCGAATGCTGTCCGCCTCGGTCGATGCGTCGTGGCCGAGGACACGCGCGGACCCGCCATCGATCGGAAGGAGCGTCGCGAGCATCCGTATCGTCGTGGTCTTGCCCGCTCCGTTGGGCCCCAGAACTCCGTATACACCACCGGACGGGACCGACAGGTCGATTCCATCCACTGCGACGGTGTCGCCGAACCGTTTGATCAGGCCCGTTGTCTCGATAGCCGGCATGTGTCCCATTCCTCCAACGTTGTCCGAATTGGACGCCTGATGCAATTCATTTTCCCGCGTAGCCATCCGTTTCGCACGGTGTACCGAATATGTTGTGCGGCGGGAAAACGCGGAGGTTTCGGTGTGAGAGCTACATGAGCACTACTCTCTTGATCAATGAACGCGATCAGAGTCTATTCCGATGGGACCTTGTTCCGGTGAGCACCGATCCGACTTCGGGTTCACCGCTGTGGGGGACGCCGGAATCAGAAGACAACCCGTCGGTGGTCGAGGACGGCCAGGCTTGCGCAGTTCCCAGCGCGCAACTGCGCAATCTTCGTGCAGACGAGGCCGAACGACTTCGTCGACTCATGGCCGCTGTTGCCGCAGGCGATCAGCGGGCGTTCGGTGAGTTGTACGACGCCACGTCGGCGCGCGTCTACGGCATGGTTCTGCGAGTGCTTCGCGACCCTGGATACAGCGAGGAGACGACGCAGGAAGTTTTCCTCCAGATCTGGCGGTCGGCTCCCAATTACGACCCGAACCAGGGAAGCCCGCTCGCCTGGATCATGACCCTCGCTCACCGCAGAGCGGTGGACAGAGTTCGATCCGAGCAATCCGGAACCGACCGCGAAGCCGCGTACGGAGCGATCAGCCACACACCCGAGCACGACGAGGTGCTCGAAGCGGTGACGCAGCGACTCGAGTCGGACGCAGTGATTGCATGCTTGGACACACTGACCGATACACAGCGTGAATCGGTCCGAATGGCCTACTACAGCGGATGGACCTACCGCGAGGTAGCAGAACGGCTCGGAGTGGCCGTGCCGACGATCAAATCGCGAATACGGGATGGACTGATCAAGTTGAAGACATGTCTGGGGGTGACACCCTCATGAGCGAAGCATCGCGACAGCGGCTGCTGGATTCGGCTGAGGTCTATGCGCTTCACGCCGTGAGCTCGGCCGAAGAGGCCGACATCGAACGGGACCTCGTTTCGGTCAACGACACCGCGCGCGTTCAGTTCAACATCTTGGTCAGCGAAATCCAGGAAACGTTGGCACTGATGTCGGTGCTCGATGCGGTCGATCCGCCTGCTTACCTCAAAACCCGTGTACTGGAAGAGCTCCCGAGTGCTGTGCAGGTGGTTCCGCAGCCTGTGGAGTCGAACGTCAGCAGCATGCGTCGTCATCGCGAACGTCGGAGCAACCGCGTGCGTATGTCCATGATGGCTGCGGCGGCCGCCGTCGTTGTTGCGGTAGGTGGCGGAGTCGTGGCGACGCAGGTACTCGGCAACGATTCGACGCCGAGTCAGGCGGAGCAGATCGTGGCTGCACCCGACGCTCGCGAGACCACTGCCGAATTCCCCGGTGGTGGAACCGCGACTATCTCGTACTCCCGCGATTCGAATTCGGTCGTGGTGAAACTCGACGGGGTTGCCGCGCCTGCTGCAGGCCAGGACTATCAGATGTGGTTCGTCGACGGCACACCTCGGTCCGTCGGGCTCGTGACTCCGGAGCAGTTGACCGCAGGCGACGGCACGGTCATCGAGGGTATGGGCCAAGCGACCAATTTCGCATTCTCGCTCGAACCAGCGGGTGGCTCACCGCAGCCCACCGAAGTACTGACTATGGCGACCCTCGACGCCTGAAAAAGCGGCTGTCGATCCCGGACGCATCTCGTCAGCGTTCGGGATCGAACTGTCCGAGCGACTTGATCGCTGTGTTCATCTGCATGTAAGCGCCTGTGGCGAGGTTGGTCAGCAGGTCCAGTTTGACCTCCGGCGCGTCGGCGGTGAGTGCGTCGAAGTCCGCCACCTCGATCACTGCGACCGACAGCGGTGTGTCGGCGCGAAAGTCGAGAATGAAGTGTGTCTTTGCCAGCAACGGCATTTCTCCGAAGCTCATACCTGGCGAGAGCGTCGAGATCCGGTGGCGTGACCCCCCGGGTGCGGTGAACGTCGAGGAGACCTGTCCCGCGAGGATGAGGAACAATCCCGCCGCAGGATCGCCGGTCCGAACGATGACGTCGCCGCGGGCGTAGCTTCGCATGCTCAACACCTCGGCCACCTGTGCATACCTCTGCGGATCCAGACCGCTGAGAACCGGATGATCCTGGGGGAGTATTACTTCGGGCTGTCGAGGTCCTACGCAATAGCGGTCGAGCAGGATCTCCTCGGCCCACTGCATCGCCGATCCCAGATCACCGAAGACACGCCCGTCGGCGCCCTTGGGATTCACGCTCGACGCAGTCTTTCCCATGACGGCACGCGGATCGACGAGGGACGCGCGGCAGCCGCGGTCGGCCAACTGCGTACGCAGACTGTCGAACATCGCTCGGGCGATGTCGCTGACTTCGTCGACGCCTCGGACGTCGATGACGAGCGCGTCGAGATCTTCGTCGAGGTTTCCGATTTCACGCACCGCGGTCTCGGCGCCGGAGAACAGAAGATCCCCGTGCAGTTCGTAGATCCGCGCCCTGTGTCCGAATTCGGCGATCGCGGCTTGCTCGATCTCACTGCGTCTGCGCCGGGAAGGCGTCTCGGCAATCGTGTACCGGCCGCGTATCGCCGACCGTGCCGCGCGTGTGACGTGCAGGAAGTGCAGTTCCAGTTTCTTGGACAGTTCACGACACGCATCGACCCCTCGGACGCTGTTTCCATGCTGGTCCAAGCGTGGTGAGTAGACGGCTATCCCCATCTGGCCGGGTAGTACCGCGAGGATGCCGCCACCGACGCCGCTTTTGGCAGGCATCCCTACCCGCGCGACCCAGTCACCCGCGCCGTCGTACATCCCGCACGTCGTCATGACGCTCAGTACACGTTCGACCAGCGCAGGGGCGAGCGCGCGTTCGTGAGTTCGTGGGTTGAGTCCGTTGTTCGCCATGGTGGCGGCCATCATGGCCAGGTCCGTGGCGGTGACGTCGATCGAACATTGCCGAAAGTACAGGTCGACAGCATCGTCGGGATCGCCGGTGATGATGTCGAACGAGCGCAACATGTAGCCGATGGCGCGGTTACGGTTTCCGGTGCGAGCTTCGGAGGAGTACACGTCGGGATTGAACGAGAGCCGACGCCCGGCGTAGCGCGAGTAGGCACTCCTGATGCGTTCGAAACGTTCTTCCCCGCTTCGTCCGGCGATCAACGACGCCGACGTGATGGCACCTGCGTTGATCATGGGGTTGCGCGGGCGTTCGGTGATCGGGTCGAGACTGATCTCGTTGAACGGTTCCCCTGACGGTTCGATGTCGATCTTTGCGGCAACTGCCGCTTCACCGCGGTCGGCGAGTGCGAGACCGTAGGTGAACGGTTTCGAGATCGATTGGATCGTGAACGGGACAGATGTGTCGCCCACTTCGTAGACGTATCCGTCGCTTGTGGCCAACGCAATTCCGAACCCGTCCGGCGTCACCGCGGCCAGTTCCGGAATGTAGTCGGCGACAGCGCCCGAGGTGTTGTCTCGGCAGCTGTCGAACACGTGCTGCAAAATCTGATCGACGACAGTCGGCATGAGGCAACCCTATGCTTCGACCTCGCATTTCGACTGTGATCACCGACGCGTCGCCGTAGTTGGGAACCGTGACCCGGCGGCAGTATTGTCGAGTTACGCGTGAAGTTCGGGTTCGCTCTACGACACGTTACGTAGACTGTGGGGATCGATAGTTCGTCGATGTCGTGTACGTGTGCTGTAACCGAAGATTTACCGGCCGGAGGGAGCGATCTCGTTGGGTGTCCTAGCCAGGGTCCAGACGCCTGAGGACTTGCGCCGCCTCGACCCGTCCGAAATGGCGGATCTTGCCGAGGAAATACGCGAGTTCCTCGTCGAGACGGTGTCCGCCACGGGCGGGCATCTCGGTCCGAACCTCGGGGTCGTAGAGGTGACTCTCGCGGTGCACCGGATCTTCGATTCGCCTCGCGACCCGATCATCTGGGACACCGGCCACCAGGCGTACGTGCACAAGATGATCACCGGGCGGATGGGCGCGTTCGACACCCTCCGCAAGCAAGGTGGACTGTCCGGATATCCCTCGCGCGCGGAGAGCGAGCACGATTGGGTCGAGTCCTCGCACGCATCCGCGTCGCTGTCCTATGCGGACGGCCTTGCCAAGGCCTTCGAACTGACCGGACAGAGCGATCGTCACGTCGTCGCCATCGTCGGCGACGGCGCTCTCACCGGCGGGATGTGTTGGGAAGCTCTGAACAACATCGCCGCGGGCAGGGACAGGTCGGTCGTCATCGTCGTCAACGACAACGGTCGGTCGTATGCGCCGACCATCGGCGGTCTGGCCGAACATCTCGCAGCGCTTCGTCTTCAGCCCGGATACGAGCGAATTCTCGACAACGGGCGTCGCATCGTCCGGAAGATTCCCCTCGTCGGGAAGACCGCGTACGCGATGCTGCACGGCATGAAAGCCGGCGTGAAAGATGCGATCAGCCCGCAGGTTCTCTTCACCGACCTCGGTATCAAGTACCTCGGACCGGTCGACGGCCACGACGAACAGGCACTCGAGTCGGCGCTTCGGCGTGCGAAATCCTACGGCGGCCCAGTGATCGTGCACGCGGTCACTCGTAAGGGCATGGGCTACGCGCACGCCGAGAACAACGTTGCAGATCAGATGCACGCCACCGGCGTGATCGACCCACTGACCGGTCGAGCCCGGTCGAAGTCGGCGCCGGACTGGACGTCGGTGTTCTCCCGCGAGCTGATCGATCAGGCGGCCGAGCGCGAGGACATCGTGGCAATCACGGCAGCGATGGCCGGACCTACGGGACTTGCGGCATTCGGTGAAAAGTACCCCGGCCGACTGTTCGACGTCGGTATCGCCGAACAGCATGCGATGACCTCAGCAGCCGGTCTCGCGCTCGGTGGACTGCATCCGGTCGTCGCTGTCTACTCCACATTTCTCAATCGCGCGTTCGATCAGCTTTTGATGGACGTTGCTTTGTTGAACCTGCCGGTCACTCTCGTTCTCGATCGTGCGGGCGTAACCGGTGCGGACGGCGCGAGTCACAACGGAATGTGGGACATGTCCCTTCTCGGAATCGTGCCGGGTATGCGCGTGGCTGCACCGCGTGACTGTGCGACGTTGCGCGAGGAGTTGGGTGAGGCGCTCGCGGTCGCCGACGGCCCGACGGCACTCAGGTTCCCGAAAGGTGCTGTCAGCGAGGATATTCCGGCGGTCCGTCGGCTCGATGGCATCGTCGATGTTCTCGTCGAGCCGGAGTCGGCCGGAAAGGACGTCCTCGTGGTGGCCGTCGGTGCGTTCTCGGTGTTGGCGATCGAGACGGCAGCACGGCTCACCGAGCTCGGTCTGTCGGTGACGGTGGTTGATCCGAGGTGGGTCCTGCCGGTACCGGAATCTCTCCTGAAGCTCGCGGAGGAGTTCAAACTGGTTGTAACACTGGAGGACTCCGGTGTCCACGGCGGAATCGGTTCGAGCGTGTCCGCCGCCATCAGAGCGGTGGGTGTCGACACTGTGTGCCGCGATGTGGGAGTGCCCCAGCGGTTCCTCGATCACGCGTCGCGCGAACAGATCCACCTCGAACTCGGGCTCACTGCATCGGATCTGACCCAGCGAATCGCCGGATGGGCGAAGGCTCTCTGACCCTGTTGACCCTCAACCGCTGAACTCGCCGGCCGAGGGCGACCATTCGGTTATTCGGATGTCCTCGACCAAACCGGCGCGGGTGAACGGATCGTGTGCGAACAATCGTGCAGCCGCATCCTTGTCGGCCGACTGCACGATGAACATCGCGCCGCTGTGGTCGGCAAGTGGCCCCGAGGATCGAATGGTTTTTCGGCGCACCATCTCGTGAACCCACGCGCGGTGATCGGTGCGGTGATCGTCGCGGCCGCCCGACGTGTCGGTGGTATAGGAGTATTCGACGACGAACATCGGCATGACGGTGCCTCCTCGTGAGGGTTACAGGATCATGTCCTCGAGTTCCATGCCCTTGGTCTCGCGGATCTTGAACTTGACGAAGAAGAACGAGAGCAATGCGAAGAACGCGAAGAACGAGTAGATGAATCCGAGACCGATCGAGTCGGTCAACGGCGGGAATGCAAGTGTGATGGCGAAATTCGCTACCCAGTTGGCGGCGGTACTGATTCCGAGGGCAACCGCGCGCATGTTGTTCGGGAACATCTCGCCCAACATGACCCACATGATCGGACCCCAGGTGGCCGCGAAGAAGATTACGAACAGATTTGCACCGATCAGTGCGATCGTTCCCCATGGCGCGGGCAACGTCAGCTCGTCACCCGAACCGGTGGCCTGAGTGAACGACACCGCAGCCAGCACGAGGCCGACGAACATTCCGATCGAGCCGATCTGAAGGAGATTCTTCCGCCCGAATCTGTCGACGAAGAGAATCGCGACGAAGGTCATGGTGACGTTGATGACCGATGTGATCACCGAGGTGACAAAAGACTGATTTTCGGTGAACCCGACCGACTTCCACAGCGTCGTCGAGTAGTAGAAGATGGCGTTGATGCCGACGAGCTGTTGCAGGATTGCCATCGTGATGCCGACCCAGACGATCGGCTGAAGGCCGAACTTCGGACCACGGATATCGCTGAACGACGACTTCGCCTCGCGCCGCAGCGTGAGTCGAATCTCCTTGACTCGTTCGGCCGGATTGACTTCGCCGGTGATCTCGGCGAGTACACGGGCAGCTTCTTCGTCCAGATGCTTGCCGACGAGGTATCGCGGCGACTCCGGAATGAGTGTGGCCAGGAATCCGTAGACGAGGGCAGGGACTACGCCCACGAGGAACATCCATCGCCAGGCTTCCATGCCGAACCACAGGTCGTTCGACGGGCCGCCTGCCGCGTTCTGCAGTACGGCGTCGGACAGGAGTGCCGCGAAAATTCCAACGGTGATTGCGAGCTGCTGCAGTGATGCGAGGCCGCCTCTGTAGCGGGCCGGTGCGATCTCCGAGATGTAGGCGGGGGCGATGACGGAGGCTATACCGATTCCCAGCCCACCGAGCACGCGCCAGAGCATCAAATCGGGGATGCTGAAAGCGAATCCCGACCCGACCGAAGAGATGGTGAACAGGGCAGACCCGAGCAGCATGACGCGCTTGCGTCCCCAACTGTCCGCGAGCCGGCCGGCGAACCAGGCTCCGACGGCGCAGCCGAGCAGTGCGATGGCGACGGCGAATCCGGTGACGAACGAGCTGAGGCCGAAGTTCTCCTGTATCGAGTCGACCGCCCCGTTTACGACCGAGCTGTCGAAACCGAACAAGAAGCCGCCGACTGCAGCGGCAATGGTGACGCCGATGACTTTCGCGGTGTGATTTTCTGCAGGCTGCGTCATGCGAACCCAGCTTTCTTGGAGCCAGCATCGGTGGTGGTCAACGTCATCATGGACCCGGTTGGCTCAACGGTGGCGAAAATCATCGGATTTCACCCGAAGAGTTACCTGCGTCCTCCGGGTTCAGGAGCTGTGGGGGTGTCAGGCAAGCCAGTCGCGGAAGGTCTGCGTTCCATGGTCGGCGCCGGGACCGGGCACCAGCGTGCCGTCGCGCATCGCCTGTCCGTAGGCGCCGGGAACAGGAAGCTCCAGCACCCAATGCTTACCCGGGAGCGTGGCAGCGTAGTCGCGAACCATGTCCACCATCTGCTCCTCGCACGGGCCGCCGAGATCCGGAACCAACCCTGCGGGCGTGCCTTCGGCAATATCGACCAGACGTTCGGCGACTTCTCTTGCGGCGATCGGCTGTGAGCGCATCTTCGGAACGACGACGAACGGACCGAGCTTGACCTGACCGTATATCTGTCCTGCGAATTCGTGGAACTGAGTCGCGCGTAGGACGGTCCAGGGAATGTCGCCGACTCCGATCGCCTTCTCCTGCGCCACTTTCCCTGCGTAGTACGCGTAGGGGGCTTGGTCGGATCCGACGATCGACAGTGCCACATGGTGCGCCACGCCCGCAGCCTTCTCGGCGGCCAGAAGATTGCGTGTCACCGTCGTGAAGAACTGCGTTGATTCCTTTGCCGACATCGTCTGCTTCGACGCGACGTCGATGACGGCGTCGACTCCGGTGAGCGCGTCGGCAAGGCCCGATCCGGACACGAGATCCACCCCGTTCGACCGAGTGAGCACGACGACATCGTGTCCACTCTCACGGGCGACATCTACGACATGCCTTCCGACGGCACCGGTTCCACCTGCTACTGCGATCTTCATTGCGTTCATGTCCTTACGACGAGACAGCGTGTCGAAATGTAGCGCACAGTGGGAAGCGTCTCAGTGTCCTGCAGTGGCCACCCCCGCAGCGACGCGCAGAAACTCGAGCTTCTCCGCGTCCGAAGAGCCGGCTGCAGCGGTATAGACGACGATCCGAAGATCGGATCCAGGAGCGTTGAGAACGTCGCAGTCCAGAGTGATGTCGCCGACAGTGTCGTGGTGGATCGTCTTGCGGTCGGTGGCGTGCTGGCCCGCCGTTCCGGAGCGCCACAGTGTGTCGAAATACGTATTCTGTGAGCGCAACTCGGAGATCAACGTGGTCAATGGGGCGTCATCGGGGAATCGAACCGCGGCCACACGAAGGTCGGCGACGAGTGCCGTCGCCAGGTGTTCGAGGTTCGCCGTCGATGTGAAGGGCGGGTAGGACACGCGGGCACGGTCGTCGTTGCCGAACATGACGCGCACCAGGTTTCGGTGCCGCGGGTCGATGGCTGCAGGATGACCTTGCAGCGCACTCCACATGGGGTTCCAAGACAGGAGATCCCAGTCCGCCGCGAACACGGCCACCGGGGTGTCCGCAAGCCGGCCGACGAGACGTGCGATGCCGGGGCTCACATGCCGGTCTATGGTTCCCTGCTCGGGTGGCAATAGGCCCGCGCATCGGTACAGGTGATTGCGCTCGGCGCTGTCGAGTTGCAAAGCCCGCGCCAGAGCTGCGGTGATCTGTGCGGACGGCGTCGTCGCACGGCCTTGTTCGAGACGGACGAGGTAGTCGACGGATACACCGGCCAGCTGGGCCAGCTCCTCGCGACGGAGCCCCTGGGTGCGTCTCCTCGGGCCGGTCGGCAAGCCTGCATCGACGGGCGACAGCCTGTCCCGCCATCCACGAAGGACTTCGCCGAGGCCTGATGCCGTGTCGGTCATCGGTCCATCTTCTCCCGAAACGGCTCGGCGCATCCTGGTACTGCTGGTCCTACCGTCTCCCGGGGTTCTGGCTGGAGTGGTGTGCCGGTGGCAGCGTCGTGTCCATGAACACCAGTTCCGCACACACCATCGTCATGACCGGAGCCAGTCAGGGAATCGGTGCGGTAGCCGCGTCGAGGCTGCTCGAAGACGACCCGGACGCGCACCTCGTCTTCGTCGGTCGGCGCCCGGGTCCGGTATCACCTCGGGTCACGTTCATCGACACCGACCTCGCCGACATCGCGGCGACGAGACGAGCCGGGCGTCAAATCTGCGCCCTGCTGCAAGACGGCGTGCTACCGATCCTCGACAGGTTCGTCGGAAACGCGGGTATCCAGCACACCGATGCCCTCACTTCGACGGCCGATGGGCTCGAAGCGACGTTCGCAGTCAACGTCGTGGCAAATAGTCTGTTACTGACGCATCTTCAGTCACAGCTCGCGCCGTCGTCGCGGATCGTAATCACGGTCAGCGACACACATTTCGGGGACCTGCTGCACAATCTCGCGCTCGTTCCGGCGCCTGTGTGGTCTACGCCGGAGGTTCTGGCTCGTCCCGGTGCCTTCGCCGAGCCGGACTCGGCACGTGCTGGCAGAACGGCGTACTCGACCAGCAAACTCGCGGCAATCTATCTCGTTCACGCTTGGGCGCGGGCACTTCCACCCGGTGTCGACATTGTCTCGTTCAACCCAGGTCTCGTCCCAGGAACAGGCCTGACCAGGCACGCTGGTCGAGGAGTGCAACTCGCGATGCGGGCACTCGGCCCGGTACTTGCTCTGACGCCACTCGCGACCACGTCCGCGCAAGCCGGCGCAGCGTTAGCAGATCTCGTCCTCGGCGTCGTGAGTACGAGCACGGGGGACTACGTGGATCGTCGTCGTGTCGTTTCCTCGTCGAGGCAGTCCTACGACTCCGTACGGGAATCCGAGCTCATCGAGTTTCTGAACACATTGTGACAAGTCTCGTTTTCACCTGACCACTGAGATCGAAGTTGTGCACGAATTTCGGGTGAAAGACGTGCACAACTTCGATCTCGACCCAGTGGTCGTGAGTGGAGCCTGCGGTCAGACGTTGGCGACGCCAGGAGCGAGGAATCGCTTGCCGGTCACGGCTTCCGAGGTACCGGTCCGGTCGAGGTACGGGGTGATGCCGCCGTTCCAGAAGCCGAAGCCGCCACCGAGGAGCAGGCACAGGTCGATGTCCTCTGCCGCGGCGACGACGCCTTCGTCGAGCATGATGTTGATCTCGTCGGCGAACGCGCGTCGGGTTCGGTCAAGGACCTGCTCTGCGGTCGATGGCGAATCACCCTGCGGCCACAGCGCGGCGACCTCGGGATCCACGATCTGACCCTCGGGGCCGTAAGTCCAGACTCCTGGCTTCTTCGCATCGACGAGCGCTCGGAAACCGGGGGAGTCCTTGAAGCGTTCGGGGTACGCCTCGGCGAGGGTCTCCGCGGTGTGCAATGCGACGGCCGGTCCGACGAGGGCGAGCAGCGTGAGCGGACTCATCGGCATGCCGAGTTCGGCTACGGCGCCGTCGGCTACGTCGAAGGGTGTGCCCTCGTCGATGGCGCTGATGATCTCGCCCGATGCGCGCGTCACGAGCCGGTTGAACACGAAGCCCGGGAGGTCCGCGGACAGAACTGCGGACTTACGCAGCGTCTTGGCGGTCGCGAAAGCCGTTGCCAGAGTGGCATCGTCGGTCTTCTCGCCCTTGACGACCTCCAGCAGAGGAAGCACCGCAACGGGATTGAAGAAGTGGAACCCGACGACACGCTCGGGATGCTTCAGGTCCGCTGCCATCTTGGTGATCGACAGCGAGGAGGTGTTGGTGGCGAGAATGGTCTCGGCAGAGACGAACTCTTCTACCTCGGCGAACACCTTCTTCTTGACGTCGAGGTTCTCGAACACTGCCTCGATGACGAAGTCGGTCTTCGCGAACGCAGCCTTGTCGATCGAGCCCGAAACGAGGGCCTTGAGGCGGTTGGCGGCGTCGGGCGACAGTCGCTTCTTGCCGAGCAGCTTGTCGATCTCGCTGTGTACGTACCCGACGCCCTTGTCGATGCGCTCCTGGTCGATGTCGGTGAGGATCACCGGCACCTTGAGCTGGCGAACGAACAGCAATGCCAGCTGGCTGGCCATGAGGCCTGCACCCACGATGCCGACGCCGGAGATCTTGCGCGCCAACGACTTGTCCGGTGCGCCTGCAGGACGCTTCGCGCGTTTCTGGACCAGATCGAATGCGTAGAGGCCGGCGCGGAGCTCGTCGCGGACGAGTAAGGACGAGAGAGCCTCGTCCTCGGCTGCGAACGCCTTGTCGAGCGACGCGGAGTCGGTGATGTCGGTCGACTTGGCAAGTTCCAGCAATTCGACGGCAGCAACGGGGCCAGGCGCAAAGTTGCCGGTCTTGCCGGCCACGATGCCCTTGGCGCGTGCGATGGCGTCGTCCCACGCCTGTCCGCGGTCGATTTCCGGGCGAGCCGGAGTGATCTCTCCCTTGATCACCTGTGCAGCCCAGGCGAGCGATTGCTCGATGAAGTCTGCTCCGCCGAAGACGGCGTCGGCGATACCGAGGTCGAGTGCCTGCTGCGGCTTGAGGGTGCGGTTCTGGTTGAGCGAGTTCTCGATGACGACCGTCACGGCGTTGGATGCGCCGATGATGTTGGGCAGCAACTGAGTCCCGCCCCATCCGGGAACGAGACCGAGAAACGCCTCGGGCAACCCGAGAGCAGCCGCGTTGTCGGCGACGGTGCGGTAGTGCGAGTGCAGGCCGACTTCGAGGCCGCCGCCGAGGGCAGCGCCGTTGATGAAGGCGAACGTCGGAATCTCGGACTCACGCAGGCGTCGGAACACCTTGTGGCCGAGCTGCCCGATCTGTAGTGCCTCGTCCTTGGTCTTGATGTTCGGCACACCATTGAGGTCCGCACCGACCGCGAAGATGAACGGTTTGCCGGTGACTGCAATCGCAACCGGGTTCGCGGCGAACGCTTCGTCGAGGGCGGCGTCGAACTGCGTGAGTCCACCGGGACCGAAGGTCGACGGCTTGGTGTGGTCGTAACCGTTGTCCAGCGTCACCAGAGCGATCGAGCCCTCGAGACCGGGAACAGAGATAATCTTGGTGAACGCGTTGGTGACTACTTCGTCCGTGAACGCTGTTGTGATGTCACTCATTTGGCTGCTCCCGAGTAGTCGGAGTGGTTCGGGTTCTCCCAGATGACAGTGCCGCCCATGCCGAGACCGATGCACATGGTCGTCAGGCCGTAGCGGACGTCGGGCTGCTGTGCGAACTGACGGCTCAGCTGCGTCATCAAGCGAACGCCGGAGGACGCGAGTGGGTGGCCACACGCGATGGCGCCGCCCCACTGGTTGACGCGGGGGTCGTCGTCGGCGATTCCGTAATGCTCGAGGAACGCGAGCACCTGGACGGCAAACGCTTCGTTGATTTCGAACAGACCGATGTCGGAGATGCTCAATCCGGTTCGGCCGAGGAGCTTTTCGGTGGCGGGAACGGGTCCGATGCCCATGACGGCGGGATCCACACCTGCGAACGAGAAGCCGACCATGCGCATGCCGATGTTCAAGCCGAGTTCAAGGGCGGTGTCCTCGCCGGCAAGTATCGCCGCGGTGGCACCGTCGTTGAGGCCTGCAGCGTTGCCCGCGGTGACGCGTCCTGCGGGGCGGAACGGAGTTTTGAGCTTCGCGAGATCTTCGAGCGAGGTTCCGGGACGAGGAGGTTCGTCCTCGGTGGCCAGACCCCAGCCAGCAGCGGACTTCGTCGCGACGGGAACGAGAGTGTCGGCGATGTAGCCGGCCTTCTTGGCAGCGTCGTACTTGTTCTGACTGGCGACGGCGTAGGCGTCGGTGCGGTCCTTGGTGATCGACGGGAACCGGTCGTGCAGGTTTTCTGCGGTGTTACCCATGACGAGCGCGCTCGGGTCGACGAGCTTGTCGGCGAGAAAGCGCGGGTTGGGGTCGACGCCTTCACCCATCGGGTGGCGGCCCATGTGTTCGACACCGCCTGCGATGACCACGTCGTACTGGCCGAAGCCGATGCCGGAACCGGTGGTGGTGACCGAAGTCATCGCGCCTGCGCACATGCGGTCGATGGCGAAGCCGGGCACGCTGCGCGGCAGCCCTGCCAGAAGGGCCGATGTGCGGCCGATGGTGAGGCCCTGATCACCGGTCTGCGTAGTCGCGGCGATCGCGACCTCGTCGATCCGTTCGGGTGGGAGGTTGGGGTTCTTGCGAAGTAGTTCCCGGATGGCTTTGACGACGAGATCGTCGGCGCGGGTGTCGGCATAGATCCCCTTGGGGCCTGCCTTGCCGAACGGAGTGCGGATGCCGTCGACGAACACGACATTGCGCTGTGAGCTGGTGGACGCGGGTACAGACACGCTTCGATCCTCCCGAGCAGATGCGGATACAGGCCCGGCCGACGCCGGGCTCGTGTCCACTGTAGCCGGTATTACTCGCCGGTAACTTGGCGAGGGGTCAGAGCATCGGCCAGGACGGGCACGACCAGTTCACGTTGCCAGTCGCGAGCTCGCCCCGCGACCAGTTCGGCGTCGATCGCGGCGTGCGTGTCGCCGTCGCCAGTGGTCGACCAGTCCCACACCAGCCGCCGCAGGACATCGGGCATGAGCAGGTTCTCGACCGGAACGGATACCTTCTCGCTCAGCTCGGTCATGGCTGCTCGCACCAGACCGAGGCGCTCGGCAGCCTCGGGATCACGGCGCGCCCACCGATTCACCGGCGGCGGACCGTCGAAGGGCGCCGACTTGGGTGGAAGATCGGATGCGGGGAGTGTGCGGGCCCTCCCCAGAGCGGCGAGCCACACCCCGGTCGAACGACGCTGGCGCGGACCCCCGAAGACGGGCAGAGCTCGGAGCTCACCTTCGCTCTTCGGGTCAGCCGATGCCGCAGCGACAATGGCTGAGTCCGGCAACACTCGGCTCGGCGCTATATCGCGGCGCTGCGCGAGTTCGTCTCGTGCGTGCCACAATTCGCGCACGGCGCCGAGAACACGCTGCGAGGTGACCGCGTGAATCCCCGAGGTTCGACGCCACCTGTCGGTCTTGGGTTTCGGGGGACCGAGGGTCAGGATGTGCGCGAACTCCTGCGCCGCCCACTCGGTCTTGCCCTGGCTCTCCAGTTCGGCGGCCATGGCGTCGCGTAGTTCGAGGAGAACTTCGACGTCGAGGGCTGCGTAGTTCAGCCACGTGTCGGGCAGCGGCCGCGTCGACCAGTCTGCCGCGCCGTGGCCCTTCTGCAGCGACAGTCCGAGCGTGCGCTCGACGATCGCTCCGAGACCGACGCGCTCGAACCCCGCGAGCCGTCCGGCCAGTTCGGTGTCGTACAGCGTCTGCGGGACCAGACCGAGTTCGGCCAACCCCGGGAGATCTTGGTCAGCGGAATGCAGAACCCATTCGAGTGGATTGATGACCGCCGCAAGCGGACCGAGGTGGTCGGTGACCGGAATCGGGTCGAGCAACACGGTGCCTGCTCCGCGCCGACGGAATTGCAGAAGGTAGGCGCGCTGGGAGTATCGGAACCCCGAAGCACGTTCGGCGTCGACTGCCAGCGGACCGTTGCCGGACGCCAGAAGCGCTGCAGCAGCTACGACTCCTTCGGGGGTCTCGACCACCGCGGGTACACCGTCGGCCGGTGCCAACAGCGGAACTACCGGGGGCGCGGAGTCTCCGGTATTCGCGGAGTCCTCGGCACTGGTGGAGTCGACTGCCGCCGAGGGCTCATCTGCTACCGAGGGCTCACCGGAACTGGTCGTTGACATGAGAGGTGACTCTAAGCCCTCGCGTACCTGCTGCGCGCGAACTACGTCCGGTTGCTCTCTCGTCCGCGAAGGTCGGTGATCCCGGCGGGAGGCAACCCGGCAGCGTAGGCGAGTACCTCACAGAACGCCTCGACGTGCGACGCCAACTCGATCGACCCTGCCGTCCACGACGCGCGTAGTTCCAGCTGATGTGCTTTCGGTGGGCCGGCGATGTCGCCGTACCGGACCGAACTCGTCGACGTCACCGTCCCGCCGAGTGCAGTCAGCGGTTCGGAGCGGCTTTCGAGAGCGTCGACCAGCCAACTCCAGCCGACCTCGGGAAGGAGCGGGTCCGATGCAAGTGATTCGTCGACGTCGGCTTGGATGTAGGCAACCAGACGCATGGTTCCGTTCCAGGCTTCGTCGCCGTCCGGGTCGTACAGAAGGATCAGGCGTCCGAATGCGTCGCCGTCGGACGCCTCGTCGACATCCTCCCCGCTCGGATGCTGGACTTCCGCGCCGATCGCGTAGCTGAACGGGGCCAGACGCTGCGGCGGCCTGATGGGCCCGATCTCGATGGCTGGGTGCACGACGGCCCGGTGCATAGCCTCGACGGCCGATCGAAACGGCGCAGGCTCGGCAGAGGATCCGGGTGTGGTCACGACATCGGACGTTAGACTTCTCACGTTCGGGTTCGTCGGAGGCGCGCCGAGTCGATACCAAGCTGCGCCCGGTAGACCCGCAAGGTGTCCGGACCTGCGTAGAAGCCCCGTCGGCTGCGCGTGGCAGCATGGACGGTGATGAACACCGATTCGCGTTCCCCCCGTCGCCATCTTCCCGACGCGCCGCTGCTAGCCGCTGTTGCCGGCCGGGCGCCCTCGCATCGTCCGGTGTGGTTCATGCGGCAGGCCGGACGGTCGTTGCCCGAATACCGCAAGATTCGGGCCGGCATCGGGATGCTCGAATCGTGCTTCGACGCCGAGCTCGTCACCGAGATCACGCTTCAACCGGTTCGACGGCACGGGGTCGATGCCGCAATCCTTTTCTCCGACATCGTCGTGCCGCTCAAGGCCGCCGGTATCGACCTCGACATCGTGGCCGGTACCGGTCCGGTCGTGGCGAACCCAGTTCGCTCGGCCGCCGATGTTGCTGGACTGCCGAGGCTCGATCCCGAACAGGTCGCACCGGTAGCCGACGCCGTCGGGATGCTCACCGAGCAACTGGGTGATACGGCACTGATCGGATTCGCCGGCGCGCCGTTCACCCTTGCGTCCTACCTGGTCGAGGGTGGACCGAGCAAGAACCACGAAAAGACGAAGGCTCTGATGCGGTCGGATCCGAAGACGTGGCACGCGCTGCTCGATACGTTGGCGGACACCACCATCACCTTCCTCCAGGCTCAACTCGCCGCAGGTATCGACGCGCTTCAGCTGTTCGACTCGTGGGCAGGTGCACTGTCGCTGGCCGATTACCGCGAATTCGTACTTCCGCACTCGAAGAAGGTGCTGGACGCCGTCTCCTCGGCCGGAGTCCCAAAGATTCATTTCGGTGTCGGAACCGGTGAATTGCTCGGCGCGATGGGCGAGGCCGGTGCCGACGTGGTGGGCGTCGACTGGCGGATCCCGCTCGATGTCGCCGCTGCGCGAGTAGGACCAGGAAAAGCCCTGCAGGGCAACCTCGATCCGGCAGTCCTGTTCGCGGGCTGGGACGCGGTGGACAGCGAGGTCCGACGCATCGTGGCCGAGGCGGACCGCGCTGTCGGCGCCGGAGCGGTCGGACACGTCTTCAATCTCGGACACGGAGTGCTTCCCGACACCGACCCGGATGTGCTGTCGCGGGTCGTGGAGTTGGTGCACTCACTGTGACCGCCGGAGCGCCCCGAGTAGCGGTCGTCGGCGGCGGAATCACCGGTCTCGTCGCGGCCTACCGGGTACGCACAGCGCTCGGTCCGGACGCACAGATCACGATCGTCGAGGCTTCGGATCGCCTCGGCGGCACTCTGCGCACAGTTGACATAGCGGGTGGCCCACTCGACGTGGGAGCCGAAGCCTTCATCGGTCGCAGACCCGAAGTGCCGGAGCTGATGGCGGAGCTCGGAATAACTGACCAGCTCGTACACCCAGCAGGCAAGCGGCCGTCGATCTACTCCGGCGGCGAACTGCACCCGATGCCGGCCGGAACGTTGATGGGCATTCCGGCCACGGCGTCGTCGATGCGCGGGCTGGTCGAAGAGTCGACACTGCGACGGATCGAGGACGACGCCACATCGGCGTTCAAATGGACGCCGGGTAGCGATGTCAGCGTTGCCGAACTCGTCGGTGGTCGATTCGGCGAGCAAGTTCTGCGGCGCTCGGTGGATCCTCTGCTCGGGGGCGTGTACTCGGGACTGTCGGATTCGATCGGAGTACGCGCGGCGCTCCCGACGCTGGCCGCAGCACTGGACTCCGGCGCGCCGAACCTGTCGGCGGCGGTCGCCGCGGCACTGCCGACCCCCAGCGCAGGCCCCGTCTTCGGTGCGTTGCGTGGTGGCTACTCCGCGCTGGTCGACGCCCTGATCGCTGCCACCGACTCGATCACCGTTCTCGGTACCCGGGTGTCGTCGTTGATCGGTGAGCGGCGCGGATGGCGTGTCGACCCCGTCGGTCACTTCGATGTCGTCATCCTCGCCGTACCGGCCCCGTCTTTGTCGGCGATTCTGGCCGACACCGTGCCCGACGCCGCGGACGCTGCAGCCGACATCGAACTCGCCTCCTCGGTCGTGGTGGCCATGTCGGTCCCTGGGGATACGGAGCTGCCCGACAACTCAGGTGTGCTCGTCGCGACGGACGCAGGCCTGTCCGCCAAGGCCTTCACCTTCTCCAGCCGAAAGTGGACGCACCTGGCAACGCGTGACACCGTTTTGTTGCGTGCCTCCCTGGGTCGATTCGGCGACGACGGCCCGCTCGACCTGACCGACGAACAACTGGTGGAATCGGCTGTACGCGATCTCGCTACCGTCACCGGGCTCGAGATTCGTCCGAACTCGACCGTCGTGCAGCGCTGGCGCGGAGGCTTGCCGCAGTACGCGCCGGGTCACCTCGACAGGGTTGCCGATATCGAGGCAGCGGTCCGCGATGTTCCAGGGTTGGCTGTAGCGGGCGCGTGGAGCCACGGCGTCGGAGTGCCCGCGTGTGTCGCGTCGGCCACCAGGGCGGCCGCTCACGTGTGCGAGGTGGCACGATAGGGGCCATGGCACGCCTCGACTACTCAGCGCTCAATTCGACCCTCCGTTACCTGATGTTCTCGGTGTACAAGGTCACCCCAGGTGTTCTCGGCGACGATCGCGCCGAGGCAGCCAAAGAAGCTCGCGCGTTCTTCGAAAGCCAGGAGGAGAAGGGCGTTGCCGTTCGCGGGGTCTACGACGTCGCGGGTATGCGCGCCGACGCCGACTTCATGGTGTGGACGCACGCCGAGCGCATCGAGGACCTGCAGGCGACCTACTCCGATTTCCGCCGAACCACCGCACTCGGCAAGGCCAGCACACCGGTGTGGAGCAATTCCGCCCTGCACCGACCCGCCGAGTTCAACAAGAGCCACGTGCCTGCGTTCATTGCAGGCGAAGAGCCCGGTGCATACATCTGCGTGTACCCCTTCGTGCGTTCGATCGACTGGTACCTGCTTCCCGAGGAAGAGCGTCGCACGATGCTCGCCGATCACGGCAAGGCTGCGCGCGGATACAAGGACGTCCGCGCCAACACCGTGCCCTCGTTCGCGCTCGGTGACTACGAGTGGATTCTGGCGTTCGAAGCCCCCGAACTCGACCGCATCGTCGATCTGATGCGCGACCTGCGTGCGACCGAGGCTCGGCGTCACGTTCGCGAGGAGACCCCGTTCTTCACCGGGCCTCGCGTCGATGTAGAAGCGCTCGTCACCGCGCTGCCATGATCGACGCCGTCATCTTCGATTTTTCCGGCACGTTGTTCCGTCTCGACGAGGACGATTCGTGGTTCGACGGAGTCACCCACTCCGACGGCACGCCGGTGGACGGCCATCACGCAGCCGAGCTGATGCGGCGTATGACGGCGCCGGTCGGGGAGGTCGTGGAGTTCGACGACGTCACCCGACACGCGTGGCGCAACCGCGACCTCGACCCGGCACTGCATCGGCAGGCATACCTGCACGTGCTGCGCGAGTCGGGTGTCGATGACCCCAATCAGGCAGAATCGGTCTACGGCCGCGTCATCGACACGAAAAGTTGGACTCCGTACCCCGATACGGCCGAGGTCCTGAAGACGCTCGCGGCCAAGTCGATTCCAGTCTCGGTTCTGAGCAACATCCCGTTCGACATCAGGCCGGCGTTCGCCGATCTCGGTGTCGCCGAGCACGTCGCCGAGTTCGTGCTGTCCTTCGAGGTCGGTGTCGTCAAACCGGATCCAGAGATCTTCCGGCATGCAGTCGAGAGGCTCGGCGTCGATCCCACCCGAACTCTGATGGTCGGCGACAGCGAGGAAGCCGACGGCGCCGCCCGGGCTATCGGTTGCACCTTTGCGCTCGTCGAGCCGATTGCGACTCAGCAGCGGCATACAGCGCTTCTCGACGCGTTGCGCGCAAACGGAGTCGACGTGTGAGCGGTACACAGCACATGGCGCACTGGGGCATGTACCGCGCCACGGCCGTCGACGGAGAAGTGACGGCTGTCGACCCCTACTCGGGCGACGCGCATCCCTCACCCGTATTGGGCAACGTTCCCGGATCGGTGCGTCACCGTTCTCGTGTGGCCGGACCTGCTGTTCGACGTGGTTGGTTGGAGGACGGTCCTGGACCCACCGATCGGCGCGGCAACGACCAATACGTACCCGTGAGCCACGACGAGCTGACCGAACTCCTGGCGGGCGAACTTCGCCGAGTCATCGACCGCTACGGCAACGAGGCAATCTACGGCGGTTCCTACGGGTGGGCGAGCGCGGGCCGGTTCCATCACGCGCAGAGCCAGGTTCACCGCTTTCTCAACTGCCTCGGCGGATACACGCGGTCGGTCAACAGCTACTCGACCGGCGCCACGGGTGTGATCATGCCGCACGTCGTGGGCGCCCACTGGAAGATGTTCTCGCGCTCCACATCCTGGGATGTCATTGCGCGCGCGACCGACCTGCTGGTGGCGTTCGGTGGCGTTCCGGTGAAGAACACCTCGGTCAATCACGGTGGCACATCGAACCATCCGACCCAATCCGCATTGGACGCACTGCGGGCGCGAGGCGGCAAGATCGTCACGATCAGCCCGCTGCGCAACGATATGCACGGTGCCGCGACCTGGCTCGCGCCCATTCCTGGATCCGACGTCGCTGTCATGCTCGGTCTCGCCTACGTCCTCGTCGACGAAAATCTCCACGATCGCGCGTTTCTGGACAAGTACACCGAAGGGTACGACGTTTTCGAACGGTATCTCCTCGGTCGATCCGATGGTGTTCCCAAGACTCCCGCCTGGGCGGCCGAGAAGTCGGGCCTCGAGGCGCAGGACATTGTGGAACTGGCGAGGACGATGGCCTCACGTCGCACCCTGATCACCGTCACCTGGTCGCTGCAACGGGTCAAGAGCGGCGAGCAGGCGCCGTGGATGGGCATCACCCTCGCCTCGATGCTCGGGCAGATCGGCGTTCCCGGTGGGGGATTCGGCCATGGCTACGGTTCGATGAACGAGCCGGGGCTCGGTCCGGTGCCGTATCCGCTGCCGACGCTGCCGCAGGGGCTCAATCCGGTGACCACGCACATCCCGGTCGCTGCGATTGCAGATATGCTCCTCGGTCCCGGTACGGAATTCGATTACAACGGCAATCGCATGGTGTACCCGGACATCAAGCTGGTGCACTGGGCAGGCGGGAATCCGTTTCACCACCATCAGGATCTCGGTCGGCTACGTCGCGCGTTCGGTCGGCCGGACACCATCGTCGTGCACGATCCATACTGGACGCCGATGGCGAAGCACGCCGATATAGTCGTCCCGTCGACCACGTCGCTCGAGCGAAACGACATCAGCTGCACCAGGAACGATCCGTTGCTCGTGGCGATGCAGCAGGCCGTCCCTCGCTATGCCGATTCGCGTGACGACTATGACACCTTCGCGGCGCTGGCCGACAAACTGGGAGTCGCAGACACTTTCACGGAGGGCCGAGACTCGGGGGAGTGGGTGGAACACCTGTACGACCAGTGGCGCGGCTATCTGAAGACCGCTGGTGTGCACACACCGGCGTTCGAGGACTTCTGGATCGCAGGATCGGTGCGTATGGCCACCGAGGACGACCTGACGTTTCTTGCAGACTACCGAGAAGACCCCGTGCGCAATGCACTACGAACTCCGAGCGGAAGAATCGAGATATTCTCCGAGGTTGTCGACGGTTTCGGTTACGAGGACTGTGTCGGGCATCCGGCGTGGTTCGAGCCCGTGGAATGGCTGAGCGGCGAACGGGCAGAGAAGTTCCCGCTGCACCTCATCGCCAACCAGCCACGGACACGGTTGCACAGTCAGCTCGATCACGGCGCCACGAGCCAGGCGTCGAAAGTCCGCGGCCGCGAGCCGATTCGACTGCACTCGGTGGCAGCTGCGGCTCGCGGTGTCGCCGACGGCGACGTGGTGACGGTGTTCAACGATCGCGGCGCATGCCTGGCGGGCGTCGTCGTGGACGACGGAATGCTCGAGAACGTCGTGCAATTGTCCACTGGGGCGTGGTACGACCCGCTTGATCCGTCCGACCCCGGATCGCTGTGCAAGCACGGCAACCCCAACGTCCTGACACCCGACGTGGGTGCGTCCTCGCTGTCGCAAGGCTGCACGGGCCAGCATGTACTCGTGCAGATCGAACGCTACGACGGTGAGCTACCACCGATCACAGCGTTCGATCCGCCGCACTTCGTCGAGCGAAAAGGTCCCTAGAAGACGATTCGGCTGATGATCTCGGCAACCAGCGCGGGCTTGTCCTCGCCTTCGATCTCGAGCGTGCAGGTTGCGACGATTTGCAGTGCGCCGCCGGATGCGGGGTCGACCGAGGTCAACGTGGTTTGAAGCCGCACATGTGACCCGACCTTGACCGGGTTGATGAAGCGAACTTTGTTCGACCCGTAGTTGATTCCGAGCTTGACGTTGTCGATGGTGTAGATCTGCCAGTTCAGCATCGACACGAGCGAGAGACTCAGAAAGCCGTGTGCAATGGGCGCGCCGAACGGGCTTTCTTTCTTCGCCCGTTCGACGTCGACGTGAATCCACTGGTGATCACCTGTTGCGTCGGCGAAGGTGTTCACTCGCTCCTGGGTGATCTGAAGCCAGTCACTGGTTCCGAGGTCCTCGCCCACAGCGGCTTGGAGTTGTTCTGGTGACGTGAAAGTGCGCATGGTCACAGTATGCCTGTACCCGCGGGACGGCTTCAGGCCGGTTTGTGCACCAGTGATATGGAGTTGATGCAGTACCGCTGGTCGGTGGGCGTGGGGTAGCCCTCGCCCTCGAAGACGTGGCCCAGGTGGCTGTGGCAGTTCTTGCAGATGACCTCCACCCGGCGCATTCCGAGCGAGTTGTCCTCGTTCAGGATGACCGCGTCGCTATCCGCCGGATCGAAGAAGGAAGGCCATCCGCAGTGGGATTCGAACTTCTCGGTGCTGCGAAACAGTTCGGCGCCGCAGGCGCGACACTCGTACACGCCCTCGGTCTTGGTGTCGGTGTACTCGCCGACGAACGGGCGTTCGGTGCCGGCCTCACGAAGTACTGCGTACTCCTCGGGCGTCAGCTTCTCGCGCCATTCCGCTTCGGTGAGCGTTACCGCAGGGGCAGGATTCTTGTCGGTAGCTGAACTCATGCCACCACGCTAATACGATCAGGCGGTCTTCGTCGTCTTCCCAGGTAGAGAGTCTTCGAGCAGGTAATCGGGTTCGATTCCCTCGTCCAACCGTCCGTCCGCGCGGGCCGCCAGGTAGCGGCCTACGAGAACACCGAATATGACGATGATCAACAGCGCCCAACCGAACGTCGTCCTCAGGTAGTCCAACGCACGCCCGGGTTCGACCCACCGACCGGACAGCCACCGATCTGCATTCATGAACCCGTAGATCGCAAGCCACGCAGGCCAATTCCGAATGAGCGAGTTCTTCAACACAACAGTCATCAGAAGCGGGAACAGCATCATCGAGTAGTACATCTGGCCGAGCGAGCCCAGCAGCCAATGTGCTGTGAGGATCAAGCCGGACGTGGTCGCGAAGAAAAAGAGGCGATCTTCTCGGCAGTAGCGATAGAGAAGCCAGAGTGACACCACCACCATGACCGCCAGCACTGCGCGAATACCCAGCGTCAGAACCTCGGGCATTCCGTAATAGCGTCCGTTGCCGACCACCGCGCTGTTGAAGTAGTCGCGGGTTTGCAACAGGTAGGGGACGGTGCGGTCGACGAAGTTCATCGGATCCACCGACAGCGGCCACGCGATCGCCATCATGACCACCGGAATTGCGATGGATGTGATGAACACCTTCCACTGCCGTGTCATGAGCGGAAGTAGGAGCAGTGGAGCGAGCATCGGTTTGACGGCGAGAGTCAGCCCCATCGCGACACCGGCGGACAGATCCTTGCGGCTGAGCAGAAATCCGATGAATGCGACCTCGCCGAGCAGTACGAAACCATTGAAGTTGGTGAACACCAGGGTGTTCGTCACCGTCTCGCTCACGAATGCGGCGAGCAGAAGTGCAGGGGCAGCGACCGAATCGAGTCGAAAGCCAAAGATGCGCAGCAAGATGTACAGCGACACCAGAATGGCAATTGTGCTGGCAATGATGAACAACCACCGCGATCGCTCGGGATCGATCACCGCGAGCGGCGAGAGCAGCATCGTTGCGCTCGGTTGGTAGAGGTAATGCGGATCGACGGAATCGAAATTGGCCGTGTACACGGGCTGACGGTTCAAAAATGCCAGTGCCGCACTGTAGACGGGGTTGAAGTCGTTGGTGATGTCGCCGTTGACCGCCTTGATCACGACTCGATGAATGACGGTCATGATGGCGATGGGCCACAGAGCGAACTTGATTACGTCGGCGGTCGTCCGCCCGGTACGCGGTTCGAGGAAGCTAAGTGACACCGGAGAACGGTACCTTGACGGCTTCGCGCCGATCACCGAGCACCCCGGCCGCTACCCGGCGGTAACTCCTACGCTGGGCACACGCTGCCGTCGGCAGGTAACGACGCATCGTCGGCGTAGATGGCAGCAGCCGACTGTGTGCACTGCGATCCGCCGAGCGCCGGATGTCCCGAGCCCTGCCACGTCATGGCAGCGGACTTCGTCCCCGTCGTGGCGATCAAGCCGGTCACACTGGAGAAGCCGCCGTTGCCTACCACCGGGTCGGCGGCCGCACTGAAAAGCAGAACCGGAATCGGTAGTGACGAAGGAAGCGGTGCCGCGGGCGCGGTGGGCCACGACGAGCACGCCAGCGCAGTCAACGCGGCATCGATACCGAAGATCGGGTAGAGCTGCGACCAGGAAGTACTAGCGCCGCGGACCGATTCCGGTGACGGCCAACCCTGGCCGTCGGTGCAGCGGGCAACGAACTGGCCGTCGGTGCCGTATGCACTGGCTGCTCGCGTCGTGAGATCGGTCAGCGCAGCGGTGTTCCCTGAGCGCGCCGCCGACAGAGTCTCGGACAACCGAAGGGCGCGCTGGGACGGATCGCCGGTCGACGACGCCAGAGCGTAGGCGATGCCGTCCAGAAGCGCGTGTGTCGATATCGGCCCGAGTGCGCCGCTCGCCGATCGCGTCAGCAATTCGGACACGGCAGCTCGTGGATCGTCGCCGAGAGTGCAGTCGAGAGCGATGCAACGCTGAGCAAAGGCGGCGAAGGCAGCCTCACGGCCCTGCGTCTTCTGCTCCGCGGCGGCCAGTTGGTCGGCACCGATTCCAGTCGGCGAGTCGAGGACGAGACGCGCAAGCCGGTCCGGATACGCAGCGGCGTACGCAAGAGCCGTCGACGCGCCGTTGCCGGTTCCGATGATCCCGAGAGCGTCGACGCCCCACAGCATGCGGAGTTGCTCCAGGTCGTCGGCAGCGTAGGACGCGGAGAAGGCCAACTCCTGGGGCTGAAGCAAGTCGGTACATTCGATCGTCGCATCTCGACCCGCGGTGACCGCGCGGTCCACGGCGTCGCCGCCCGATCGCTCGAATTGGCCGAGGTCGGCCAGAGCCTTTCGTGCGTCCACCTTGGTGCAGTCGACAGCGGCAGATCTACCGATTCCGCGTCGGTCCACTGCCACGATCGGATGCGAAGCGAGAAGAGTTGTTCCTTGCCCTGCTGCCATGTCGGCAAGGGTTTCGATGGACGGACGGTCGGATCCCGAGGTCAGCACGAGTGGAGCGGCGTCGGCGGGCGTCCGGTCGAGTCTGGCGCGCATGGCGCCGACCGAGAACGACCCGAACATCTCTCCTGACGCGTCTACGGGTGCCTCGAAGTCTGCGCACTCGAGGATCACACCCGGAGTTCGGGGGGTGTAGCCATACCGACCGAGAGTGTCGGCGGTGCAATCGCGCCACGGCAGGTCGGTGACCGGAACCTGCAACGGAGGCACGGCCGGCTCCGCGTCCTGGCCGTCGGTCTCGGCGGGGCGGCCAGGGGAATTCTGCTCGACGGCGACGTCGGGTCGACCCGACGGACCTGCTCCACACGCCGCTGCCGACAGGGACAGGCATACGACGGACACGAGCAGCGATCGTTTCAGCGTCACGGTGCGAGGCTATCTACTTGTGCCCAGCTGCTGCGGCCGACCCGTCCCGGTGTTTGACCCACCTGGTCAGAACAGTGCCGTCGTCGTCGGCCAACACGTGCGCCCGAGTCATTCGGCGGATCGAGGACGACGCCGAGTGGGAGATCCTGCCCGCGGTGCCTGCGACGAAGACCGGGGAAGTCGTGATGCACACGTCGTCCACGGCGTCGTCGGTGAGCAACTGGCCGAAGACGCCGGGTCCGCCTTCGCAGAGGATGCGGTGCAAGCCGAGCGTGTTCAACGACTCCACGATCGACGCGGTCGTGACCGAGTCGCCTGGCGTGGCGACGACGCGTGCGCCCGTCGCCGCCAAGGATCTCCTGGCGTCCTCCGGGGCGGAGGTCGTGGTGAGAACGACGGGCGGAACCACGGTGTCGGTGAAGGCACGAGAAGTCGGGTCCAGATTCGCCGACGCGGTGACGATGACGAGGGGTGCCGTCTCGGACTGACCCCGCTCGGTTCGTCTGGCCACGGTCTCGGCCGGGAAGGTGACGCCGCCGTAATTCTCGGCCCGGACCGTCCCTGCCCCCACGAGAACTGCGTCCGCCAACGACCGAAGAACCGAGAACACCACCTTGTCGGATGGGGTCCCCAGACCAGCGGAAACACCGTCAGCGGTCACTGCACCGTCGATGCTGGCCACGAAGTTGGCCCGGATCCACGGGCGTCTCGGGCGGGGTGGGTATGCGTACAGGCGGGCGAGGTCGGTGTCAGCCAGGGGGCCTTTCCCTACGCGTGACACATCGCTCTCGGATGTGAAGTAGGTCGCAATATCCAGTAGCTGCATAAGGTAGATAACACCACGTCGTTAGGCTCGGCCAATGCCCGCACGTCTTGTCGATCGAAATCCCGTCGTTCCGTCCGATCAACTGATCGCTCAGATGGTTCCACCGGCCATGTTCGACGATGTCAGCTTCGCCTCGTACATCCCCGATCCGAACGAGCCGAGCCAGGCCGAGGCAGTGCGTAAGGCCGAGGAGTTCTCGCAGAAGGTCGGCAAGATTCGCAGCAAGGGCAGCAAGCGCGGCCTGTTCGGGAAGAAGGCGCCCGCCACCGGTCTCGGTCTGTACCTCGACGGCGGATTCGGTGTCGGCAAGACCCACCTTCTCGCGTCGATCTTTCACAGTGTCCCCGAGCCGAAAGCTTTCGGTACGTTCGTCGAACTGACCCACGTCGTCGGCGCGCTCGGCTTCAATAAGGCCCTGGAGGAATTGTCGAACCACAGCGTGCTGTGTATCGACGAGTTCGAGCTCGACGATCCAGGCGACACGATGCTCGTCTCCCGGCTGCTGTCGGAGCTCTCGGCGCGCGGCGTGTCGATCGTTGCCACGTCGAACACACTTCCCGGCCAACTGGGGGAGGGACGTTTCGCTGCCGAGGACTTCATGCGCGAGATCAAGAAGCTCGGCTCGATCTTCGAGTCCATTCGTGTCGATGGTCCCGACTACCGACACCGCGATCTGCCGCCTGCCCCCGATCCCACGTCCGAGGACGAACTGATCGAGCGCGCGGGCCGGATCGAGGGAGCCACTCTCGACGATTTCGACGAGTTGCTGGCGCACCTGAGCACGCTGCATCCTTCCAGGTACGGCAAACTCCTCGACGGTGTGCAAGCTGTGTTCTGGAAGAACGTACATCCGGCGTCGGACCAGGCAGTTGCGCTGCGCCTCGTGGTTCTCGCAGACCGCCTCTACGACGCGAGCATCCCGGTGACGTCCTCGGGCGCGAAGCTCGACGAAATCTTCACCGAAGAGATGTTGGCGGGCGGCTACCGCAAGAAGTACCTGCGTGCCACTTCCCGACTACTCGCTCTGTCGCGGTTCGCCGCGGTGGGCTGACAGCAGCGAAACTCAGACGGCACGTTCCAGGACGAAGTCGTCGTGGACCTCGGCGCCGACGGTGAATGTCTTGGTTCCCACCTGCGCGAAGCCCTGCTTGGCGTAGAACCGTTGGGCTCGGAGGTTTTCCTGATTGACCCCTAGCCAGATACCGGCGCACCCCGTCTCTGCGGCGAGGGCAATCACCGACGACATGAGTTCGGCCGAGACGGCGCCGCCGTGATGGCCCGGCATGACGTACATCTTCGACAACTCGAGCGTTGGAGACAGCGTCAACGCCTGTGCGATAGCCGAATCAGTCGGTTCCCCGTGAATCAGCATTGCGTAGCCGACAATCGAATCGTCTTCGCGCGCAGCGAGTATCGTGCGCGCAGGGTCGTCGAGATACTCGCCGAAGCGCTCGTGTGACAGGACCTCGTCGATGAACGCGTCTATCGATTCGCGAGTCGACCCGGGAGGGCACGCCAGCGGGAACGTCACCGCGGCAACGTCAGCCAACTGCTCGGCCTCCCAAATCCCGGCAGGCCCGACGGTGATAGTCATAGTTTGTCCACAGCTTCCTTGGCTTCTCGAAGAGACAGACCCGTCCGCGCGCGCAGCAACTTGATCGCGGCGATGGCCCGACCCTCCGCTTTGAGCGCGCGGAGCTTGGGGATGATGTCCTCCCAGGCTCGTGTGTCGAGACCGGTCGCGACGACGTAGTTGCCTGGTGAGGGAAGTGCATTCCCGCGCTCGACCGACTCGACGATGTCCTTCGCTTCTTTCAACCCGGCGCCGGTCCGCTCACGGAAAAGCTTGATTGCGTGGATCTTCTTCTTCTCGCCCACCAGTCGATAGATCTCGTCGCGAGCCGAGCCGTCGAGACCCGAGAGCTTCAGCTGGGTAGTCGATGCAGCATTCTTGCGCGGACTTTTTCTGGCGAGAAACCACGCTGCAAGTACCGCAGCGTCGATGAGGACGAGTGCAACGATGAACCATCCCCACGTGGGCATGGGACAAGTAGAACACTTGACTACGCCGAGTTCCGAAACAGGTCTTCAGAGGTGGGGGAAGATGCTTGTCGCCGCGTCGAGTGACCTCTCGGCGACCCGATGCTTCGCAGCCGAAAGGTCGTGGCCGGCACCGGATATCTCGACCGACGTCGTCTCGGCCGGAATCAGCGCTATGGCGTCCGCGAGTTCGTCGGGTGTGCCGAACGGATCCTTGGTGCCGGAGACGAACATCGTCGGCACAGCGATGTCCGGTAGATGGGCAGTGCGCGATTTCTCCGGCTTCCCGGGCGGATGCAGGGGGTAGGACAGCAGGACGAGACCGGACGCCAAACCCTCGTCCTCGGCCACCGCCATCGAGGCTTGGCGTCCACCGTAGGAATGGCCACCCACGAGGACGGGTTCACCGGTGCGGCTGCGCAGGAAAGCAACAGCGTCGCGCACACTGTCGCGGTCGCCTGCTGCCTTGGATGGATGCGGGGGACCGGATTGCTTCAGCTGCCGAAACGCAAGGTCGAATCTCAGCACCGTGATTCCCCCTGCGGACCACGTGTTCGCCAGATCGACCAGCAACTTCGCCGTGCAATTACCGCCGGCGCCGTGCGTGAGCGCCAACGACCCGACAGAAGGACCGTCGGGAACATGAAGGAAGCCGCGCACACCGCCTTCGGCAATGTACGCGGCTTCGGCAGCCGGTTCAGGCGCTGGCTTGGGACTCATCCTTCGATTCTGCGCGGTCGGTGGTCTCGGAACCATCGGGTTCGGCCGAATCCTTCATTTCGCCGTTCTCGTCGACCATGTCCGCGAAGGCCGTTCCCGAGACCATGCCGCCCGTACCGGGCAGCGTCACGGTCGGCCGGGCACCCGGTTCGTATTTCTGCTCTATGCCCGCGACCTGCTCCTCGGCTTGCTGTCGGGTCTCGTCGTCGACCTCGATGTCGGTGGTCTCGTTTCCCGTGTGGCTCTCGTCGGCCATGTGCGGCTTCCTTCCGTCGGGTGGGCTGCCACTCCAGAGTGCACCTTTATGACGTGGATCACCACCCGATTGCGCCGTGCCATTGCCGATGTCGTTATGAGCGCACGAAAAAGCCCCGGCACGAATGCCCGGGGCTGTAATCGTTGGTGCGCGATACTGGGATTGAACCAGTGACCTCTTCCGTGTCAGGGAAGCGCTCTCCCGCTGAGCTAATCGCGCAGGTACATCGAAGCAAGGTCGGGAACCTTCACTTCATCTGCGAGGTGGAGACGGGAATCGAACCCGTGTGCACGGCTTTGCAGGCCGTTGCCTCACCACTCGGCCACTCCACCATGGACCGTGTTCATGTTTCGTACCCTGGTCCTCGAGCGGATGACGGGATTCGAACCCGCGACCCTCACCTTGGCAAGGTGATGCGCTACCACTGCGCCACATCCGCATGCTCCTCGGAGGCATTTGCTGTCTCCGTGGTGCGGTGAAAACATTAGACTAACTCTTCGCAAACTCACAAATCAGCTGGTCAGACTGGTTTTTCGAGCCTGGGGGAGTCTGAAGACCACGCGAAACGCGTGGGTCGGATGGGCGTTCGAGAGTCCGGTGGGGCGATTCGAATTCCGGCTGACGTCCGTGTTAATGTTTTGCCTCGTTCGAGACGCACGCGTGCTCACGAGCGAAAACGGTCCCGTGGCTCAGTGGAAGAGCGTCCGCTTCACACGCGGAAGGTCGCTGGTTCGATCCCAGCCGGGACCACCGAAAGAAAAGCTCCGCGCTCCGTGCGTGGGGCTTTTTTTCGTTGCCACGCCGGTAGCCTTGGTCCCGTGACCACAGACGACGCCCACGCCGGTGAGAAGAACGACGGCGGCGTGCTCGACCGAGTAGCCGACCGTCGTCGAAAGTTCCGGGCCAGGATCGGTGCCAACCCGACGTTGGATCTCGCGTATAGGATCACCGTCGGTGTCGTCGGGCTCATCGTCCTCGCCGTGGGAATACTTGCCATCCCGTATCCCGGACCAGGGTGGCTGATCGTGTTCGCAGGACTCGGCATTCTGGCGTCGGAGTTCGAGTGGGCACACCGGTTGCTCAAGTTCGCTCGCCAACACTACGACCGCTTCATGGCGTGGTTCTCTCGCCAGTCCATCGTTGTCAAAGCCGCGGGCGCCCTGCTCACCACCGTTATCGTCCTGTTGACGCTCTGGCTTCTCGGAACCTTCTCGCTCGTGGGGGGATGGTTCGGTCTGGACTGGGGCTGGCTCGAAAGGCCGTTCTAGCCGCGCCGTGCAGTGTGACGGCGAGGACGCGGCCGACAGCCGATAGGCTGTCCTCGGTCTTACCGACCACGTCAGGACAATCGAGGAGAACATCGCCGTGACCATGCCCGTAACCGCTGTCTTGCCCGCCCGCATCATGGTGCCGGCCGGAACGACCGCCGGGACGGCGCTTCGGGACACGGGGTTGCCGAACAAGGGCCCGGACGCGATCGTCGTCGTCCGCGACGCGGACGGGAAATTGCGCGACCTGTCGTGGGCTCCCGATGCCGACACCGAAGTCGAACCGGTTCCGGCGAACACCGAAGACGGACGCAGCGTCATCAGGCACTCCGCCGCGCACGTGCTCGCGCAAGCGGTCCAGGAACTGTTCCCCACCGCGAAGCTCGGCATCGGACCGTTCATCAAAGACGGGTTCTACTACGACTTCGATGTCGAAGAGCCCTTCACCCCCGAGGATCTGGCCGCTCTCGAAAAGAAGATGAAGCAGATCGTCAAGGCGGGTCAGCGCTTCTCTCGTCGCGTGTACGAGTCGATCGAGCAGGCCCGAGAAGAACTGGCGAACGAGCCGTACAAGCTCGAGCTAGTGAACGACAAGTCCGGTATCGACGACCCCGAGATCATGGAGGTCGGCGGCGGTGAACTCACCGCGTACGACAACCTCAATCCTCGCACCGGTGATCGGATCTGGGGTGACCTATGCCGTGGTCCTCACATCCCGACCACAAAGTACGTCCCCGCGTTCAAGCTGACCCGAAGTTCCGCGGCCTACTGGCGCGGAAATCAGGACAACGCCGGATTGCAGCGCATCTACGGCACGGCATGGGAGTCGCCCGAGGCGCTCGACGCGCACCTGGAACTCCTGGCCGAGGCCGAGCGTCGCGACCATCGCAAGCTCGGTTCCGAACTCGACCTGTTCAGTTTCCCCGACGAGTTGGGATCCGGCCTACCGGTGTTCCACCCTAAAGGCGGCATCATCAGGACCGAGCTGGAGAACTACTCGCGCCAGCGGCACATCGAAGAGGGCTACGACTTCGTCAACACGCCCCACATCACCAAGGGGCACCTGTACGAGGTTTCCGGCCACCTCGATTGGTACCGCGACGGCATGTTCCCGGCGATGCACCTGGACGCGGAACTCGACGCCGAGGGCAAAGTTCGTAAGCCAGGCCAGGACTACTACCTGAAGCCGATGAACTGCCCGATGCACAACCTGATCTTCCGCTCGCGCGGACGCTCCTACCGTGAACTTCCCTTGCGACTGTTCGAGTTCGGGACCGTCTACCGCTACGAGAAGTCCGGCGTGATTCACGGCCTCACCCGTGTCCGCGGTATGACGCAGGACGACGCGCACATCTTCTGCACCCGCGATCAGATGCGCGACGAGTTGACCCGTGCCTTGCAGTTCGTGCTCGGATTGTTGAAGGACTACGGACTCGACGACTTCTACCTGGAGCTCTCCACTCGGAACCCGGACAAGTCCGTCGGCAGCGACGAGGTGTGGGAAGAGGCCACGAACACTCTCGCCGAGGTCGCAGCGGCGTCGGGTCTCGACCTGGTGCCGGATCCGGGCGGCGCGGCGTTCTACGGACCGAAGATCTCGGTGCAGGCCAAGGACGCACTGGGACGTACCTGGCAGATGTCGACCATTCAGCTCGACTTCAACCTGCCGGAGCGCTTCGAGTTGGAGTACACAGCCTCGGGCGGAGTCAAAGAACGCCCGGTGATGATCCACCGCGCATTGTTCGGGTCGATCGAGCGATTCTTCGGGGTGCTCACCGAGCACTACGCGGGCGCCTTCCCGGCGTGGCTCGCGCCCGTACAGGTCGTCGGTATCCCGGTGGCCGAGGTACATCAAGACCATCTGTTCGCTGTCGTTGCCGAGCTCAAGAAGCGGGGCGTCAGGGCCGAAGTCGACTCGAGCGACGATCGTATGCAGAAGAAGATCTTCAATCAGACCGCGCAGAAAATCCCGTTCATGCTGCTCGCCGGTGAACGCGACGTCGAGGCAGGCGCAGTCAGTTTCCGGTTCCGCGACGGCACACAGGTCAACGGAGTCGACACCGGCAAGGCCGTCGAACTGATCGTGGACTGGATCGCGGCTCGAAACAACGCATCTCCCACCGCCGCGCTCTTCACCACAGATCAGGAGTGAGCTGACCATGCCCGAACAGGACGCGGCGATCGTCGACATCGGTCCAGGTGAACCCGACCGGCTCCAGCGGTTGTGGACTCCGCATCGGATGTCGTACATCGCCGAGGCCCCGGGCGCGAAAGAGCGGTCGAGCGAGCCCTTCTCCGACATACCGAAGATGAGCGACGAGGATGGCCTGGTGGTGGCACGTGGGGAGCAGGTGTACGCGGTACTCAACCTGTACCCGTACAACCCCGGACACACCATGATCGTGCCGTATCGCCGAGTCGCGGCGCTCGAAGATCTCACGCCCGCCGAGAGTGCAGAGCTGATGTCCTTCACCCAGCGTGCGATCCGGACGATCAAGAACGTGTCGAATCCACACGGTTTCAACGTCGGGCTCAATCTCGGTGCAGCAGCCGGGGGCTCGCTGGCCGAGCATCTGCACCAACACATCGTGCCGCGATGGGGCGGTGACGCCAACTTCATCACCGTCGTGGGCGGTGCAAAGGTGATGCCTCAGCTGCTGCGCGATACCCGGGCATTGCTCGCATCGGCCTGGGCCTGATGAACAGAACTCGGGAAGGGGGCTCGCGGTGCTGAGCATTCTCGGCAGGGCGCCGATGTCCAAAGTGACTGCCCCTCTCGGCAGAGCGCTCAACAGCACGGGGTTGACCCCCAACTCGGTGACGTTGATCGGCACAGTGATCACCGTTGCTGCGGCGGTGACGATGTTCCCGGCCGGGTACCTGTGGTGGGGATCGATCGTCATCACCCTGTTCGTCCTCTTCGACATGCTCGACGGTGCGATGGCTCGCGCGAGGGGCGGCGGCACCAAGTACGGCGCGGTGCTGGACGCGACGTGCGACCGGGTCGCGGACGGAGCCATCTTCGGCGGTCTGGCGTGGTGGGCGGTGTACAGCGAAGAGAACAAGCTGTTGCTGATCGCCACGTTGATCTGCCTGGTCACCTCCCAGGTCATCTCGTACGCCAAAGCCAGAGCCGAGGCCAGTGGTCTGTCCGCGGACGGGGGATGGATCGAGCGGCCGGACCGACTGGTGATCGTTCTCGTCGGCGCCGGATTCACCGGTGTCGGACGGCATTACGACGTGCCGTGGCTCGACAGTCTGATCTATCCGGCGATGTGGATCCTCGCGATCCTCTCCGTCGTGACGGTCTTTCAACGCGTGCTTGCGGTGCGTCGTTCGGAGGGGGCGCGAGACATCATCGTCAAGCCCGACACCTCGCAGACGGGCGAGCCCGATACGAAGACCGAGTCGCCGTGACGTTCGCCGAACGAGCCTCCGACGCCGGATATGCAGCCGGGTGGCGGTTGGTTCGAGGGTTGCCGGACGGCCTGGCACGCAAGCTCTTCGACGCAGGAGCCGATGTCGCCGCGAAGCGGCACGGCGGCCCACAACAGCTGCGCCGCAATCTCGGTCGCGTACTGGGAGTTCCAGCCGACCAGGTTCCTGACGCGGTCGTACAGGCGAGTGTCCGCTCGTACGCACGGTACTGGCGGGAGGCGTTCAGGCTGCCTTCGATGAATCTCGACGCTCAGGCCGCAGTGATCGACAATTGTGTTCACGGACGCGAGCACCTCGATGCCGCCCTCGCCGAAGGCGTCGGTGCTGTGCTCGCACTCCCGCACAGCGGAAATTGGGACATGGCGGGAATGTGGCTCGTTCGGTACTACGGACGATTCTCGACGGTCGCCGAGCGTCTGAAGCCGGAATCGCTCTATCAGCGCTTCGTCGACTACCGGGAAAGCCTGGGATTCGAGATTTTCCCGCTCAGCGGAGGTGAGATTCCTCCGCTCGCGGCGCTCTCGGATCGGTTGCGCGACAACAAGGTCGTGTGCCTGCTCAGCGAGCGTGACCTAGCGAAACACGGTGTGCCGGTGACATTCTTCGGTGAGCCGACTCGCATGGCTGCGGGCCCGGCGAAGCTGGCGCTCGACACAGGTGCGCACCTTCTCGCAGTGCACTGCTACTTCGACGGTGACGGGTGGGGATTCGACATATCACCACGAATCCCGGTCGACGGGGGAGTCGAACGCGCGACGCAGGATCTCGCGAACACATTTGCGGCGAACATCGCAGCGCACCCGGAGGACTGGCACATGCTGCAGCCGCTGTGGCTCGCGGACCTGTCCGACGCTCGACGCGCACGAATCGAGGGATCGTGAAGATCGGGATGGTCTGCCCGTATTCCTTCGACGTACCGGGGGGCGTTCAGGCGCACGTCGAGCAGTTGGCCGAGGTGTTCATCGAGCGGGGACATCGTGTCAGCGTCCTGGCGCCTGCCTCCGAGGACACCGAACTGCCGGAGTTCGTGGTCTCGGCAGGCGAAGCGCTCGCGATACCGTACAACGGATCCGTCGCTCGGCTCCGATTCGGTCCGATCACTTACTCGCGCATCCGAAAATGGATCGCCGAGAACGATTTCGACGTACTGCACATCCACGAACCGAACGCACCGAGCCTGTCCATGCTGGCATTGAAGGCTGCGGAGGGCCCGATCGTCGCGACGTTTCATACGTCGACCACGAAGTCGTTGGTACTCAGCACATTTCAAGGTGTGCTTCGCCCGTACCACGAGAAGATCAGCGGCCGCATCGCCGTGTCCGAGCTTGCGCGACGCTGGCAGGTCGAAGCTCTCGGTAGCGACGCAGTCGAAATCCCCAACGGCGTCGACGTGTCGGCGTTCGCCCGCGCACCGATGCTTCCCGGGTACCCGAAAAGCGGCGGGACAGTGTTGTTTCTCGGCCGCTTCGACGAGCCGCGTAAAGGTATGGCGGTGTTGCTCGGAGCACTACCCGATCTCGTGAACCGTCATCCGGACGTCGAAATACTCGTGGTAGGCCGAGGCGACGAAGACAAACTGCGTAAGGAAGCGGGCGAGCTCGCCTCGCACTTGACCTTTCTCGGGCAGGTCGACGACGACAAGAAGGCGTCTGCCATGCGCAGCGCCGACGTGTACTGCGCTCCCAACCTCGGAGGCGAGAGCTTCGGCATCGTGTTGGTGGAGGCGATGGCGTCGGGAACTGCGGTGGTGGCGAGTGAGCTCGACGCATTCCGCCGCGTGCTACGAGACGGAGTCGCAGGCCTGCTCGTGCCGGTCGGGGACTCCGCGAGCCTCGCGACCGCGATCGATTCGGTGCTCTCGTCCGAGGATGTCAAGAACGGACTGATCGAAGCCGCGGCGCGGGCCGTCACCGAATACGACTGGCCAGTCGTCGCCGAACAAATAATGCGTGTGTACGAGACGGTTACCGTCGGAGGTCAGAAAGTGCGAGCGGCCGGCTGATGACATTGTCCGCATTGACGGTCCTCGTCGTAGGTCTCGTCGCCGTTGTCATTCTGGTGGTCGGACTGTGGGCGTACGCCACCGCGAACCGACTCGACAGGTTGCACGTCCGATCCGATCTGGCGTGGCAATCCCTCGATTCCGCGCTGGCACGGCGTGCCGTCGTCGCACGGGCGGTTTCTGCCGCCACGCGGAGCAATCTGGATGCGAGTCGGCGACTGGCCGCACTGGCGGACGCGGCGGAACGCGCGAATCGAGATGATCGAGAGGACGCCGAGAACGCAGTGTCGATGGCGCTGGCCGCCCTCGACCCCGCGGATCTCCCGCCGCAGCTCGTGGCGGAGCTGGCCGATTCCGAAGCGCGTGTGCTCATCGCGCGTCGATTCCACAACGATGCTGTGCGCGACACACTCGCGCTGCGCGCGACTGGGCCCGTGCGACTGCTTCATCTCGGCGGCACCGCCTCGCTTCCCTCGTACTTCGAGATCGCCGAACGTTCGGCGTCCGAGACTTTCGGACACGAGGGGCGTGCGGTACAGCGCACGTCGTCGCGGGTGGTACTCGTCGACGAGCGCGGACGCGTACTACTCCTGCGCGGGCACGATCCGACGGTTCCCGAGGTCTACTTCTGGTTCACGATCGGTGGCGCAGTGGAGTCGGGTGAGAATTTGCGTGACGCGGCCGCCCGCGAGGTTCGTGAGGAAACCGGTCTGCACGTCGCGGCGTCCGAGCTGAAGGGGCCGATGTGGCGCCGGGTCGCGACCTTCCCGTTCAACGGGACGCTGCTGCGCTCCGAGGAACTGTTCTTTGCCTTCCGGACTCAGGAGTTCGAACCCGAACACGCTGGGTTCACCGATCTCGAACGCCGAACGGTGACCGGCCATCGCTGGTGCACGGAGGACGACATCAGGTCCCTTGCCGCGACCGGTGAGACGGTGTACCCGCAGGACCTGGCAGAGCTTCTCGACGAAGTCAACATCGTCCTCGCGCGTCGCGTGGAACCCGAAGTGCGCGCCATCCGCTGAAAGGGCCAGCCACTGTTCACTGGCTATTGGAACGAGCGCCAGCGACGGCTTAGTCTCGTGGTCGCCGCTTTTCTGCACGCGGCCCGAACCGTTCCTCAACACCAGGAGATACTTTGAGTACGCCTATCGTGCCCGCATCAAGTGACCTCGACAACGCCGGGAGAGGCACTGCTCGGGTCAAGCGCGGTATGGCCGAAATGCTCAAGGGCGGCGTGATCATGGACGTCGTGACGGCCGAGCAGGCCAAGATCGCCGAGGACGCCGGTGCCGTTGCAGTGATGGCGCTCGAGCGCGTTCCCGCGGACATTCGCGCTCAGGGTGGGGTTTCGCGAATGAGCGATCCCGACATGATCGATTCCATCATCGCGTCGGTGTCGATTCCAGTGATGGCGAAGGCGCGCATCGGCCATTTCGTCGAGGCACAGATCCTGCAGAGTCTCGGCGTGGACTACGTCGACGAGTCCGAGGTCCTCACACCCGCCGACTACGCGAATCACATCGACAAGTGGAACTTCACCGTTCCGTTCGTCTGTGGAGCGACCAACCTCGGTGAAGCGCTACGCCGCATCACCGAGGGCGCGGCGATGATCAGGTCCAAGGGCGAGGCCGGTACCGGCGACGTCTCGAACGCAACGACACACATGCGCAAGATCCGTGACGAGATCCGTCGTCTGACCTCACTGCCCGAGGACGAGTTGTACGTGGCCGCCAAGGAGCTGCAGGCGCCCTACGACCTCGTCGTCGAGGTGGCTCGGGCAGGGAAGCTTCCCGTGACGCTGTTCACCGCGGGTGGAATCGCCACCCCGGCCGACGCTGCGATGATGATGCAGCTCGGTGCCGAAGGTGTGTTCGTCGGATCGGGCATCTTCAAGTCCGGCAACCCGAAAGAGCGTGCCGAGGCCATCGTGAAGGCCACCACGTTCCACGACGATCCCGACGTCCTGGCGAAGATCTCTCGCGGCCTCGGTGAGGCAATGGTCGGTATCAACGTCGACGATCTCCCGGTCGGTCATCGGCTGGCCGAACGCGGTTGGTAACCGACAGGATTCATTTCAGGCGGGGCAGCAGTGCGGGCTTGTCCGGGTGATCCCATCGAACCGTGAACTCGGGTTCGGCGTCGGTCTCGGCGTAGAACTGTGTGAGGGGTTCGATCGTCCACTGTTCGTGCTCGGCGGTTCGCCTGCGTAGCGCGCCTGCGCTGAGCTTCAGATGCACGGTGACGGCGGCGTCGACTCGTCCCAGGATGGTCGGTCCCGCCACGACAAGCACGTGATCGTCGGCCGAGTCTTTGAGCGACTCACGTGCGGACCGGTCGGCAGCTTCGTTCCACAGGCGAGGTAGGTATCGGCCGCGGCCGCCGGGCGCCATCGGCGCGATGACCTCACGCTGGAGTGCGTCGAAGTCGAACCACGCTGTGCGGTAGGTGATGTCGTCGGTCCGCGAGTACTCGAAGCGTAGTGATGCGGGCCTGACGAAGTCATGGAGGTCGATTACGTCACATGCCCGGCCGGTGCTGCGAATTCTCTCCCGAATGCGGTGCGCGAACGCAACAGGATCGGCAGCGTCGGCACCGTCGACGACACCGATTGTGCGCGTGCCGAAAGGGATTCGCTCACAGATCCTCTCGACCAGCACATCCGGAAAAATTGGAACGGGAACACGTCGATCCTGGTTGGGCACCACGCCATCTTGCCTGGCGGCCCGCTTGTTAGCCTTCACGACGAGTGACGAGAAAGGTGAACAATGGCCAGCATCGAGGACATTCTCGAACTGGAACGCATCGAGAACGACATCTTTCGTGGTCGAACGTTTCCCAGTTTGTTGCAACGCACGTTCGGTGGACAGGTGGCGGGCCAGGCCCTGGTATCGGCAGTCAACACGGTCGGCGACGAGTATCGAGTGCACTCGTTGCACGGATACTTCATCCGGCCCGGGAACCCAACGGAACCGACCGTGTACATGGTCGAGCGGGTTCGCGACGGTCGTTCGTTCTGCACCCGGCGGGTGACGGGGATACAAGACGGCAAGGCGATCTTCACCATGTCCGCGTCGTTTCACGTCGAGGACCAAGGGATCTCGCACCAGGACACGATGCCGCGCGTCGTCGAACCGGAAAACCTTCCCGATCCGCGGGATCTGCCGAATTTCGACAACTCGTTCTACGAGGAGTGGAAGGAGTGGGACATCAGGAGGATCCCGGACGCTCAAACCGAGAAGCATCCAAGCTTCGCCGCCCAACAACGGGTGTGGTTTCGGTACCGCGATCCGCTACCCGACAGTCAGGTGTTCCACGTCTGCACACTCGCCTACATGTCGGACATGACACTGATCGGGTCGGCGAAAGTCCCGCACCCGTCCGTCGTGACACAAACCGCCTCACTCGATCACGCTCTCTGGTTCCTGCGACCGTTCCGCGCCGATGAGTGGTTGCTTTACGACCAGACGTCACCCTCGGCGGACTTCGGACGCGCACTGGCGCAGGGACGCATCTTCGATCGGAAGGGCAGAATGGTTGCCGCTGTCGTTCAAGAAGGTCTCATGCGCATCGAGCGGGACACGACCAAGACCGTCACCGACCCGTTCGTGCCCAAGTGAGCAGTCCGCGTATCGGAGTTCTGGCACTCCAGGGCGACGTGAGGGAGCACCTAGCGGCGTTGGAATCGAGCGGAGCGGCCGGCAGTAGCGTGCGCCGGGCCGAGGAACTGGACGAAGTCGACGGTCTGATCATCCCTGGAGGCGAGTCGACGACGATGAGTAACCTGCTCACCGTGTTCGACCTGCTCGAGCCGCTGCGCGCACGCTTGAAGGACGGCCTGCCGGCGTACGGTTCCTGCGCGGGGATGATCCTGCTCGCAGGCGAGATACTCGACACCAGGCCCGACGCCCACCATCTCGACGCGCTCGACATCACGGTTCGGCGCAATGCCTTCGGTCGCCAGGTCGATTCGTTCGAGACCGATCTGCAGTTCGCGGGTATCGAAGGCGACGCCGTACGCGCGGTGTTCATCCGGGCGCCGTGGGTCGAACGTGTCGGGCCAGATGTCGAGGTGCTGGCCACGGTCCCGGAAGGACCCGCCGCGGGACGCGTCGTCGCGGTCAGGCAGGGCAACGTCATGGCCACCAGTTTCCATCCCGAGGTAACCGGTGACCGCCGAGTCCACCAGCAATTCGTTGACCTCGTTCGCAAGTCCTTCTAGGACGTTGCGCGCCGTCTGGAGCTGTTGGGCCAACTGCACGCGTAAACTATGAACACTTGTCGTATGCACGAAAGGGGCTCCATCGCATGAGCGGCCACTCCAAATGGGCCACCACCAAGCACAAGAAGGCGGTGATCGACGCCCGGCGGGGTAAGTCTTTTGCCAAGCTCATCAAGAACATCGAGGTGGCAGCCCGAACCGGTGGTGGCGATCCGACTGGAAACCCCACGCTGTTCGACGCCATTCAGAAGGCGAAGAAGACGTCGGTTCCCATCGACAACATCGAGCGTGCACGAAAGCGCGGCGCCGGAGAAGAGACGGGTGGCGCCGATTGGCAGACCATCATGTACGAGGGTTACGGGCCGAACGGTGTCGCGGTGCTCATCGAATGTCTGACGGACAACCGTAATCGGGCGGCGGGCGAGGTGCGAGTCGCGATGACGCGCAACGGCGGCAACATGGCCGACCCGGGTTCGGTGTCGTACCTGTTCTCGCGCAAGGGTCTCGTCACGTTGGAGAAGAACGGCCAAAGCGAGGACGATGTCCTGCTTGCAGTCCTCGACGCGGGCGCCGAGGAGGTCACCGACAACGGCGACACGTTCGAGATCGTCAGCGAGCCAACCGACCTCGTCGCGGTGCGCTCGGCGCTGCAGGAGGCGGGTATCGACTACGACTCTGCGGAAGCGAGTTTTCAGGCATCGGTGAGCGTTCCCGTCGATGCCGAAGGCGCTCGCAAAGTCTTCAAATTGATCGACGCGCTCGAGGACAGCGACGACGTCCAGAATGTGTATTCCAACGTCGAACTGTCGGACGAGGTGCTCGCCGAGCTCGACGAAGACTGACGCGCTGACGGGCGGGTGTCGCAGACGCCCGTCCGCCCTGCCCTCCGCTACGCTATCGAACAACAGTTCGTAAGCGGAAGGGGCGCAACAGTGCGTGTGATGGGCGTCGACCCCGGCTTGACCCGGTGTGGGTTGAGTTTGATCGAAGGCGGAGCCGGGCGCAGCGTGATCGCTCTCGATGTCGATGTCGTGCGTACCCCCGCCGACATGGATCTTGCTCAGCGTCTTCTACGCATATCGGAGGCGGCCGAGTACTGGTTGGACACCCACAAGCCCAGTGTCGTCGCCATCGAGCGCGTGTTCGCGCAGCACAACGTCCGAACCGCCATGGGCACCGCTCAAGCCGGTGGGGTGATCGCGCTCGCTGCGGCTCGTCGCGGCATCGATGTGTGCTTCCACACCCCCAGCGAGGTGAAAGCCGCCGTCACCGGGAACGGTAGCGCGGACAAAGCCCAGGTCACCGCGATGGTGATGCGCATTCTGGGACTACAGACGGCACCGACTCCCGCGGACGCCGCCGACGCGTTGGCGCTGGGCATTTGTCATTGCTGGCGCGCTCCGATGATCGCAAGGATGGCGCAGGCCGAAGCAATGGCCGCGGAACAGAAGCGAAAGTACGAAGCTCGACTAGCCGAGGAACGTAAAGCGCGGGCGTCCGCAACCCGGAAGCTCGCGACGGCTGCAGCGAGTAAGGCCAAGAGAGAGGCAGGACTGCGGTGATCGCGTCCATTCGCGGTGAGGTCCTCACGATCGCACTCGATCACGTTGTTCTCGAAGCAGCCGGCGTCGGATATCGAATCAACGCGACGCCCTCGACGCTCGGAACATTGAGCCGAGGCTCCGAGTCGCGTCTGCTGACGACGATGATCGTGCGCGAGGACTCGATGACCCTCTACGGATTCGCCGACGGTGAATCGAGGGACCTGTTCTCGCTGCTGCTGACCGTATCCGGCGTCGGTCCCCGAATTGCGATGGCAACGCTCGCCGTACTCGATCCGAACGCGCTGCGGACAGCCCTTGCCGACAGCAACATCACTGCACTCACGCGGGTGCCCGGCATCGGCAAACGCGGCGCAGAGCGCATGGTCGTCGAACTTCGCGACAAAGTCGACGCGATCGTCGGTGGGGGATCGGCGACGTCGCTTCCGTCCGGCGCAGCCGGTGGCAATCCCGTTCGGGAGCAGATCGTCGAAGCACTCACCGGTCTCGGTTTCGCGCTCAAGCAGGCGGAGGATGCGACGGACGCCGTTTTGGCGGCGCAGCCCGACGCCTCGACGTCCGCGGCCCTGAGATCGGCTCTCGCGTCCCTCGGTAAGAGCAAGTGACCGAAGATCCCGGGTTCGAGGACTCGCAGGTGACCCCTGAGGTCACCGCGGACGACCTCGACGTCGAGACGAGCCTGCGCCCGAAGTCTCTCACCGACTTCATCGGACAACCGCGCGTGCGCGAGCAACTACAGCTCGTCCTCACCGGCGCGAAGCTTCGCGGCGGAACCCCCGACCACATCCTGATGTCGGGTCCTCCAGGACTGGGCAAGACGTCGATGGCGATGATCATCGCGCAGGAACTCGGAACCTCATTGAGACTCACATCGGGTCCTGCCCTCGAACGGGCAGGTGATCTGGCGGCGATGCTCAGCAACCTGGTCGAGGGCGACGTCCTGTTCATCGACGAGATTCATCGCATCGCGCGACCCGCCGAAGAAATGTTGTACCTGGCGATGGAGGACTTTCGAGTAGACGTGGTCGTCGGGAAGGGGCCTGGAGCGACGTCGATTCCTCTGGAAGTTGCTCCGTTCACCCTCGTCGGCGCCACGACTCGGTCCGGGGCACTCACCGGCCCGCTGCGTGACCGCTTCGGGTTCGTCGCTCACATGGATTTCTACGAGCCCGAGGAGCTCGAACAGATCCTTCTCCGCTCGGCAGGCATCCTCGGCGTACCTATCGACAAGGACGGCTGCGCGGAGATCGCAGGACGTTCGCGCGGAACGCCGCGTATCGCAAACCGGCTCTTGCGGCGCGTGCGCGACTACGCAGAGGTGCGCGGCGACGGCACGGTAACCAAGAAGACCGCCCAGGAGGCGCTCGTCGTCTACGACGTGGACCACCTCGGCCTCGATCGCCTCGACCGCGCGGTTCTGAGTGCACTGATCAGAAGCTTCGGCGGCGGTCCCGTCGGTGTCTCGACCCTCGCCGTGGCGGTGGGCGAGGAGCCCGCGACAGTGGAGGAGGTGTGCGAGCCGTTTCTGGTGCGCGCAGGTATGGTCGCGCGCACGCCTCGTGGCCGGGTGGCGACCGCGGCGGCATGGACTCACCTTGGACTGATCCCACCGCCCGACCTAGCAATCGGCGGGATTTCAGTACGCACCAACGAGGCTCAGCAGGGGTTATTCGAATAATTTGCTGATAATCGACGGGAGCGCGGGGGATCGTGGGTTAGGTAATGGCACACTGGACGGACGCGCGGCACTGCTCGACTGCCGAGACCGACCGAGAACCGACACTTGTTTAGGACTGACGTAAACGATGGAACTGCTATTTCCGCTGCTGATCGTGGCATTGCTCGTACCGATGTTCCTCAACGTGCGTAAGCAGAAGAAGGTGCTTGCCGAAACTCAGAGCCTGCAGGACTCGTTGAAGGTTGGAGACGAGGTCGTGACGACTGCCGGCCTCTACGCCCGAGTCGTGCTGGTCGAAGAGGACACCGTGGATCTGGAGATCGCGGACGGAATCATCACCACCTGGTCGCGCGCCGTCGTTCGCGAGGTACTCCCGGCCGACAGCGAAGATTCGACCGAGATCGACGAGTTCGTCGCACCGGATGACCTGTCCGGCGTCGAGGGCGCAGGTCCATCTCTGGAGAAGAACGCGTCGTCGCAGCCTGCCACCGACGAGACCGTCGAGCAGAGCGCACGCCGCCTCGAAAAAGAGTGACACAAAGATGACCGCAGCCGCTGTCGGACTCGATCCGGCAGCGGTTTCGCGTGCGAGGGCCCAGGTGTCCGTTTTCGCCTGATCGGCTCGGCGTCGTCTTCATGTTTTCTTTCCGCTTCACCGTCTACTGCCAAGAGGAGAATCACACACCGTGGCACCTTCAAGCGGATCGGTGCATCCATCCCGCTATCTCGCCGTATTCGGCGTTCTGATGGCCGTCGTGTATGCACTGGTCTTCTTCACCGGAGACAAGTCGCCCGAGCCGAAGCTAGGGATCGACCTCGAGGGCGGTACCCGCGTCACGCTGACCGCGCGCACGCCGGACGGCAGTTCGCCGAGCCGTGAGAGCCTCATCCAAGCGCAGCAGATCATCACCACGCGTGTCGATGGTCTCGGTGTCGGTGGATCAGAGGTTCTGATCGACGGAGAGAATCTGGTCATCACGGTTCCCGGGGACGACGGCGCCCAGGCCAGGACCCTCGGTCAGACGGCGCGTCTGTTTATTCGTCCGGTTATACAAGCTGCTCAGCCAGCCGCGGGTGCACCCCAGGGTGGGGCTCCGGCCGCGGGAGGCACAGCCACCGAGGTCCCAGCCACCGACGTCCCAGCCACCGAGGCGCCTGCGCCGAGCGGAGACACCGTTCCTCAACCGCGACCGTTCCCGGCTCAGGACCCCAGTGCTGTCGATCCGACGCCCGGCGCAGAGAACCCCGCCGCTACTCCGGCAGCCGAGACACCCGCAAACGAGGAGCCGGCAGGTTCCGACGCCGAGCAGGCCGCCGATCAGATCACCGAGGCCAAAGCGCTGCGCCAGAGCGAGGACCCGCAGGTGCAGCAGGCCGCGCTCGCGACGATCGACTGCAACGCGGTCGACCCACTTCAAGGCAACGACGATCCAGCTCTGCCTCTCGTTGCGTGCTCGACCGACGGAACGTCCGTGTATCTCCTCGGTCCGAGCATCATCGACGGGCAGCAGATCGCCGACGCCACGTCGGGCTTCAACTCGCAGCAGTCGCGCCACGAGGTGAGCCTGAGTTTCGATTCCGAGGGCAGCAACACCTGGGCTCAGTTCACCGGCGCCAACATCGGTAGCCAGGCCGCGTTCACGCTCGACTCGAAGGTCGTCAGCGCCCCCCAGATTCAGGGCGCGACTCCCGCCGGCAGCGCCACCTCAATCACCGGTCAGTTCACGGCGCAGGGCGCGTCCGATCTGGCGAACACCCTGAAGTACGGCTCGTTGCCGCTGTCGTTTGCTTCGTCCGAGGCCGAGACCGTATCGGCGACGCTGGGCCTGGCTTCGCTCGAAGCGGGACTTCTCGCCGGCGCCATCGGCTTGCTCCTCGTGCTGGTGTACTGCCTCGTCTATTACCGGGCGCTCGGATTCCTGACGGCTCTCTCGCTCGTACTTGCGGGCGCGATGGTCTACGGGATTCTGGTGCTGCTGGGGAGATGGATCAGCTTCACTCTCGACCTCGCGGGCATTGCAGGCCTCATCATCGGCATCGGTATGACAGCCGACTCGTTCGTCGTGTTCTTCGAGCGCATCAAAGACGAGATTCGCGAGGGTCGCAGCTTCAGGTCGGCAGTTCCACGTGGTTGGACGCGTGCCCGCAAGACGATTCTGTCCGGCAACGCGGTCAGTTTCATTGCCGCTGCAGTTCTCTACGTTCTCGCTGCTGGCCAGGTGCAAGGCTTTGCCTTCACGCTCGGCCTCACGACCGTCCTCGACGTGCTCGTCGTGTTCCTCGTGACGTGGCCTCTCGTACACATCGCGTCGAAGTCCAAGTTCTGGTCGAAACCGGGAGTGAACGGGCTGGGCGCTGTCGCGCAGATCGCACAGGAACGCAGACGCACTGCTGCACGCACCGTCGTGAGCAAGGCGGCACTCGATGCGCCGTCGAAGGGGGCTTGAGATGACCGAATCTTCACCGAACACGGATGGAACCAGCGCGGGCTCGACACTGCTGGAGGATTCCGGCGTCGATCAGAGTTCGCAGCCCAAGCACAGCTGGCTTTCGCGCCTGTACACGGGAACCGGCGCATTCGAAGTGGTCGGTCGTAGGCGGTTCTACTACGGGTTGACCGGCGTCATCGTGCTCATCTGCTTGCTGAGCATGGTGTTCCGTGGATTCACCCTCGGTATCGACTTCGAGGGCGGGACCAAGATTCAGGTTCCGGCGTCGGACAACGTGACGTCCGAGCAGGTGGAAACAGTCTTCACCGACACTCTCGGTTTCGGGCCGGAAGCCGTGCAGACAGTCGGATCAGGCGCCGCGGCCACCGTTCAGGTTCGATCCGAGGCACTCGACGCCGGTCAGGTCGATCAGGTCCGTGACGCACTTTTCGGCGCGTTCCAGCCGGTAGACAACACTGGCACCGCCACGCCGAACGCAATCAGCTTCTCCGACGTCAGCGAAACCTGGGGTGGCCAGATCACCCAGAAGGCGCTGATCGCCCTCGTGGTGTTCCTCGTGATCGTCAGCATCTACATCGCGATCCGATACGAACGTGACATGGCGGCCGCCGCGTTGGCCGCATTGTTCTTCGACCTCCTGGTCACCGCGGGCGTCTACTCGTTGGTCGGATTCGAGGTCACCCCGGCCACGGTGATCGGACTGCTCACCATTCTCGGTTTCTCTCTGTACGACTCCGTCGTGGTATTCGACAAGGTCGAGGAGAACACTCGCGGAATCCTGCACCTGAATCGAAAGACCTACGGCGAGCAGGCAAACCTCGCCGTGAACCAGACCCTGATGCGATCGATCAACACCACCGTCATCGGAGTGCTTCCGGTGTTGGCCCTGATGGTCGTCGCTGTCTGGCTTCTCGGAGTGGGCACGCTCAAGGATCTCGCACTCGTCCAGCTCGTCGGAATGATCGTCGGTGCATACTCGTCGATCTTCTTCGCCACTCCGCTCCTCGTCACGATCAAGGAAAAGTGGGGCCCCGTCGCCGTCCATACCAAGAAGGTGTTGGCCAAGCGGGCCGAAGCAGCGAATCGAGTCGGCGGCGCCGGCTATGTCGCAGCCGGATCGTCGACATCCCCCGACGCCCCTGTGACGCCTCGGGTCGGCTCGCGGCCGACCGGGAAGCGCGCCAAGAAGAGGCGCTGATGAGTGCCCGCGTAGCTCGGACCTCGGCGACGGCAACCGGACTGGTTGCCGTCGTCGCAGCCTGCACTCTCGTGGGGTGTTCGACGCCGGAGGACCAAGTGCCGTCCATCGGGTTCGGCGTCGACAATGCGTTGACGACGTACAACGCACAAACTGTCGACGGCGCCGCGTCCGCGGCCAAGCAAGTGTTCCCGCGCGTTCAGACCGGATTCAGCTATCTGGGGCCTGAGGGAGAATCGCTCGCGGACAACGACATCGGTGGATTCGCAGCGATACCAGGGGATGTACTGACGGTCGCGTACACCATCGCGCCGCAGGCAACCTACTCCGACGGCGTTCCCATGACGTGCGACGACCTCGTCCTCACCTGGGCGGCGAACAACGGCACGTTCATTGCTGGGCCGCAGGGGGTTCCGCTCTTCGACTCCGCGTCGTCTGCGGGGTACTCGGACATCGAGCGGGTGGACTGCGAATCCGGGAGCAAGAACGCCACCGTCGTCTTCCGGGCCGGTCGCAGCTACGAAGGTTGGCGAAGCCTGTTCGGTGCGACCGATCTGTTGCCTGCACACGTGGCGGCCCGCGTCGCGAACGTCCCCAATGTGGTCGACCCCATCCGGACGGGTGATCTCGCCGCAGTGGGCCGCATCGCGGATTTCTGGAACAACGGATGGAACCTGACGCCTGGGCAGGTGGATCTCTCGCTTCTGCCGTCCAACGGGCCGTACCGCGTCGACTCGTACACCGAGGACGGCGGGCTCGTACTCGTCGCCAACGAAACGTGGTGGGGCGTTCCGCCGGAGACCGAACGTATCGTCGTGTGGCCCAAGGGCGCCGACACTCTTGCGAAGGCCGAGTCGGGAGACGTCGAAGTAATCGACCAGGGCGCGGGTGCCGCGGTTCCCTCCGAGGGTTTCGACCAGCTCGACTATCCGTCGCACGGTGTGGAACAGCTGACTCTGGCCACGAGCGGCGCGCTCGCGTCCTCCGCGTCGCGCCGGGCATTGGCGTTGTGCACTCCACGAGAATCCCTCTTCGAGGATTTCGGACACGCTGGGTACGACAAGACCGCAGGAATCGGGTCCGGCCCTGTGGATTCGCGTCTGGTGCAACCCAACACGTTGTTGTACGCCCCGGTCGCGGCGACGGCCGAAGGTCGGTACCGCCAGCCGGACACGGCAGCCGCGTCCGCGGAATTGGACGGCGCAGGGCTCGTAGTACGGATCGGTTATCTCGCTCCTGACACACGGCGTGCCAGCATCGTCGCCGATATCGCCGCAGCATGCGCGCCGGCGGGGATAACCGTCGAAGACGCCGGGTCACCGCAGTTCGGCCCGACGGCGCTGCGTGCAGGCGCGGTCGACGCAGTACTCGGTTCGACGGCATCGGCGTCCGGGGCCGCGGGGGCCGTGTCCGACGAGGCTGCGAGGTACAGCCTGCACAGCGGCGTCGGAAGCAACGTCGGGGGATACGACAACGGGCGAATCGACGCCATAGTGGGCCAACTCGCAGTCGACACGAACGACGCCACAGCGTTGTCGGTCGCCACCGAAGGCGAGCGCATCCTATGGCAGGAAATGCCGTCCGTTCCGCTGTTCAATCAGCCTCGCGCGCTTGTCTCGTCGGAGGGTATGGACAACGTGGTGGCCAATCCGACGGTCTCGGGTGCGGGATGGAACATGGATCGATGGATACTGCACCGGTGAGCAGACACTCCGAGGCCGAACTTGTCAGCGCTGCGTCGAGAAACATCGACCGCCTCGTTCGATGGGCAGACGACTTTCCGGTCGACGGCGTTCGATTCGCCGACCTGACTCCGGTCTTCGCCGATGCCGAGGGGCTGTCCAGCGTCGTCGACGCTCTTGCCTCCGGCGGGACCGGGGCCGATCTGGTCGCGGGTATCGATGCGCGCGGGTTCCTACTCGGGGCGGGCGTTGCGCTGGCTCTGGGAACCGGCGTGCTCGCTGTGCGGAAAGCGGGAAAGCTGCCACCGCCGGTCGTGTCGCAGAGCTACCAACTGGAATACGGTTCGGCGGAACTCGAAATCCCCGAGGACATCGATGTTTCCGGTCGCAAGGTCTTGGTCGTGGACGATGTCCTGGCCACCGGCGGCACCGCCGCTGCCACGGTGGAACTGATCCGGTCGCGCGGAGCAGAAGTAGTAGGAGCTGCTTTCGCGCTCGAGATCACGGCGCTCGGGGGCAGAGCCAAGTGCGTCGGCTACCCGGTCGTCTGCCTCAGGCAGGTATGAGGACTAAAGTCGAACGATACTGAAGTCGTTCTCGGCACCTGGGCCAGAGCAGCTACTGCGGCAGGAGGCGATCACTGTGACCCGTTACGTCGACCAACCCTTGCCGGACCGTCCCGCATCGCAGACAGACGCGGACACCACCGTCGAACAAGCGGTGGAACCAGCGCCCGTCACCGAACGGGAAGCTGTCCCGACGGTTCCCACGTCGGCATCGAGGCGTGTGCGTGCGCGGCTCGCTCGTCGAATCACCGCCGGGCGCAACGCCGCGGTGAAACCGGTGTTGGAACCGTTGGTGAGCCTGCATCGTGAGCTGTATCCGAAGGCCGATCTCGCGCTGTTGCAACGTGCGTACGATGTCGCCGACGAGCGACATGCGACGCAGATGCGCAAGTCGGGCGATCCGTACATCACCCACCCTCTTGCGGTTGCCAACATTCTCGCCGAGCTCGGGATGGACACGACGACTCTCGTCGCCGCGCTGTTGCACGACACGGTGGAGGACACCGGTTACTCGTTGGCGCAGCTGACCGAGGAGTTCGGTGAAGAGGTCGCGCACCTCGTCGACGGAGTCACCAAACTCGACAAAGTGGTTCTCGGCACAGCCGCCGAGGGCGAGACGATCCGCAAGATGATCATCGCGATGGCTCGCGACCCGCGGGTACTGGTCATCAAGGTGGCCGACCGCCTGCACAACATGCGCACGATGCGTTTCCTGCCACCCGAGAAGCAGGCGCGGAAGGCAAAGGAAACCCTGGAAGTCATTGCGCCGCTCGCTCATCGCCTCGGAATGGCGACCGTCAAGTGGGAGCTCGAGGACCTGGCCTTCGCAATCCTGCATCCGAAGAAGTACGACGAGATCGTCCGACTCGTCGCCGATCGAGCTCCGTCGAGAGACACCTACCTGGAAAAGGTCAGGGTCGAGATCAACGCATCGCTGTCCGCGTCGCGCATCAACGCAGTGGTCGAAGGCAGACCGAAACACTACTGGTCGATCTATCAAAAAATGATCGTCAAGGGCCGCGATTTCGACGATATCCATGACCTCGTCGGAGTGCGCATCCTGTGCGACGAGATTCGCGACTGTTACGCGGCAGTCGGCGTCGTACATTCTTTGTGGCAGCCGATGGCCGGCCGATTCAAGGACTACATCGCGCAGCCTCGTTACGGGGTCTATCAGTCGTTGCACACCACCGTGGTCGGTCCTGAAGGGAAGCCTCTCGAGGTACAGATCCGGACGCGAGACATGCACCGGACGGCAGAGTTCGGAATCGCAGCGCACTGGCGTTACAAGGAAACCCGCGGCAAGCACGGCAACGACAACGCCGAAGTCGACGACATGGCGTGGATGCGTCAACTTCTCGACTGGCAGCGGGAGGCTGCGGATCCGGGGGAGTTCCTCGAGTCGTTGCGGTACGACCTCGCAGTCAAAGAGATCTTCGTGTTCACGCCCAAGGGCGACGTCGTGACGCTTCCCGCTGGTTCGTGCCCCGTCGACTTCGCCTACGCCGTACACACCGAAGTCGGGCACCGCTGCATCGGCGCCAGGGTCAACGGAAGGCTCGTTGCACTCGAACGCACGCTCGACAACGGCGAGGTCGTCGAGGTGTTCACCTCGAAGGCCGTCACCGCAGGGCCGAGCAGGGACTGGCAGGGTTTCGTCGTCTCACCACGCGCGAAGACAAAGATCCGGCAGTGGTTTGCCAAGGAGCGCCGAGAGGAAGCGCTCGAAGCGGGCAAGGACGCCATCGCCAAGGAAGTCCGGCGGGGCGGTCTACCTCTACAACGACTGATGAACGCGGAGTCGATGTCGACGATCGCGCACGAGCTTCGATACGTCGACGTGTCCGCGCTGTACACCGCGGTCGGCGAGAGTCATGTTTCGGCGCAGCACGTCGTGCAGCGGTTGGTGGCTCACCTCGGCGGCGTCGGCGACGTCGAGGAGGAATTGGCCGAGCGTTCGACTCCGTCCACCATTCCGACACGTCCACGCCAGGTCGGCGACGCGGGCGTTCTGGTGTCCGGTACCGAAGGCGTCGTTGCCAAGTTGGCGAAGTGCTGCACACCGGTTCCGGGTGACGAAATCCTCGGGTTCGTCACCCGTGGCGGTTCGGTCAGCGTGCACCGCACCGACTGCACCAACGCGACCTCGCTCGGCGAGCAGTCCGAGCGGTTCATCGATGTCGAGTGGGCGCCGTCCGCGTCCTCGGTGTTTTTGGTGGCGATCCAGATCGAAGCACTCGATCGGCACCGCTTGCTGTCCGACGTCACCAAGGCACTCGCCGACGAGAAGGTCAACATCTTGTCCGCGTCGGTCGCTACTTCGGGCGACCGCGTGGCGATCAGCAAGTTCACCTTCGAGATGGGTGACCCCAAGCACCTGGGGCACGTCCTCAACGTCGTGCGCAATGTCGAAGGCGTGTACGACGTGTATCGGTTGACCTCCGCGGCCTGACCGTCGAACCATGTGAACGGAAATACACAGCCCGCTGTGTATTTCCGTTCACATGGAGACAGCTAGGAGGTCGCCGTCTGGATGACTACCGATGCGTTGGGAAGCCCATCGTTCCCCGGCGTCGAGACACCGGCGGCCGCGACTGCGTCGAGAGTGGCCAGGCCAGCATCGTCGATGGTGCCGAACACCGTGTACTGCGGAGGTAAGACAGAGTCCGCGTAGACCAGGAAGAACTGGCTGCCGTTGGTGTCGGGGCCTGCGTTCGCCATAGCCACTGTTCCGCGCGGGTACACGACCGGACTGGAGGCTGCCGGGTCGTCGACGGCATACGCGGTTGTCGGGTACTCGTTGGCGAATTCGTAGCCAGGGCCACGGTTGCCTTTGCCGGACGGGTCACCGCACTGCAAAACCTGCAGCCCCTCGGTTGTCGTGAGACGGTGGCAGATCGTGTCGTCGAAGTAGCCTTGCGAGGACAGCGATACGAAGCTGTTCACAGTGCATGGTGCTTCGGCGCGGTCCAGTGTCAGTCCGATCGGTCCCTGGCTCGTTGTCAGCGCCACCTGGGCCGTGCCGACCGTCGACACATCAGTTTCCTGGGGCGCAGTGTTCTCTCTGATCGCTGGGGTCGCCGTGGGGTACGCACAGGACGTCGTCGACGCTTCTGATGCTGGTACGGCCGGCAATGCACCGAACCGGCTGAGATCGAGAGGCTGCGCTTGTGTGGTGGTTGCCGCACTCGACGTGGTCGACGCCGCAGGCTGGGGTGTGTCCGAGGTCGTGGACGAGCACCCGGCCAGCATCAACCCGGCTGCCGCTGCGGTGACGAGAAGTGCCGTCGTCCGCATCAGAGATCGCTCACCATAGTGGTGATGTCGACAGGGAGTGCAGGCTTGCCGTCGGCCCCGCCGCCCTCGACGCCACCTGCTGCGACCTTGTCCAAGGTCTCGAGGCCGGTCTCGTCGATCGTGCCGAACACGGTGTACGCAGGTGGAAGTGTGGAGTCACCGTAGACGAGGAAGAATTGGCTCCCGTTCGTTCCGGGCCCGGCATTCGCCATCGCGATCGTGCCACGTGGATACGCGATCGGCTCTTCGGCAGCCGGGTCGCCCTCCGCGTACTGGTCGGCCGGGAACTCGTCGGCGAACTGGTAGCCGGGGCCGCCCATTCCATTACCGGCCGGATCGCCGCACTGCAGCACCTGCAGGGAAGCGCCGGTCGTCAGACGGTGGCATTGGGTGCCGTCGTAGTAGCCCTGGTTGGCCAGGGACACGAAACTGTTGACCGTGCACGGCGACTGTGGATTGTCGAGCGTGAGCCCGATGTTTCCCTGGGTCGTACTCATGCTGTAGCTGAGGGCCTCGTCGCTCGTCGGAACACCGTCCGTACGAGGGGGAGTGTTCTCTTTCGCCGCAGGCTGGGGCGACGCGGGATAAGCGCAATCGACGGTCTCGGGCAGCGCCTCGGCTCGGCCGTCGGCAATCAGCGTGTCGCCGTTCGGCGTCGCGCCCGATGCCGTGTTCTCGGCGTCGTCGGAGCCCCGGGTGAGAGCGAACACCACCGCGACCGCACCGACCACGACCACGAGACCCAGCACGGATCCGGCGATGGTCAGCTGTTTACGCTTCTTGGCTCGTTCGGATCGACGTGCGAGTTGACGTTCGAGCTTCCTCTTCGCTGCCTCGCGCCGCTGCTCGTTGCTGGGCAATTGACGTGTCCTCCTGCTCGTCCAGGATCGACTCCGGTGGAGATCGATCCGGCTGCTCGACGGCCGTGACCGGCCGTGAGTGAGTGTGCCATTACATCCTGAGAGCATTCTGACGGGCATCTCCCTAGTGCGCCTGCCGGGATGCTGGCGACATGCAGCGTCGCGGGGTGCAACTATCCTGTCGAAGACCTTGCCGTACCGAATTAGGAGCTGCAGCTGTGCTCGTCACCGGATTCCCGGCGGGAATGTTCCAAACGAACTGTTATGTGCTGGCCCACGACGGGGCGGACCAATGTGTGATCGTCGACCCCGGTCAGGATGCGACCGAGCCGCTCTACCGTTTCTTGAGCGAGTCGGGGGTGAGCCCAACCGCGGTGCTCCTGACACACGGGCATCTCGATCACACGTGGTCGGTCGAACCGGTGTGCGAGAAGTTCGGCATTCCTGCGTACATCCACGCCGAGGACCGTTACATGCTGTCGGATCCGGTCAAGGGGACAGGACCTGCGCTTGCCGCGCTGCTGGGGGACACCACGTTCTCCGAACCGGAACTGGTCGAGGAGCTCGTCGGCGGAGCTTCGATCGAACTGGCCGGGATCACGTTCGGCGTCGTTCATACGCCCGGCCACACCCAGGGCTCGGTCGTTTTCACGGTCGATGTCGACACTCCGGACGGTCCCATCGCCATTGCATTGACGGGCGACACACTGTTCGCCGGCTCGATCGGGCGTACCGATCTGCCCGGCGGTAACCACGAGCAGCTGTTGCGGTCGATCGCGTCTTCGCTGTTGCCTCTCGCCGACGACACCGTGGTTCTGCCCGGGCACGGCGGCCGAAGTTCGATCGGAGCCGAGCGCGCGTCCAATCCGTTTCTCGTTGGACTCTCGGACCCCGAACAAGGAAAGCTGTGACCGTGAGCAAGCCGAGTACGTTCTCCGCGCCCAAGGGCATCCCCGATTACTTTCCGCCGAATTCTGCGGAATTCGTCGCTGTGCGAGAGGGACTTCTGTCCGCTGCTCGGAACGCCGGGTACGGACACATAGAACTCCCGATCTTCGAGGACACGGGGTTGTTCGCACGCGGGGTCGGCGAGTCGACGGACGTGGTCAGCAAAGAGATGTACACGTTCGCCGACCGTGGTGACCGCTCGGTGACACTGCGTCCCGAGGGAACGGCGGGCGTGATGCGTGCTGTCATAGAGCACGGTCTCGACCGCGGCGCGCTTCCCGTCAAACTTGCCTATGCGGGGCCGTTCTTCCGATACGAGCGCCCGCAGGCCGGACGCTACCGCCAGCTGCAACAGGTCGGCGTCGAAGCCATAGGCGTCGACGACCCCGCTCTGGATGCCGAGGTGATAGCGGTCGCGGACACCGGATTTCGTAGTCTGGGGCTCACCGACTTTCGGCTGGAGATCACCTCACTCGGTGACGACACGTGCCGGCCTCAATATCGTGAACGCCTCCAGGAGTTCCTGTTCGCGTTGCCGCTGGACGAAGAGACACGCACGCGGGCCGAGATCAACCCATTGCGGGTACTCGACGACAAACGGCCCGAGGTGCGCGAGATGACTGCGGACGCGCCGCTGATGCTCGATCACCTGTCGGATACCGCAAAAGCGCACTTCGACGAGGTTCTCGGACACCTCGACGCGTTGAACGTCGCATACGTCGTCAATCCGCGCATGGTGCGCGGCCTCGACTACTACACGAAGACGACATTCGAATTCGTCCACGACGGGCTCGGTGCACAGTCGGGAATCGGCGGTGGTGGCCGGTACGACGGGTTGATGGCCCAGCTCGGCGGCCAGGAACTGTCCGGCATCGGCTTCGGGCTCGGCGTCGACCGCACCATCCTGGCATTGGCAGCCGAGGGTAAATCGGCAGGAACTGCGGCCCGGTGCGCCGTGTTCGGGGTGCCGCTCGGAAACGATGCGAAAGCGAAGATCGTTGCCCTCGCAGGCGCCTTGCGCGCCAAGGGAATCAGCGTCGACCTCGCGTACGGCAACCGCGGTGTCAAGGGCGCTATGAAGGCGGCCGACAGGTCGGGTGCTCAGTACGCCCTGGTACTGGGAGACAAGGAGTTGGCCGACGGCAACGTCGTGGTCAAAGAACTGTCGACGGGGGAGCAGGCCGCCGTGGCGCTGACCGAGGTCGTGTCGTACTTGGAGGGGCACCTTGCCGGCTGACGGTGCGTCGGACGACCGCGTCGAATTGGATTTGATTCCGATCGAGCTGGTCGCCCCGCGCTTGCGGAAGGTTGCTGTCGGCGCGATCGTCGTGGGAATTCTGCTCGCCGTGATCGCGAGCTTCTTCCTCCCCCCGACCGTGGCCGTTGTTCTGGGCCTGGTCGTCGCGGTGCCAACGGCGGGCTCGGCGTGGATCGGTCTTCGGCGTCGTACGTGGCTGGTCGGCAACGTGATCCACACCCGAGGTGGATTTCGTACCAAGAAGGTCGAGGTGTCGTCGTTGGTCTCTGCCGAGGTCCAGGTCAGGACGGCACGAATCGATCAGATCTCGCTGCGCCTGTACGACGGTGCAACCAGGGCCACGATCGCACTCGCCCTGTACACCAACGGCGGGGGCCGCGAATTGCCGATCCTGTCACTGCGCCGCCTCGCCGACGCATTGTGGACGAGCGAGCTGGTGCCTGCGGCGGCGATCGCGTCGGTACTCGTCGATCAGCTGAAGGCCGAGGCGCGCGACGCAGGGCTCGACGAACGACCGTTGTATCGGGCGGCGCAGTTGGTCAGGGATGCTGGTCGCACACCGCTCGCGACCCTGACCGACGGAGAAGTCGCAGCGCTGACGAACTGACTTTCTCAGGTCACCAGGAACGCATCGAGCACAACGGATTCCGACGACCGTGAGCCCGACGTGACCACCAGTGCGCGGTTCAGATAGGTGAACTGCGGAACGGACGTTTCGATGTCGAGCGTGCCTCGGAAGTAGTACGACGCCGGGTCGATGTCCTCGGTGCTGTTCAACGATTCGATGACGTCGGCAGGGCCGAATTGCACGCCGCGGTAGCCGAGCGAAATATAGCCCCCGTCGGTGAGTTCCAAGATCAGGTCCGCAGAGAACCTGGTTCCGCCGTCGCCTCGTGTGACCGCAACGAGCGAACTGGACCCGGTCAGAGTTCCGTCGATGTCCGGGCCGGGCGCTGCGCCGCCGAGAATCGGTGTCACGATCCGTTCGCCCACAGGGACTTTCCCGATGTCGATGGGGGCACCGAGCGTGAGGCCGAGTCGAAGAATGGGTTCGAGAGTCGGCGCGATGGGGGCGGTCACGTGGGAGGGCTCCTCGGGGAGTCGGTGGGACACGGTCAGGGTGTTGGCGGGGCTACTTTTACACGCTATCGGAAGTCGAGTCCCTGCTCTCGCGCGCCTTGACATGTTGTAGAACGCATGTTCGACTGTGCGTATGCGATGGGCCGGTCAGACACTCGACGCCGGGGATGACGGGGCGCTACCGGGACTCGAACGGGCAGGTCTGGTTCGGAGTGTTCAGACGCCGGAGTTCGAGGGCATCACGTTTCACGAGGTGCTGTGCAAGAGTGCCCTCAACAAGGTCACCGGAGATTCGTCGCTACCGTTCTCGTGGACCGTCAATCCTGCACGCGGGTGCTCTCATGCGTGCCGCTACTGTTTCGCGCGGCCGACGCACGAGTACCTCGATCTCGATTCCGGCAACGACTTCGACTCTCAGATCGTGGTCAAGACGAACATCGCAGCCGTGCTGCGCAAGGAACTCGCGCGTCGATCGTGGAAACGCGAGCCCGTCGCGTTGGGTACGAACACCGATCCGTACCAACGGGCCGAGGGTCGATATCGGTTGATGCCCGGGATCATTCGTGCCCTCGCGGAGTCGGGCACGCCGTTCTCGATTCTGACCAAGGGGACGTTGTTGCGGCGGGACCTGCCCCTGCTCACGCTTGCGGCAGGCCAAGTCGATGTTCACATCAGTATCAGTCTTGCCATCCACGACGCGGATCTTCAGAAGCAGCTCGAGCCTGGAACGCCAAGTCCGCGTGCGCGATTGGATCTCATCCGAGCGATCCGGGACGCCGGACTGCCGTGTGGGGTCCTGGTTGCGCCGGTCATTCCCTTCCTCACCGACGGAGCGCGGCAGTTGGAGGGACTTGTCGAGGCGCTCGCGGACGCAGGCGCATCTTCGGTGACCGCTATGCCAATGCATCTTCGGTCGTCGACGAAGGACTGGTTCATGTCCTGGGTGGCCGAGAATCATCCGGCGCTCGTCCGTCGCTACCGCCAGCTGTACGGCAGCGGCGCGTACGTCACCCCCGAATACAAGGCGTGGCTTCGGGGCCGTATCGATCCCTTGCTCGATCAGTACGGATTCGGAGTCGACGAACCGAGGTCGATGCCGGACAACGTTCCTGCCGAACCGGTTCGGCAGGAACGTGATCCTGCACTCATGCTGTTCTGAGTGCGGTGGGACCGGTCAGCCCTGGGGATTGTCGAGATCCCGGGCCGCGAACGTGTCGCAGGCCGATACCTGGCCGGTTCGGTAGCCGACCGAGAACCACGCCTGACGCTGTTCGGACGACCCGTGCGTCCAGCCTTCGGGGTTGACACGACCGCTCGACGCTTGCTGAATCCGATCGTCACCGACCGAGGAGGCCGCCGACAACGCGTCGCGAATATCGGTGTCGGTCAGCGGCTCCAAGAACGGCTCGCCGGTGTTCGAATCAGGAATGACTGCGGCGTGGTTTGCCCAGATTCCCGCATAGCAGTCTGCTTGAAGTTCGACACGCACTGCGCCGGATTGCGCGCCCTGCGGGTCTGCCTGTGCACGACCGATGTCGCCGAGCTGATTTTGAATGTGATGCCCGACCTCGTGGGCAACGACGTACTCCTGTGCAAGCTGTCCGCCGCTCGAGCCGAAGCGATCGACGAGGACTTGGAAAAAGCTGGTGTCGAAGTACGCGGTCGAATCCGCGGGACAGTAGAAGGGACCGACCGCGCTGGTCGCGTTGCCGCAGCCGGTGTTAGTAGACCCACTGAAGATCTGTACCTCGGGTTGCACGTAAACGACGCCGGTTTGCGGTCCCAGCTCGGACTCCCAGACGTCGTCGAGGCTTTGTACAGTACCGATGACCAGGCAGTCGACGTCGGAGTTGGCGTCGGTACCGGTCTTGCACTGCTCGAACGAGCCATCCGTGCCGCTCGACTCCGCAGAGTTGTCTGCGGTGCCGCTGAGCTGGCCGAGAATGGAACCCGGATCGCCGCCGAACAGCAAAGCCAGGACGATGATGACCAATCCGCCTGCGCCACCGCCGAGTGCGATCTTCCCGCCCCGGCCTCCGCCGCCGGATTTGACGCGATTCGAATCCAGCTGCGCACCTTCTCTGAAGGTCATCGTTTCGTTCCTCTCGCGCCGTCCCGTACGTCGGACGAAGGCAGACAAATGGTCGGTCGGCATTAGCTTCGCACGTCGCAGTGGTATCGCGTTTCCTGTCTGTGGATGCGCTCCGTAGGATTGGTGACCGACGAACACGCTTTTCGGAATTTCTGTGAAAGGAAACCAGTGCTGCGCACCCACCTCGCCGGCTCACTTCGATCCGAGCACGTCGACCGAACAGTCACCCTGACGGGTTGGGTTGCGCGTCGCCGCGATCACGGCGGAGTCATCTTCATCGACCTACGTGACGCCTCTGGCGTCGCGCAGGTCGTGTTTCGTGAAGGCGAGGTCGCCGAGAAGGCGCACCGTCTACGCGCCGAATACGTCGTGAAGGTGACCGGCAAGGTCGAGGGTCGGCCCGAAGGAAACCAGAACTACGAGATCCCGACCGGCGCTATCGAGGTCGATGCGTCCGACATCGAGGTTCTTTCCGAAAGCGCACCGCTGCCCTTCCAGCTCGACGATCAGCCGGGTGAAGAAGCGCGCCTGAAGTATCGGTACCTCGACCTTCGACGTGCCGGCCCCGGCCACGCAATTCGTCTTCGGTCACAGGTCAACGCCGCTGCGCGAAACGTCCTGGCTCACCACGAGTTCGTCGAGGTCGAGACACCCACCCTGACGCGGTCTACTCCGGAGGGGGCTCGCGACTTCCTGGTTCCTGCGCGGTTGCAGCCCGGTAGCTTCTACGCTTTGCCTCAGAGCCCGCAGCTGTTCAAGCAGCTGTTGATGGTCGGCGGCATCGAGCGGTACTACCAGATTGCGCGCTGCTACCGCGACGAGGACTTCCGCGCCGACCGGCAACCCGAGTTCACGCAGCTCGACGTGGAGATGAGCTTCGTCACTCAGGACGACATCATCCTGTTGGCCGAGGAGATCCTTGCCGCGTTGTGGAAGCTCGTCGGATACGAGTTCACGTCGTCCATTCCGCGCATCACGTACGCCGAGGCGATGCGCCGTTACGGGTCCGACAAGCCTGACCTGCGGTTCGACATCGAACTCGTCGAGTGCACCGATTTCTTCTCCGACACGCAGTTCCGAGTCTTCCAAGCGCCGTACGTGGGTGCAGTGGTGATGCCGGGCGGCGCATCTCAGCCGCGTAAGCAGCTCGACAAGTGGCAGGAATTCGCCAAACAGCGCGGTCACAAGGGTCTGGCCTACGTCCTCGTGGGGGAGGACGGCAGCCTCGGGGGTCCGGTGGCGAAGAACCTCACCGACACCGAGCGTGACGGCATCGCTGCACACGTCGGCGCGCAGCCCGGTGATGCAATCTTCTTCTCCGCAGGTCCGATCAAGGCATCTCGCGGCCTCCTCGGCGCAGTGCGCGGCGAAATTGCGCGCAAGCTGGACCTGATCGACCCGAAGGCGTGGGCCTTCGTGTGGGTCGTCGACGCCCCGCTGTTCGAACCGACGTCCGACGCCACCGCCAGTGGCGACGTTGCCGTCGGGTCCGGGGCGTGGACTGCCGTGCATCACGCGTTCACCTCTCCCAAGCCGGAGTCGCTCGAGACGTTCGACACCGATCCGGGGTCGGCGTTGGCCTACGCGTACGACATCGTCTGCAACGGCAATGAGATCGGCGGCGGCAGTATTCGTATCCATCGCAAGGACATTCAGGAACGAGTGTTCGCGATCATGGGTATCGGCAAGGACGAGGCCCAGGAGAAGTTCGGGTTCCTGCTCGACGCCTTCAGCTACGGCGCTCCGCCGCACGGCGGCATCGCGTTCGGATGGGACCGCATCACAGCGTTGCTCGCAGGTGTCGATTCCATTCGTGAGGTCATCGCCTTCCCGAAGTCCGGCGGTGGCGTCGACCCCCTCACCGATGCGCCTGCCCCGATCACACCCTTGCAACGCAAGGAATCGGGCATCGACGCCAAGCCGGAGAAAAAGGAAGACAAGCTGGAATCGGTCGAGGCCGAGTAGCGCGACCACTGTGTGCCTCGTGCCCCTGTGAACCGACGCGGCTCGGAGGGGCACGAGGCGTGCCGCCGACCGAGTCAGGTCGGCGGTGACACCGTTCCGCCGGTGAGAACGCGATATGCGTAGCTGGTGGCGATTACGCTCACCGGAACGGTGACGATCAGTCCCAAGCCGCACAGCAGAGCGCCCGCGACATTGATGCCCGCAAGCGCGAGGTACAGCACTGCAAGGGGGCCGGGGTTGCTACCGATCAGTCGGATGTTCGCCGCAACCGAGCCGACCGCAGACATTCCGCGGTCGAGAATGAACTGCACGGCAAACCAGATCGCGACTCCGAGGACGAGGCTCACCCCGACGGATACGAACGGGTTGAAAGCGTTCACCACTGCGCTGACGAGGGAAACCGCGACTCCGAACACGACGAGTTGCGCCACGTTCGGGAGAGCCCAGAATGCGCTGAAGCCAGGGCGGACACCGTCGAGTTCGAGCAGGGATCCTCGGATCAGCAGAGCACTGCCCAGGTATCCGAAAATGCCGGCGACGGCCGTGAGAATCACTGTGCCGACGGTGAACCCGGTGCCGTCCACGTCGGGCGCGAACATCGACTCGTCTACATTGTCGGCACTGACCAACGTTGCGAAGACCACCACGAAAACGACGACGTAAAAGACGAACAGCAGTGCTCCGAAAAGACCCATGAACGCAAGCCACACTCCGATGTTGGCTGCGAACTTCTTCCACCCGTAGGTCAGAGCGGCGCTGACACTCAGCGACGTGGGCTGGGGGCCGTAGTTCGGAGCACCGGGCGGGTACTGACCGTATCCCCACTGGTTCTGTTGGGGGTACGCAGGAAAACCGCCCTGACTCGGGTAACCACCCGGATTGGGGTAACCACCTTGTTGATTCGGATAGCCACCCTGGTTCGGGTAACCACCTTGATTGGGGTAACCACCTTGATTGGGGTAACCACCTTGATTGGGGTAGCCGCCATGGATCGGGTAGCCACCCTCGTTGGGGTAACCACCTTGGTTCGGGTAATTCTGGGGTTGTCCGTAGGCCCCGGGTTGTCCGTAGGCCCCAGGCGACCCGTAACCGCTGGGCGGCCCAAAGTTAGCGTCGGGCGCGGGTGGATTCCCGCCCGGCTGTGGACCCCAATTCCCTTGGTGCTGTTCAGGATCGGTCGAATCGTGCAGAGGCTCGCTCGGCTGGTTCTGCTGTGGGCCAACGCCACCGCCCCCGCTGGAGTCGTCGTTCAATATCTCCCTTTCGATTGGGTGTGGTGCACCGTGTCCGATGTGGATCGTTGGCGCGGTTGAACAATACGGCGGTGCCGCACATAGTGATACCGCACGGTCTTGTTCCGGTGCTGTTCGTGCGCACGACGACAGACCTGAACCGGTAGTTCCGTTCGGGGACTGCGTCATGCGCAAGATGCGCGGCCGCGTTTCAGAGCGCTACGCGAGTCACGATGCGATAGGCGTACGTGGAAGCGATCACCGTGATCGGAATGGTGACCAGTAACCCGAGTCCGCACGGAATCGCCCCGAGGATGTTGATTCCCACGAGAGCGAGGGCAAGTACGAACAACTGTCCCGCATTCGACGAGATCGCTCGGAAGCTCGACTTGATCGCTGTGAGTGCATCTTCGTTTCGGTCGATGACGAATTGAAGTGTCCACCACGTCAGAAAGGCCAGCGCAATACCGGGGATGACAAGCAGAACGAGTCCAACGAATACCAGAATGCCGACGATCACGCTGGCGAGCACGATCGCGGCGACGTTGGCGAACTGGAAGAAAGACCCTATGGACGGCTTGTTCCCGTCCACCTCGTGTAGGGCACCACGGATCAGTGCTGCGTTGACGAGGTAACCGACGATGGCGCTGACAACGGCGCCGATGATCGCCCAGATCCCGAACACAGCTGACAAATCCGTCCCGCTGTCACGCGAGCCCGAAAAAATGAGGTTCACCACGATCTGGATCACGGCGGCGATCACGACGATCCCGATCCATACGCCTGCATTGTTCTTGAACTTGTTCCAACCGAACGACAGTGCGTCGCCGACGCTCAGTGTCGGCGGCAGCGTGGACCCGATTCCGTAGCCTGGATAACCCCCTACCCCGAAGTTCTGTTGAGGCGAAGAATAGTTCCCGGCCGGGGGTGGATAGTTCCCAGAAGGAGACGGGTAATTGCCGGGCTGCGGTTCGCCGTTTGCCGGGCGTGAGCCTGGTGGGTTCTGGGGAAAGCGCGGCTGGTTGGGGTCCGAGCCGTCGCGCGGGCGGTCGGGTGAGTTTTCGCTCACGGTGGCCTCCTGTCTGTGGATGCTCGAGCAATTGTGCGCGCCGAGTGCGCCTTCGGCACCCGCTCCCGAATGATTTTTCGGGTGAGAACGCACGAGCGGACCATCCGATGGTGCAGATGGTCCGCTCGTGGACGTGCTGAATAGCTTATTTGGTGCTGATGACCTGGGTTCCGCCGGCGATTTCGTCGTGCTTGCCCTGCTTGGACGGGCTGGAGTTGATCGTCACCGCGATCACGATGTAGGCGACGAACACGAGAAGGCCGCCGAGTAACGGGATGATGTTGAGCAGTAGGAACGCGTTTCGCTTGGCGGCTTCGGCCTGTGTCGGATTCCCGCCCGCTGCCCCGAGCGTGCGTAGGCCGAGGATCTGCTTACCGAAGGTCTGACCGCGCGACGATTCGAGGAAGACGAAATACGCGAACCCGAGCAGAGCGGAGACCAGTCCCAAGATCCACTGGCCGATGAATCCGCCCGGTGCGATCGCGTAGAAAATGAATGCGACGATCGAGATGATGATGCCGTCGATGAAGCGGGCACCGAAACGGAGTCCGAGGCTCCCGGGCTGAGCGCCTCCGGGGAGCTGGGATCCGAGTCCGTAGGCGGCGTTGCCCGCAGCGGGTGGCGGTGGGTAACCCCCGGGAGGCGGATAGCCCCCGGGAGGCGGGTATGCGCCGGGGGGCGGTTGGTTGCCGGGAGGGGATACCCACCAGCCGGATTCTGTGGGTACTGCGGCTGGTTCGGATCAGAACCGTACTGCGGTCCGTTGGGTGGGTTCTCGCTCACTGAAATTCCCCTTGACTGGAGTGTTTGAAGCGCTGCGGACAATTGTCTCGATTCGTCGCTGAGCGAACCGCACCTGTGAGGGTGTGTCAAGCACTACACGCGTCACAGCAGTGCACGTTTCGGACACAGTTCTCGCCGAGCGGTGGGGGCGGGTGCCCTCTAAGGTTGGTGGTTCTTACCCATTCGAGATTGTGTTAGGGGCTCGCCGTGGGCATCAAGGTCGCGCTGGAACACCGCACCAGCTACGCATTCGACCGCATGGTTCAGGTTTATCCGCACGAGATCCGGTTGCGACCTGCCCCGCATTCGCGCACGCCGATCGAGGCGTATTCGCTCAGAATCGAGCCGGCCGAACACTTTCTCAACTGGCAGCAGGACGTGTTCGGCAACTTCCTCGCCCGTGTCGTATTCCCGGAGCGCACGGACCACATGTCCATCACCGTCGGCCTCGTCGCGGACATGGGTGCGATCAATCCTCTGGATTTCTTCGTCGAGGAGTGGGCAGAACATTTCGGCTTCGAGTACGACAAGGCCGACCTTCCAGATCTGGAGCCGTACCTCAGACCGGTGGATGAGGACGGTGAAGGAACCGGTCCGGGTCCCGTCGTGTCGTCATGGGTCGAGAAGCTCGAGGCTGCAGTCCGCGAACGCGGAGACACACTGCGCACCATCGATTTCCTGGTCATGGCCAATCAGGGGGTACTGGGCGACGTCGGATACTCGGTTCGGATGGAACCGGGCGTTCAAACACCCGACCACACGTTGACTACCGCGGTCGGCTCCTGTCGTGACTCCGCGTGGCTGTTGGTATCGATCCTGCGTCAGATGGGGTTGGCAGCGCGGTTCGTGTCCGGGTACCTGGTTCAGCTCGCCTCGGACGTCAAGTCGCTCGACGGGCCTTCCGGTCCGGTTGCCGACTTCACCGACCTCCATGCGTGGACCGAGGTATATCTGCCGGGTGCAGGCTGGGTCGGCATGGATCCGACGTCCGGTTTGTTCGCCGGCGAAGGCCATATCCCGCTGTCGGCCACGCCGCATCCGTCCACCGCTGCGGCTATTTCCGGGGCGACGGGCAAGTGCGAGGCCGAGCTCGACTTCTCCAACACCGTCGTTCGCGTTCACGAGGATCCGCGCACCACGCTTCCGTACACACAGGAACAATGGACGGCCATCGTCGACACTGCGAGGAAGATCGACGACCGGATGGCCGCCCAGGACATACGGCTGACGGTCGGGGGCGAACCGACGTTCGTTGCCATCGAGAACCAGGATGCTCCCGAGTGGAACACCACCGCTGACGGGCCACACAAACGAGTGCTCGCCTCCGCTCTCGCCGAGCGCTTGCGCACCATCTACGCCCCCGACGGTCTGGTGCAACGCAGTCAAGGCAAGTGGTACCCAGGAGAACCGTTGCCGAGGTGGCAGGTGGGCCTGTTCTGGCGCACCGACGGCGAATCGCTGTGGCGAGACTCGGATCTGATCGCAGATCCGTGGCTCGCCGAGGACGAGCGGCCGGAGGACGTGGATCCGTCGAGCTCGCGCACGCTCGTCGAGAAGCTGGTCGAGGGACTCGGTCTTCCGCTCGAACAGGCGAGGCCTGCGTTCGAGGACCCGTTGGTCCGCCTACTCGAGCTCGTCAGGCAGCCGTTCGGCGATCCGCCTGCGGACGGCGACGATCTCGATCCTGGCACCGATTCCGCCGCCGCACGTGCAGCGTTGTTGGCGAAGTTGGACGCCACGACGGACGAGCCTGCGGCGTTCGTGCTACCGATCAGCCGCACACCCGACGGCACCGGTTGGCAGAGCGCGGACTGGACGCTGCGCCGAGGCCGGATCGTGTTGCTCGAGGGCGATTCGCCTGCGGGCCTTCGGTTGCCGCTGAGCGCGATCTCGTGGACGGGAGGCCCGCCGGAGAACATCTCGGATCCGACGGCTCCGAAAGAACCACTGGCAACACGTCAGCGGACTCAGCAGCCACCGAGGCCGATCGATCCGAACGAGGCCCGTTACGCGCGGTTGCTCGAATCCAACGCTGCCGCAGCAGGCTCGGTCGGAGGTAACGACGTGACCGCCCTCGTATCGGAGGTGCGTGATGGGATTCTGTACGTATTCATGCCACCGATGAACGATCTCGACGACTTCGTCGAGCTGATCGAACGAGTCGAGAACGCGGCGTCGGCTATCGACACTCCGGTGGTCATCGAGGGGTACGGACCACCGTCGGATCCACGGATCCAAACATTGACGGTCACTCCGGACCCAGGAGTCATCGAGGTCAATGTTCAGCCCGCATCCTCGTGGTCCGACCAGAACGATCTGATGGAAACGCTGTATCGAGAAGCACGGCTGTCGCGGCTGAGCACCGAAGGATTCGACAACGACGGCACCACACGCGGAACCGGCGGCGGAAATCACATCACGCTCGGTGGCGTGACTCCGACGGATTCACCGGTCCTGCGGCGACCCGACCTGTTGGTGTCGCTGCTCACGCACTGGCAGCGTCATCCATCCTTGTCCTACCTCTTCTCCGGTCGCTTCATCGGGACCACGTCTCAGGCGCCTCGAGCCGACGAGGGACGTGAAGAGGCTCTGTACGAACTCGAAGTCGCGTTCAGTGAGATCAAGAGACTCACCGGCCCCGACCGCACGGCCTCACCGTGGGTCGTCGATCGCGCCCTTCGTCATCTGTTGACGGACATCACCGGAAATACCCACCGGGCCGAGTTCTGTGTCGACAAGCTCTACAGCCCGGACAGCACGCGCGGCAGGCTCGGCTTGCTCGAACTCCGTGGCTTCGAGATGCCACCCCACCATCAGATGGCGATGGTGCAATCGCTGCTCGTGCGGTCCTTGGTGTCCAGGTTCTGGGATACACCGCTCGAGGCTCCGCTCATCAGGCACGGAGCGAACCTGCACGGTCGGTACATGTTGCCGCACTTCGTGATAGGCGACATCGGCCGCGTCGCCGAGGATCTGCGTGAGCACGACATCGAGTTCGACACCAGTTGGCTCGATCCGTTCACGGAGTTCAGGTTTCCTCGCATCGGCACCACGGTGATCGGTGACGCCGAACTCGAGCTGCGCGGCGCCATCGAGCCGTGGAACACGCTCGGGGAGGAGTCGACGTCGTCGGGAACGGCGCGCTACGTCGACTCGTCCGTCGAGCGGATTCAAGTCAAGATCTCGGGCGCCGACGAGGGTCGGTACATGGTGACGTGCAACGGGGTGCCTGTGCCCATGTTGCGTACCGAGCGTCAGGACACATCTGTTGCGGGCGTTCGCTACCGTGCGTGGCAACCTCCGAGCGCGCTGCACCCGACCATCGAAGTGCAGAGTCCGTTGCGGTTCGAATTGATCGAGAAGCAGACCGGCCGTGCGGTCGGCGGGTGCAGCTACCACGTCGTGCATCCAGGTGGACGTTCGTACGACGGCCCGCCGGTCAATTCCGTGGAAGCCGAAGCACGTCGCAACGGTCGTTTCGAGGAGGGCGGGTTCACCGCGGGCAAAGTGGACATAGCAAGATTGCTCGAAGTACATGCTCGACAGTCGATCGACGTCACGGCACCCGGGATGCTCGATCTCCGGCGTACGGGCGTCTACGCCGGACAGCGGTGGTGAGCGAAGTCCACATCACCGTTCGGTGACCGGAAGCGGTTCGGTGTCGCCGGACGGAAGGAATGACGACTCGATGGTGCCCGTGGATGCTGCGGAGTACGGCACGGCTATGGCTGCAGGGAGTTCCGCCGACTCGAACGAGGAGTCGAGCGACGCCATCACCGAGTATCGCAGCCGTCGTGCTGCACTTCCTGGCCTCGGTGGTCGTTTCGACGAACTATTGGGCGTCGACGGTTCTGTTCGCCCGCAGTGGGCCGAGCTCACTGCCGGCCTGAACGAAGCCGGCCGCGGGGGTGAGCGCGCCCTGCAATCGCGTGTGCGCAGCCTCGTCGACGATCACGGCATCACCTACAACCCGATTCCGATCGACGGTTCCGACAGTGTCGCTCCGCCGGTCAGATGGGGGCTGGACGGTATTCCTCTGGTTCTGGCGGCCGACGACTGGGATAGCCTCGAAGCCGGTCTCGTCCAGCGGTCCAGGTTGCTCGACGCCCTGTTGACAGATCTGTTCGGCCCGATGAAGACGGTATCGATGGGGTTGATTCCGCCGGAACTGATCTTCGGTGATCCCGGCTACATTCGCGAAGCACACGGGATCACCATTCCGGGGCCACGTCAGCTGTTCATCCACGCAGCCGATGTGGGTCGTGGCTCGGACGGTCGGTTCCGTGTCGTGGCCGACCGGACCCAAGCGCCGTCCGGAATCGGTTATGCACTCGCCGATCGACGGGTGATGTCGAGGGCGACGCCCGAGCTGTTCCAGGACACCAACCCGCGGCCGCTCTCGACCTTCGCTCGCGCGCTTCGGCTTGCCCTCATCGATGCTGCACCTGCTGCAGCAGAAGATCCGGTCGTAGTCGTCCTCAGTCCAGGGTCGCACTCCGAGACCGCATTCGATCAGGCGTATCTCGCTACGGTACTGGGATTTCCCCTGGTGGAGAACGCCGATCTGGTTGTCCGCGACGGGTGCCTGTGGATGCGATCGCTCGGCAAGCTCCGCCGCGTGGACGTCGTCCTCCGGCGGGTCGACGCCGCGTTCACAGATCCTCTCGATCTACGTCCGGACTCCAGATTGGGAGTCGTGGGTTTGGTAGAGGTCCTACGCCGAGGTGCGGTCAGTGTGGTCAACACCCTCGGCAGTGGCGTTCTCGAGAATCCCGCGTTGCCACCGCTGCTGCCCGCGCTCAGCCGAGCACTTCTGGACGAGGATCTCCTCATGGAGTCGACCCCCGCCACATGGGGTGGTGAACAGCACGGAGTGTCGCACCTGGTGTCTCGTGTGCGCTCGTTGGTGTTCCGTTCGGTCACCACTCGGGAGACGGTCGTCGGACACGACTTGGACGAGAAGGGCGTCGACGCGTTCGTGCGTCGGCTGCGTGCACAGCCGTGGACTTGGGTGGGCCAGGAGGTGCCGGAGTTCTCCGTCGCACCGGCGGGGTCGGGTTTCGGAGGGAAGGTCGGCGTCGCCGAAGTCGGCATGAGACTGTTCACTGTGGCGCAGCGCGTCGGGTACACCCCCATGAGCGGTGGACTCGGACAGGTGCTCGTCACCGCACCGGTTGCGGAACCACTGATCACCGTCGCGTCGAAGGATATTTGGGTTCGATCCGCCGAGCGCGTGACACCTGCCGACTCTGCCCCGCACACCCCGCCGGCGTCGGCCGAGGAGCTACCGCAGTACGCCGCGGCGGCCAATATCGACGTCGTCAGCTCTCCTCGTGTACTCGGTGACTTGTTCTGGTTCGGCCGCTACAGCGAACGTGCCGAGGACATGACCCGTCTGCTGATCGCTGCGCGCGAGCGTCACCAGGACTATCGCTCCATGCCCTGGCTCGACGGAAGCGACAGTCTGCCGATCCTGCTGGAAGCAGTGACACGAGTTTCGGGCACGGGGCCTGGATTCCTCAGCGACAAGATCCAGAACGATGCGATGGCAGAATTCCGGTCCTTGACGTTGGCCGTCGACCGCCTCGGCTCGGTGGCTCAATCGGTCGACCGGTTACAGCAGGCGGCGCGAGGTGTACGGGATCAACTGTCCAACGACACCTGGGCAGTCCTCAGCCGGATCGACACAGCTCTCGACGGCTTGGATGCGTCCGGCGCCTCGGACGGCGCGCAACTCGCTGCGTCTCAGTCGGCCGTCCTGCGAGGACTGTTGTCCTTGGCCGGTCTTGCGTCCGAGTCCATGGTTCGAGATCCCGGGTGGTACCTGATGGACTGCGGTCGGCGTATCGAACGAGGTCTGCAGTTGACGTCGTTGTTGTCCGCCACCTTGAGTCACGCGCTGACTCCGTCGACCGAACAGGCAGTCATCGACTCCGTGCTCTCGGCTGCCGAGTCGTCGGTGATCTATCGGCGGCGCAACCGTGGACGTGCTCGACCGGCAGCCGTTGCGCAGCTTCTGTTGTTCGACGAGGGAAACCCCCGCTCGCTCGTCTACCAATTGGACCGGATCAAGGACGATCTCGGTGCCCTTCCCGATGCTTCTGGGACCTCACGAGGCGAACAGTTGGTCGAGCAGATCGCCGTGAGGCTGCGCCGTGTCGACCCCGGTGACCTCGAGTCTGTCGACGCGTCGGGACGCCGTGTCGAGCTCGTCGAACTGGTCGACGGCATCCATACCCAGCTCGAGGAGCTTTCTCGGGTCGTTCTGGCCACGCACATGGTGTTGCCCGGTGGAACCCAACCGCTGTGGGGAACGAGTGGCAGGCGTCAGAAGCAGCGGACCGGAACCAGGAACGGTGACCGAGCATGAGCAGGCGGTATCGAATCCGACACATCACCACCTATACGTATTCCGATCGGGTGACCTCGTCCTACGGTCGGGGTTACCTCGCGCCGCGTGAGTTCGACGGCCAACGATGCATCGAGAAGTCCGTGGAGGTCGAGCCGTCACCGACGGATCAATCCTTCGGCGTCGACGTGTACGGCAACGAAGACGTCTACTTCCACGTCACAACCGACCACGAGAAATTGGTCGTCACGGCGGATTCGCTCGTCGAGGTGGACGCGCCCAGTGAATCGGACCGGGCCTTGGGCGCATCCATCTCGTGGGAATCTGCGCGGCCCCAGGCGCCGGGGGAGTACACGGCCGTGGGAAGCAGCGCCGCTGCGGTGGAGTTCGTGCTCGACCTCGCGACGCCGGAAATAACCGACGCGGTCATCCACTACGCGTCGGCGAGTTTCACGCCGGGTCGGCCACTGCGCGACGTCGTCGTCGACCTGACGCATCGGATCTTCACCGACTTCACCTACCAGTCGGGCTCGACGACCGTCTCCACAACGGTCGCCGACATCCTGGAGGCCCGATCGGGAGTCTGTCAGGACTTCGCCCGTCTCGCGATCGCGTGTCTTCGGTCGCAGGGACTCGCCGCCAGGTACGTCTCCGGCTATCTCGCGACGGAACCGCCGCCGGGGAAAGAGAGGATGATCGGGGTGGACGCGACGCATGCGTGGGCCGCGGTGTGGACTCCGGAGAACAAGTGGATCGCCTTCGATCCGACCAACGACCAGCTGGTCGACGAGCGTTACGCGACGGTGGCGTGGGGACGCGACTATGCGGACGTTCCGCCGCTGAGAGGCGTCATCTACACCGAGGCGGAGGAGAGCACCATCGCTGTTTCGGTGGACGTCGCACCCGTCGGATGACGGCCACCGCGCGGACGTGAAAAATCGAGATGAAATCGGTATCCGCGTTTTCCCTGTTCGGCGCGGAAACAGGGAAGGAGAGAGCACATTTCGCCGTAGCTACCGGTACCTTGGAAGCCGATGACCGCAACATTGGCAGACCCCGTCTCAGAGGTAGTGGCCGCTGCGCAGCAGCTGCTCACCAGGCGAACCGGCGCCCCCGTGACCCTGGTCGATCCGGTCGACCTCGGGGGTAGCGGCCAGGCGACGGTTCTGCGAGTACGAGTATCGGGAAACCCGTTCCAACTTCCTCGGACCCTCGTCATCAAACAGGTGCGCGACGCACCCGCCGAGGAGGCACACGGCGTCGAAATCGGGGGACCGTCCGCGTTCCTGCGTGAGGCGGCGTCGTACCAGTTCGCGACGGCGCTCGCCACGGACAGCAGGCCGGGCCCGGATCTGCTCGCGTACGACCTCGGTGCGCGCTTGCTGGTGCTCAGCGATCTCGGCGACGCGAGCCCGATCACCGCGCTGCTGAAGCACTCGGATGCTGCCTCGGTCACCAACTCGCTGATGGCAATGGCGCAAGCTCTCGGACGGATGCATGCCGCTACCGTCGGGCGAGAAGACGATTTCGCTGCACTTTTACGCCGTGTCGGTCTTCCCGATTCGGCAGACGGTATCTCGGCGCGCATCCCCGACGTACTGCAGGCCGTGCCCCTCATGTTCGCCGAGCACCTCGGTATCGCGGACACACCCGTCGCTCTTCTCGAGCGGGTCGAACGCAGCGGAAGACTGTTCGCGCACGGAGCCTTCCGCGCGTTCAGCCCATCGGATCTGTGCCCGGACAACATCATCGTCAACGAAGAGGGCGTTCGGTTCCTCGATTACGAGTGGGGCGGTTTCCGCGACGCCACCCTCGACATCACCTATGCGCTCGCATCGTTTCCCGGGTGTCTGTGCCATTTCGACCTCTCCGCCGACCGCGCGCAAGCCATGATCGACGCGTGGCGATCGGAGGTCGTCGGTATCTGGCCGCACCTCGCGGACGACGCCGTGCTCGCCACCAAGATCCTCGATGCCCAGCTCATCTGGGTGTGGTTGACCACCTACTGGTTTCTGCCGAACGACCACGCCAGAATCGCAGCCGCGCGAGCCCACCACCTGTCGGTTCCACGATCAGCTGCACTCATCTCACGATGGAACGTGCTGGTCGACCAGGCCACCCGAACCGGAGACACCGATGTCGCTGCGTTCGCGTTACGCGTCGTCTCCGCGTTGGAGGCCAAGTGGGATCGCTGAACGGCGATTCCGCACGTCGCGGCGGTTCTGTGTTTCACGACGTCATCCGATAGCGTCGACATTCGTGAGTACAGGGTTCGGTGCGGGAGTAGACGACGGCGCGGAAGAGCACGGTTTGTTCGACACTCCCGAGGACGAATCCGACGAGTCGGGTTACGACAAGCAGGACCTGGCGATCTCTCGTCCGTACGTTCGTCCCGAAGCGCCCCTGGCGGTGCGGATGCGCCCGACGAGCCTGGACGAGGTGGTCGGACAAAAACACCTCCTTGCTCCGGGCGCGCCGCTTCGCCGACTCGTCGATGGTTCGGGCGCGTCCTCGGTGATGCTGTACGGCCCGCCCGGTACGGGTAAGACCACGCTGGCGTCGTTGATCTCCGGCGCGACGGGCCGCAAGTTCGAGGCGTTGTCCGCGTTGTCTGCAGGTGTCAAGGAAGTGCGCGGGGTCATCGATCTGGCGCGTCGGCGACTCACCGCAGGGGAGCAGACCGTCCTGTTCATCGACGAGGTGCACCGCTTCTCCAAGACCCAGCAGGATGCTCTTCTGGCCGCCGTGGAGAACCGGATAGTCCTCCTGGTCGCGGCGACGACGGAGAACCCGTCGTTCTCGGTGGTGTCGCCGTTGCTGTCGAGGTCGCTGGTGTTGCAACTGCAGCCACTGAGTTCGGCGGACATCGAACTGCTCCTTACTCGGGCGGCCAACGATCCACGTGGTCTCGACGGCGCGGTGTCGATCGACGAGGACGCGATGGCGCATCTGGTCAGGTTGGCTGCCGGGGACGCACGGCGGGCGCTGACTGCGTTGGAGGCCGCGGCGGGTGCTGCGACCGGTCCGGTGCTGGATCTCGCCACCGTCGAGGCCAGTGTGGACAAGACCGCCGTTCGCTACGACCGCGACGGTGATCAGCATTACGACGTCATCAGCGCGTTCATCAAATCGATTCGCGGTTCCGATGTGGATGCGGCGCTGCATTACCTGGCTCGAATGATCACCGCGGGCGAAGATCCGCGCTTCATTGCTCGGCGGCTCGTCGTGCATGCGAGCGAGGACGTCGGCATGGCCGACCCTACTGCGCTGCAGACCGCGACGGCCGCGGCCACCGCAGTGCAAATGATCGGCATGCCCGAGGCGCGATTGGCGTTGGCACAGGCAACCATCCATCTGGCCACTGCACCGAAGTCGGGTGCGGTGATCGCGGCGCTCGGCGCGGCGATGGCCGACGTCTCGGCGGGCAAGTCCGGTGCAGTTCCACCCCACCTGCGCGACGGTCACTACAAGGGTGCGGAGGCGTTGGGCAACGCCGTCGGGTACCGATACCCGCACAACGATCCCGGCGGCGTGCTCCGCCAGCAGTATCCACCGGACGAATTGGTCGGAGTGAATTACTACGAACCCACCGATCATGGGGTCGAACGGGACATCGGCCCGCGAGTGGGCAAGTTGCGTCGAATCATCAGGGGTTCCTGACACCTCGCCGCCGGCATCATTCCGGCCCTCCGTCGCCGGCGACATTCCGGCGGTGCTGCAGGTCGCGGGGACTGCACGGGACCGCGCCGACGCGCGTTAACCTGTACCAGTGCAAACCCATGACATTCGCAGGCGTTTCCTCGACCACTTCGTGAAGGCCGGGCACACCGAAGTGCCCAGCGCCTCGTTGGTGCTCGACGACCCGAACCTGTTGTTCGTCAATGCGGGCATGGTGCAGTTCGTTCCATTCTTCCTCGGGCAGCAGACGCCTCCGTATTCCACGGCTACCAGTGTCCAAAAATGCGTTCGGACGCTCGATATCGAGAACGTCGGCATCACGACCCGCCACAACACGTTCTTTCAGATGGCCGGAAACTTCTCGTTCGGCGATTACTTCAAGCGCGACGCCATTCGGCACGCGTGGGCCTTGCTCACCAACAGTGTCGACGAGGGGGGCTACGGATTCGATCCCGAGCGAATCTGGGTCACCGCGTATCTCGACGACGACGAGGCCATCGCGCTGTGGAAGGAACTCGCAGGCATTCCGGACGAGCGGATCCAGCGCCGCGGCATGGCCGACAACTACTGGTCGATGGGAATCCCAGGACCGTGTGGGCCGTGCTCGGAGATCTACTACGACCGCGGACCCGAGTACGGCATCGACGGCGGACCCGAAGCGGACGAGGACCGCTACATCGAGATTTGGAACCTCGTGTTCATGCAGAACGAGCGCGGGCAGGGAATCAGCAAGGACGACTTCGAGATTCTCGGCCCGCTGCCGAAGCAGAACATCGACACCGGCATGGGCGTCGAGCGCGTCGCATTCCTCCTGCAGGGCGTCGACAACGTCTACGAGACCGACCTGGTTCGACCGGTCATCGCTAAGGCCGAGGAACTGAGCGGCCGCAAGTACGGATCGAACCACGCCGACGACGTACGTTTTCGGGTCATTGCGGACCACGCCCGTACCGCGGCGCTGCTGATTTCGGACGGCATCAACCCCGGCAACGACGGTCGCGGTTACGTACTGCGACGCCTGCTGCGCCGCATCGTTCGATCAGCCCGGTTGCTCGGTGCCCCTGATCAGACGATGGCACAGCTCATCACCGTTGTGCGCGACACCATGGCCGAGTCGTACCCCGACCTGGTTACCGGGTTCGATCGCATCCTCAATGTGTCCGTCGGCGAGGAGACCGCGTTCCTCAAGACACTGACGTCGGGTTCCAAGTTGTTCGACACGGCCGCCGAGACCGTGAAATCTGCGGGTAAGAAGACGATCGGCGGGCCCGAGGCGTTCGCGCTGCACGACACGTACGGATTCCCGATCGATCTGACGCTCGAAATGGCCTCCGAAGCTGGCCTCGCGGTCGACGAAGAAGGCTTCCGCTCGCTGATGGCCGAGCAGCGTCAGCGCGCCAAGGACGACGCCCGTGCCCGCAAGCACGCGCACACCGACCTGTCGGTCTACAAGGACTTCGTCGACCGAGGTGCCACGGAGTTCACCGGATTCGACGAGTTGTCCTCCGAAGCGACTGTTCTCGCGTTGATCTCCGGCGGCGTCCGGGTCCCGACGGCTACTGCCGGTGAGTCCGTCGAGGTCATCCTCGACAGGAGTCCGCTGTACGCGGAATCGGGCGGCCAGATCGCCGACATCGGGACCATCAGCGCGTCAGGTCTGCAGGTCAAGGTGAACGACGTCCAGAAGATCGCCAAGAAGGTCTGGACTCACAAGGTCACCGTCGAAACGGGGCAGATCACCGAAGGTGACGTCGTGCGAGTCGACGTCGATCCGAGCTGGCGAAAGGGAGCCACGCAGGGTCACTCCGGAACGCACATGGTGCACGCGGCTCTGCGTCAGGTTCTGGGTCCCGATGCGACACAGGCTGGTTCACTCAACAAGCCCGGATACCTTCGCTTCGATTTTTCGTGGCAGGGCGGATTGTCCGAGTCGCAGCGCGAGGACATCGAAGCTGTGGCGAACGACGCGATCGGTGCGGATTTCGCCGTCAACACCTCGGTCACCGACCTCGACAGTGCAAAAGCTATGGGCGCGATGGCACTGTTCGGCGAGAACTACGGGGACGAAGTCCGAGTCGTCGAAATCGGTGGGCCGTTCTCGATGGAGTTGTGCGGTGGCACTCACGTTCAACACTCCTCCCAGATCGGTCCGGTCACACTGCTGGGGGAGTCGTCCGTCGGCTCGGGAGTGCGGCGCGTCGAAGCGTTTGTGGGACTGGATTCCTATCGCTACCTGGCGAAGGAGCGAGCCTTGCTTGCCGGCGTCGCCTCGTCGTTGAAGGTTCCGACCGACGAAGTTCCTGCCCGCATCGAAACCTTGGTCGAGAAGCTCCGCGTGGCAGAGAAAGAGCTGGAGAAAGTCAAGGCTGCGTCGGTTCTGGCGTCCGCCGGCTCACTCGCGGCCGCCGCCGAACGGATCGGAAGTGTTCGCGCGGTCATCGCCCAGGCTCCTGACGGCGTCGGCGGAAACGATCTGCGGACACTCGCGTCCGATGTCCGCGGGCGGTTGGGCTCGGAGCCTGCTGTGGTCGTGCTGTTCGGGTCGGTCGACGGCAAGGTTCCTTTCGTGGTCTCGGCCAACAAAGCAGCGCAGGATGCAGGGGTGCGCGCGGGTGAACTCGTGTCCAGTTTCGGTCCGGCGATCGGTGGTCGAGGCGGCGGTAAGGGTGACTCTGCTCAGGGATCGGGCTCGAACCCCGAGGGCATCGCGCAGGGGATCGTCGCAGTGCGTGACCGCATCGCCGACGCCGCAGCGTCCTGACCGTGGACGAGTTCGTAGACAGACCGCCGCCCCGTGTCCGTGTCCCGGATCGACCTGGCGCCGACGACCCGGGCTCGGGTCGTCGTATCGGCATCGACGTCGGTAGCGTCCGCATCGGTGTCGCATCGAGCGACCCGGGGGGAGTACTGGCAACTCCAGTGGAGACGGTCGCGCGCTCCAAGGCCAAGGGCGGCGCTGCCGAGGACGTCCTCCGCGTCGCATCGATCGTTGCCGAGTACGAGGCCGTGGAGATAGTGATCGGGTTGCCTCGAACCCTGCGCGGCGAGAGCGGCTCCGCCGTCAAGGCTGCCGAAGGATTCGCACGCGCCCTCGGCAGACACGTCTCGGGCGTCCCGATTCGGATGGCGGACGAACGACTGACTACCGTGAGCGCGACGCGTGCGCTTCGAGACAGCGGAGTGCGCGGAAAGTCTCAGCGGGCGGTCATCGACCAAGCAGCAGCGGTCGCCATTCTGCAAGCGTGGTTGGATGAACGATCTGCGCGACTGAATGCTCCCGAGAGCACAGATTCCACCCCGTCGGAAGAGCAATGTCGCATCCCGGAGGTCGGCGAGTGAACAACAGGCAATACGAGGACGAGGCACACACCGATCCGATCGGATACCGGACCGATGAGGGCAGCGAGTTCCATCGTGCCGTTCACCGTTCCGAACCACAGGAGGTCGGGCGAAGCCGGGCGCACTCGCGTAGGCAGCGTGTAGCGAGCACTCGGAAGAAGAGGGGACGGTTCGTCGGCCTCGTTCTCGGCCTCGTGGTGGTTCTGGCCATCGCGGGAGGTGGGTACTTCGTGTACGACAAATTCACCGGTGGCCCAGCCGCTCCGGACGATTTCGCGGCCGGAGCCGCGGGTGATTCGGTGGTCGTGCGCGTCAATCCCGGCGACACCGCGCAGCAAATCGGCGTCGAAGCAGCGGACAAGGGCGTGGTGGCCAGTTCCGGCGCGTTCTTGGAAGCCGCGATCGCAAACTCCGCAATTGCCTCGGTGCAACCGGGTTACTACCTGCTGCCGAGCAACGTTCCGGCAGCGCAGGCTGTCACAGCTCTCGTCGAACCTGGTGCGCGCGTCGGAAGCGTCGTGATCTCCGAGGGTCGTCAGCTGCACGATGCCCGCGACGTAAATACGGACGCAGTCAAGAAGGGCATCTACACGCTTCTGTCGGAAGCCAGTTGCATCGACATCTCCGGAAGCGGCACTCCGACGTGCATCTCGTACGACGACTTCAATGCAGCTGGGGGAGTTGGTGATCCGTCGGACCTCGGGGTTCCGGACTGGGCGATCGAACAGGTCCGCGGCGTGCCGGATCGAGACCGACAGCTCGAAGGGCTCATCGCGGCAGGAAGCTGGGACATCGACCCGACCGCGACGGCCGGGGACATCCTGAGACAGTTGGTGGCCGACAGCGCCGCGACCTACGAGAGCACAGGCATTCTGACCGCGGGAGCCAATTCGGGTCTCGATCCGTATCAAACCTTGGTGGCCGCCTCGCTCGTCGAACGTGAATCTCTCCCGGCCGATTTCAGCAAGGTTGCACGAGTGATCGTCAACAGGCTCGCCGAACCGCAAAAGCTCGAGTTCGACTCGACCGTCAACTACTCGCTCGACACGACCGAAGTGGCCACCACCGATGCCGACCGCGCGGCGGTCACTCCGTGGAACACCTACGCAATGGAGGGGTTGCCTGCAACCCCGATCGCCTCTCCCAGCGTCGGTGCCGTGGAAGCGGTCGAGGCGCCCGCCGATGGCGACTGGCTCTACTTCGTCACCATCAACCAAGCGGGTGAGACTCTGTTCACTCGTGACTACAACGAGCACCTCGCCAACATCGGGCGAGTCGAGGATGGATTCCTCGAGAGTGGTCGCTGACCGGTGCACGCAGCCGTACTGGGTAGTCCGATCGCCCATTCCAAATCCCCTGTCCTACACCGCGCTGCCTATTCGGCACTGGGTTTGACCGACTGGACCTACGAACGAATCGAGTGCACCGGTGAGCAGCTTCCAGCGCTGGCCCGGAGCCTTGGTCCGGACTGGGTCGGTCTCTCGGTGACGATGCCCGGCAAGGTTGCTGCGCTCGACTTCGCCGCCCACCGCACCGAACGGGCGCAGCTTGCGGGCTCGGCGAATACGCTGGTCCGCACCGACGACGGATGGCGTGCCGACTGCACCGACGTCGACGGCGTGCACGGGGCCTTGGCCGAAGGCGGCGTCACGGATCTTTCCGGTGCCGCGGTGACGGTAGTGGGTGCGGGCGGAACGTCGAGACCGGCGGTTATCGCCCTCGCGGGCCTGGGTGCACGGTCGGTCACGATCGTCGGTCGATCCCTCGGGCGTGCGCGTGACACCCTGGCCTGCGCCGAAGCCGCTGGCCTCGAGGCCACGTTCTTACTTCTCGACTCGCCGTCGCTGACCGAGGTCGCCGGATCGTCGGCCGTTCTGGTCAGTACGGTTCCTGCGTCGGGTGCCGCTCCGTACGCGCGGGCCCTGGCATCTGCGCCGTTCGTCCTGGATGCGATCTACGATCCTTGGCCGACGCCGTTGGCGGATGCGGTGTCGGAGGCCGACGGAACCGTCGTCTCCGGCCTCGCAATGCTTCTGAATCAGGCATACGGCCAGGTGGAGCAGTTCACGGGACGCCCGGCCCCGAAAGCGGAGATGCGAGCTGCACTCGCATCGGTCTGAGCCAGAAGTGGCTTTTTCAGTCCCCTGAGCCGTAGTTGTCCACAGAGCCGCGGTTATCCACAGGCTGATCCGCAACCAGGAGATGTACCGGGTTCGGTCGCCTCCGATGCACCAGTGTGCACCGTGTGATCTGTTACGTGGTCTTCCTGGGATGGTGCTGCCTACTCGGGTGGATCGATATCTCCTCGCGCCGACTACCGAATACCCTCACCGGCGTAGGCGCCGTGGCGGTGGTCCTCTACGCAGTGGTAGGCGACGTCGTCGTGCCCGTATTGGCGGGAGGCGCCACGTTGTTCCTCTGCTATCTCGTCGTGCACATCGCGCTGCCCGCGGCATTCGGCGCGGGAGACGTAAAGCTGTCGTTCGCGCTCGGTGGCGTCGCATCTTTGGCCGGCGTCGATGGCTGGGTACTGGCGGCGGTGCTCGCCCCGCTGCTCACAGGCGCAGTGGGAGTCGTGCTCGCAGCCCTCGGTCGCGGTGGTTCGACGGTCCCGCATGGGCCGTCGATGTGCTCCGCGACCCTGATGGCACTGGCGGCCTTCCCGACGTGAAAAGATGACGATGTGCTGCGCTGGATAACTGCCGGAGAATCCCACGGCCCTGCCCTCGTGTCCATCCTCGAAGGAATGGTCGCGGGTGTCGAGGTGACCTCCGAGGACATTGCTTCCGAACTGGCTCGTCGACGACTCGGCTACGGCCGAGGCGCGCGGATGAAGTTCGAAGCGGACAAGGTCACCATCACGGGCGGCGTTCGGCACGGACGGACGCTCGGAGGCCCGATTGCCATCGAAGTAGGCAACACCGAGTGGCCCAAGTGGGAGCAGGTCATGTCGGCCGATCCCATCGACCAGAGCGTTCTGTCCGATCTTGCGCGCAACACTCCGTTGACGCGCCCACGCCCGGGGCATGCCGACTACTCCGGAATGCTCAAGTACGGATTCGACGATGCGCGCCCGGTACTCGAGCGCGCGAGCGCACGCGAGACTGCGGCCCGTGTCGCCATCGGTACGGTTGCGCGCCGCTTCTTGAAGCAAGCGTTCGGTGTCGATGTGGTGTCCCACGTCATCTCGATCGGCGCATCCGATCCTTACGTCGGCCCGCCGCCCTCAGGCGACGATTTGGAGGCCATCGACGCCAGCCCGGTGCGTGCGTTCGACAAGGCGGCCGAGGAATCCATGATCGCCGAAATCGAATCGGCCAAGCGCGACGGTGACACCCTCGGTGGCGTCGTCGAGGTAGTAGTGCACGGTCTGCCGGTCGGACTCGGTTCTTTCGTCAGCGGCGAGCGCAAACTGGACTCGCGACTTGCTGCCGCTCTCATGGGGATTCAAGCCATCAAGGGTGTCGAGGTAGGGGACGGTTTCGAGACCGCCCGGCGACGTGGAAGTGCTGCGCACGACGAGATCACACCCGGCCCCGACGGGATTCTGCGATCGACCAATCGCGCAGGCGGTATCGAAGGCGGAATGACCAATGGTGAGGCGCTCAGGGTGCGCGCGGCCATGAAACCGATCTCGACGGTGCCCCGTGCGCTCGCGACGGTGGACATGACCACCGGCGAGGAAGCCGTTGCCATCCACCAGCGGTCCGATGTCTGCGCTGTTCCCGCCGCTGGAGTCGTGGCCGAAACGATGGTCGCGCTCGTCGTCGCGCAAGCTGCTCTGGAGAAGTTCGGCGGCGACTCGCTGGCGGAGACAGTCAGCAACGTCGATCACTATGTGAAGGGCACCGCCGCCCGACCGCCGCGATGACACCGTACGCGGTGTTGGTGGGCCCGCCTGGAGCCGGCAAGTCCACCATCGGTCGCCGGGTGGCGGCAGCTCTGAAGCTCGAGTTGTACGACACCGACGTCGCGATCGAACGCACCACGGGCCGCACCATCGCCGAAATCTTCGGCCAAGACGGCGAACCGGCCTTCCGTGCTATCGAGGAGCAGGTAGTCGCGGACGCGATCGCTGCACACACCGGTGTCCTCTCGCTCGGCGGAGGTTCGATTCTCTCGGAGACAACCCGGGCGCTTCTTGCACCCCTTCCCGTGGTGTACCTGGAGATCAGTGTCGCCGAAGGGCTGAGAAGAACGGGCGCCAACTCGGCCCGTCCGCTTCTGGCCGGCCCGGATGCACGCAAGAAGTATCAGAATCTGATGCGCACTCGCCGTCCGCTGTATCGATCGGTCGCCACGATTCGAGTGCGGACCGATGGGCGGAGTCCAGCTCGTGTGGTCGGACAGGTCGTCGCGAAACTCGAGCAACATCATCACAAGACAGGGAGCTCCAATGGATGAGGTGAACCGATGACCGAACCGGTGCGAGTCATGGTCGAGACAGCTGCGCCGTATCCAGTGATCATCGGCAGGGGACTGCTGACAGATCTGGTCGACGAACTCGCTGGGGTTGCGACCGTCGCGATCTTCCATCAGCCGCCGCTGGCCGACACCGCAGAAGCGGTGCGAGAGGCGCTGGCGGCGAAGGGAATCGACGCCCACAGGATCGAGATACCCGACGCGGAGGACGGCAAGGAACTGGCTGTGGCCGGCTTCTGCTGGGAAGTTCTGGGCCGAATCGGTATGACCCGATCAGACGCAGTGGTGAGCCTCGGCGGAGGTGCCGCCACCGATCTCGCAGGCTTCGTGGCCGCGACCTGGATGCGTGGCATCAAGATCGTGCACGTCCCCACCACCTTGTTGGCGATGGTGGACGCAGCAGTCGGTGGCAAGACCGGCATCAACACCGAGGCCGGTAAGAACCTGGTCGGATCGTTCCACGAACCGGCTGCTGTTCTGGTCGACCTGGCGACGCTGGAGACCGTTCCGCGTAACGAGATCGTCGCAGGCCTTGCCGAGATCATCAAAACCGGTTTCATCGCAGATCCGGTGATTCTCGATCTGATCGAGGCGGATCCCGAGGCTGCGCTCGATCCCGCCGGAACTGTTCTCCCCGAACTGATTCGACGTTCGATCGAGGTCAAGGCGCGCGTCGTTGCGGCGGATCTCAAGGAATCGAACCTGCGGGAGATCCTCAACTACGGTCATACTCTCGGACACGCCATCGAACGTCGCGAGCGGTACCGGTGGCGTCACGGTGCTGCCGTGGCCGTTGGGCTCGTATACGCGGCCGAGCTCGGCAGATTGGCCGGACGATTGGACGACGCGACGGCTGATCGGCACCGCACCGTGCTCGAAGCAGTCGGTCTGCCGACCGGATACGACGCAGACGCGTTCGGCGATCTGCTGAAGGGCATGCAGACCGACAAGAAGAACCGCGCTGGAATGCTGCGGTTCGTCGTACTCGACGGGCTGGCCAAGCCGGGGCGTCTCGAAGGCCCCGACCCGTCACTGCTGGTAGCCGCTTACTCGGCTATTGCCAAGGAGAACACCGGGAACTCGGGCACTGGAATTCTGCTCTAGTCGCCGACGACACAGCCGCCGTCACAGCTCGAGTCATGACAGCGCAGAATGCACGGAGCCTGCGGACGATCCGCAGGCTCCGTGCATTCTTGGTCGGTATGCGATTCACATAGCTTCGGTTACGTATTGTCGCGGTGCTTCTTGCTCGTATCCACCGGTGCGTCCGCGTTGGGGTCGACCGCCGAGAACACCTCGGTGTCGGCGTTGTCGCCCGACCATTGCTGCTGTTCACGCTGGGGCGTCGACGTCGACTGCGACGACGTGGACTGCGACGACGAGCCGGCACCGACGAGATGACGGTCGTGCCGCTCCCTGTCGCGTTCGGCATCGGATGCTTCGAGCTTCTTCTTGGCTTCTCGGCCGGCGAGGAGCCGTCCGAGGAACACCGAGATCGTCGCCGGAATGAAGATCAGCAGAATCGTGAACGCCGCACCGGACGTCAGCTCGAAGAACAAAGTATTCTGGCCGACACTGAAGTCCACGACCAGCTGAACCAACCAGGTCACCACCCCTGCCGCAAGACCTCCTAGAACTGCGGCCTTGAGCCACACCATCGTCAGATCCTCGCCATAGTCCGGATCTGGATTCTTGCGACGATCTCGTATGCCGTCGAGCCCCGCCCACACGACGACTGCCAGCAGCACTGCCGCGATCCCCAGCCATCGAAGCTGAGATCCGTGCAGCGGCCACTGAGTCACAGCAACGCCGAGAAGAATCCTCACCCCCACGTTGATCAGACACATGCCGATTCCGCGTACCACCCACCCTGTCATGGGCACAGCCTAGCCATACGCGCGGCGACATGTGGTCGACCCCACATAACCCGCCTCGGTACGTTGTAAGGATGCCTGTAGATCACAGTGGCCGCCGCGCCGCCCTCCGTCGCAGCATGGAGGCGAACGACCTCGAATCCTTGCTCGTGACGGACCTGCTCAACATCCGCTACCTGACCGGTTTCACCGGTTCGAACGCCGCACTGCTCGTGTCGGCGCACGACGCTCCCGGTCGTGAAGACAGCACTGTCGTATGCACCGACGGTAGGTACGTGACTCAGATCGCCGAGCAGGTACCCGACCTGCGTGCCGTGATCGACCGGTCGTCGGCGACCTATCTGCTCTCGGCTCTGCCGACCGCGCGATCCGGTCGAGTCGGCTTCGAATCGCATGTGGTGACGGTGGATCAGCATCTGGCGTGGACGACGATCGGCTCCGATCTCGACCTCGTCCGAAGCCCAGGGCTCGTCGAAGATTTGCGGATCGTGAAAGACGAGCACGAGGTCGGATTGCTTCGGGACGCGTGCCGTGCTGCCGACGAGGCGTTCGCGGTGCTCGTCGACGGGGGCCGCATCTCATCCGGACGGACCGAGATCGAGGTAGCTCGCGAGCTGGAAGCGCTGATGGTCGAACACGGAGCCGACGGGATCTCGTTCGAGACGATCGTCGCCGCGGGAGCCAATTCGGCGGTTCCGCATCATCGTCCGACCGCGGCCGTGCTGACCGACGGCGATTTCGTGAAGTTCGACTTCGGTGCGCTCGTCGGTGGCTATCACTCGGATATGACTCGGACCGTGGTGATCGGCAATCCACAGGACTGGCAGAAGGACCTGTACGAGCTGGTGAAGCGCTCGCAAACCGCCGGACGCGAAGCGTTGACGCCTGGCGTGGACGCTGCCGCCGTGGATGCGGCCTCGCGTTCGGTGATCGACGACGCGGGCTACGGCGAATTCTTCCTACACGGCCTCGGACATGGCGTCGGGCTCGAAATCCACGAAGCGCCGGGAATCGCGAAGACCAGCACCGGTACACTGCCTAGCGGCGCAGCTGTGACCGTCGAGCCGGGTGTGTACTTCTCGGGACGCGGAGGTGTTCGCATCGAAGACACGCTCATCGTTCGCGACGGCGGTCCTGAGCTGCTGACCATGACCACCAAGGAACTTACTCTCGTGTGACGCACGGCGGTTCCTGCACACGAGAACAAGAGGAGACGGACAAGCCTGTGGCTTCCACCAGCGATTTCAAGAACGGTCTCGTCCTCAGCATCGAGAATCAGCTGTGGTCGATCATCGAGTTTCAGCACGTCAAGCCGGGCAAGGGACCCGCATTCGTGCGTACCAAGCTCAAGAACGTGCTCTCGGGCAAGGTGGTCGACAAGACGTTCAACGCCGGCGTCAAGGTCGAGACGGCTGTCGTCGACCGCCGCGACATGACCTACCTCTACCACGACGGTAGCGATTTCGTATTCATGGACGGCGACACCTACGACCAGATCTCGATCAGCGAGGCAATCGTGGGCGACAGTGCGCGGTTCATGCTCGAGAACGCGCAGGTTCAGGTCGCTACCCACGAAGGTTCCCCGCTGTACGTCGAGCTGCCGGTCACGGTCGAACTCGTCGTCAAGCACACCGACCCGGGCCTGCAGGGCGACCGTTCGACCGGTGGCACCAAGCCCGCCACCCTCGAAACCGACGCCGAGGTTTCGGTGCCGCTGTTCATCAACACCGGCGACAAGTTGAAGATCGACTCGCGCGACGGCAACTACCTCGGCCGTGTGAACTCCTGACGTGGCGTCGAAAAAGAGTTCGGCGCGCGACACCGAGCCTGTGAAGAAGCTCGGTGCGCGTCACAAGGCGCGCAAACGGGCAGTGGACTTTCTGTTCGAAGCCGAAGCCCGCGACGCAGACCCGGTGAATCTCACGAGGGAGCGTATCGAGCTCGCACGTGGCGACGACTCGATCGCGCCGGTCAGCGAATACACCGAGACACTCGTCGGGGGAGTAGCGGAGAACTTGGATCGGCTCGACAGTGTGATTTCCGATCACCTCAACGACTGGACGTTGAATCGACTGCCTGCAGTCGATCGTGCGATTCTGCGCGTCGCCGTGTGGGAGCTGTTCCACGCAACGGACGTTCCGCCCGTAGTCGCGGTGGACGAGGCCGTCGAACTCGCGAAGCAGCTCTCCACCGACGATTCGCCTTCGTTCGTCAACGGGGTTCTCGGGCAGATCGTGTTGGTTGCACCGCAAGTTCGGGCGGCGGCCGCTGCAGTCTCCTCTCGCGGTGCCGAGTCCGAGGTGGATCCACACGCGGCCACCGGAGCCGAAGAAAAGTAAGCCGAACAGAAGTAATGCGGCTCACGTGACGCTCCCCGAATGACGCGTTCGGGGAGCGTCGTTGCTAGGCTGTGACACTGTCAGACATCCTTTAACGATCCGTCCAGAGAGGCGGAGAAGGAGGTCGTAGTTTGCCTGCGCCCGCTGTGCCCGCTGACCCTTCATCGGGCTCCTCCCGCGAGTTGCTGTCCGCCGCCGACGTAGGCCGGACCATCGCGCGGATGGCTCATCAAATCATCGAGAAGACGGCCCTCGACTCCGCTGACGCCCCGCGGGTCGTGCTGTTGGGGATTCCCACGCGTGGGACGTCTCTGGCCGAGCGCCTCGCCGAGCGCATCGAGACATTCTCCGGAATTCGGCCGCCGGTCGGCTCGCTGGACATCACGCTCTATCGCGACGACCTCCGGGGTAAGCCGCACCGTCCGCTCGAGCGCACATCGGTTCCGTCCGGCGGGGTAGACGACGCCCTGGTCGTACTCGTCGACGATGTGCTCTTCTCCGGTCGCACGGTGCGGTCGGCTCTCGACGCCCTCCGCGACCTCGGTAGGCCACGGGCAGTCCAACTGGCTGTGCTCATCGACCGCGGACACCGCGAGCTACCGCTGCGCGCCGACTACGTCGGGAAGAACGTTCCGACGGCGCGCACCGAGGACGTGGCGGTGCAACTTGTCGAACACGACGGTCACGACGGCGTCAGTCTGTCCGCGACGCGGGAGGCGAAATGAAGCATCTTCTCTCGGTTGCCGACCTGACGCTCGACTCCGCGACCGAACTGCTCGACGAGGCCGATCGGTTCGAACAGGCGCTGCTGGGCCGTGAGGTCAAGAAGCTGCCCACTCTGCGCGGCCGGACAGTGATGACGGTCTTCTTCGAGAATTCGACTCGTACGCGAGTCTCGTTCGAGGTCGCAGGAAAGTGGATGAGTGCGGACGTCATCAACGTCAGCGCGAGCAGTTCCTCGGTGTCCAAGGGCGAGTCGCTGCGGGACACCGCGATGACGCTTCGTGCGGCAGGTGCCGATGCACTCATCGTCCGGCACCCAGCGTCGGGCGCCGCCCACCAGATTGCGCAGTGGACTGCAGGTCAGGGCGACTCGGGTGGTCCTGCGGTGATCAACGCAGGCGACGGAACTCACGAACATCCAACCCAGGCGCTGCTGGACGCGTTGACGCTACGTCAGCGGCTCGGATCCATCGCAGGCAAGCGCGTCGCCATCGTCGGCGATATTCTGCACAGTCGGGTTGCTCGATCCAACGCGATTCTGCTGGCGAAGTTGGGAGCCGAGGTCGTGCTGATCGCACCACCGACCTTGCTGCCGGTCGGCGTGTCGACCTGGCCGGTTCGGGTGTCGCACAACATCGATGCCGAGCTTCCCGCGCTCGACGCGGTGTTGATGCTGCGGGTCCAGGCCGAGCGAATGAACGGCGGGTTCTTCCCGTCCGCGAAGGAGTACTCGATCACGTACGGCTTGTCGCAGAAGCGGATGGATCTGCTTCCCGAACACGCCGTCGTGCTGCACCCAGGTCCCATGCTCCGCGGGATGGAAATCGCATCCTCGGTAGCTGATTCACCCAGAACTGCAGTACTGCAACAGGTTACGAACGGAGTACACGTGCGCATGGCGGTTCTGTTCCGATTGCTCGTCGGTTCGGACGGGGGTGCGCAGTGAGCGTTCTCCTGAAGGGAGTTCTTCTCTACGGCGAGGAGCCCGCCACCGACGTCCTCGTCGTCGGCAGTCAGATCTCGGCCATCGGATCCGACATCGATGCGGGTGACGCCGAAGTTGTCGAAGCGAACGGACAGATTCTGCTCCCCGGATTCGTCGACATGCACACGCATCTTCGCGAACCTGGCCGGGAGGACACGGAAACCATCGAAACCGGCTCCGCTGCTGCAGCACTCGGCGGTTACACAGCGGTATTCGCCATGGCGAACACGCAGCCGGTTGCGGACTCGGTGGTCATCACCGACCACGTATGGCGACGGGGTCAGGAAGTCGGCCTGGTCGATGTCCATCCCGTCGGAGCAATCACCGTCGGGCTGGGCGGAAAACAGCTCGCCGAGATGGCGACAATGGCGGCCGGAGTCGGCAAGGTCCGGATGTTCTCGGACGACGGCAAATGCGTCGACGACCCGCTGATCATGCGCCGCGCACTCGAATATTCGAGCTCGTTGGGAGTGTTGATCGCGCAACATGCCGAGGAACCGCGACTCACGGTCGGTGCGGTCGCACACGAGGGTGCGACGGCAGCTCGCCTCGGACTCACAGGATGGCCGCGTGCAGCCGAGGAGTCCATCGTCGCCCGCGACGCGCTGCTCGCCCGTGACGCAGGGGCGCGGGTTCATATCTGCCACGCCTCGACAGCAGGTACCGTCGAATTGCTGAAATGGGCTCACGGCCAGGGCATTTCCATCACCGCCGAGGTCACGCCGCACCACCTGTTGCTGGATGATTCGCGACTCGAGACGTACGACGCGATCAACAAGGTCAACCCGCCGCTGCGAGAAGCATCCGATGTCGACGCGCTCCGCCGAGGTCTAGCGGACGGCACGGTGGACTGTGTGGCCACCGATCATGCTCCGCACGCAGAGCAGGACAAGTGCTGCGAGTTCTCGCAGGCGAAGCCGGGAATGCTCGGACTGGAGACGGCGCTGGCGATCGTCGCGCAGACGATGGTCGAGCCAGGACTGCTGGATTGGCGCGGTGTTGCCCGGGTGATGAGTGAGCGTCCCGCGCAGATCGTCGGACTGCCCGATCAAGGTCGCCCGATCGAGATCGGAGAAACCGCGAACCTCGCTCTCGTCGACGCGAATGCGCCGTGGACCGTCACGGGTAAGGGACTGGCCAGTATCTCGGACAACACACCGTTCGAGTCCATGACCTTCTCCGCGAAGGTCACCACGACCTTGCTGCGAGGACGCATCACCGCGCGCGACGGAGTGGTCCGATCAAAGGTCGGTGAGTAGAGCATGGACAGAGTATTCATCGTCATCGGGTTCATCGTGTTCTGGATGGTGACGATCGGGCTCATCTTCTGGGGATGGCGAGGACGCCAGAAACGACAGGCCGACTCGATCGGGACATTTCCCGACGTTCCCGCCGACCTCGGCGAGACAGTCCTCGGTGTGTCGACCGGACTGTACGTCGGCAGCACTATCGCGCCGAGTTGGCAGGATCGAATCGCCGTCGGGGACATCGGACATCGAGCAACCGCAGAACTGTCGCGGCACACCAAGGGCATTCTGCTCGAGCGAACCGGCGAGTCCACCATCTGGATTCCAGAGGAATCGGTTCGCGCGGTTCGAACCGAGCGAGGGCTTGCGGGCAAGGTCATGAGCAAGGGCGGTCTGCTGGTCATCCGATGGGTTCTTCCCACCGGCACCGAGATCGACACCGGCTTCCGTGCCGACGACAAGCTCGTCTACCCCGAGTGGGTCGACCCAGATCCCACAGACCCAGACCCAGACACAGACACAGACACAGATTCGAACGATTCGAAGGAGACAACCGCGTGAGCAGCGCAGTTCTTGTTCTGGAGGACGGCCGGACCTTCCGTGGCACCACCTTCGGCGCCCAGGGCCGGACACTCGGAGAAGCCGTCTTCTGCACCGGCATGACCGGTTACCAGGAGACACTGACCGACCCCAGCTATCACCGCCAGATCGTTGTGGCCACGGCGCCGCAGATCGGCAACACCGGATGGAACCAAGAGGACGGGGAGGCGGCGAGCGCCCAGGATCCCAACAAGATCTGGGTCGCCGGATACGTCGTCCGTGACCCAGCACGGCGCACGTCGAGTTGGCGATCGACTGGCTCTCTTCAGGACCAGTTGGAAGCGCAGAGCGTCGTCGGCATCGCAGGCATCGACACCCGCGCGCTGGTACGACACCTACGATCGCGCGGTTCGATGCGAGCGGGCGTGTTCTCCGGCGACGCCCTCGGAACGCAGGACGAGATGCTCGAGCAGGTTCTCGGCCAGCCGTCGATGCTGGGTGCCGACTTGGCAAGCGAGGTGACGACCGCCGCCGGGTACACCATCGAACCTGTCGGCGGAGAAGCACGATTCACCGTCGTCGCAGTCGATCTCGGCATCAAGACCAACACCCCGCGTATGTTCGCCGAGCGCGGAATTCGCGTCCACGTAGTTCCGTCCGCGACCAGCATCGAGCAGATTCTCGAACTGAACCCCGACGGGGTCTTCCTGTCCAACGGCCCCGGCGACCCGGCAACCGCCGATGCGAACGTCGCGCTCACCCGTGAGGTGCTGAGCCGCGAGTTGCCGCTGTTCGGCATTTGCTTCGGCAACCAGATTCTCGGTCGCGCACTCGGTCGCTCGACCTACAAGATGAAGTTCGGCCACCGCGGCATGAACATCCCGGTTGTCGAACACACCACCGGACGCATCGCCATCACCGCGCAGAACCACGGGTTCGCACTCGAAGGCGAGGCCGGTGAGGAATTCGACACCGACTTCGGACGTGCGCGCATCAGCCACACGTGCGCCAACGACGGCACCGTCGAAGGCGTCGAATTGATCGGCGGCAGTGCTTTCTCGGTGCAGTATCACCCCGAGGCCGCGGCAGGGCCACACGATGCCGCGTACCTCTTCGACCGTTTCACATCAGTGCTAGAGGGAGTTGACAAGTAATGCCACGCCGCAGTGATGTGGGACATGTCCTGGTCATCGGATCGGGGCCGATCGTCATCGGACAGGCCTGCGAGTTCGACTACTCAGGAACCCAGGCGTGCCGAGTTCTTCGCGAGGAGGGGCTGCGTGTCAGCCTGGTCAACTCCAACCCGGCGACCATCATGACCGACCCCGAATTCGCCGACGCCACCTACGTCGAGCCGATCACCGCCGAGTTCATCGAGAAGATTTTCGCCCGCGAAGCATTGCAGGGCCACCCGGTCGACGCAGTTCTCGCGACGCTCGGCGGCCAGACAGCGCTCAACGCTGCGGTTGCTCTGCACGAGCAGGGAATCCTCGAGAAGTACGACGTCGAGTTGATCGGCGCAGACTTCGACGCCATCCAGCGAGGCGAAGACCGTCAGAAGTTCAAGGACATCGTGGCCAAGGTCGGCGGCGAGTCGGCGAAGTCGGCAGTCTGCTACACGATGGACGAGGTGCGTGCGACGGTAGCCGAACTCGGCTTCCCCGTGGTCGTGCGTCCGTCGTTCACCATGGGCGGTCTCGGCTCGGGGTTGGCGTACAACGACGCCGACCTGACCCGTATCGCAGGCGGGGGTCTCGCGGCGTCGCCGACTGCGAACGTCCTCATCGAGGAGTCGATCCTCGGGTGGAAAGAATACGAACTCGAGCTGATGCGGGACGGCCGCGACAACGTGGTCATCGTGTGTTCCATCGAGAACGTCGATCCCGTCGGTGTCCACACCGGTGACTCGGTCACCGTTGCCCCGGCGATGACGCTCACCGACCGCGAATACCAGAAGATGCGCGATCTCTCGATCGACATCCTGCGGGAGGTCGGCGTCGACACAGGTGGATGCAACATTCAGTTCGCGATGGACCCCGCCGACGGTCGACTCGTTGTCATCGAGATGAACCCACGGGTGTCGCGGTCGTCTGCGTTGGCGTCGAAGGCGACCGGCTATCCGATCGCGAAGATGGCCGCCAAGCTCGCCATCGGATACACGCTCGACGAGATCGTCAACGACATCACCAAGGAAACCCCGGCCTGCTTCGAGCCGACGCTCGACTACGTCGTCGTCAAGGCGCCGCGGTTCGCGTTCGAGAAGTTCCCCGGTGCAGACGGCACTCTCACCACCACGATGAAGTCCGTCGGTGAGGCGATGTCGATCGGGCGCAACTTCACCGAGGCATTCGGCAAGGTCATGCGGTCGCTCGAGACCAAGCGGGCCGGCTACTGGACCGGCCCCGAGGTGACCTGGCCGAGCGACGCGACGGGGGATGACTCAGCCGAAAGCTTGGAAGCGCTGCTCGCCGATCTGTCCGTTCCGCAGGACGGCCGCATGTACGGAATCGAGAAGGCGTTCGCTCTCGGAGCAACGCTGGAACAGCTCTTCGACGCCACCAAGATCGATCCGTGGTTCCTCGATCAGTTCCAGCAGATTCACGAACTCGGCAACGAGCTCCGCGCCGCCGAGAAGTTCGACGAGGTTCTCCTGCGTCAGGCCAAGTACCACGGTCTGTCCGATCGTCAGATCGCCGCACTGCGACCGGAACTCGTCGACGAGGACGGCGTCCGAGCGCTGCGCGACGAACTCGGAGTACACCCGGTCTACAAGACGGTCGACACCTGCGCCGCCGAGTTCGAGGCCAAGACTCCGTACCACTACGGCACCTACGAACTCGATCCGGAAGCCGAATCCGAGGTCGCGGAGCAACGCGTGCGTGAGAAGGTTCTCATTCTCGGCTCGGGGCCCAACCGCATCGGACAGGGAATCGAGTTCGACTACTCGTGCGTCCACGCGGCCCAGACGTTGTCGGAGGCCGGTTACGAGACCGTCATGGTCAACTGCAACCCCGAGACGGTCTCCACCGATTACGACACCGCTGATCGCCTGTACTTCGAGCCGCTCACGTTCGAGGACGTGCTCGAGGTCTACCGCGCGGAAGCAGCATCCGGCACGGTCCGCGGCGTCATAGTCCAGCTCGGTGGGCAAACTCCGCTCGGCCTCGCCAAGCGACTGAAGGCCGCGGGCGTGCCGATCGTCGGTACGAGCCCCGAAGCGATCGATCTCGCCGAGGACCGTGGCGAGTTCGGACGTGTACTCACCGAAGCCGGTTTGCCTGCACCGAAGTTCGGTACGGCGACGACCTTCGACGGAGCCCGTGAGATCGCCAACGGCATCGGTTACCCCGTTCTGGTTCGTCCGTCGTATGTACTCGGTGGCCGCGGTATGGAGATCGTCTACGACGAGGCCTCCCTCGCCGACTACATCTCACGCGCCACCGAGATCTCCCACGACCGACCGGTCCTTGTCGACCGGTTCCTCGAAGACGCGGTCGAGATCGACGTGGACGCGCTGTGCGACGGAACCGAGGTCTACCTCGGCGGCGTCATGGAACACATCGAGGAAGCCGGCATCCACTCCGGCGATTCGGCCTGCGCTCTACCGCCGATCACGTTGGGACGCTCCGACATCGACAACGTCCGCCGTTCGACCGAGTTGCTCGCCAAGGGCATCGGAGTGAAAGGTCTGCTGAACGTCCAGTACGCGCTCAAGGACGACATCCTCTATGTGCTGGAGGCCAACCCACGGGCGAGTCGGACTGTCCCGTTCGTGTCCAAAGCCACTGCGGTCCAACTGGCCAAGGCGTGCGCCCGCGTCATGCTCGGCGAGTCGATCGCAGATCTTCGGGCAAGTGGAATGTTGCCCGCCACCGGAGACGGCGGAACCACTCCGCAGGGCGCACCCATCGCCGTCAAGGAAGCAGTCCTACCGTTCAACCGGTTCCGTCGTGCGGACGGAACCGGTGTCGACACGCTTCTGAGCCCCGAAATGAAGTCGACCGGTGAGGTCATGGGCATCGACTCCAACTTCGGCACCGCGTTCGCGAAGAGTCAGACGGCAGCGTATGGATCGCTGCCCGCCTCGGGTGCGGTGTTCGTCTCGGTTGCCAACAAGGACAAGCGGTCGTTGATCTTCCCCGTCAAACGGCTCGCGGACCTCGGGTTCACGATTCTCGCGACGGAGGGCACCGCCGAGGTGCTGCGACGCAACGGAATCGACTGCGAGCAGGTGTTCAAGCAATCGGGTGAAGACGTGCCGGCCGGTGCGGTGACGATCGTCGATCGCATCCTCGCAGGCGATGTCGCAATGGTGATCAACACTCCGTACGGCAATTCCGGTCCGCGCGTCGACGGATACGAGATTCGTAGCGCGGCTGTGGCACAGAACATTCCGTGTATCACGACAGTGCAGGGCGCATCGGCGGCCGTACAGGGCATCGAGGCAGGTATCGCGGGCGGGATCGGCGTGCGCTCGCTGCAGGACTTGCACGCAGTGCTCACCGCGGGTGCCGGATCCGCATGAGCGACGACAGCTGGCTGGGCACGCTTCGAGCGGCTATCGCCGCTCGGGGCCGGCTGTGCGCCGGTATCGATCCACATCCGGAGTTGCTCGAACGATGGGGTCTCACTCCGGACGCCGATGGGCTGGAAGCGTTTGCCGAGATCTGCGTCGAGGCGTTCGTCGGCGAAGTTGCCGTGGTCAAACCGCAGGTGGCGTTCTTCGAGGCGTACGGGAGCGCCGGTTACGCGGTGCTGGAACGCACAATTTCGGTGTTGCGTGATGCGGGCACACTCGTCATCGCGGATGCCAAACGTGGCGACATCGGAAGCACCATGAGCGCGTACGCACAGACGTGGCTCGGACCCGACTCGACCTTGTCCTCCGATGCGGTGACGGTGTCTCCGTACCTCGGGTTCGACTCGCTGCGCGAGACGTTTTCGGTCGCGCAGGAGGGGAACAGAGGGGTCTTCGTTCTGGCCCGGACGTCCAATCCGGAGGGGGCTGGGGTGCAGCTGTCGGATGCATCGGGACGCACCGTCGCTCAGTCGATCGTCGACGGCGCCGCTCAGGTCAACCTTGCACGTGCGGCGACGGTCGGTCTCGTGGTCGGGGCCACCAGAGACCACGGACTCGACTTGTCCTCGTTCGACGGCCCGATCCTCGCACCGGGCCTCGGCGCGCAAGGTGCGACCGTCGAGGATCTGGCGCAGATTTTCGATGGTTCTCTCGACTTGCTCCTACCGAATTCGTCTCGCGGCGTTCTCGGTGCAGGACCGTCGGTCGGAGCCGTACAAGACGCCGCAAGAACACTTCGCGACGAGATCGAAGCGGCTCTTTCATAGACGATCGTCGAACGCTCACCGGTGTCGGGGGTGGATTAGCGGCGGGGCGTATCCGTCGGTACCGTCGCTGTAGTTATCGAACACCCGCTGGTCCTACAGCAGCGATGTGCACTGCTAGTAAAAGTTGCACTTGTTCACCGACGATCGATACGGAGGAACCGTGGCGCTTCCACAATTGACCCCAGAGCAGCGCACAGCGGCGCTGGAGAAGGCGGCTGTCGCCCGTAAGGTCAGAGCCGAGCTCAAGGAGCGTCTCAAACGAGGCGGTACCGACCTCAAGCAGGTGCTTTCCGACGCCGAATCCGACGAAATTCTCGGCAAGATGAAGGTGTCCGCCTTGCTGGAGGCTCTGCCGAAAGTGGGTAAGGTCAAGGCGCAGGAATTGATGACCGAGCTGGAGATTGCGCCGTCGAGGCGTCTGCGTGGCCTCGGCGATCGCCAACGCAAAGCTTTGTTGACCAAGTTCGACTTCGAATCCTGATAGGAACTCATGACAAGCGGAGTTGGTACACGTGTCCGACGGTGACGCGTCGCCGCACGGGAGGGGCCGGCTGATTGTTTTGGCCGGTCCCTCCGGTGTAGGCAAATCGAGTGTGGTGCGGGTACTGCGCCGTGCACTGCCCGAACTGTGGTTCAGCGTGTCGGTCACCACTCGCGACCCACGACCTGGCGAAATCGATGGTGAGGACTACCACTTCGTCACCGCATCGGAATTCGATCGCATGATCGAAGCGGGCGAGCTTTTGGAATGGGCGAGCGTGCACAGCGGCCTCCACCGTTCCGGTACGCCGTCGGAGCCGGTCGATCGAGCGCTGGAGGCAGGCAAGCCGGTGTTGCTCGAGCTCGATCTCGCCGGTGCGCGAGCCGTGCGCGTCTCCAAGCCCGAGGCAACTCTCGTATTCATGGCCCCTCCCACCTGGGACGATTTGGTGCAACGATTGACCTCGCGCGCGACCGAGGAGTCGGAAGTCACGCAGCGCAGACTCGAGACCGCGAAGGTCGAACTAGCGGCTCAGGACGAGTTCGACACGGTCATTGTCAATACCGATGTCGACCATTCGTGCGAAGAGTTGGTATCCTTGTTGGTCGGTAGGTCGTCGGTCGGTTGATGTCATCCGATTCGACGCTTCCGGTAGTCGCCGTACAGCGTTTTCGCAGCACTTCAACGATGCAATTTCAGGAGATCAATAGTGAGCAGCACTTCAGTGGCCGGATCCGATTTCGATGCGCACAGCGTACTTCCGGCTTACGACACGCCGCTCGGCATCACCAACCCACCGATCGACGAGCTTCTCGCTCGTACGTCGTCCAAGTACGCCCTCGTGATCTACGCCGCCAAGCGTGCGCGTCAGATCAACGACTACTACAACCAGCTCGGTGACGGAATTCTCGAATACGTCGGCCCACTCGTCGAGCCGGGTCTGCAGGAGAAGCCGCTGTCGATCGCTCTGCGTGAGATCCACGAAGATCTCCTCGAGCACACCGAGGGCGAATAAGAACCGATAAGGACCTGAGCCGTTGCGCGTAGTCGTCGGGGTAGGTGGCGGAATCGCCGCCTACAAGAGTTGTTCACTCATCCGCAGCTTCACCGAGAACGGCCATCACGTTCGGGTCGTTCCGACGGAATCCGCTCTCGAGTTCGTCGGACGGGCGACATTCGAAGCGCTGTCGGGAAGTCCGGTGCATACCGGTGTGTTCGCGGATGTTCCCGAGGTACCTCATGTTCGACTCGGGCAGGAAGCGGACCTGGTGGTCGTTGCGCCTGCTACTGCCGACCTCCTTGCCCGACTAGCGGGCGGACGTGCCGACGACTTGCTCTCGGCCACCTTGCTTACGGCCCGTTGTCCTGTGCTGCTCGCACCAGCCATGCACACCGAGATGTGGGAGCACCCTGCCACCGCCGCGAACGTCGACACGCTGCGTAGCCGGGGGGTCGTCGTACTCGAGCCTGCCTCGGGTCGTCTGACCGGTCGCGACACCGGCTCCGGCCGTCTGCCCGAGCCCGACGAGATCTTCGGGCTTGCGATGCTCCTCGTCGAGCGCGCCGACGCGCTGCCCCGCGACCTCGTCGGTCGCAAGGTCGTCGTTACCGCGGGCGGAACTCGTGAACCTCTCGACCCGGTCCGCTTTCTCGGCAACCGAAGCTCCGGTAAGCAGGGTTACGCGCTGGCGCGCGTGGCCGCGCAGCGCGGTGCGGACGTGACGCTGATTGCAGGTTTCACCACCGAGCTGCCCGATCCCGCAGCAGTCGACGTGGTTCATGTGAAGACTGCGCAGCAGATGCAGACGGCGGTCCGGAAGTTCGCCCCCGAGGCCGACGCGATCGTCATGGCTGCAGCCGTTGCGGATTTCCGACCGGCCACCATCGCCGGCAGCAAGATCAAGAAGGGCGCGAACGAACCCGACTCCATTCCTCTGGTTCGGAACGACGACATTCTTGCGGGCCTCGTCGATGCACGACGCTCGGGGAGCATCGAAACGTCAACCGTGATAGTCGGTTTCGCGGCAGAGACCGGTGACGAACACGGCGACGTGCTGACCTATGCCCGCGCGAAGTTGGCGCGAAAAGGGTGTGATCTGCTCGTGGTCAACGCCGTCGGCGACGGTAAGGCTTTCGAGGTCGATCACAACAACGGATGGTTGCTCGGCTCGGACGGTTCCGAGTCGGCGCTGGGGGAGGGGTCGAAGGCCTTGCTTGCCGGTCGAGTCCTGGACGCAGTGGTCGCCGTCCTCGATTCGACTTCGAATCAGCAGTGATTTGGAAGGTACACACGCGCAGTTTCCGCGACTAAGGTCGTTGTGCGCCCAGTGCCCATGAACAACGCGTCACCGAAGCGAATGCGATGACACACGTCGAGAGGAAATCCGTGAGCAAGTCCGGCAGTCGGCTCTTCACCAGCGAGTCGGTAACAGAGGGCCATCCAGACAAGATCTGCGACGCGATCAGCGACTCGATTCTCGACGCGCTGCTCACCGAGGATCCGCGTTCACGGGTAGCCGTCGAGACGCTCGTCACCACCGGACAGGTGCACGTCGCGGGTGAGGTCAACACCACCGCATGGGCGGACATCCCCAGGATCGTCCGCGAGAAGGTTCTCGAGATCGGGTACGACTCGTCGGCGAAGGGCTTCGACGGAAATTCGTGCGGCGTCAACGTGGCCATCGGTGCGCAGTCCCCGGAAATCGCGCAAGGCGTCGACCATTCGCACGAAGCTCGTGTCGAAGGGCTGTCCGACGACGAGATCGACCGTCAGGGCGCGGGTGACCAGGGTCTGATGTTCGGCTACGCCAACACCGACACCCCTGAGTTGATGCCACTGCCGATCGCACTCGCGCACCGTTTGTCGCGACGGCTGACGGAGGTCCGCAAGTCCGGTGTTCTGCCGTACCTGCGTCCGGACGGTAAGACTCAGGTCACCATCGAATACGACGGCGACAACGCGGTTCGGCTCGACACCGTGGTGATCTCGACCCAGCACGCTGCCGATATCGACCTGGACAATTTGTTGACCCCCGACATTCGCGAGAAGGTGCTCGGCTCCGTGCTCGCCGAGATCGACGTTCCCTCTCTCGACACGTCCAACGTCAGGTTGCTCGTCAACCCGACGGGTAAGTTCGTCCTCGGCGGACCGATGGGCGACGCGGGCTTGACCGGCCGAAAGATCATCGTCGACACCTACGGCGGCATGGCTCGTCACGGCGGCGGCGCGTTCTCCGGCAAGGACCCGTCGAAGGTCGACCGAAGTGCTGCCTACGCAATGCGGTGGGTCGCCAAGACTGCAGTGGCAGCCGGCTTGGCCGATCGCATCGAGGTTCAGGTGGCGTACGCCATCGGAAAAGCAGCGCCGGTCGGACTATTCGTCGAAACCTTCGGTACCGAGAAGACCGATCCGGCTCGAATTCAGTCGGCCATCTCGGAGGTCTTCGACTTACGCCCGGGTGCCATCATTCGTGATCTTGACCTGCTGCGTCCGATCTACGCTCAGACCGCTGCGTACGGTCACTTCGGTCGCACCGACATCGACCTGCCCTGGGAGTCGACCGATCGCGCAGAGAAGTTGCGCGCGGCGGCAGGGCTCGCCTGAGCGCGGTATCCACAGCAGCACCCGAGCTACCCGTAGCTCGGGTGCTGCCCCTTTTGCCGCTTCCACATCTCGATCGTGAATTCGACTACCTGGTTCCGGAGCAGTTCGACGCCGATGCGCAGCCGGGCGTTCGAGTACGAGTGCGATTCGCCGGTCGGTTGGTGGACGGCTACATCATCGAACGAGTGGCAACGAGTGACCACCCGGGCAAGCTCGGGTTTCTCGACCGGGTCGTGTCCGCTGAACAGGTACTCACTCCGGAAATCGCTGCACTGGTCACTGCCGTAGCTCAGCGCTATGCCGGGACGAGGGCAGACGTTCTTCGGTTGGCGGTTCCGCCCCGCCACGCGAAAGTCGAGGCCGAACCTGTCCCCGAGACTCCCACGGCCATCGACACTCCTGCTGCAGTCGAGATCGAGGCATCCGGCTGGGAGGCCTACACTCATGGCGGTGCATTCGTGGAAGCACTGAGGTCCGAGCGACATCCTCGGGCGGTGTGGCAGGCGCTTCCCGGCGAGGATTGGCCGACACGGCTGGCCGAGCTCGCAGCCGTCACCGCGGCGTCCGGTCGGAGTGCGGTGATCGTCGTACCGGATCAGCGAGATCTGGACCGCGTGGCCGGTGCGTGTGAGTCGATCGCAGGTGCCGATGCAGTCGTTGCGTTGTCGGCGGGCCTCGGTCCGGCCAAGCGATACCGGCGTTGGCTTGCAGCACTACGCCGCGACGTCTCGATCGTCGTAGGTACCCGAAGTTCGGTGTTCGCTCCCGTTCGCAATCTCGGTCTCGTGGCGATGTGGGACGACGGTGACGACGGGTACGCCGAACCACGTTCTCCTTATCCCCACGCACGGGAGGTGGCGCTGCTGCGTGCCCACGGAACCGGATGCGCGGTGGTTCTCGCCGGGCATGCCAGGAGCGCGGAATCCGAGGCGCTCGTCGATTCGGGGTGGGCGCACGACCTGGTTGCCCCTCGGGACACTGTGCGAGCCAGGCAACCTCACATCGTGGCGCTGGCCGACAGTGATCACGCTCTTGCCCGCGACCCGGGAGCGCGGGCCGCGCGATTGCCCGCAATCGCGTTCGATGCAGCCAGGTCTGCACTGAAGAACGGGCTGGGAGTCCTGGTCCAGGTTCCGAGGGGCGGATACGTCCCGTCGTTGGCCTGTGGCAAATGCCGCAACCCCGCTCGATGTCGACGGTGCAACGGGCCGCTCTCACTTCCCTCGGCGCCTGGCGCCGACGGCGCAGGCAGTCCGACGTGCAGGTGGTGCGGAATTGCGGACACCAATCACAAGTGCACGGTCTGCGGATCTCGGACGTTGCGGGCTGTGGTGATCGGTGCGCACCGGACCGCCGAGGAGCTGGGTCGCGCGTTTCCCGGTGTGCCGGTGCACACCTCGGGCGGCACCGCTGTCTTGAATTCGGTGGCTGCCGGCGCGTCGCTGGTGATTTCGACCGTCGGTGCGGAGCCGTCGACGCCAGGCGGTTACGGCGCGGCTCTGCTGCTGGATGGCTGGGCATTGCTCGGGCGCGCCGATCTGCGTGCGGCCGAGGAGACGTTGAGACGGTGGATGACCGCGGGTGCACTCGTCAGATCGGGGACTGATGGGGGACGGGTTGTCGTAGTGGCCGAGTCCGAGATTCCGACGGTTCAGGCTCTGGTCAGGTGGGATCCTGTCGGCCACGCGCGCAGTCAGCTCGACGAACGGGTCGAGGTGCGGTTCCCTCCCGCGGTCCACGTCGCCGCGGTGGACGGAACCACAGCCGCTATCACCGCGCTCGTCGAGAGCACCGCGCTGCCCGACGGTACCGAGGTTCTCGGGCCCGTCGAGCTTCCCGAGGGGCAACGACTCCCGGCAGGCGGGGGCGAGGACAGACTTCCCGGAGATGTTCAGCGAATCCTGCTGCGAGTTCCGCGTCGCGCAGGCGGCGCACTCGCCAAGTCCTTGGCGGACTCCCAGGCGGCGAGCAGCGCGCGTAAGAACACCGAGGCCGTGCGTGTGCAGTTCGACCCGATTCGTATTGGTTGACATCTTCTTCTGCACGTCTATCTCGCCCCACCCAATCCGGGAGCAATTACGAAGCCAGGGCGCACTCTTGTCAAAGTTGCATTGCCGATATATCGTCAATATGTCCAACTAACAGTCTTGAAGGAGTACGGACATGGAAAACAACAACACAATGCGGGGATGGCCATTTCCGGGTTTGTCGGCATTCGGGCTGCCGGAACGTTCGCGGCGCAACCACGGTTTCACGATGTGGACTCCGCAGGACAGCGAGATCCCCGACGGTGGACGTGAGCACGGCAGGCGGGGGCGCCACGGCGGGCCGCACCGTCGCGAAGGATTCGGCGCGGTGCCGGGTCCATTCGGACCTGGTGGGTTCGGACCGGGTGGGTTCGGACCCGGCGGCAATCTCGGTCGTGGCCGAGGTCGCGGTGGACGTGGCCGCAGAGGAGACGTTCGAGCAGCTGTCCTCCTACTGCTCGACGAGTCGCCCATGCATGGTTACGAACTCATCCAACAGATTGTCGCCAAGAGCGAAGGCGCATGGAAGCCGAGCCCAGGGTCCATCTATCCGGCGCTCTCTCAATTGGAAGACGAGGGCTTGGTCCTCATCGAGAAAGTCGAAGGTCGCAAGACCGCGCGACTGACGGCCGAGGGCAAAAAGTACGTCCAAGAGCACCGAGACGACCTCGGATCGCCGTGGGACGACGTCAGGAGCAGTGTCGGCGGCGACGCCATGGATCTGCGTGGACTGATCGGACTGCTGATGGGTGCAGCGGGTCAGGTCGCCGCGGTCGGAACACCCGCGCAGGTGCAGGCCGCAAGCGACGTTCTCGCCGATGCGCGTCGTCGGTTGTACCGAATTCTGGCGGAAGACGAGAACGTAGAACCCGACGCATGACACGACGGTTAGGGCAGCCGACAGGCACTCCCTAGGATAGGTGGTTCGAGAGAAGTCCGTTCCACCTATTTCTGGGAGTCCACTGGTGCGAATTGTGTTCGCAGGCACGCCTGACCCGGCCGTACCGTCGTTGGAGCGACTGCTCGCGTCGGAAAAACACGACGTGGTCGCCGTGGTCACCCGGCCCGACGCAGCCGCAGGGCGCGGACGAAAAATCAACCGCTCGCCGGTCGGCCAGCTTGCAGACAGTCGCGGCATTCCCGTACTCACGCCCGGTCGGCCCTCCGAACCGGAATTTCTCGAACAGCTCGCCGCGCTCGAACCCGACGTGTGCCCTGTGGTGGCATACGGGTCGTTGCTGCCGCGCCCGGTTCTGAACGTTCCGAAGTTCGGCTGGATCAATCTCCACTTCTCGCTCCTTCCTGCATGGCGCGGCGCGGCGCCAGTGCAGGCTGCGATTGCCGCAGGTGACGACGTCACCGGCGCATCGACGTTCCTTCTCGAAGAAGGAATGGACACAGGCCCGGTTCTCGGTGTGGTCACCGAATCCATCGCTGCATCCGACACATCCGGCGACCTGTTGGGGCGTCTCGCAATCAGCGGTGCACTCTTGCTCGAGGCGACTCTCGACGCGATAGAAGCAGGCGAGGCATCCGCAATTCCGCAGTCCGACGACGGCGTCTCGTACGCCCCGAAGATCACCGTCGAATCTGCCCGCATCGAGTGGTCCGCGTCAGCGTCCGCCGTCGACCGGCATATTCGCGCGGTGACGCCGGCTCCCGGTGCATGGACCACGATCGGTGACATCCGACTCAAGGTCGCGCCGGTGACACTCGCCGATGTCGAGCTCGAACCCGGCCGCGTTCTCGTCCGGAAAGACGGTGTGTTCGTGGGAACAGCCACCAATGCCGTGTCCCTCGGCGACATCCAGCCCCAGGGGAAGAAGACCATGAAGGCACTCGACTGGGCACGTGGTGCTCGTCTGACCGAAACGGCGGTGGCCCTGTGAGCTCCGAGAACGACAAGGGCCGCACTCGCCGCGGTGGCAGCAGCGGCGGCGGCAGCGGCGGCGGCAAACAGACCGGGGGCGGGAAGCGTCCGACTCGGTCGCCGGGATCGCGCAACCCCCAGGCGAACCGGCCGAATCGCGGAAACGGTCCGGCGTCGGTGCCCCCTGTCGACAAAGCGAGGCTGGCTGCACGGGATGTCTTGAAGGCCGTCCGTGAGCGCGACGCCTACGCGAATCTTGTGCTTCCCGGTTTGCTGCGTGATCGAAAGCTCGACACGAGGGATGCAGCGCTGGCCACGGAACTCGCGTACGGCACATCGCGTGCCCGCGGATTTCTGGATGCCGTCATCGAAAGTGGCTCTGGCAGGGCAATTGCCGACATCGACGGTGGGTTGATCGACATCCTTCGATTGGGTGCGTATCAGCTGTTGCGCACGCGAGTTGCGCCACACGCTGCCGTCGCCACCTCGGTCGACCTGACGCGTGCCGAGTTCGGCACGGGCAAGTCAGGATTCGTCAACGCAGTACTGCGACGCGTCTCGGAGAAGACCGCAGAGCAGTGGATCGACCAGCTCGCACCCGAGGCGTCGAAAGATCCGGTCGGGCACCTGGCATTCGAGTACGCGCATCCGAAGTGGATCGCGCAGGCATTCGCGGACTCTCTCGGTGCAGACGCCGCCGAGCTTGCCGATGTACTGGAGGCCGACGACGCCAGGCCCGCAGTGCATCTCGTCGCACGGCCCGGCGAGATCTCGGCCGAAGAGCTCTCGCTGATCACCGGTGGCGAGGAGGGCAAGTATTCGCCGTACGCCGTGTACCTCGACGGCGGCGATCCCGGGAAACTTGACGCAGTGCGCGACGGACTCGCCGGGGTGCAGGACGAGGGCAGCCAACTTGTCGCCCGTGCCCTCACGCTTGCTCCGCTGATCGGTGAAGACGGCGGTAGATGGCTGGATCTCTGTGCGGGACCAGGTGGCAAAGCCGCGTTGCTCGGCGCGATCGCCGCGATCGACGGGGCTGTAGTCGATGCGGTCGAGCCGACTCCACACCGCGCTGACCTGGTCTCGAAGACGACCAAGGATCTGCCCGTGACCGTCCACACCGTTGACGGACGCGACCCAGGTCTGGACGGGGGCTACGACCGAGTGCTGGTCGACGCGCCCTGCACTGGACTCGGTGCCCTTCGACGCAGGCCCGAAGCGCGGTGGCGTCGCAAACCGACCGATCTCGCCGCCCTCGTATCACTGCAGAAGGAACTGTTGGCCTCCGCGCTGACGCTTGTTCGGCCCGGTGGCGTGGTGGTGTACTCGACGTGCTCGCCTCATCTGTCGGAGACGACTGCAGTGGTCGCGGACGCAGTTCGGCGACACGGAGTCGTTCCGCTCGACACACGCACTCTCCTTCCCGGCGTGCCGCAGTTGGGTGACGGCACCTCGGTACAACTGTGGCCGCATCGGCACGGAACGGATGCAATGTTCCTCGCTGCCTTGCAGCGTCCGGTCGACTGAACGGCGCGTCCTGGGGTTCGGGACGCTCCGACCACACCCCGGAGGACGTTCCGATCACACCCACTAAGCTGTCCAATCGTGGCAGCTCCGATGATCGCACCGTCCATCCTTTCCGCCGACTTCGCTCGCCTGGGTGAAGAAGCCGAGGCCGTAGCCGGTTCCGACTGGCTGCACGTCGACGTCATGGACGCGCACTTCGTGCCGAACCTGACGTTGGGGCTGCCGGTTGTGCAGAGCTTGCTGAAGGCGACGAACATCCCGCTCGACTGCCACCTGATGATCGAGGATCCGGCGCGGTGGGCTCCGCCGTACGCCGAAGCAGGCGCGTACAACGTCACCTTCCACGCCGAGGCGACGGACGACCCGATCGCGGTGGCCAAGGACATCCGGGCGGCAGGCGGCAAAGCAGGTCTGAGCGTCAAGCCCGGTACGCCCATCGAGCCGTACCTCGACATCCTTCGCGAGTTCGACACACTGCTCGTCATGAGCGTCGAGCCCGGGTTCGGGGGTCAGTCGTTCATCGCCGATGTTCTGAGCAAAGCCCGGATCGTGCGCAACCTCGTCGATTCGGGCGAATTGAAACTGGTCGTCGAGATCGACGGCGGAATCAACGTGGACACCGTCGAGCAGGCCGCCGAGGCAGGAATCGACTGCTTCGTGGCTGGATCGGCGGTATACGGGACCGCGGATCCCGCCGCGGCTGTTCGTGGTCTACGAGCGCAGGCAGCGGGCGCGTCGAAGCATCTGTCGTTGACATGACGGCGGGCGCCCGTGTAACCGAGGCGGAGGCGATGACCCTCGCCGTCGATGCCTCGGAGGTGGTGCGAGGTCGGACCAGTCCCAACCCACCCGTCGGTGCTGTCGTTCTTGACGTCGAAGGCCGTGTCGTCGGCGTAGGCGCCACGCATCCTCCAGGTGGACCCCATGCCGAAGTTGTTGCGTTGCAACAGGCAGGACAACGGGCCCGAGGCGGAACCGCGATCGTGACGCTCGAGCCCTGCAATCACACGGGCAGAACCGGTCCATGCTCACAAGCTCTCGTCGAAGCGGGCATCGCCCGGGTGATCTTCGCCGTCTCCGACCCGAATCCGGTGGCCGAAGGAGGCGCGCGAACGCTGACCGATGCGGGTGTGGACGTCGAGTCGGGGCTTGCGTCCGAGGACGTGTCGCGGGGACCGCTGCGGGCGTGGCTGCACAAGCAGAGAACCGGTCGTCCCCACGTCACGCTCAAATATGCTGCAAGTCTGGACGGTCGCAGCGCCGCTGAGGACGGGACGAGTCAGTGGATTACCGGGCCGGCAGCCCGCGCTCACGTCCATGCTCAGCGAGCGACGCTCGATGCGATCGTCGTGGGAACCGGGACCGTGGAGGCAGACGATCCGCTGTTGACGGCGAGACTTCCCGACGGCACGAACGCGGAGCACCAACCGGTACGGGTGGTAGTCGGCGAACGTGAGATCGACGGATCCGCGCGTATCCGAAATTCCGACGCGCCCACGCTGTTCCTTCGCACGCGCGATCCGCACTCGGTGATCGAGGCTCTCGGCGATCACACCGATGTGCTCGTCGAGGGTGGCCCTCGGCTGGCAGGCGCGTTCCTGGCAGCAGGGCTCGTCGACCGGATCGTGGCCTACATCGCGCCCGTGATCCTCGGTTCTGGCGCTGCCGCCGTGGAGAATGCAGGAGTCGGAACAATTTCCGACGCACGCAGGTTCAGAATCGAGAGGGTTCTCCCGCTCGGATCGGACATCGTCGTCGACGCAACACCCATTCGCGACGAGCATGCAGCGAGCCCGAGCGGTCTCGCCGAAGAGGAGTGAAAAAGAAGTGTTCACCGGAATTGTCGAGGAACTCGGCGAGATCGTCGGTAAGGAAACTCTCACCGACGCAGCCCGTTTTACGGTCAAAGGACCCGTCGTCACATCGGATGCGGGGCACGGAGACTCCATTGCCGTCAACGGGGTATGTCTGACGGTCGTCGATGTCCTCGACGGAGGTGCATTCACCGCCGACGTCATGCAGGAGACGCTGAACCGGTCGAGCCTTCAGCGACTCGAAGTCGGATCCCGCGTCAACCTCGAGCGCGCCGCGGCACTGAACAGCCGACTCGGCGGTCACCTCGTGCAGGGGCACGTCGACGGAACGGGCACCGTCGTCGGCCGTGCGCCGTCCGAGAACTGGACGGTCGTCCGCATCGCGATGCCGACGTCGGTCGCACGCTACGTCGTCGAGAAGGGCTCGATCACGGTCGACGGAGTGTCGCTCACCGTGTCCGCGCTCGGGCGGGACGACGACGCCGGGCATTGGTTCGAGATCTCGCTCATCCCCACCACACTCGACCTGACTACGCTCGGGCACTCGGATGTCGGGACACCGGTCAATCTCGAGGTCGACGTCATCGCGAAGTACGTGGAACGGCTGCAGACCCTGGCATCCGAGTAATCAGGTCGGAAAAGTACTGTTGAGGTGTATCTGCACCCCAGTGCCAAGGCGCAGAACCAAACGTATGGAGCGTAGGACGTGACAAGGTTCGACAGTATCGAGCGTGCGGTTGCCGACATCGCCGCAGGTAAAGCTGTGGTGGTGGTCGACGACGAGGATCGCGAGAACGAGGGCGACCTCATCTTCGCCGCTGAGAAGGCGACGCCGGAACTCGTGGCGTTCATGGTGCGCTACACCTCGGGCTACCTGTGTGTGCCGTTGTCGGGCGACGATTGCGACCGGCTCGGGTTGCCCCCTATGTACTCGACGAACCAGGACAAGCACGGCACCGCGTACACCGTCACCGTCGATGCCCGCGAGGGCATCGGTACCGGAATATCGGCCTCCGACCGTGCTGCGACGATGCGTCTGCTCGCCGACCCGGCAACAGGAGCCAACGACTTCACCCGCCCAGGTCATGTCGTGCCGCTTCGCGCAAAGGACGGCGGTGTGCTTCGTCGCCCCGGTCACACGGAGGCAGCCGTCGACCTGGCCCGCATGGCCGACCTGCGCCCCGCCGGTGTCATCTGCGAGATCGTCAGCCAGAAGGACGAGGGCGCGATGGCCCAGACCGACGAGCTTCGGGTATTCGCAGATGATCACGACCTGGCCCTCATTTCCATCGCCGATCTCATCGCGTGGCGTCGCAAGCACGAGAAGCATGTCGTTCGTGTAGCCGACGCGCGGATACCCACCGCACACGGCACCTTCCGTGCGGTGGGGTACCACAGCGTGTACGACGAGGTGGAGCATGTCGCCCTCGTGCGTGGCGACATCGCCGGTCCGGACCACGACGGAAGCGACGTGTTGGTTCGTGTGCACTCCGAATGTCTGACCGGTGACGTCTTCGGCTCACTGCGCTGCGACTGCGGTCCGCAACTCGATGCCGCACTGGACATGATCGCGCAAGAAGGACGTGGCGTCGTTCTCTACATGCGCGGCCACGAAGGGCGCGGAATCGGACTGCTGCACAAATTGCAGGCCTACCAACTTCAGGATGCGGGCTCCGACACAGTGGACGCCAACCTCCAGCTCGGTCTTCCCGCTGACTCCAGAGACTACGGAATCGGTGCGCAGATTCTCGTGGACCTCGGCATCTCGTCGATGCGGTTGCTGACGAACAATCCGGCGAAGCGGGTGGGCCTCGATGGATACGGCCTGCACGTCACCGAGCGGGTTCCGATGCCGTTACGTGCCAACGCGGAGAACCTGACCTACCTGCGCACCAAGCGTGATCGTATGGGCCACGATCTCGTCGGTCTCGACGACTACGAGACCGGTCGTCCCGTAGGCCCCACTCCCGGCTACGAAGCGGGAACGAACTCGTGAGCGGCGAAGGCGAACCACAACTTCAGCTCGACGGTGCGTCGGATCTGAAGATCGCTGTCGTGGCAGGACAGTGGCACCGAACGATCTCCGAGGCTCTCCTCGCCGGCGCACGAAAGAAGATTGCGGAGGCTGGTGTCACCGAGGTCACCGTCGTCCGTGTTGCGGGCGCTATCGAGTTGCCCGTCGTCGCTCAAGCCCTCGCCCGCAGTCACGACGCTGTGATCGCTCTCGGTGTCGTCATCCGGGGCGGCACACCGCATTTCGAGTACGTGTGCGACGCGGTGACCGCTGGACTGACTCGGGTGTCCCTCGACGAGAGCACACCGGTGACCAACGGCGTCCTCACGACGGACGACGAGCAGCAAGCGCTGGATCGCTCCGGTCTGCCCGGTTCGAAGGAAGACAAAGGAGCGCAGGCTGCCGCAGCTGCCATCGACACTGCCTTGACACTGAAGCACTTGCGTCAGCCTTGGACGAACCAGGCCTTCCGATGACGAGTGGGAGCGAGTGGGATCTGGAAGTTCGGTCGAAGAAGTCGGCCCGGTACGCCGTTGCGGCCGCCGTGCTTCTCGTCGTCGCGCACACCACCGTCGCGGTTCTGCTTCGTGTGTCGCCGACCGGCGTGTACTTCCGTACCGCAGATCAGATCGCCCTCGCAGGTATCGGTTTCCTGCTCGCTGGAATTGCTCTGCTGCTGACCAGACCGCGCGTCCGGGTGGGGAAAGCCGGAGTCGCAGTGCGCAATATCCTCTCCGAACGTCTCATCGAGTGGGATCTGGTACGCGGGCTGTCTTTCCCCGAGGGGGCCATGTGGGCTCGCGTCGACATCCCCGACGACGAGTTCATACCAGTGATGGCCATTCAGTCGAACGACAGAGATCATGCGGTGGCCGCAGTGCGTACCTTCCGCTCCCTCGAGGCGAAGTACTCGGGCGACGTCAGATGATCGCTCGCCCTGTGAACTTCGTCGGACCCTGCGACTAGCCTGGAATACGTGTCCGATCCAGCTAAGTATCGCCCGGCTACCGGAACCATCCCGGTCGAGCCAGGGGTGTACAAATTTCGTGATCCGCACGGACGCGTGATCTACGTCGGCAAGGCCAAAAGCCTGAGAAGCCGTCTCAATTCGTATTTCGCCGACGTTGCGTCGTTGCACCCGCGTACCCGGCAGATGGTGACCACCGCCGCGTCGGTCGAGTGGACCGTCGTCACCACCGAAGTCGAAGCGCTGCAACTCGAGTACAACTGGATCAAAGAGTTCGATCCCCGCTTCAACGTTCGGTACCGCGACGACAAGAGCTATCCGATGCTCGCGGTCACGATGAACGAGGAGTATCCCAGGCTGTTCGTCTACCGAGGCCCGCGTCGTAAAGGCGTTCGCTACTTCGGTCCGTATGCGCACGCGTGGGCAATCCGCGAGACGCTGGATCTGCTGCTGCGCGTATTTCCCGCTCGAACGTGTTCAGCGGGAGTTCTAAAGCGGCACAAACAGATCGGCCGCCCGTGCCTGCTCGGATACATCGACAAGTGCTCGGCGCCCTGCGTCGGTCGTGTGTCCGCGGACGAACACCGCCAGACCGTCGAGGACTTCTGCGATTTCTTGTCCGGCAAGACGGACAAGCTCGTTCGGCAGCTCGAGCGGAGAATGCAGAGGGCTTCGGACGACCTCGACTTCGAGACTGCCGCCCGTCTTCGCGACGACGTAGGCGCGTTGAAGCGAGCGTTGGAGAAGCAGGCAGTCGTACTCGGCGACGGTACCGACGCCGATCTGGTCGCATTCGCAACCGACGCGTTGGAGGCCGCGGTTCAGGTCTTCCATGTTCGCGGAGGACGAGTACGCGGGCAGCGCGGGTGGGTGGTGGAGAAAGCAGGCGAGGTCATCGAAATGCAGGGCGACGACCAGTCCGACCTTCCGGCACTCGTCGAACAGTTCCTCACTCAGTTCTACGGGCAGGAAGCTGCCCTCTCGTCGCAGACACCGGGCAACGAGGACGGCAGTTCCAACGCGGTTCCCAAAGAGGTCCTCGTGCCGGTGCTTCCGGCAAACGCGGATGAGGTCCAGTTGTGGTTGAGCACACTGCGAGGATCCAACGTGCAACTCAGAGTTCCTCAACGGGGTGACAAGAGAGCTCTCGCCGAAACTGTCGAACGCAACGCGAAAGAGGCTTTGCAGCAACACAAGTTGAAGCGAGCGGGGGATTTCACTTCCAGGTCAGCGGCATTGCAGGGCATTCAGGAGGCGCTGGATCTGGACTCCGCACCCTTGCGCATCGAATGCATCGATATTTCGCACGTGCAGGGTACCGATGTGGTCGCGTCGTTGGTGGTGTTCGAGGACGGCCTCCCACGCAAGAGCGATTATCGGCACTACGCCATCAAGGAAGCTGCGGGCGACGGCCACTCCGACGACGTCGCCAGCATCGCCGAGGTCACGCGCCGCCGGTTCCTGCGCCACAGCTCCGACGCGGGAAACAGCGGCTCGGGAGGGGACCTCTCGCCGGAGGCGTCGTTGGACCCACAAACCGGGCGTCCGCGGCGATTCGCCTACCCACCGAATCTGTTCGTCGTGGACGGCGGTGCACCGCAGGTGGCCGCAGCGGCGGAGGTTCTCGACGAACTGGGTGTGACCGACGTTGCCGTCGTCGGGTTGGCAAAGCGGTTGGAAGAGGTGTGGGTGCCCGGCGAATCGGACCCCGTGATCCTGCCGAGGACGAGTGAGTCTCTGTATCTCCTCCAACGCGTCCGCGACGAGGCTCACCGTTTCGCCATCACGTTCCATCGCAGCAAGAGATCCCGGCGAATGACGGCGTCGGCACTCGATTCGGTTCGGGGGTTGGGGGAGGCCCGAAGAACTGCCCTCGTGACGCACTTCGGATCAGTGGCGAAGTTGAAGGAGGCTACGGTCGCGGAGATAACGGAGGTTCCCGGGATCGGGGCGGCAACAGCGAAGTCCGTCCTCGAGGCCCTGGGAGCGGGCGACCCGGTAGAGCTTGGAGCGGGCGACCCGGTAGAGCTGGTAGCGGGCGACCCTGAAGCACTCCCGCCCGAGCCGCGCTTGGTGAATGATGAGGCGAGCAGGACCGAAGACACAGGCACGACCGAGGACAGTAGCGCCGGGGACAGCAGTGCCGGGGACGGTAGTGCCAGAGACAATGATGTTCGGGGCCGGCGCGAGACAACTTCGACAGAGCGGGCTTCGACGTGAGCGAATCGGACATTCGGACCGAAGAGCAGGATCGGCCTACCCATGAGATCGAGGTAGCCCTGGTAACCGGTCTGTCGGGTGCCGGTCTACGCACCGCGGCCAAAGTTCTGGAGGACCTGGGTTGGTACGTGGCCGACAACCTTCCGCCCGAACTGATCTCCAAGATGATCGATCTCGGGCTGGAATCGGAACCGCGGATCGAGCGTTTGGCCCTTGTGATGGACGTGCGGAGTCGGTTGTTCACCGGCGACCTGGGGTGGGTGGTGAGGGAGCTCGACTCGAAGGGCGTTCGAAATCGGGTGTTGTTCCTGGACGCCACGGATGCGGTTCTGATCCAACGATTCGAATCCAATCGTCGTAGTCACCCGCTCCAGAACGACGGCCAGGACGCGACTCTGACGGAGGGCATCGCGGCCGAGCGGACCCGTCTGGCTCAGGTTCGGGCCGCCGCGGACGTGATCGTCGACACCACGTCGTTGTCGGTCCATCAGCTTCGTCGCAAGATCGAATCGTCGTTCGGGAGCGCCGACACGGCGATGATCGGCGTCACCGTCCAGTCGTTCGGCTTCAAGTACGGCCTCCCGATCGATTCCGACCTGGTCTGCGACGTCCGCTTTCTTCCGAATCCGCACTGGGTCCCAGAACTGCGCGAACATACTGGGCGTGAGCCGGCAGTGCGCGACTACGTGCTGGGTCAAGACGGTGCCCAGGACTATCTGGAGACGTACCACCACCTGTTGCAGTTGACAGTCGATGGCTATCGCAGGGAGGGGAAGAGTTACATGACCGTCGCAGTGGGGTGCACCGGGGGAAAGCATCGGAGTGTGGCGATGACCGAGGCGCTGGCGGCGATGCTGGAACGACACGACGACCTGTCGGTGCGTGTCCTGCATCGCGATATGGGCCGCGAATGACGGAGCACGACCGAACAGACATGAAGGTCGTCGCACTCGGCGGCGGACACGGGCTGTACGCGACGTTGAGTGCGGTTCGGATGCTCGCCTCCGATGTGACGGCAGTCGTCACCGTTGCGGACGACGGCGGATCCTCCGGCCGTCTGCGAGCGGAGCTCGGCCTTCTACCTCCAGGTGATCTCCGTATGGCGCTGGCCGCTCTGTCCGCAGACAGTCCGCGCGCGCGGCTGTGGGCCGATGTGATGCAGCATCGTTTCGGCGGATCGGGAGCACTGGCGGGCCACTCGGTCGGCAACCTGATTCTGGCTGGGCTGACCGAGGTGCTCGGTGACACGGTGCTCGCGCTCGACGAGGCGGCGACATTGCTGGGTATAGACGGGCGAGTGCTGCCGATGGCACCGATACCACTCGACATCGAAGCGGACGTGTCGGGCCTCGAGGACGACCCCCGTGTGAGCCGTGTGATCCGCGGTCAGGTTGCGGTAGCGACGACTCCAGGCAAGGTTCGTCGAGTTCGCCTGTTGCCGTCCGATCCGCCCGCTACTCCTGAAGCCGTTGCGGCCATCGAGGTCGCCGATCTGGTGGTGCTCGGTCCCGGTTCGTGGTTCTCCAGTGTGATTCCGCACATCCTTGTTCCCGATCTGCTGGCCGCACTCGATCGATCGTCCGCGGCGAAAGTCCTCGTGCTCAATCTCGCGCCGGAGCTCGGCGAAACCACTGGATTCTCCGCCGAGCGACATCTGCACGTACTGTCCCAACACGCACCGCAATTCGGCGTCGATCATGTGGTCGTCGATTCGGCGTTCGTTCCTCCGGGAGGAGAGCGCGAACATCTCGAGCGAGCAGCTTCGCGACTGGGAGCCGAGGTCGTCTACGTCGATGTCGCCGAACCAGGTACTCACGCTCATCATTTCGGAAAGTTGGCTGCGGCCCTCGGTAGCATCGTCTCGTCCGAGACCGGTGCCGCGACGAGTGCGCCGCGCAGAGAGGGGATCACTTCGTGGCCATGACAGCGGAGGTGAAGGACGAGCTCTCGCGGCTCGCGATCACTCAGGTGAGTTGCAGACGGGCCGAGGTTTCGGCCTTGCTGCGTTTCGCCGGTGGTCTTCACATCGTTGCCGGACGGGTCGTCGTCGAGGCCGAGGTCGATCTCGGGTCGATCGCGCGGCGCCTTCGTCGCGAAATCTTCGACCTCTACGGGTACTCGTCCGATGTCCATGTGCTCAGTGCAGGTGGTCTGCGCAAGAGCTCGCGGTACGTGGTGCGTGTGGCCAAGGACGGCGAGGCGTTGGCGCGGCAGACCGGGCTTCTGGACATGCGCGGTCGGCCAGTGCGTGGGTTGCCCGCGCAAGTCGTCGGAGGCACCGTCGGTGATGCCGAAGCTGCATGGCGGGGCGCCTTTCTCGCACACGGTTCGCTGACGGAACCGGGTCGATCCTCGGCGCTGGAAATCAGCTGCCCGGGACCGGAGGCTGCGTTGGCGCTGGTCGGTGCGGCGCGCCGTCTCGGTGTTGCAGCCAAGGCTCGCGAGGTCCGCGGGACCGATCGTGTCGTTGTCCGAGACGGCGAGGCAATCGGGGCGTTGCTGACGCGGATGGGCGCTCAGGACACCAGGCTCGTGTGGGAAGAGCGCCGCATGCGGCGCGAGGTGCGGGCCACGGCAAACCGGCTTGCTAATTTCGACGACGCCAACCTCAGGCGGTCGGCGCGCGCGGCAGTCGCCGCAGCTGCGCGCGTGGAGCGCGCCCTGCACATCCTGGGCGACGACGTTCCCGATCATCTCGCCGCTGCGGGGGCCCTGAGGGTGCAACACCGTCAGGCATCGCTCGAGGAACTCGGCCAGCTGGCAGACCCTCCGATGACCAAGGATGCGGTTGCGGGCCGGATCAGGCGCCTGCTGTCGATGGCGGACCGGAAGGCCAAGGACACGGGAATCCCGGACACCGAATCGGCGGTCACCGCCGAACTGCTCGACGAAGCCTGAAAACCGGAGGCGACGGGTGACGCGCGCGCGACCGGTGCCCGACCACTAGGGTGGAAAGCGCATGTGGGGACGTACCCGCACGCAGAATACGACAATTGGTTCAACAACTTAGGAGCGAACAGTGACGATCCGGGTAGGCGTGAACGGCTTCGGCCGCATCGGACGTAACTTCTTCAGGGCGGTCGATGCGCAGAAAGCTCTCGGCACCACCGACATCGAGATCGTGGCTGTCAACGACCTCACGGACAATGCCACCCTGGCTCACCTCCTCAAGTACGACTCCATCCTCGGCCGCCTGCCGTACGACGTGAGCCTCGAGGGTGACGACACCATTGTCGTCGGTGACCAGAAGATCAAGGCACTGTCGTTGCGCGAGGGCCCTTCGGCTCTTCCGTGGGGTGACCTGGGCGTCGACGTCGTAGTCGAATCGACGGGCATCTTCACCGACGCCGCGAAGGCCAAGGGCCACCTCGATGCCGGTGCCAAGAAGGTCATCATCTCCGCGCCCGCCAAGGGCGAGGACATCACCATCGTGATGGGCGTCAACGACGACAAGTACGACGGTAGCCAGAACATCATCTCCAACGCGTCGTGCACCACCAACTGCCTCGGCCCGATCGCCAAGGTTCTCGATGACGAGTTCGGCATCGTCAAGGGCCTGATGACGACGATCCACGCGTACACCCAGGACCAGAACCTGCAGGACGGCCCGCACAGCGACCTCCGTCGTGCACGCGCCGCGGCCCTCAACGTCGTTCCGACCGGCACCGGTGCGGCCAAGGCCATCGGCCTGGTCCTCCCGCAGCTGCTTGGCAAGCTCGACGGATACGCACTTCGTGTCCCGATCCCGACCGGCTCAGTCACCGACCTCACGGCGAACCTGAAGAAGTCGGCCTCGGTCGACGAGATCAACGCTGCGATGAAGGCAGCTGCCGAGGGCCCGCTGAAGGGCATCCTCAAGTACACCGAGGATCCGATCGTTTCCTCGGACATCGTCACCGACCCGCACTCGTCCATTTTCGATGCCGGCCTCACCAAGGTCATCGACGATCAGGTCAAGATCGTGTCGTGGTACGACAACGAGTGGGGCTACTCCAACCGCCTCGCCGACCTCATCGGCCTCGTCGGAAAGTCCCTCTGATCACATGGCAGTCAAGACTCTGCAGAACCTGATCGATACGGGCGTGTCCGGTCGCACGGTCCTCGTGCGCTCGGATTTCAACGTCCCTATCGAGAACGGTGTCATCACCGACCCCGGCCGGATCGTGGCATCGCTCCCGACGCTGAATTCGCTGCTGGATGCAGGCGCAAGTCTGATCGTGACCGCGCATCTCGGTCGCCCTGACGGCAAGCCGGATGCGAAGTACTCGCTCGCTCCGGTGGCATCGAAGCTCGCAGAACTGCTCGGTCGCCACGTCCAGTTGGCTGGTGACGTCGTCGGGCAGGACGCTCAGGCCCGCGCCGAAGGGCTCACCGACGGTGACGTACTGCTGCTGGAGAACATCCGATTCGACCCTCGCGAGACGAGCAAGGACGAAGCCGAGAGAGCTCAACTTGCGGCCGAACTCGTCGCTTTGACCGACGGGCGGGGCGCGTTCGTGTCCGACGGCTTCGGCGTGGTGCATCGCAAGCAGGCGTCGGTGTACGACGTGGCGAAGCTGTTGCCGTCCTACGCAGGCGGACTGGTGGCAACCGAGGTCGACGTGCTCGCGAAGCTCACCGAAGATCCGGCTCGCCCCTATGCCGTGGTGCTCGGTGGTTCCAAGGTTTCCGACAAGCTCGGCGTGATCGAGGCCCTCGCACCCAAGGTGGACACCCTCGTTATCGGCGGCGGAATGGCGTTCACATTCCTCGCCGCGCAGGGCTACGCCGTTGGTTCGTCGCTGCTGCAGGAAGACCAGATCGACGTCTGCAAGGACTTGCTCGAGCGATTCGGAGACGTCATTCACCTTCCTGTGGACATCGTCGTCGCCGACGCGTTCTCGAAGGATGCCGAAGCGAAGACCGTCAAGGCGTCGGAAATTCCCGACGGCTGGATGGGCCTCGACATCGGCCCCGAATCGGTTCGCCGTTTTTCCGTCGTCCTGTCCAATGCGAAGACCATCTTCTGGAACGGTCCCGCAGGCGTGTTCGAGTTCGAGAAGTTTTCGGCGGGCACCAAGGGGATCGCAGAATCGATCGTCGCGGCGACCGCCAAGGGCGCGTTCAGTGTCGTCGGCGGTGGCGACTCCGCTGCGGCTGTGCGGGCGCTCGGCTTGCCGGACGATGGCTTCTCGCACATCTCCACCGGGGGAGGTGCGTCCCTCGAATACCTGGAGGGCAAGCAGCTCCCCGGCATCGCAGCACTGGAAGGGGTGAATACCGATGGCGCGTAAGCCGCTCATTGCAGGCAACTGGAAGATGAATCTGAACCACCTGGAAGCGATTTCTCTGGTGCAGAAGATCGCCTTCTCGCTACCGGCGAAGTACTTCGACAAGGTCGACGTGACGGTCATCCCGCCGTTCACCGACATCCGCAGTGTGCAGACGCTGATCGAAGGCGACAAGCTCCTGCTCACCTTCGGTGCGCAGGACGTATCGGCTCACGAATCGGGTGCCTACACCGGCGAGATCAGCGGCTCGATGCTCGCCAAACTCGGTGTGAGCTTCGTCGTCGTCGGACACTCGGAGCGTCGAACCTTGCACAGCGAGGACGACGCCATCGTGCTCGCGAAGACCAAGGCTGCGCTGAAGCACGGCCTGACACCCATCGTGTGCATCGGCGAAGGCCTGAACATCCGTGAGGCCGGGGAGCATGTGTCGTACAACGTCGCTCAGCTTCGCGGTTCGCTGGAGGGACTGTCCGCCGAGGACATCTCGAAGGTCGTCATCGCATACGAGCCGGTATGGGCAATCGGCACCGGTCGTGTCGCAAGTGCGTCGGATGCGCAGGAGGTGTGCTCGGCGATTCGCGAGGAGCTGAAAGTACTTGCCTCCGCCGAGGTCGCTGCAGGCGTCCGCGTCCTGTACGGCGGTTCGGTCAACGCGAAGAACGTCGGAGAGATCGTCGGTCAAGCCGATGTCGATGGTGCGCTCGTCGGTGGAGCGTCGTTGAAAGCGGACGAATTCGCCACGTTGTCGGCGATCGCCGCAGGTGGACCACTACCCTGATCCGGTAGTCACCGGTATCGGATCGTCACTGCCGTGTCACGCCCGAGGAGGGGCGTGACACGGCAGTGTGCGTAGTGCAGGTAGGCTGTCACGGGTTGTGAGCTGAATCTATTGTGAGGCGGACATGGAACTGTTCCTGGATATTCTGCTGGTGGTCACCAGCTTGGCGCTGATTCTTCTGGTGCTTCTGCACCGGGGTAAGGGCGGCGGCCTGTCCAGTCTGTTCGGCGGTGGCGTTCAGTCTTCGCTCTCGAGTTCTACTGTCGTGGAGAAGAACCTCGATCGTCTGACCGTTTTCACCGGCATCGTGTGGCTTATCGCTATCCTCGGTATCGGCCTGGAGATCAAGTTCTCCTGATTCATGTGTACCGCTTCGCGCTGACCTAGCACTCGATGGTTGGGCGAACGCTCGTACAGACCCTTGGACTGCGTCGCGGGGGTACGTGGACGATAATCGTTCCATGAGTGAAACCCCATTCGAGTCGCCTGGTTCGCCCGCGTTCGTCACTCCTACCACGCAGGGCCGAGAGTTGACCGAGCCGCTGCGGGAGGACATTCGCTACCTGGGCGGCATTCTCGGCGAGATCATCCGCGAGCATGAGGGTGACGGGGTGTTCGAACTCGTCGAACGTGCACGGCTCGAATCCTTCGCGGTGCGTCGCTCGGAAGTCGAGCGAGATGATTCCCTCGGTATCTACGCCGATCTCGAAGTTGCACAAGCTATTCCACTTATTCGTGCCTTCAGCCACTTTTCTCTGCTCGCCAACTTGGCGGAGGACCTGCACCGTGAGCGCCGTCGGGCGATCCACCTCGAACGCGAAGATCCGCCCCAGGACAGCAGCCTCGCTGCGACCTGGGTGAAGCTCGACGCCGCGAATCTCACCCGGCAACAGGTCGCCGATGCTCTGACCGATTCCCTTGTCGCCCCGGTCATCACGGCCCACCCGACCGAAACTCGGCGTCGCACGGTGTTCGATGTTCAGACGAAGATCACAGCACTCATGCGAAGACGAGAGATCGCGGTCGCTGCACACTCGGACAAGGCAACGAGTGCGGCGAAAGAGCTTGCAGTCGTCGATGCGTCGATCAGGCGTCAGGTGCTCACGCTGTGGGAGACGGCATTGATCAGGCTCTCTCGCCTACGTATCCAGGATGAGATCGAAGTGGGGCTCCGATACTTCGAGACGTCGTTGTTCGACGTCATTCCGACGTTGAACGCCGACGTTCGTGAGGCACTTCGCCAGCGCTGGCCGGATGATGAGCTTCTTCCGCGGCCCATTCTGCGTCCAGGTTCGTGGATCGGGGGAGACCGCGACGGAAATCCGAACGTGACCGGGGAAGTTGTTCACACTGCTACCCACCAGGCCGGGTACGCAGCATTCTCACGGTACTTGGACGAGTTGGTCGCTTTGGAGAAGGAACTGTCGATGTCGGCTCGGCTGGTCGCCGTCACCGAGGAGTTGGCAACGCTGGCAGCAGAGTCCGGTGACCCGGACGACCGGCGCGACGACGAGCCGTATCGCGTGGCGATACGCGGAATCCGTGCACGACTCACCGCGACGGCGGGCGCGGTACTCGATTCGGTTCCCGTTGCCGGTCTCGACCTCGGTTCGAGGCCGTACGACGTTCCACAAGAGGTATTGGACGACCTCGACACGATCGACCGCGCGTTGCGCGCCGATGGTGATGCGCTGATCGCCGACGACCGGCTGCTGTCGCTTCGTCGTTCGGTGGAAACGTTCGGGTTTCACCTCCAAGCCCTCGACATGCGCCAGAACTCGGAGACCCACGAGGAGGTTGTCGCAGAACTGTTGGCCTGGGCGGGAGTGCACCCGGACTATCTGTCGTTGGACGAGGACGAGCGTGTTGCTGTGCTCTCACGCGAACTCACCACACGACGGCCGCTCGTGGGCCCTTCGGCCGAGCTCAGTGAGCTGGCGGCCAAGGAATTGGGCATCGTGCGCGCCGCCAAGGTTGCAATCGATCATCTCGGCCCCGACACGATCCAGAACTACATCATCAGCATGTGCCAGTCGGTGAGCGACATGTTGGAGGCCGCGCTGTTGCTGAAGGAGGCGGGCATCTTCGATCCAGGTGCCGACGGATCGGCCCCGACGTCGACCGTCGGCGTCGTCCCGTTGTTCGAGACCATCGAAGATCTTCAGCAAGGCGCGGCGACCCTCGTCGCGACCCTCGACGTTCCCGTCTATCGAGCGTTGGTCGCAGGTCGCGGCATGAACCAGGAAGTCATGCTGGGGTATTCCGACTCGAACAAGGACGGTGGCTATCTCGCGGCCAACTGGGCGCTGTATCGCGCCGAGCTCGATCTGTTGGAAGCCTCGCGTAAGACCGGAATCAGATTGCGGCTGTTCCACGGTCGTGGCGGCACGGTCGGCCGGGGCGGCGGGCCGAGCTACGATGCCATCCTCGCGCAGCCTCCCGGAGTCGTGCAGGGATCGCTTCGTCTCACCGAGCAGGGGGAGATCATCGCAGCCAAGTACGCTGAGCCGTCGATGGCTCGGCGGAACCTGGAATCACTCGTCGCGGGGACTCTCGAATCGACGCTCCTCGATGTGGAGGGGCTCGGCGACGGTGCGGAACCCGCCTACGAGGTTCTCGACGACCTGGCAGCCAAGGCTCGCGCTGCATACGGCCGACTCGTTCACGACGAGCCCGGCTTTGTCGAGTACTTCCGAACGTCCACCCCTGTCGCAGAGGTAGGGGAGTTGAACATCGGTAGCAGGCCCGCCTCCCGCAAGCCGACCAATTCGGTGTACGACCTCCGCGCTATTCCGTGGGTGATGTCCTGGAGTCAGTGTCGCGTGATGTTGCCAGGGTGGTACGGCACCGGATCGGCGTTCGAAGAGTGGGTCGACGGTGACGACGCAAAACTGGCGGTACTGACCGACCTCTACCGAAAATGGCCGTTCTTCCAGACCGTACTGTCGAACCTCGCGCAGGTCATGGCGAAGTCGGACCTGGGAATTGCAGCTCGGTACGCCGAACTCGTTCCCGACGAAGAACTGCGATCGAGAATTTTCGGAATGATCGAGGCCGAGCACTCCAAGACCGTCGAGATGTACCTGAAGATCACCGGGTACTCCCGCCTGCTCGAAGACAACCCGGCACTGGAGCGGTCGGTTCACAACCGTTTTCCTTACCTCGAACCGTTGAACCAAATGCAGGTCGAGATGCTCCGCCGCTACCGCGCAGGTGACGACGACGAGCGAGTCAAGCGTGGAATTCTGCTCACGATGAACGGTCTTGCGACTGCGCTCCGTAACAGCGGTTAGTCGCGAGTAGGCATCGGTGACGATCGAGGACCAGGGTTGTCCTCGATCGTCGCTAACGTCCGTTTCATGACCACACGCGACATCCAGCCATTCGAAATCGATGTCCCACAGTCGGACGTCGACGATCTACGCCGACGGCTCGCCGATACTCGCTGGCCGGACGAACTTTCAGGCGTGGGGTGGACCTACGGGATCCCGACATCCTACGTGCGTGAACTTGCCGAGTATTGGGCCACGACATTCGATTGGAAGGCACACGAAGCTCGGCTGAACGGCTATCCGCAGTTCTTGGCCGACATCGACGGGCTGCAGATTCACTTCTTTCACGTGGTGTCGCCCGACCCGGATGCCGTTCCTCTGATGTTGATCCACGGTTGGCCGTTCGAGGACTTCACCGAGGTGATCGAGCCGCTGACGAATCCGAAAGCGCACGGGGCCGATTCAGCTCAGGCGTTCCACCTCGTGTTACCGACGTTGCCCGGGTTCGGATTCTCCGGCCCGACCGTCCGAGTTGGGGATACGGACACTTTCCGGTCCGCCGAAGTGCTGGCGAAGCTGATGGAGGAACTCGGCTACGAGCGTTACGGTGCGCAGGGCGGGGACGCAGGATCGTTCATCGCGCCACAACTCGGCCGTATCGCGCCGGACCGTGTTCTCGGCGTTCACCTCAACGGTCCACTCACTATTCCGTCGTGGGACGAGGACGGATCGGGCTTCAGCGAAGAGGATAAGGCCAAGCTTGCCGCGCTGGCCGACTGGAACAACGCCGAGACGTCGTCGTACGCGAGCATCCATTCGACACGTCCGGCCTCGCTCTCGCCCGGTCTCACCGACTCACCGTCAGGTTTGCTGGCATGGGTGGTCGACGTGGTGAACTCCTACGTCGACCCGGCGGCGTCGAGTCCCGACGATGCGATGGACAGAGACAGTCTGCTGGTTCAGATCAGCATCCTGTGGTTCACACGAACGATCGGATCCTCGATGCGCCTCTACAAGGAATCGAGTGCCTGGGGTGCGGACCTGGCCTCGTCCGGAGTTCCTACCGGAGTCGCAGTCTTTGCTCGCGACGCAAGCATCCGAGCAATCGCGGAGAGACAGAACAACATCGTCCGGTGGACGGAGTTCGACCACGGCGGTCACTTCGCACCGATGGAGACTCCCGCCGAGTTGGTGACGGAGATCCGTGAGTTCTTCGCGGGAGTGCTGAGGGCGCAATGGAACCGTACGTAGACCGTGTGCGTCTGAATCGGTATGAGGCAGTGCAGAAATCACCTTCGGTCGTGGCGCGACGGTACGGCCTACCGTGTGTACGCAAGGAGACCGGAGTCCGAACCGTTCACTCGCGTCGACGACATCGAATCAGTCGATACAGACACCGATGGCGCCCAACCCCCGACGGACTAGGGGATCGAACGCCATCGGACTGAACGACAGACGGCCGATCAGTTGTTGTCGAGTTGCGACGCAGCACCTGAGTCGAGGAACCAGACGGTGGATTCGGACCCGATAGCTCCTGCGGACGGAAAATCGTCCGGGTCTGCTCCGCCCACGGCGGCGGCCACGGCCTCCGCTTTGGCCGCTCCCGACACGAGCAACCACACGTGCTTGGCCCGCCGAATTGCGGGCAGCGTCAACGTGATTCGGACGGGCGGCGGCTTGGGTGAGTTTTCCACTGCGACGACGTACTGATGCTTCTCGCGTACGGCATCGGTGTGCGGGAACAGCGAGTTGATGTGCCCCTCACCGCCCATGCCCAGCAAGTGCACGTCGAATGCCGGTGTGTGTTCGCCATCCGAGTGCGCCCCGAGGATCTGCGCGTACGCCACGGCGGCCACCTCCGGGTCGCTCCCATGCGGACCGTCCGATGCGGCCATGCGGAAAATTCGGTCCGGGTGGACGCCGACGTGGTCGAGCAATGCCTCGGCCGCCTGTACCTCGTTGCGCTCGGGGTCACCGGCGGGAAGGAATCGTTCGTCACCGAAGTACACGTCGACCGATGCCCAATCGATGGTTCCCGAGTCCTTACGAAGAGCCTCGAGCAGCGCAATTCCGGTGCCACCGCCGGTGAGAACGACTGACGCAGTACCTCGCTCTGCTTGTGCTGCGGTCACGACCTCGACGAACCGAGTTCGAGCAGCGTCGACGAGCGCCTCCGCGTCGAGGAACTGCAGTACCGACGTTTCACTCATAGCTCACCTTCGACAATCCGTTCAGTGCCAACTCGTAGATCTCGTCCGTATCGAGGCGGCGGAGTTCTTCCGCGAGGCACTCGCGTGTCCCACGGCGCGCGAGTGCGACCTCCGAATCCGGCTGACCGGTGCGACGCAACGTCGCCGTCTTGCCGGTTTGCGGCCTCGTGATCGAGATGGTGGTGGTTTCGCGCTGCAGCTCGACTCGAAGTTCGCCGGTACGGCGGTGGACGGGAACATCGAGCTTGGCTGCGAGCCAACCAGCAAGGATGTCGAGCGCAGGTTCCTCGCTCAGTCCCGAGACGGTAGCGGACACGACCTTCTCGTGCGGTGCTTGATCGAGCGCCGTCGCCAACAGACCGCGCCAGTAGGTGATGCGGCTCCACGACAGGTCGGTGTCGCCGTCGGTGTAGCTCGACAACCGGCCTTTGATCGCGGCGGTGGTGTCCGGTGCGTTGGTGGCATCGGTGATACGACGAATGGCCAACCGGCCCAACGGATCCTTCGCTGGAACTGCCGGTGCTTCGTCCGGCCACCAGGCCACGATCGGGGTGTCCGGCAACAGAAACGGGATGACCACGCTGTGCTCGTGATCGGCGAGTTCTCCGTTGAGCCGGAGTACCACCACTTCGGAGGCACCTGCGTCGCCGCCCACCCTGATCTGCGCGTCGAGGCTGGACTCGGCTGTACGGTCACCCCGTGTCAATACGATGACGCGGCAGGGATGTTCGCGGCTCGCCTCGTTGGCTGCCGCGATCGCACGCTCGGCTTTGTCGGGGTTTCTACTCGCCACGATCAAGGTGAGAACGCGGCCGATGGTGACCGCGCCGCCCGATTCGCGGAGTTCGACGAGCTGCTTGCCGACCTCGGCGGTCGTGGTTGCGGGAATGTCGACGATCAAGGCCTTCTCCATTCGCGTCCGGTGCGCTGCATCATCTCGTCGCCCGAGCTCGGACCCCACGTACCTGCCTCGTAAGGTTCGGCGGTTCCTCCCGAGGCCCAGTGTTCGAGAATCGGATCGAGGATTTTCCACGACAGCTCGACCTCGGCATTGACTGGGAACAGCGAGGGCTCGCCCAGCAATACATCGAGAATCAACCGTTCGTAGGCCTCCGGCGAGGACTCCGTGAATGCCTGGCCGTAGCTGAAGTCCATGCTCACGTCACGTACCTGCATGCTCGAGCCTGGCACCTTCGATCCGAAGCGCATGGTCACACCCTCGTCGGGCTGCACACGAATGACCAGTGCGTTCTGCCCGAGTTCTTCGGTCATCGTGGCGTCGAACGGCAGGTGTGGTGCTCGCTTGAAGACCATCGCGATCTCGGTGACCCGGCGCCCTAGTGCCTTGCCGGTGCGCAGGTAGAACGGAACTCCGCCCCACCGCCTCGTGTCGACTTCGAGTGTGATGGCCGCGTAGGTCTCGGTGTTGGATTCGGAGTCGAAGCCCTCTTCTTCCTTGAGTCCCTTGACCTTCTGGCTTCCTTGCCAACCAGCGGCGTACTGGCCTCTGGCGGACGTTCGGTCAAGCGGTTCAGCCAGCTTCGTCGCCGAGAGAACCTTGATCTTCTCGGACTGCAGTTCCGACGGGCTGAAACTGACCGGCTCTTCCATCGCCGTGATCGCCAGCAATTGAAGCAAGTGGTTCTGAATGACGTCACGGGCCGCGCCGATTCCGTCGTAGTAACCGGCACGACCACCGAGTCCGATGTCCTCGGCCATGGTGATTTGAACGTGGTCGACGTAGTGCGCATTCCAGATCGGGTCGAACAGCTGATTGGCGAAACGCAGGGCCAGGATGTTCTGAACCGTCTCCTTGCCGAGGTAGTGGTCGATACGAAAGACCCTGTCCTCGGGGAACACTCGGTTGACGATGGCGTTGAGCTCTTTCGCACTCGCCAGGTCGTGACCGAACGGCTTCTCGATGACGACGCGTCGCCACCTGTCGGCCTCGCTCTGTGCGAGGCCGGATCGCGAGAGTTGTTCGAGCACGACGGGAAACGCGCCGGGCGGAATCGACAGGTAGAACGCGTGATTGCCGCCCGTGCCGCGGGTTTCGTCCAACTCCGCCAGAGTGCTCGCCAACTGATCGAACGCCGCATCGTCGTCGAAGGTGCCCTGCACGAATCGGAATCCTTCGGCGAGGGTGTTCCACACTTCCTCGCTGAACGGAGTTCGCGCGTGATCGCGGACGGCGTCGTGCACGATCTTGCCGAAATCGTCGTTGCCCCACTCACGTCGGGCGAAACCGACCAAGGCGAAACCGGGGGGGAGTAACCCCCGGTTCGCCAGGTCGTACACCGCAGGCATGAGCTTCTTACGCGCGAGATCTCCTGTGACGCCGAAGATCACGAGACTGCACGGTCCCGCGATTCTCGGTAGTCGTTTGTCACGGGGGTCGCGGAGCGGGTTGTGCCACTCCGGTGGATCCTCGTGGGGGGAATCGTGGGTGTCAGTGGCTGCGGTGCTCACGTCTCAGCTCTTCTGGCCCGCTTGGCGAAGCTGCTCGCCGGTTGCCTCGAGCAGTTCGGTCCACGACGCCTCGAACTTCTCGACGCCTTCGTTCTCCAGCGTGATGAACACGTCCGAGATGTCGATGCCGATGGCCGAGAGCTTGTCGAACACTTCCTGGGATTCGGGCCCCTTGCCGGAGATGGTGTCTCCGGTGACGTCTCCATGATCGGCTACGGCGTCGAGGGTCTTCTCCGGCATGGTGTTCACCGTGTTGGGGGAGACCAGGTCCGTGACGTAGAGCGTGTCCGGGTACGCCGGGTTCTTGACACCGGTGGATGCCCACAGTGGTCGCTGCGGGCGAGCGCCCGAGCCGGCCAGTTCGTGGAAGCGGGGTCCGACCTCGAACGTCTGCTGGTAGGCCACGTACGCCAGTCGAGCGTTCGCGAGAGCAGCCTTACCCTTGAGTTCCTCGGCGTCGGGCGTGCCGATCTTGCCGAGACGGGCATCGATCTCGGTGTCGACGCGAGAGACGAAGAACGACGCGACCGAATGGATCTTGGACAGGTCGTGGCCGGCGGCGCGGGCAGCTTCGAGCCCGTCGAGGTAGGCGCCGATGACCAGTTCGTAGCGCTCGACCGAGAAGATCAGAGTCACGTTGACACTGATGCCCTCACCGATGACCTTGGCGATCGCCGGGATTCCGGCCTCGGTCGCCGGGATCTTGATCAGAACGTTGGGACGATCGACGATCTTCCACAATTCGACCGCCTGCGCGATCGTCTTCTCGGTGTCGTGCGCGAGCCGAGGGTCGACCTCGATGGACACGCGCCCGTCGACGCCCGCTGTGGATTCGTACACGGAAGTGAAGAGGTCGCATGCGTTACGCACATCGTCGGTGGTTACCGTGCGAATGGTCGCGTCCACGTCGGCTCCGCGTTCGGCCAGCTCAGTGACCTGAGCGTCGTACGCGTTGCCCTTGCTCAGTGCGGCCTGGAAGATCGACGGGTTGGTCGTGACGCCCACGACGCTCTTCGTATCGATCAGATCCTTCAGGTTTCCGGAGGAGATCCGGTCACGCGACAGATCGTCGAGCCAGACGGACACGCCTGCGGCGGACAGATCTGCGAGATTCTTGTTCTGGGTCATGGTGTTATCCCTTCACGTTGGTGATCGACCGCTGTGCGGCTGCGGTGACGGCCTCGGCCGTGAAGCCGAACTCGCGGAACAGCGTCTTGGCGTCTGCCGACTCGCCGTAGTGCTCGAGCGACACGATCTCGCCGAAACCGCCGACGATCTGGTACCAGGGCATTGCGATACCGGCTTCGATCGAGACGCGTGCCTTGACGGTCGGCGGGATGACCTGGTCCCGGTAGTTCTGGTCCTGGCTGAAGAACCATTCGACACAGGGCATGGACACGACGCGTGCCGCTACTCCCTGTTCTTCGAGCTGCTTCTGTGCTTCGACCGCGTACTGCAGTTCGGAACCGGTGCCGATGAGTACGACGTCCGGGGCCGCTTTCGAGGACTCGGAGAGGATGTACCCGCCCTTGGCGACACCTTCGTAACTCGTGCCCTCGAGGATCGGGATGCCCTGACGCGTCAGCGCCAAACCGACGGGACCGCTGCTGCTGGACTTGGCCAGCACCGCGCGCCAGGCGTGCGCCGTCTCGTTGGCGTCACCGGGGCGAACGACGGACAGGTTCGGGATCGCGCGCAATGCCGCGAGGTGCTCCACCGGCTGGTGCGTCGGGCCGTCTTCGCCGAGTCCGATGGAGTCGTGCGTCCAGACGTAGATCGGGTCGATGTCCATCAGCGACGCGAGGCGAACTGCCGGCCGCATGTAGTCGCTGAACTGCATGAACGTGCCGCCGTACGCGCGGGTCGGCCCGTGCATGACGATGCCCGACAGGATGGCGCCCATCGCGTGCTCGCGAATGCCGAAGTGCAGCGTGCGACCGTACGGCTCGGCGTCCCAGTCGTCGGTCGAGATGGACGTGGGGCCGAAGGACTTGGCGCCCTTGATGGTCGTGTTGTTGCTACCCGCGAGGTCGGCCGAGCCGCCCCACAGTTCCGGGAGTACGGGTCCCACGGCGTTCAGAACTTCGCCGGACGCTGCGCGGGTCGCAATGGCCTTGCTGCCCGGCTCCCAGGTGGGGAGGACGTCGGCCCAGCCCTCCGGGAGATCACCGGCGGTCAGACGGTCGAGAAGCTTCTTGCGCTCGGGCTCGCGTGCAGCCCAGGCGTCGAACTCGGTGTTCCACTCGGCATGCGCTTTGCGTCCACGCTCCTGCAGGGCGCGGGTGTGCGCGATTACCTCGTCGGTGACCTCGAACTTCTTCTCGGGATCGAAATCGAGGGCCTTCTTGACCTTCGCGATCTCCTCGTCGCCCAGAGCGGCTCCGTGGACCGCGCCGGTGTTCATCATCGTCGGTGCCGGGAAACCGATGATCGTACGAAGAACGATGATCGACGGCTTGTCCGTGACCGCCTTGGCCGCCTCGATGGCTTCCTCGATGGCGGTGACGTTCTCGCCGCCCTCGACGACCTGGACGTGCCAACCGTAGGCCTCGTAGCGGGCGGCGGTGTTCTCCGACAGCGCGATGTCGGTGGCGTGCTCGATGGAGATCTTGTTGTCGTCGTAGAACAGAATCAGGTTGCCGAGCTGCTGGGTGCCCGCGAGCGACGACGCCTCGGAGGTGATTCCTTCTTCGATGTCGCCGTCGGAGGCGATGACGTAGATGAAGTGGTCGAACGGGCTCTCGCCCAGAGCAGGTTCCGGGTCGAACAAGCCGCGCTCGCGTCGTGATGCCATCGACATGCCGACCGCGGAGGCGAGTCCCTGGCCGAGTGGTCCGGTGGTGATCTCGACGCCGTCGGTGTGTCGGAACTCGGGGTGGCCCGGGGTCTTCGACTTGTAGGTACGCAGGGACTCGATGTCGACGAGTTCGAGCCCGAAACCGCCCAAGTAGAGCTGGAGGTACAGCGTCAGGCTCGAATGCCCGCACGACAGTACGAAGCGGTCACGGCCGATCCAGTGCGTGTCGGTCGGATCGTGACGCATCGTGCGCTGAAAGAGCGTGTAGGCGAGCGGAGCGAGGCTCATCGCGGTACCGGGGTGACCGTTACCGACCTTCTGAACCGCGTCGGCAGCGAGGACTCTGACTGTATCGACCGCCCTGGTGTCCAGGTCCGTCCAGTCGCTGGGGTGGTGCGCCGTGGTGAGGACGTCAATATCGTCTGTGATCGACACGAGCAGAGATCTCCTGACATTGGTACGAGTGAGACATGAACGTGACCGATCACAACCGGATCGCACACACGTCCGCCACCAGCCTAGTTCCGAGCGCGCCCGCTGTCGTGCCTTCCCCCCATTGGGCTCCTGCAACGAGTACTGCGGGTTGCTCGAGCGTTACCGGCAGAGGGACGAGTTCTTCACTTTGGGTGCCCTGAGAATTGGAGACGAGTCGGTCGCCGTCTACCATCGCTTGTAGTAGTGCGCAGCGAATCGACTCCGTCGGCTTTCGCTTGCGACGACGATCATGTGTGTTTCGAGCCCGTGCGAGGAGACGTAGTGCGAATTGGGCAGCAACCGGGCGGCCACGGATTCGCAGGCGGCGCTGGTCATCCCGAAGACCACGAGCTCGTAGACGAGGTAGATCCGAACGAGGCTGGGCCGAAGTCGGCGCCACGACGGGCGTGGGCCTTGTTCATGGCGTACGTCGCGCTCACGAAGCCACGGGTGATCGAACTTCTCTTGGTCACCACAATCCCGGCGATGCTCCTTGCCGACCGGGGCCACGTGCAACCCGGACTCATTCTGACGACGTTGTTCGGCGGAATGCTCGCTGCCGCCAGCGCCAACTGTCTCAACATGGTGGCCGACGCGGACATCGACAAGGTCATGGCGAGAACTGCGAAGCGCCCGCTTGCACGCGGAGCGATGCCCGTCTCGCATGCCTTCGTATTCGGAGTGACTCTCGGAATCGTCTCGTTCTTCTGGTTGTGGTTCACCACCAACCTGCTGAGCGGCATTCTTGCCGTCGTCACCATCTGCTTCTACATCTTCGTCTACACACTCGTGCTCAAGCGCCGGACGTCCCAGAATGTCGTGTGGGGTGGCGCGGCCGGGTGTATGCCGGTGATGATCGGCTGGTCGGCTGTGACCGGCACCATCGGCTGGCAGGCCGTGGTCATGTTCCTCGTGATCTTCCTGTGGACTCCGCCGCACACCTGGGCGCTGATGCTCCGCTACAAAGAGGACTACCAGGCCGCAAACGTTCCGATGCTGCCTGCCGTGGCGTCGGAGCAGAAGGTCACCAAGCACATTGTGCTGTACGCGTGGGCGACCGTCGCCGCGACTTTGGCGCTCGCACCTGGCTCGGGTGTCATCTACGCAGTCGTGGCGCTGGCATCGGGAATCTGGTTCCTGGTCGTCGCGCATCGTCTGTACGCCGGAGTCCGAGCGGGCACACCGGTCAAGCCGCTCAAGCTGTTCATTCTCTCCAACGAATACTTGGCACTGGTGTTCTGCGGCTTGGCCGTCGACTCGGTCGTCGGGTGGGACACACTCGCAACCTTGCTGTCCTGACTTCCTTCGACACACGGCATGGCAGTGATCCTGCGAAAGTTACCGAGCGGTATTGTCGGAGCATGACGACGGAAGCGGAAATGACTGCAGGTGACGACGGAAAGGCTGTCGGTGCGAAGGTCGAGGTGCCCCCTCGTGCCTTGTCCGCCGTCAAGACTTTCGTCGGAGAGCACGGCGGAACGGGCAACGTGGTGATTCAGCCGATCGGCCGTGTCGGTACCAGGGTCACCTTGGTCGGTGCAGACGGGGTGCTGGGCGACCAGGTTGTGGAGAACAACGACATCGCGCACGCTCTCGTCGCCGCGGTCGACGGACTCACCGAGTCCGAGTGGGACCGCGAACTCGTAAGCTCCGTGAACCCGGCTCCAGGTCACTGGAAGAAGATGGCCGGCTGGGTTGCCCATCAGACGCGTTTCCCGAAGGCGCGCAACGCAGCGTCGGAAAAATAGTTCGAAACCGTGGGAACCGTTCGCCGGTTCCTTGCGTCGAAATAGGTGGAGAGGTAGTCGGTCGTCTGAGGGGGAGACCGGCTACCTCTCCTCTTTTCTAGGCCTGAAGTGCGAGCTTGTTCACGCCTCGATCGGTTCACGAGCGGATTCGCGGACTCGGCACGCGGCCCAGACGGCCGCCGTGGCAGCGGTACATGCACCCGCACCGGCCACATGTATCGCGACGAGGACCGCCGGGACATCCGTCAGGTATTGGACGACGCCGACGAGTGCCTGCGCAACCACGAGTGCCAGAAGGACCTTCAGCCGAGACTTGACCAGCTCGGGTGCTTTGACCGCGTACAGCGCGAACCCGAGGCCGACGAGCAACGCCAGATAGCAGATAAGCAACTGCGAATGCAGGTGAACGAGGGTTACGACCTCGACCTCGAAGCGGGGGACCGGTTCGTCGATACTCTTGTCGCCCGCGTGTGGTCCTGCACCGGTCACCATGGTTCCGGCGATCAGCACACCGGCAAGGACGATGCCCGACAGCCCGGTGAGCAGACGCAACGGCTCCGGAACGGTTTTCGTCACCATCGTGTCCTCGTCGGATTGCCCGACCTTGAAGTACAACAGCGTGGCGAGCCACACCATGGCCATCGAGGCGACGAAGTGGATGGCCACGGTCCACCAGAGCAGGCCGGTCAACACGGTGATACCCCCGAGAATCGCCTGGACGACGGTACCGAGGGGCATGAGCCAGGCAAACGCGATCACTCCGCGACGACGACGCGCTCGGGTCACAGCCAGGACGATCGCCGCGGCAGCCAGGACGACGACGAAGGTCAGTAGGCGATTGCCGAATTCCACAGCTTGATGCAGAACGGGGACTTCCGATACGCCGACGGGTGTGAAACTGCCGGGAAAGCACTGGGGCCACGTCGGGCAGCCGAGCCCCGATGCGGTGACGCGCACGATCGCTCCGGTCACGGCGATGCCACCCTGAGTGAGGATGACGATGAACGCGAGGATCTTCTGAACCCGCAACGACGGTAACGGCAGGCGGTCGACTACGCGGAGATAGGCTCGATACAGCACATATGGATGGTAATCGGCGATCAACTACACGCTGTCGTTGACCCGCCCGTAGGAGTCACGTGAAGCGGAAGGTTCGTACCGCGAGCCAACCGCACAGCCCAGCCCATACAGCGAGCACTGCGATCCCGAACCAGTCGATGGTGCCGGTGACTGCCCGACCCAGAGATTCGGCGAGTGCACCGGACGGTACGAGTCGAGCCACGACGTGCAGTGCAGTCGGCAGGTCGTCGGCCAGCACCACCAGCGAACCGATACCGAGCATGACGAACCACAGAATGTTTGCAAGTGCGAGCACGATTTCCGCGCGAAGGGTTCCACCGAGTAGCAGGCCCATCGTCGCGAACGTCACAGTTCCTAGCGCGATGACCAGTGCGCCGAGGAGAAGACCGGCGACTGCGGGCCGCCATCCGAGGGCGAGAGCGATGGATCCGAGTACTACGGACTGAAGGACTACGACGAGAAGCACCGCCGCAGACTTGCCCCCGATGATTCCCCACTTCGGCAGGGGTGTGGCACCGAGTCGTTTGAGTGCCCCGTAGCGACGGTCGAAGCCGACCGCGATCGCCTGGCCGGTGAATGCTGTCGACATCACCGCCACCATCATGACGGCAGGAACGACCTGATTCACCGGGTGGTCACCCATCGCGCCGAGTGGCAACAACGTCAGCCCGACGAGCAGCGTGATCGGGATGAACATCGTGAGTAGAAGTTGTTCGCCGTTACGAAGCAACAGCTTCAGCTCGAGCATGGACTGGGCAGCCAACATCGCGGTCGGCGAACTCGCGCGAGGCTTCGGTGTGAAGAGGCCTGCTTCGAATCGATTGTCGGCGAGACGGACATCCCTGCGCGCGGTCATCGTCTCAGCTCCCTGCCGGTCAGTTCGAGGAATACGTCCTCGAGGCGTCGTTGATCCACCTGGAGCTCGGTGGCGAGTACGTCTTGCTCGGCGCACCACGAGGTGACGCTGACGAGAATATGCGGCTCGATCACACCTTCGATGACGTACGAACCCGGTGTCTCCTCAGTGGGGTGGTAACCGGCGGGCAAGGCAGCGTCGAGTAGCGACAACTCGAGACGCGGGGGCGCGGAGAAACGCAGTCGCCCTTCGGCGCCCTGCTTGGTCAACTCCGAGGCGGTGCCCGACGCAACGATTTTCCCGTGGTCGATGATGACCAACTCGTCGGCCAACTGTTCCGCTTCGTCCATCAGGTGCGTGGTGAGAAGCACGCTGACGCCGTCCCGGCGAAGGGCGTCGATCAATTCCCACACCAACAGGCGTGCCTGGGCGTCGAGGCCGGCTGTCGGCTCGTCGAGGAACACCAGTTCCGGTCTTCCGACGAGGGCGCACGCGAGGGCCAGGCGCTGTTGTTGGCCGCCGGACAGACGCCGATAGGGAGTCTTGACGGCCTGCTCCAGGCCTAGACAATCGAGGAGCCAGTCGGGGTCGAGCGGGTCGGCGGAGTACGACGCGACGAGGCGGAGCATCTCGCCTGCCTTGGCGCCCGGGTACGCGCCGCCGCCCTGCAACATCACCCCGATGCGAGGACGCAGCTGGGACGACTGGCTTACGGGGTCGAGCCCGAGCACCCGAACTGCGCCGGATTCCGGTGCGACGAACCCTTCGCACATTTCGACCGTCGTCGTCTTGCCCGCGCCGTTCGGGCCGAGTAGCGCCAGCACCTGAGCCCGGCCGACCTCCAGGGTGAGTCCGTCCACTGCGGCAACTCCGCCGTATGACTTCCGCACGTCCGTCAGTTGCACAGCGGGGCACGTCGATTTCGACGCCTCGCTACTCAGTTGCGCACCGGAGATCACGAGAGACCAGCGTATTCCCCGGCCGATTCGCCGCGCGCCGGTGGTCCGGTCGGCGCACGCCACGGCAGTCGGGAGCGGGTGAGGAGATAGAGGATTCCAATGGTCAGAATTGTCACTACAGCTGCCTGGACGATCTGGAACGGCAGATACTCGCTGCCGTTGGGCATGAGGATGACGCTGACGATCGACGAAAAGATGATTGCGGGTCCACGGAATGCCCGCGTGGTTGCCCACGCCGCGAGCGGGGTCACCGCCCACAGTAGGTACCAGGGCTGCACGACGGGGAACAGCAGGACCAGCGCTCCGAGGGACACCCCGAGCGCGCCGACCGGATGCAGCCGCCCCTTCAGTACTGCGACCAACATGCGGAGCGAGACGAATCCCGCAACGACCGCGGCGATGGGCCGTGTGAGGCTGAGCACAGCTGTGGTGTGGTCGCCCAATCCCAGAAGCACTCCGGTGAACCCGGTGCCGAGGCCGAGGATGGTGGGGATCGACATCCAGCTACGTACGACCCCTGCGGTGCCGAGCGTGTGGACCCAGCCGATCCCGAGTCCGCTCGCGACGCTGACACCACCGATGATGACGAGGGCAATGGCGCCGAGCAGCGCAGCCGACGATCCGACCGCCTTGAGCGATCCTCCCCACCGCCTGGCGAGCGCCATGCCCACGAAGCCGAGGGCGATCAGCGACGGAATCTTGACCGTCGAGGACAGCGCTATGAGCGCTGCGCCGGAGACCAGAAGCATGAGCGATGTACCGCGCAACGGCGAAGCGGACTCGATTGCCCGCAGCGCAAGTTCGGTGCCGGCGAGCATCAGGCCGATCATGAGAGCTTCGTTGTGTATTCCGGCTACCAGGTGGAACAGAAGTAGTGGGTTCGCGGCGCCGAGCCACAGCGCACTGACCGCGGCGACGCCGCACCTGCGGGCGAGGCGGGGGAGCGCCCACACGATGAGCGCCACCCCGGCGAGCGCGAGCAGGCGGTGCAGGAATATTCCGGCAACGATGTTCTCCCCGGTCAGCCAGGTGATGCCCTTGCCCATCCAGAGAAACAGCGGACCGTAGGGTGCCGGGGTGTCTCGCCAGATGTTCGGAACCGTACGGGTGAGAACGTTGTCCACGCCGAGTGCACCAGCCGGTCCGATCGCGTACGGATCGAGCCCTCGCGCGGTGATCTCGCTCTGCGCCAGGTACGAGTACACGTCGCGACTGAACATCGGCGGCGCCACGCATAGCGGCAGAATCCATAGAAGCAGCGTTCGATCGAGTTGCGACCTGGTCAGGCGCCGCGGGACATTGCCGTCGCGCAGACGACCTACTGCGAATCTGCCGAGCAGCAGCCACGCGAGGACCACCATGACGGTTCCGATCATGGTGACGGTCAACGCTGTCGTCGCCATCCGTGACGGAAGGCTAAGTATGCGAATCCCGACAACCGGGTTCTGCAGGACCGGCTGCGCACCCGCGCCGAGCGCGCCGGCGGCCATCAGGATGGCGCCCGCAGCGCCGAACCGTCGGATTCCCCGCAACTGACCGGTCTCGGATTCGTTCAGACCGGGAGCCTCGGCTTCGTCGCCGTGCAGAATCGCGACACTCGATGCTGGCTTGTTGGTGTCGAGGCCGACAAATCGCCTTATCGAACCGACCGTACGTAGCCGGAGGGACTGGGCCGCATCCGGCGTGATGTCGTCGGCATTCTGTTCGTCTGCGGTCGCTGGCACTTGGGCAGCGTAACCGTGACACGTTCCGCTACAGCGAACGCCGTTGGTCGCAGGTCCGTCGGTCGCCAGTGTGTAACCGGCGGTGCGGGCTCGATATTCCCTGGTCCGGCCTTCGGGTGAAGAAGGGCACCCTTGCTGGACCGGTGATCGCAATTCCGTCACACTGGTGTTGTGAAAACAGCAACGAGTACTGAGCGCGCGGAAGTGAGCGCCGTAGGCGGCACGCCTTCGTTTGCCGAGTCCTCGTCTGCCGCGGGCATGTCCGTCGCAGGTCAGGCTACCGCAGGCCCGGAAGGTCACACTCGATCCGCGGTCGTCACTTTGCTCCTGGAGGAAGGCCCGATCACCGCTTCCGACATCGGCAACAGGCTCGGTCTGAGCGCGGCCGGCGTGCGGCGACACGTCGAGGCGCTGATCGACAACGGCGAAGCTCGGGTAGCTCCAGCTGCGGCCTTACGTCAGCGAGGGCGAGGGCGCCCCGCGAAACACTTTCAACTGACTGCGGTCGGCCGAAACAGGCTCGGGCACACGTACGACGATCTTGCCGGGGCGGCCATGCGGCAGCTCCGCACGATCGGTGGAGACGCCGCCATCGAAGCGTTTGCTCGTCAGCGCGTCGACGCGATCGTCGCCGATGTCGAACCTGCTTCGGGGGACCGTCCGGCTGACGTCGAGGAAGCCGCCGACCGAATTGCCGACGCGTTCACAGCCGCAGGTTTTGCTGCTTCGACCAGGGTGGTGGGAAATGGCGTACAGATCTGCCAGCACCACTGCCCGGTGTCGCACGTGGCGTCGGAGTTCCCCGAGCTGTGCGATGCAGAACGTGCAGCGTTCGCCGAATTGCTCGGAACCCACGTACAACGCCTGGCGACCATCGCCAACGGCGACTGCGCCTGCACCACCCACGTTCCACTGAACACCCCCTCCACACTGAACACCCCCTCCACAACGTCCGGCGCGCAGCCCCGTGCCGGAAAACGCACAAGCCTCCGGAAGGAGCTCGCATGACCGTCACACCAGACCAGGTGACACCCGCGGTGCCGATGACTCAGGACGAGACCATCGCGTCGCTCGGTAACTACGGTTTCGGCTGGGCCGACTCCGACGTGGCCGGTGCCAGCGCGAAGCGCGGACTGTCCGAAGCCGTGGTCCGAGACATCTCTGCCAAGAAGAGCGAGCCCGAGTGGATGCTCGAGGCGCGCCTGAAGGCTCTGAAGACGTTCGATCGCAAGCCCATGCCCAACTGGGGGTCGGACCTCGACGGCATCGATTTCGACAACATCAAGTACTTCGTTCGTTCGTCCGAGAAGCAGGCCGCCACCTGGGACGACCTACCCGAAGACATCAAGAACACCTACGACAAGCTCGGCATCCCCGAGGCCGAGAAGCAGCGTCTGGTCTCGGGCGTTGCAGCTCAGTACGAGTCCGAGGTCGTCTATCACTCGATCCGTGAGGATCTCGAGGCACAGGGCGTTCTGTTCCTCGACACCGATACCGCCCTGAAAGAGCAGCCCGAGCTGTTCCGCGAGTACTTCGGCACCGTCATTCCGGCTGGTGACAACAAGTTCTCCGCGCTCAACACGGCCGTGTGGTCGGGTGGCTCCTTCATCTACATCCCGCCGGGCGTCCACGTCGACATTCCGCTGCAGGCGTACTTCCGAATCAACACCGAGAACATGGGCCAGTTCGAGCGCACGCTGATCATCGTCGACGAGGGTGCCTACGTGCACTACGTCGAGGGCTGCACCGCGCCGATCTACAAGTCCGATTCGCTGCACTCGGCGGTCGTCGAGATCATCGTCAAGAAGGGTGGTCGCTGCCGGTACACGACCATCCAGAACTGGTCGAACAACGTCTACAACCTCGTGACCAAGCGCGCCAAAGCAGAAGCGGGCGCCACGATGGAGTGGGTCGACGGCAACATCGGTTCCAAGGTCACCATGAAGTACCCGGCAGTGTGGATGACCGGTGAATACGCCAAGGGCGAGGTTCTGTCGGTCGCGTTCGCAGGACCGGACCAGCACCAGGACACCGGCTCGAAGATGCTCCACCTCGCGCCGCACACCTCGTCGAACATCGTCAGCAAGTCGGTTGCACGTGGCGGCGGTCGCACCTCGTACCGCGGATTGATTCAAATCAACAAGGGTGCCTACGGATCGCGATCGACGGTGAAATGCGACGCGCTTCTGGTGGACAACATCTCGCGCTCGGACACTTACCCGTACGTCGACATTCGCGAGGACGACGTGTCGATGGGTCACGAAGCCACGGTCTCCAAGGTCAGTGACGATCAGCTCTTCTACCTCATGAGCCGTGGCCTGACCGAGGACGAGGCAATGGCCATGGTCGTTCGCGGATTCGTCGAGCCGATCGCTCGCGAACTCCCGATGGAATACGCGCTCGAGCTCAACCGGCTCATCGAGCTTCAGATGGAAGGATCGGTCGGATAAGTGAGCAACCAAGCGGTACCCGTCGATGGAGTGATCGGCGCAGTCGTGTCCGAGAATCCGTCCAGGGAAGACAAGACGAAACTGGTCGCGAACAAGGGCGCGCAGTTCACCTCGTACGACGTGAACGCGTTCGAGATCCCGTCAGGCCGTGACGAGCTGTGGCGGTTCACACCCCTACGCCGTCTGCGCGGTCTGCACGACGGCTCCGCTGTCGCCACCGCGGAAGCCGATATCGCGGTGGCCAACACCGAAGGTGTGACAGTGGAAAAGGTGGCACGCGACGACGCGCGCATCGGTGTCGCAGGTGTACCCGCAGATCGTGTTGCTGCACAAGCCTATTCGTCCTTCGGCGAGGCAACGGTCGTGACTGTCGGTACCGAGAAGGAAATCGCGGAGCCGATCGCGATCACCGTCACCGGGCCTGGCACCGATGCGGTGTCCTACGGGCACCTTCAGATTCGCCTCGAGAAGTTCGCCAAAGCCACCGTCGTCATCGATCAGGTCGGTAGCGGAACGTACGCCGAGAACATCGAGTTCGTTCTCGACGACACCGCCAATCTGACCGTGGTGGTCATCCAGGACTGGCAGTCCGACGCAGTGCACGTCGGGGCACACCACGCCCGACTCGGTCGGGACTCGGTACTTCGGCATTTCAATGTGAGCCTGGGCGGCGATCTCGTGAGAGTCAGCCCGACCGTGCACTACGACGCGCCGGGTGGCGACGCCGAGCTGCTGGGGATTTACTTCGCCGACGCGGGTCAGCACTTGGAACAGCGTCTGCTGGTCGACCACACCGCACCGAAGTGCAAGTCCAACGTGCTCTACAAGGGCGCCCTTCAGGGCGAGACCGGCCCGGGCAAGGTCGATGCGCACACCGTATGGATAGGCGACGTGCTCATTCGAGCCGGAGCCGAAGACACCAGTACGTTCGAGTTCAACCGCAATCTGGTGCTGACGGATGGTGCTCGTGCGGACTCCGTTCCCAACCTCGAAATCGAGACCGGTGAGATCCTCGGCGCCGGACACGCAAGCGCCACCGGCCGATTCGACGACGAGCAGCTCTTCTATCTGCGCGCCAGGGGAATCTCCGAGCAAGCTGCCCGCAGGCTGATCGTTCGCGGTTTCTTCCACGAGATCATCGACCGCATTCCGGTTGCAGCAGTGCGTGATCGTCTCGACGCAGCTATCGAGACCGAACTCGCCGTCACCGGCGCTTAGACATTCATCGAACTTCGTAAGGAATTTTCATGTCCACGCTCGAAATCCGTGACCTGCACGTCAGCGTCGCAAACTCGGACGCTACCGCCGACCCGATCGACATTCTGAAAGGCGTGGACCTGACGGTCCGCTCCGGCGAGACTCACGCCATCATGGGCCCCAACGGGTCCGGCAAGTCGACGCTGTCGTACGCGATCGCGGGCCACCCGAAGTACACCGTCACCTCCGGAACGATCACGCTCGACGGTGAAGACGTGCTCGAGATGAGTGTCGACGAACGCGCACGTGCAGGCCTGTTCCTCGCGATGCAGTACCCCGTCGAGGTACCGGGCGTCTCGATGTCCAACTTCTTGCGCACGGCAGCCACGGCTGTTCGGGGAGATGCCCCCAAGCTTCGCCTGTGGGTCAAGGAAGTTAAGAACGCGATGGGCGAGCTCGAGATCAAGGAAGAGTTTGCCGAGCGCAGCGTCAACGAAGGTTTCTCCGGCGGCGAGAAGAAGCGGCACGAGATTCTTCAGCTCGGACTGCTGAAGCCGAAGATCGCAATACTCGACGAGACCGACTCCGGTCTCGATGTGGACGCGCTCAGAGTCGTGTCGGAAGGCGTCAACACCTACAAGGAGCGCGGCTGGGTCGACTCCACCGGCGCGACGGTGGGCGGCGGCGTGCTCTTGATCACCCACTACACGCGGATCCTGCGATACATCAATCCTGATTTCGTGCACGTCTTCGTCGGCGGCAAGATCGTCCAGTCCGGCGGAGCAGAGCTGGCAGACGAGCTCGAGACAAACGGTTACGCAGCATTCACGCAGGATGCGACGACAGGAGCGTAGGCAATGTCTGCACCAGCAGGCTTGAAGGACGCTGCATTCGACGTCACGGCCATTCGTGCCGATTTCCCGATTCTCGGGCGCACGGTGCGTGATGACAAGCCGCTGGTGTACCTCGATTCGGGTGCGACGTCTCAGCGTCCGGTTCAGGTGCTCGATGCCGAGCGCGACTTCCTTGTCACGTGCAATGCCGCGGTGCACCGAGGCGCGCACCAACTTGCCGAGGAGGCGACCGACGCGTACGAAGGTGCGCGTGGTCTCATCGCGTCGTTCGTCGGTGCCGATCTCGACGAGATGGTGTTCACCAAGAACGCGACCGAGGCGCTGAACCTCGTCACCTACGTTCTCGCTGACGACCGATTCGAACGTTGTGTCGGACCTGGCGACGAGATTGTGATCACTGAGCTCGAGCACCATGCAAATCTGGTTCCGTGGCAGGAGCTGGCTCGTCGGACCGGTGCAACACTGCGGTGGTACGGCGTCACGGACGACGGACGAATCGACGTGGACTCGCTGGAATTGACCGACGCCGTCAAGGTCGTTGCGTTCACTCACCAGTCCAACGTGACGGGTGCGGTCGCGCCGGTGCAGGAGTTGGTCCGGCGGGCCCGTGCGGTCGGAGCGCTCGTTGTTCTCGATGCGTGCCAGTCGGTGCCGCACATGGCAGTGGATCTGCATTCACTCGACGTCGACTATGCCGCATTCTCGGGTCACAAGATGTTCGGTCCTTCCGGCGTCGGTGTTCTCTACGGCAAAGCAGAGCTGCTCGATGCCATGCCCCCGTTCATCACCGGTGGTTCGATGATCGAAACCGTGACGATGGACAAGACCACCTACGCACCTCCGCCGCAGCGGTTCGAAGCCGGTGTTCCGATGACGTCTCAGGTCGTCGGGCTGGGGGCTGCAGTGCAGTACATCGAGAAGATCGGCATCGACGCCATCGCCGCGCACGAGAAATCGCTTGTCGCAGCAGCATTGGCAGAGTTCGCAAACATCGACGGGCTTCGAGTGATCGGACCGACCGAGAATGTGAACCGTGGATCGGCTGTGTCCTTCGTCGTAGACGGCATCCATGCGCACGACCTGGGCCAGATTCTCGACGACGAGGGTGTCGCCATTCGCGTCGGACACCACTGCGCGTGGCCGCTTCACCGCCGATTCGGCATAGCAGCGACGGCACGCGCCTCGTTCGCGGCGTACAACACCGTCGACGAAGTGCAGGTGTTGGCCGCAGCGATCCGCCGCGCGCAGAGCTTCTTCGGCGCGACCGGACAGCCTGGGGGCGGATCCTGATGCGGATGGAACAGATGTACCAGGAAGTGATCCTCGATCACTACAAGCATCCGCACGGTCGCGGACTTCGGGAACCGTTCGGCGCTGAGGTGCACCACGTAAACCCGACCTGCGGTGACGAGGTGACGCTACGCGTGCATATCGACGACGCAGGCACGATCGCCGACGTCTCCTACGACGGGCAAGGCTGCTCGATCAGCCAGGCATCCACGTCGGTGCTGACCGATCAGATTATCGGGCAGTCCGTGGAGGAAGCCATGCGAATCGTGGAATCGTTCAGCGAGATGGTCGGTAGCCGCGGTACCGTCGAAGGCGACGAAGATGTCATCGGCGATGGAATCGCATTCGCCGGAGTGGCGAAGTATCCCGCACGCGTCAAGTGTGCACTGCTCGGGTGGATGGCTTTCAAGGACGCGGTTGTTCGCATAGTAGAGGCGCCCACCGACGCACCAGCAATTTCCGGAGGACAGCAAGCATGACCGACACACCAGTCACCGAAACCCCGGTTCCCGCAGCTGCGGGAACCGAGACAACGCCGGTCGCCTTGACCGTCGAGGAAATCAAAGTTCTCGAAGACCTCGAAGAAGCGATGCGCGACGTCGTCGACCCGGAGCTCGGCATCAACGTCGTCGATCTCGGTCTGGTCTACGACATCAAGATCGACTCGGAGGACATCGTCACAGTAGACATGACGCTGACATCGGCGGCATGTCCGTTGACCGATGTCATCGAGGATCAGGCTCGCGGCGCGCTTGTGCGTAGCGGTCTGTGCTCGGACCTGAAGATCAACTGGGTCTGGCTACCGCCATGGGGTCCGGACAAGATCACCGACGACGGCCGCGAGCAGCTCAGAGCGCTCGGCTTCACGGTGTAGAACGGGTCGATCCATACGGCGGCACGCCCGGGTGCGCACTACACGCGGGGCGTGCCGCCGTATGGATCAGGCGCTCTTGCTTTCGGTGCTCTTGGCGGCAGTCTTCTTGGCAGCCGCCTTTTTTGCTGCTGTCTTCTTCGCGGGAGCCTTCTTCGCTGCGGCTTTCTTGGCTGGCGCCTTCTGAGCGCCGCCCCCGGACGAGTTCTCACCCGAAGACTTGCTTCCGGAAGAACTATCCCCGGATTTGGCGTTCTTGCCTGCGGCCTCGACGCTTCGCTGCAACGCAGCGACCAAGTCCACTACTTCTGCATCCTCACCGTCGTCCGAGGACTCCTCCTCGGTGTGGATGACCTTCTCGCCGCCGTTCGCGATGGTGTCGTCGATGAGTTTGCGCAGTTCGATCTGGTAGTCGTCCGTGTACTCGGTCGGATCGAAGTCCGCGGACATACTTTCCACCAGCGATGTCGCCATCTTGACTTCCTGTGGCCTGGCGTCGGGTGCGTCGTCGAGCGACGGAAACTCCGCGGCACGCACCTCGTCGGGCCACAGAAGCGTCTGTATCACCAACACATCGTCACGCACACGAAGTGCTGCCAGCCGGGTCTTCTGACGCAACGTGAAGTGGACAAGGGCTGTTCGTTCGGTTTCCAGCAGGGTTTGGCGCAGCAGAACGTAGGCCTTCGGCGAGGACGAATCGGGTTCGAGGAAGTAGCTCTTGTCGAAGAGAATCGGATCGATCTGATCAGTGGGAACGAACTCGAGAACCGGAATTTCGTGCTTCTCGGCGGCAGGGAGCTTGTCGAAATCCTGGTCGGTGAGGATCACTCGCTCGCCATCGGGGGAGTCGTACGCCTTGTCGATGTCAGCGAACTGGACGGACTTGCCGCACTCGGAGCAGATGCGGTCGTACTTGATCCGTCCACCGTCCTTCGCGTGCACCTGGTGGAACCTGATGTCGTGGGTCTCGGTCGCGGAGTACACCTTGACCGGGACGTTGACCAGCCCGAAGGCGATCGAACCCTTCCAAATGGAACGCATGGGGTCAATGATTCCTCACGATGTGAGTGTGAGTCGACCCCCAGCGCGAAATTCACCGCCCGATTACAGAACGCGCGATGGCGAGTCGGGCCGAGGTGGGGAGTGTGGGGAACATGCGTGTCATGGCAAGTGCGGTACCCAGCGCGTCGGAGCGACCGGACAGATACGCCTTCTGAGCCGCAACAGGTAGGTCGAAGAAGCTTGCGAAGAATTGCGGCACCAACGCCGGATCGAGACCGAGTGCGGTCCTCAATCCGAGGTTTCGGAGCCGCTGCACAGTCCACGCCGACAGCGTCCCGATCTTCTTTCCACGTCGGACGGCGTCGACCATGTCGTCTGCCGATGCGAGTGACGCCGCGACGCTGTAGCCGGTGGCAGGATGCATCATCGACGATCGTGCACCGAAGCGCTCGACACGGCCGTCTCCTCGTTCGCGACGAGGTGGCTGTACGGGGAACCGAACACGTTCGACCGTCTCGTTCCCGGACAACGTCAGTCCTCGACCTGCAAGTCGAGTGTGCAGCCGTTGTCGCAGCTCCCGGTACTCGAGAGCCGGGGTACCGACGAGGCATGTCTCCTCGAGGAGAATGTCCTGGTGCCCGAGGGCGACCGCATACAGAAAGCTCGGCGTGTCCGAGGAATCGGCGCCGTTGTCCGGACGCCAGTCCATGAACCAGGCCCCAGCGCCTTCGAGCAACGGTTCGGCAATGGTCCTCGCAACGACCACGCCGAAGGCGGTTTGCTCGGCGAGCCCATCGATTCCTGCCGTTCCGCGTGCGTCGACGACCGCGCGTGCCAGAACCCGCGTCCCGTCGACGAGTGCCACCTCGGACGACGTCACCGACTGTGCTGTGGCAGTGAGTGTTCGGGCAGCTGAGATGTCGAGCGCGCGCTGTAGTTCGGAGGTGTCCAGGACGCAGTACGAACGGGCTATCGACTGACGTCTCGTGGTGAACACGGCCGGGTTCTCGGTGACGGACCCGATGACCGATGTCGGCAGCCACGCAGGCAATTCGTCGAGCCACGACGAGTAGGTAGGGGTCCACCGGCGGTGCGGGTGTGGGTCGACAGCAATGACGTCCACACCCGCAGCGCAGGCGCGATTCGTGAGCGCGCGCCCCGCCGGACCGAGACCGACGACGACGAGGTCCGCGAACAGAGTCGGGTTCACAGCCCGCCGGTTGCCAGGAGGCCTCCGTCGACGCGAATGGTTTCACCGGTGATCCAGGACGACTCGTCCGACACCAGGAAGCCGACGAGACTCGCAACGTCCTCCGGCGTCCCGAGTCGCTTCATCGGATAAACCGATGCGGCCTTCTCCTCGCCTTCGGCGACCAGCGCTTCGGCGAACTTGGTCTTCACAACGCCCGGCGCAACTGCGTTGACTCGGATCGACGGGCCGAGCTGCCAGGCGAGTTCCTCGGTCAGCCGGATCAGTGCTGCCTTGGACGCTCCGTACGCGGCAATGACACCGGTCGAACGCAGCCCTGCAACGCTGGCAAGGTTGACGACAGCGCCGCCGTGCTCGCCCATCCACGCGTGAAATGCTTCCTGCACGAACCCGAGCGTGGCGACCACGTTGGTATCGAAAATTTTCTTGACTCCGTCGAGGTCGGCGTCCATGAGAGATCCGTACACGGGGTTGATGCCGGTGTTGTTCACGAGGATGTCGAGGGACCCGAACTTCTCCACTGTCTGCGCCACCGCGTCCCGACGGGAGTCGCCGTCACCCGCATTGCCGGCGACGGCCAGGACTTCTGCGCCCTCGCCGGCACCGGCGAGAAGATCGCGAACCGCCTCCGCGAGAGGTTCCGGTTTGCGGGCAGTGATGGTTACGCGTGCGCCCCTGGCGAGAAGTTCGGCGGCGATTGCCTTCCCGATTCCTCGGCTGGCGCCTGTGACCAGAGCAACTCGTCCGGTCAGGTTCTTGTTCGGTTCGGTGTTCGCAGCGGTCATGGGCGAGACGTTACCGGTGTCACTGTCGAGTGTGTCCGAAGCACACCGTCGGAGGGGCTAAAATGAGTGGTTGCTCGGGTCGGAAGTCGACCGTCTCTCTTCTCTGGTGTATTGCCAGCGTCTCGGCCGACACAAGTTCTGCACCTCACCCGCAATCGCTAGGAGCTTCGTGTGATCACCGCCACCGACTTGGAAGTTCGTGCCGGTGTCCGCACGTTGCTCTCGGCGCCAGGGCCTGCCCTCCGTATTCAGGGAGGTGACCGCATCGGCCTGGTCGGTCGAAACGGCGCAGGAAAGACGACAACGCTGCGCATTCTCGCGGGCGAGGGCGAACCGTACGCGGGTGCGGTAGTGCGGACCGGTGACCTGGGGTACCTGCCGCAGGATCCGAAGGAGGGCGACCTCGACGTTCTTGCAAAGAACCGGGTGTTGTCGGCTCGGGGTCTGGACACCCTTCTGAGCCAGATGGAGAAACAGCAGGCGCTCATGGCCGAGGTAGCCGACGAGAATCGGCTCGACCGCGCTGTGCGCAAGTACGGCGAACTCGAGGAACGCTTCGCCTCCCTCGGTGGATACGAAGCCGAGAGCGAAGCGGCTCGTATCTCCAACAGCCTCGGACTGCCGGATCGCATTCTGGGTCAAGCCCTGCGCACACTGTCCGGTGGTCAGAGGCGACGTGTCGAGCTCGCCCGCATCTTGTTTGCGGCGTCGGACGGCAGCGGCGGCCGCTCGAACACGACCTTGTTGCTCGACGAGCCGACCAACCACCTCGACGCCGACTCGATCACCTGGCTTCGCGGTTTCCTGCAGAACCACGAAGGCGGACTCGTCGTGATCAGCCACGATGTGGAATTGCTGGGAGACGTCGTCAACCGTGTCTGGTTTCTCGACGCGGTGCGCGGTGAGGCAGACATCTACAACATGAACTGGAAGAAGTACCTCGACGCGCGTGCGACCGACGAACAGCGCCGGCGTCGTGAACGCGCGAACGCAGAAAAGAAGGCAGGCGCGCTGCGCGTCCAGGCCGCCAAGATGGGCGCCAAGGCAACGAAAGCCGTCGCGGCACAGAACATGGCGAAGCGCGCCGACAAGTTGCTTGCCAACCTCGACGCCGAACGGGTGTCCGACAAGGTCGCTCATATTCGCTTTCCCGAGCCTGCGCCCTGCGGCAAGACGCCGCTCATGGCGAAGAACCTCACCAAGATGTACGGATCTCTCGAAATTTTCGCGGGTGTCGATCTGGCGATCGACAGGGGCAGCCGGGTGGTGGTGCTTGGACTCAACGGTGCGGGAAAGACGACATTGCTACGCATTCTGGCTGGCACCGAGAAAGCCGACACCGGTGACATCGAACCAGGCCACGGAATGCGCGTCGGGTACTTCGCGCAGGAACACGACACTCTCGACGACAACGCGTCGGTGTGGGACAACATCAGACACGCCGCTCCGGACACCGGAGAGCAGGAACTCCGGTCGCTGTTGGGAGCGTTCATGTTCACCGGACCCCAGCTGGAGCAGCCCGCCGGGACACTGTCCGGAGGCGAGAAGACCCGTCTCGCCCTGGCTGGCTTGGTGTCCTCGGCGGCAAACGTACTGCTGCTCGACGAACCGACCAACAACCTCGATCCAATTTCCCGCGAGCAGGTTCTCGACGCTCTCCGAAGCTACAAGGGCGCCGTCGTTCTCGTCACGCACGATCCGGGTGCAGCAGAAGCACTTTCACCCGAGCGGGTCATTCTTCTTCCCGATGGCACCGAGGACCATTGGTCTCAGGACTACCTCGAATTGATTCAGCTCGCGTAATCGCCCTCGGTGAGGCGCCGTGGGATTCGGCTGTTCGCTCGTGGCACCGTAGCGCGTCATCTACCCTGGACAGGCGGGGGGAATTCGGTGAGTGCGGCGCTGACTGGAGGAACCCATGGCGCGTGCGAGGGATGGATCGAAGGGCGTCGCGGCGGGTCGAGCGCGGGGTTCGGCGTATGCGAAAGGTGCTCGAATTACGGGAGATTCGCGCGATCGTTTGCAGACGACACTGCGCGAGCAGTACGAGGCAGGCGCCAGCATCCGGTCTCTCGCCGACCGGACCGGCCGATCGTACGGGTTCGTGCACAAGGTGCTCGCGGAGTCCGGCACGGTGTTGCGATCGCGCGGCGGACCGAATCGTAAGAAAGTGACCGCGACGACCTGACGTCGCTGTCCTATCCCGACGAATCCGGTTTCCGCACCGACTCCTCCACAAGATCGAGAACAGCCGACAGGTTGTGGCCGCCCTGACCCGAAGCGATGCGCGCGACGACGCCGTCGAGAATGAGATCGAGGTACTCGACCATCACTTCCTGCGCTACGTCGTCGCGGAGTCGGCCCGCCGTCTTCTGACGGTCCAGCCGCGCAGCTGTGGCGTCGGTCAATTCGGCGGACTGTTCCGACCAGCTCTTTCTGAAATCCGGGTCGGTGCGCAGTCTTCTCGCGATTTCCAGCCTGGTACCGAGCCACTCGAAGCGGTCCGGTTCTTCGAGCATGTCCCGCATCACCTGAACGAGGCCCTGATTCGCGGCGACCTCGGCCATGCGGCGGGCATCTTCCTTCGCGAGGGCAAGGAACAGGCCGTCCTTGTCCTTGAAGTGATGAAAGATCGCCCCGCGAGAGAGTCCTGTCGACTCCTCGAGCCGGCGAACTGTCGCGCCTTCGTACCCGTACTCTCCGAAGCACTTTCGCGCGCCGTCGAGGATTTCACTCCGCCTCGCGGCCAACTGGTCTTCACTGACCTTGGGCACTGATGCCGTACCTACTCTCAGGAGAGTCCTCGAACGGCGATGGGCCCGGAAGGCACTCGGCTTCCGGGCCCATCGCCGCCAACGAGAAGATCACAACATTGGACGTGGAGCTGATCAGCCCCGAATCATGTTGCGGAGAACGTACTGCAAGATGCCACCGTTGCGGTAGTAGTCCGCTTCACCTGGGGTGTCGATACGAACCACGGCGTCGAACTCGACCTTGGTGCCATCGGTCTTGGTTGCCGTGACCGCCATCGTCTTCGGGGTCGTACCTTCGTTGAGCTTTTCGATACCGACGATATCGAAGGTCTCGGTTCCGTCGAGCTTCAGCGACTTCGCACTCTCGCCCACCGGGAACTGAAGGGGGACGACGCCCATGCCGATGAGGTTGGAGCGGTGGATGCGCTCGAACGACTCGGTGATGACGGCCTTGACGCCCAGAAGCGACGTGCCCTTGGCGGCCCAGTCACGCGAGGACCCCGACCCGTACTCCTTGCCACCGATGACAACGAGCGGGATGCCCGCTTCCTGGTAGTTCTGTGACGCGTCGTAGATGAAGGACTGCGGTCCACCGTCCTGGGTGAAGTCGCGGGTGTAGCCACCGGAGACGTCGTCCAGAAGCTGGTTCTTGAGGCGGATGTTCGCGAAGGTTCCGCGAATCATGACCTCGTGGTTACCGCGACGCGAGCCGAGCGAGTTGTAGTCCTTGCGCTCGACGCCGTGGCTGTCCAGGTACTGAGCAGCAGGCGTTCCCGCCTTGATCGGACCAGCAGGGCTGATGTGGTCGGTGGTGACCGAATCGCCGAGGAGTGCGAGAACTCGGGCGCCCTTGATGTCGGAGACAGGTGCCGGATCCATCGTCATGCCATCGAAGTACGGAGGCTTCCGTACGTAGGTGGACTTCGGATCCCACTCGAACGTGTCGCCCTCTGGAGTGGAGAGGTTCTGCCAACGGTGGTCGCCGGCGAAAATCGTCTCGTAGGACTTGCTGAACATGTCACGGCTGATCGAGGACTGGATGGTCTCCTCGATCTCCTGCGAGGACGGCCAGATGTCCTTCAGGTACACGGGGTTGCCCTCGTGGTCCTCGCCGAGCGAATCCGTCTCGAAGTCGAAGTCCATCGTTCCCGCGAGGCCGTAAGCGATGACCAGAGGCGGCGAAGCCAGGTAGTTCATCTTGACATCGGGGGAGATACGGCCTTCGAAGTTGCGGTTGCCGGACAGGACGGCAGTGACCGAGAGGTCGTTGTCGTTGATTGCCTTGGAGATCGGTTCCAGCAACGGTCCGGTGTTGCCGATACACGTCGTGCAGCCGTAGCCGCCGAGGTAGTAGCCGAGCTTCTCGAGGTACGGCCACAGGCCGGCTTTCTCGTAGTAGTCGGTGACGACCTGCGAGCCCGGCGCCATGTTCGTCTTGACCCACGGCTTGGTGGACAGACCCTTGTCGACGGCGTTGCGGGCCAACAGTGCAGCACCGAGCATTACCGACGGGTTCGAGGTGTTGGTGCAGGACGTAATACCCGCGACGACAACAGCACCGTGGTCGAGGATGAACTCGCCGGCCTCGTCGGTGATGACGCGAACGGGCTTGCTCGGTCGGCCTTCGGAACCGTAGGCCGCCGAACGAACGTCGACTGCATCGTCTTCGGCGAAGCTCAGCGATGCGGGATCGCTGGCCGGGAACGACTCGTTGAGGGCCTCGTCGAGTTTGCTGTCACCCTCGTGCGCCGGGTGGTTCTCCTCGACGTAGTTGTGGATGTCCTTGCGGAACGCAATCTTGGACTCCGACAGCAGAATTCGGTCCTGCGGACGCTTCGGTCCGGCGATGGACGGAACGACAGTGTTGAGATCGAGTTCGATGTACTCGGAGTACACGGCCTCGTTCTCGGGATCGTGCCACATGCCCTGTTCCTTGGCATACGCCTCGACGAGAGCGAGCTGCTCGTCGCTGCGGCCGGTGAGACGCAGGTAGTTGATCGTTTCTTCGTCGATCGGGAAGATTGCGGCAGTGGATCCGAACTCGGGGCTCATGTTTCCGAGGGTTGCCCGGTTCGCGAGCGGAACCTCGGCGACGCCCTTGCCGTAGAACTCGACGAACTTGCCGACGACGCCGTGCTTACGCAGCATCTCGGTTGCAGTCAGAACCACGTCGGTGGCCGTGACGCCCGGCTGGATCTCGCCGGAGAGCTTGAAGCCGACAACGCGGGGGATGAGCATGGAGACGGGCTGGCCCAGCATGGCTGCCTCGGCCTCGATGCCGCCGACGCCCCACCCGAGAACACCGAGGCCGTTGACCATCGTCGTGTGCGAGTCGGTGCCGACGCAGGTATCGGGGTAGGCCTGACCCTTACGAGTCATGACCGTCGGTGCCAGGTACTCGATGTTGACCTGGTGGACGATTCCCATGCCCGGAGGGACGACCTTGAAGTCGTCGAATGCGCCCTGGCCCCAGCGAAGGAACTGGTACCGCTCGCCGTTGCGCTCGTACTCGAGGTCGACGTTGCGCTCCAGCGCGTCCTCGCGTCCGAAGACGTCGAGGATGACCGAGTGGTCGATGACCATGTCGGCGGGGGAGAGCGGGTTCACCTTGTTCGGGTCACCACCGAGGGTTGTGACGGCCTCACGCATGGTGGCGAGGTCGACGACGCAGGGGACACCGGTGAAGTCCTGCATGATGACGCGGGCAGGGGTGAACTGAATTTCGATGCTCGGGTCGGCCGAGGGATCCCACGACGCGATCGAGCGGATGTGGTCGGCGGTGATGTTGGCACCGTCTTCGGTGCGAAGGAGGTTCTCCGCGAGGACCTTCAATGCATAGGGCAACTTCTCGGCTCCGGGCAGGGCCGAAAGTCGAAAGATCTCGTACGAGTTCTCTCCGACTTCGAGGGTGCCCTTTGCACCGAACGAATCATTACTGGCGGTCACTTCAGCTCCACTCGTCTTGAGGCACACCGCCGACAGGGCTGTGTCGACGGTTGAAGCGAGACGCATGTCGCAGGCACCGTGGGGCCGCGTAACTCACGTCTCGACGCCGAGTCTAACAGTACGCTTGTCCTGTTGAAACGAAGGGCAGCCTACATCTCTGCGGTTCTGCCCCGATGATCGATCTTCGTGCAGTTCGCGAACCTGCGCAATGCAGGGCATCCTCAGTCCGGCGCGAGCGGACGGTAAGTCGCGGATGCGACGGCGGGCTCATCACGTAGGGTTCGGGCCGATGAGACTGCCGCCGCTACTCGACTGGATTCTCCGTGACGCCTGAACCGATCCTGTCCATTTCCCCTCTCGGGGCCACGCTCCCCTTCAAGGCCGACGTACCGGCCGGCGTCGACGTCGACTCCATCGTGGCGGAGGTTGCGGCCGACGGCGTGAGCGCTCCGGCGTCGATCGAGGGCGACCTCCTTGCAACGGTCCAGCGAGCTCAGGAGAACGGCATCGACCTGGGCATCGTGGTGGTACCGGACAATCCACGCCACGACTCCCAGTTGCGCGACCTCGCAACCGCGGTAGGAGCCGAGGACGGCGGGACCGTGCTCGTGCTGAGTCCCGGTCAGGTCGGGTCGTTCAGCGACACGATCAGTCGAGTAACGCTCGAGGCAGGTCAGGACACGACGTATACCGGGAATCCTGTCGTGGCGGCGAACAACTTCGTGGACACACTGGTGGGGCCACAGGCTCCGTGGTCACTGATCACCGTTGTCCTGATCGTGATCGTCGCAGCGGGCGCGGCGGTCACAGCGGCCGCGAAGGTTCGTCGGCGAAACCGGGTGAAGGCCGTGGACTCCTCGGATGACGTCGACTCCTCGAACGACGCGAACGCTGCACCCGCCCCACGTACCTGACACGACGACGTACCTGACACGACGACGTACCTGACACGACGCCCGGCACCTTGCCCCTGGCCCTTCGGTCGGGGGCATTTTGACGTTCGGTCGAAAAAGTCCAAAAAACTGTTTTTGTGGAACGTCCCATTTCAGCGCGTTTTCGCAGGTCGAATTACATTTGTGTCGTTTGTGACTGGAGTTTCCTTAGGGTGCAAAGTGTCGTACGGTGCCATTGGCACTGCTGGGGAAGGAGTGTCGCAGAGGGCAGAGGTCTACGCGGGTTCGCTCGCGGGGTCTGTGCTTCGGGTGTGGCTGACGTGGTCGACACCTGAGTTGTCGCTGCGCGCTTTCTCCCTGCCCGGTGAACGTGACGGTGACATCCGATCCGAGGTGTCTCCGAATTCGTTCGTCCGGCGTCGAAACCCTCCACGGGAGGGCTTCGCGAGAGCCGGGACCGAGGGAGACATTTGTGAGGCGAGCATTTCGCGGCAGCAGCCGTAGCGCGTTCTCGGGCACGACGCGACTTCTGATCGCTGCTGGCGTGGTTGCAGCACTGCTCGGTGCTGCGACGGGTACCGCCTCTGCCGTTCCGCCGCCTCCGCCGAACCCGTCCGATTCCGACATCGCTGCGGCCGGATCACGCGTCGAGCAGCAACTTGGAGCCGTCGGCCAGCTCATCAATCAGGTCGCAGCGGCCAACCAGCAACTGGCACAACTCGACGCCGAGGTCGCGATAAAGCGGGAAGACGTGAACAAGGCGCTCGTCGATCTGCAGAACGCGCGCGACGCGGCCGACATCGCCGCACAGTTCGTAGTGACCGCTCAGCAGGCCCTCGCCGACGCCGGTACCCAAATCCAAGCTGCGCAACAGAAGTTCAACGAGTTCGCGGTCTCGAGTTACACACAGGGAAGCGGCGTCGCGTCCGTGTCTTCGTTCCTCGGGTCCAGCGGACCGGACGACGTCCTGGACAGGGCACAGGTCCTGAAGGTTCTCTCCACCAGCCAGAACGCCGTCCTCGACGGATTGCAGCGCGCGCGCACCGAGCAGGCGAACAAGGATTCGGCCGCCCGTGAGTCCAAGCAGCAAGCAGATGCAGCGTCGGCCGACGCCGAATCGAAGAAGGCCGATGCCGAGCAGGCGATCGAAACTGCTCGCGCAGCGCTCGACGCACAGGCTGCGCAGAAGGCAGAAATCGAAGGCCAGCGGGACTCGGCGCAGAGTCAACTGATCCTCGCGAGATCGGACGTCGCCGGCCTGGAAGGACAGCGCGACGCATACTCGGCGTGGGAGACCCAGAAGGCGGCCGAGGATGCGGCCATCGCCGCTGCTGCTGCGGCAGCGCGTGATGCCGCGGTACAGGCAGCCGCGCGGGTGGCAGCGAACCAGGCAGCGTCGGCAGCCGCCGCAGCCGCTGCAGCCGGCCAGCGATCTCACACGGACATCGACGACGACTCCAGTTCTGCGCCCACGACCACAACAACGCCGAAGAAGCCGAAGAGTTCGAGTCAGGCCAAGCCGTCGGTCACCGGCAGTGCCGCTGTCGAACTCGCGATCGATCGAGGAATGTCGCAACTCGGTGTCCCGTACTCGTGGGGAGGCGGAGACGAGAACGGTCCGACAAAGGGGATCCGTGACGGCGGCGTCGCAGACAGTTTCGGCGACTACAACAAGGTTGGGTTCGACTGCTCGGGTTTGATGATCTACGCGTTCGCCGGTCTCGGGATCTCGTTGCCGCACTACACCGGGTACCAGTACACCGCGGGCAAGCAGGTGCCGTCCTCCGACATGAAACGCGGTGACATGTTGTTCTACGGACCGAACGCGAGCCAGCACGTCGCGCTGTACCTGGGCGATGGAAAGATGCTCGAGGCTCCGCAGTCCGGCAGTGTGGTCAAGGTATCGCCGGTCCGCTACGACGGTATGACGCCGTACGCGGTTCGCATGGTGTCCTGACACGGGGGTTGGGCAGTCGACCGGGGACAACCGGTCGGTACGACTAGGCTCGCGGTCGGGTGTCGGTAGCCTCGGGAGGGACAGTCGGTGTTCGCAGCCCGTCACCTGGAATAGTTGGCGACGGACATGCAGGGACGTGCCCGGCGAAATGTGTCGAGTGAAAGCGGTGGATTCTTGGTGGCATCACGTGACGGCAGCGAACCGAACGGCGAAACGGGGAGCGGTTCGGGCCGAGCGGACGTAACCGGACTCGCCTCGGACGTGCAGATTCTCGAGAAGGCCGTCTACGAGGTCAAGCGAGTCATCGTCGGCCAGGATCGGCTGGTCGAACGCATCCTCGTCGGACTACTGGCCCGCGGGCACGTTCTCCTCGAAGGTGTTCCGGGCGTGGCCAAGACGCTCGCGGTCGAGACGTTCGCGAAGGTGGTGGGCGGATCGTTCTCGCGAGTCCAGTTCACTCCCGACCTGGTTCCGACGGACTTGATCGGAACTCGCATCTACCGGCAGGGACGTGAGGAATTCGACACCGAGCTCGGACCGGTCGTCGCAAACTTCGTACTGGCCGACGAGATCAACCGCGCGCCGGCGAAGGTCCAATCCGCGCTGCTGGAGGTCATGGCCGAGCGGCACGTGACGATCGGTGGCAAAACCTTCTCGATGCCTGACCCGTTCCTGGTGATGGCAACCCAGAACCCCATCGAGAACGAGGGTGTCTACCCGCTCCCCGAGGCGCAGCGAGACCGCTTTCTCTTCAAGATCGTCGTCGACTACCCGTCGGTCGAAGAAGAGCGAGAAATCGTCTACCGCATGGGAACCGCGGTGCCGGTGCCGAAGCAGATCCTCGACCCCGAGGAGCTCGTCCGCCTGCAGAAGGTGGCGAGCAGTGTGTTCGTGCATCACGCTCTCGTCGACTATGTCGTCCGCGTGATCGCAGCGACCCGGACACCGGAACAGCTCGGCCTGGACGACGTCGCCAGTTGGATCGCCTACGGCGCATCACCACGTGCGACGCTGGGCATCATCTCGGCCTCGCGCGCACTCGCTCTACTTCGCGGTCGTGATTACGTCGTACCGCAGGACGTGTTGGAAGTGATCCCGGACGTGCTTCGGCACCGCTTGGTCCTGTCGTACGACGCACTCGCAGATGAGGTCACTCCCGAGGACGTCATCACCAAGATCCTGCAGACCGTGGGACTGCCTCAGGTTGCACCGCAAGCAGTGGGCGGCGTTGCGAACCCAGCCGGTCCTGCCGCGCCGCAGCAGTTCCCGCAGCAACAATTCCCACCGCAGCAGCAGTTTCCACCGCAGCAGTTCGCGCAGCCGGGTCAGCAATTTGCACAGCCGGGTCAGAATGCGCAGCCGGGTCAGAATGCACAGCCGGGTCACCCCGTCCAACAGCCACCCGCGGGCCAGTTTCCCGGCAACGGTGGAACGGCAACGCAGGGGCAATACGAGCAACACGCTCCGTCTCTCGACAAGTCGACGACCCCCGAGTCGACCGCGGGTAGCCAGAAGCAGTGAGTGCGCGCCGACACGAGCCGAGGCCGCCGTCGTTCCGTGGCGGCGAAATCCGCGACCCCTCGCTTTCTGCTGCGCTGCGAACGCTCGAGCTGACGGTTCGACGCAGACTCGACGGTGTTCTACACGGTGACCACCTCGGGTTGATCCCCGGACCGGGATCCGAACCGGGGGACGCCAGGGAGTACCAACCGGGTGACGACGTGCGTCAGATGGACTGGTCCGTCACCGCTCGGACGACGCACCCGCACGTTCGGCAGTCCGTGGCCGATCGTGAGCTGGAGACGTGGATGGTGCTCGATTTGTCGGCGAGCCTCGATTTCGGCACCACAGGGTGCGAGAAGCGTGATCTGGCCGTTGCGGCAGCGGCAGCGATCACCCACCTGACCAGCGGCGGCGGTAACCGAATCGGTGCCGTCGTCGCGAACGGCGCCACGACGACCCGAATCCCGGCACGAGGGGGACAGGTGCACTCGCAGGCGATGTTGCGTGCCATTGCCACCACTCCCAGCGCGGCGGACGGTGTCCGCGGCGATTTGAAGGGGGCCATCGAAGCCTTGCGCAGGCCGCAGCGCAGACGCGGAATGGCCGTTGTCATCAGCGACTTTCTCGGCCCGATCGACTGGGAACGCTCACTGCGAGCGATCTCCGCGCGGCACGATGTGCTTGCCGTCGAGGTGGTCGACCCCCGTGACCTCGAGCTTCCCGACGTAGGAGATGTGGTGTTGCACGATCCCGAATCCGGGCGCACCCGAGAGTTCAGCACGACGCCGCAACTGCGAGCCGATTTCGCCGAGGCCGCGGCCGCGCACAGGTCGGATGTGGAGCGGGTGCTTCGACGGTGTGGCGCGCCCAGGCTCACCCTGCGTACGGATGGCGACTGGATCGCCGACGTGGTCAGATTCGTGTCCTCGCGCAGACACACCCTCGGATCGAGCGCGGTCAACACGGCACGGGCAGGCCGCCGGTGAGCCTGTCCGAGTTCACCGCCCCGTGGTGGTTGCTGTTCCTGCTGGTCGTCGCCGGGCTTGTTGCCGGGTACGTGGTGGTTCAGCGTCGGCGCCACAAGTACACCCTTCGCTTCTCCAACATGGAGTTGCTGGAGAAGGTCGCCCCGACCCGTCCCGGGTACTTCCGTCACGTACCCACCGCGCTTGTTCTCGTCGGCCTGTTGCTGCTGACCGTTGCGTTGGCAGGCCCCACATCCGACCAACGGGTGCCTCGCAACAGGGCGACCGTCATGCTTGTCATCGACGTATCTCTGTCCATGGAGGCAACCGACGTCGAGCCGTCTCGTCTCGCCGCAGCTCAGGAAGCAGGAAAGTCGTTCGCCGACGGTCTCACTCCTGGCATCAACCTCGGATTGGTGGCGTTCGCGGGCACGGCGTCCGTGCTCGTGTCGCCGACGGCGAATCGTGAAGCGACCAAAGCCGCGATCGACAAGCTTCAACTGAGTGAACGAACCGCCACCGGCGAGGCGATCTTCACGTCGCTGCAGTCGATCGACACACTCGGCGCGGTACTCGGCGGCGGCGACGCCGCGCCGCCTGCACGGATCGTGTTGCTGTCGGACGGTAAGCAGACTGTTCCCGAGAACCCGGACGATCCGCGTGGTGGCTACACCGCCGCGCGCGCCGCCGCCGAGAAGGACGTTCCGATCTCCACGATCTCCTTCGGTACGAGTTACGGCACCGTGGACATCGAGAGCGAATCGGGTAGTGAGCGCGTGCCTGTACCCGTCGACGATCCGTCGCTGCGCGAGATTGCCTCGCTGTCCGGTGGCAGTTTCTTCACAGCCTCGTCACTCGAGGAGCTGAGAGCGGTCTACGACACGCTCGAAGAACAGATCGGATTCGAGATCACCCGAGGTGACGCGAGCCGACCGTGGTTGATTCTCGGAGTTCTTTTCACCGCAACAGGATTGGGTTCCGCTTTGGTTCTTCGGCAAAGATTGCCCTGATTCGCTGGTATTACTCACCAGTAAGTTCCGCTTTGTCATTCCAGCACGAACAGATAGGTTGCAGGCATGTCCACACCCGACTTCATCGCACGATCGGTACTCGTCACCGGAGGTAACCGAGGCATCGGTCTGTCCATTGCCCAGCGTCTCGCAGCCGACGGGCACAAGGTCGCCGTCACCCACCGCGGGTCGGGCGTGCCCGAAGGTTTGTTCGGCGTCGTGTGCGACGTCACCGACTCCGAATCAGTAGACGCCGCATTCAAAGAGGTCGAGGAGAAGCAGGGACCCGTCGAGGTACTCGTCTCCAACGCAGGCATAACCGACGACACGCTGATCATGCGGATGAGCGAAGAGCAGTTCTCCAAAGTCATCGACGCAAACCTCACCGGCGCGTTCCGCGTTGCCAAGCGCGCGAGCCGGTCCATGCTGCGCGCTCGGTACGGTCGATTCATCTTCCTCGGATCGGCTGTCGGCCTGATGGGCACGCCCGGTCAGGCGAACTACGCAGCGTCCAAGGCAGGTGTCATCGGTCTTGCCCGGTCGCTGACCCGTGAACTCGGTTCGCGATCGATCACCGCGAACGTGGTCGCACCCGGATTCATCGACACCGAGATGACACAGGCGCTCGACGACAAGTACCAGGAGATGGCCATCAGCGCTATCCCGCTCTCCCGCAAGGGCACGACCGACGAGGTCGCAGGCGTGATCAGCTGGCTCGCTTCGCCGGATGCTTCGTACGTCTCCGGGGCTGTCATTCCCGTCGACGGTGGCCTCGGTATGGGTCACTGATCAGTTCGTACTCGAATACTCGTTGACACCGATCGGTTAGGAAGAAGACTTCACATGGGCGGATTGCTCGAAGGCAAGACAATTCTCGTGACGGGCATCATCACCGATGCCTCGATCGCTTTTCACGCGGCTGCGATGGCGCAGAACCAAGGCGCCAAGGTCATCATCACCGGCTTCGATCGGCTTCGCCTGATCGACCGTATCGCGCAGCGACTGCCGCAGCCGGTGCCGCCGGCCATCGAACTCGACGCAACCAACGAGGAACACCTCGCGGCGCTCGCGGACCGTGTTCGCGAGATAGCTCCCGAGGGTGTCGACGGTGTGCTGCACTCGATCGCTTTCGCGCCGCGCACCCTGATGGGTCCGGACGCCAAGCCGTTCCTCGAAGGACCGGGGCCCGACGCTGCCAAGGCGTTCGAGATCTCGGCATGGAGCTACGCTTCGCTGGCCCGCGCAGTCCTGCCCGTCATGAACGAGGGTGGATCGATCGTGGGCATGGACTTCGATCCCCGTACCTCGATGCCGTACTACAACTGGATGGGTGTGGCCAAGGCTGCACTCGAGTCCGTCAACAGGTACGTCGCCCGCGAGGTGGGCGCCGCGAAGAAGATCCGTTCCAATCTCGTTGCAGCCGGACCGATCAAGACGCTCGCGGCGAAGGCCATCGCCGGAACGGCTACCGACGATGCTGCCAAGATGAATCAGCTCAACGTGTACTGGGACGGCGCGGCTCCGATCGGGTGGGATGTCAACGACCCCACCGTTGTCGCGAAGTCGGTCGTCGCGTTGCTGTCCGATTGGCTGCCCGGCACGACCGGATCGATCATCTACGTCGACGGCGGTGCAAGCCACAACACGTATTTGCCGGACAACATGTAATCGCTACCAATCTTCCAGCTACACACCGGCCCTGATCGACGGTCTCGTACCGTCTGTCAGGGCCGGTGCGTTGTCGGTCACATCAAGCGTGAGCGCACAATGGAGAGATGACGACGTCCACCGGGTTCGATGCCCTACTCCTGCTCTCGTTCGGCGGCCCTGAGGAGCCAGCACACGTCAGACCGTTCCTCGAAAACGTCACTCGCGGTCGCGGCGTACCTCCCGAGAGGCTGGACGCCGTGGTCGAGCACTACATGCATTTCGGTGGTGTATCGCCGATCAACGCTCTCAACCGCAATATCATCGCCGCCATCGAGACCGAGTTCGATTCCGCTGGAATCGATTTGCCGGTGTACTTCGGGAATCGAAACTGGCATCCCATGGTCGAGGACACCGTCGCGGCCATGCAGTCCGACGGCGTCGAACGCGCCCTCGTGTTTCCTACCTCGGCGTGGGGCGGGTATTCGGGGTGCAGGCAGTACCACGAGGACATTGCCCGTGCGCGCGAGTCGGTCGGCGCCGGGGCGCCGGACCTGACCAAAATTCGTCAGTACTACGACCACCCCTTGATGGTCTCGGCCTTCGCCGACGCGATCACGTCCGCGCTCGGCCAACTCCCACCCGATCGACGGTCAGGCGCGCGACTGGTGTTCACCGCGCATTCGATACCTTCGGCCGCCGATGCGAACGCGGGCCCTCCCACCGACGGTGGTCACCTCTACAGCCGTCAGGTCGAGGATGCGTCGCGGTTGGCTGCGGCCGCCGCCGGGATCGACGAGTACGACGTGGTGTGGCAGTCACGGTCCGGCCCGCCGCAGGTGCCGTGGTTGGAGCCCGACATCTGCGACCACCTCGAGGTGTTGGCGGCCAAGGGCGTCGATGCTGTCGTCGTGTGTCCCATCGGATTTGTCTCCGACCACCTCGAAGTGGTGTGGGACCTCGATACCGAGGCGGAGGAGAAGGCCGAGGAGCTCTCGATCTCGTTCGCTCGGGCGTCGACGCCGGGAGCAGACGTGCGTTTCGCGAAGATGGTCGTCGAGCTGGTTCGCGAACACATCGCGGGCGTGAGCGCACGGCGGATCGGCGCCGTGAGGAGCTACGGGGAGACGCTCAACGGTCAGCGGTGCGCGCTCGGGTGCTGTGAGACCCCGGCTCGGCCCGTTCGCAGCTAGCCAGGAGCCCTGGGTCAGCGTCGTGGAACGCTCGACGCCACGCCTGCTGCGATCGCGCTCAACCTGGCTGCTCGGACCGCCGCCCACAGAGGCCGGATCAGCTCTTCCCGCGCCAGAGCCGCGCCGGCCGTGGGCGCTTCGGTCGGAGCCGAGCTGCGTGCTACGGACAGAATCGCCGAGACCCGGTCGGCGGACTCCAGGACCCTCAATGCGCGTTCAGGGGTGTCGACCGGGTAGCGGTGACGCATGAGCTCGGCGAGTTCCTCGCCGATACGAGTACGAGCATCGCCGTGTTCGGCCCTGGTGGGCAACGATTGCATGGAGCCGAGTGCCTCGGCAGCGCCGCGGACCGCGTCGCGCATGGCGTACTCCGCCTCGCCGAGTGTGAAGTCGCGGGTGTAGTGGTCTTTGACCGGGGTGGAGAAAGCTGTCCAGCGCATGACGTCGGGGCCTTCGACTGTCGGCACGAATGCCAGGCCGCTCGTTCCTGCTCGGCCGAGAACCACGGCCTGGCCGGCACCGATGGCTGCCCGTGCGAATTCGGTACGCGGAGGTAGGTCCTCGACGGCACCGGCCGTCGGAAGGAGAAGCTCGATGACGGCATCGACACTCGGACCTGGGATCTGCGCTCTGATCGAGGTGAGCACGGCCGCAATACCGTCGGCCCGCGGGTCCGGCCACGACAAGCCCGTGAGAAGGGCTGTCGTCTCATCGGCGGCGACGACGAGATGCATCGGCGCCCATTCGGCCATCGCGTCGATGACGTCGTCGGGCGCGCTGATGCCTGCCAGCCACGAACTGGTCCACACCGCGAGGCTTGCACTTGGAGAACTCACGACTCAAGAGTTTAGGTCGGCGTGGCGACGTGTGCTCGGGGACCGTCATCGCTACCGTTGTCGGCCGTGGCTGATATGTACGGCGGAGACATTCTTTCGGGGCACAGCAGAATGCGTAAGGTCCCTGCGCCTCAGGTTCCAGCGGAGCGTGGCTTGGTGGTCGAGGACGCTGGGAGCGGGTTCTGTGGCGCTGTAGTCGGGTTCGAGCGAACGTACGACGGCGACTTCGTGCGGCTGGAGGATTCGGCGCGCACAACACGTTTGTTCGCCCTGCGCGAAGCTGCGTTCCTCATCGACGGCAAGCGTGTGACTCTGATCCGGCCGGTGGCCGCACCCAAAGCGCAGAACGCCACTCGTTCTGCATCCGGATCCACCGCAGTGGTGGGTCTGCGCGCCAGGACGGCCCGCGCCAGCAGGATTTGGGTGGAAGGCGTCCATGACGCAGCTCTGGTGGAGAGTGTGTGGGGTCACGATCTACGGGTCGAAGGCGTGGTCGTGGAACACCTGGAGGGTCTCGACAACCTCGGCGAACGTCTGGCCGAATTCGAGCCGGGTCCGAATCGACGGGTGGGAGTTCTCGTCGACCACCTGGTGACGGGATCCAAGGAATCCAAGTTGACGGCATCGCTTGGACCCCACGTGTTGGTGACCGGTCACCCGTACATCGACGTGTGGGAAGCGGTGCGGCCGAAGGCAGTTGGGATCACGGCATGGCCGAAGATTCCGCGCGGCGAGGATTGGAAGACCGGTATTTGCCGTGAACTCGGCTGGGGCACGCCCAAAGAGGGCTGGCGACGTGTGTATTCGTCGGTGTCGTCCTTCAGAGATTTGGAGGCCCCCCTCATCGGCGCGGTGGAACAGTTGGTCGATTTCGTCACTGAGCAGTAGGTAACTCGGCGCCGGCGCCACCGGCTGATGTCCGAATTGTGGTTGTATGGATGATGTGGCGGCGATCATCTGGCTCATCGCAGGAATTGGACTCGCAGCAGCCGAAGCGCTGACGGGGGATTTCTTCCTGCTCATGCTCGCAGGCGGAGCGCTGGCGACGGCTGGCATTGCCTCTGTCACCGACTTCCCGGTGTGGGCCGACGCAATCGTGTTCGGCGTCGTGTCGCTCGTTCTGATCTTGGGCGTCCGGCCGATCTTGCTGCGTCGCTTCGCTGCCCCACCCGCGTTGGCGACCAACGCTGCTGCATTGACGGGTAAGAGCGCTGTTGTGCTCGAACAGGTTTCGGCCCACGAAGGGCAAGTCAAACTCGGCGGCGAGGTGTGGACTGCGCGTCCCCTCGACGAATCCGAGGTCTATGCACCAGGAACCACCGTGACCGTGATGGAAATAGACGGCGCTACAGCCGTCGTGTGGAGGGGACCTTAGTTTCATGGCAGCTCTGATAGTTCTAGGCGTAATCGTTCTACTCGTGGTCGTTCTCGTAGCCAAGTCCGTCTCGATCGTCCCGCAAGCGGAAGCCGCGGTGATCGAACGGCTCGGCCGCTATGTCCGGACCGTGTCGGGTCAGCTCACCTTTCTGGTCCCGTTCGTGGACCGCATCAGGGCCAAGGTGGATCTGCGTGAACGCGTCGTGTCGTTTCCGCCCCAGCCGGTGATCACCAAGGACAACCTGACGGTGTCGATCGACACCGTCGTGTACTTCCAGGTGACCAACCCACAGTCCGCCGTCTACGAGATCAACAACTACATCGTCGGCGTGGAGCAGCTGACCACCACGACACTGCGCAACGTCGTCGGCGGAATGACGCTGGAGGAGACGCTCACCTCTCGTGATTCGATCAACGGGCAGTTGCGCGTCGTGCTCGACGAAGCGACAGGTCGATGGGGTCTGCGAGTCGCCCGAGTAGAGCTCAAGAGCATCGATCCGCCGCCGTCGATTCAGGAGTCGATGGAGAAGCAGATGAAGGCGGACCGTGAGAAGCGCGCCACCATTCTGACTGCCGAGGGTCATCGCGAGTCTGCGATCAAAACCGCGGAAGGCGACAAGCAGAGCCGGATTCTGGCCGCGGAGGGCGGTAAGCAAGCCGCCATCCTGACCGCCGAGGGTGAACGTCAGTCGCGCATTCTTCGTGCGGAGGGTGACCGCGCCGCCAAGTACCTGCAGGCGCAGGGGCAGGCCAAGGCAATCGAGAAGGTGTTCGCGGCGATCAAGAACGGTAAGCCGACGCCGGAACTGCTGGCCTACCAGTACATGCAGACACTGCCGCAGATGGCACAGGGTGACGCCAACAAGGTGTGGATGATCCCGAGCGACTTCGGCGACGCGCTCAAGGGCTTCGCGAAAACACTCGGCGCGCCGGGAGAAGACGGTGTCTTCCGGTTCGAGCCAAGTGCGAACAGCGAAGGACCCGAGTCCGCGGACGATTCGGCCGAGGTCGCCGAATGGTTCGAAACGAGGACGGACCCGGCTGTTGCCGAGGCAGTGGCGGCCGCGGAGGCGGTCGCGCGGACTCCCGTCGACACGTCGCTTGCGCCCGATCCCAGTCTGACCAAAGGCACCGATGCCGGTCAGTTGTCCTCTGCTCCGCACGAGACGGAGTAGGCGTCACCAACGGTCGTTCGCTTTGATCAGCTCACCAGTGCGTAACCGACGCCGCACACGGCTACGGCCCAGACGACGCTGGTGAAGGTTCCGATGATGAACTGTTCCGATGCCGACGTGGCTGTAGGTGTGGCAGGCGAAGTGGGTGTGGTCGACGACGTGACCGGTTCGGCTGCACGTAGTTCGGGGTAGCGCGCCAGGCCTTTGACTGCCAGCACGATTGCTATGCCCTCGGGCCAGCCGGCCAGGATCGCGGCAGCCACTGCTGTGCGCTCGAGGACCCCGATGGTCTTGCCGCCGTGAAGCGGTCCAGCCGAGCTATCGGGATCCGTTGTTCCGCGGCGACGAGCCAAGCGGAACACCGCGGTCACTATCGTCGAACCACCTGCCGCTGCTGCGAGAACCGTCACCACGTATGTGGCTGCGAGGGAGACTCCGTGCGCGGGGCCAGTCTGCGTTGCTGTGACAGCGGCGAGACCGAGTAGGGCTGCGGCGAGGACGGCTGTGGTCCATCGAGGCAGCGGTGCCGCCGATGGCGTGACCGACACCGCAGCGGATGCCGCGAGCAGAAGAAGTGTCGTGACTGTCATGGATTCCTTCGCGTGCGTGCGTTCTCCCCGACGTCGGCGAGGAGATGGGTGGCCAGTCTTCGGCCGTCTGTCTCGATGGTCCACCGTGCCACCGACAGTCTTTGCGACATTGCCTGCTTGCTGATGCCGAGGTGCTCGGCGGCACTGGTCTGGGTGTGGCCCGCGGTCATCAGGTCGACGGCGGCGTGCCCTTGCTCGGTCCGATCGGTGACGAGGAGGCAGACGAGCGCGAGAGCTGTCTCTGCGTCTCGGCATCGGTCCGTCATCGTGTCGTCCGCCACACTCACGGCAACGTTGCCCGGTGCGTTCTTGGCGCGTGTCACGGCGTCGCGCGCTGCCTCGAACGCCGGTCCGCGTCCCGCGCGCGTGCTGGTCGGTAGCGGTTCTTCGACGGAACCTATGCCGATCCCGACGCTCCAGGTTCCTTGCCTGACCAGTGCGAGGGCAATATCGATGACCGTGTGTGCACCTAGGTCCGACGTCTCGACCACAGCTTGTACTTCGTCGCCTGCTGTTCGTTCGAACGGTCTGAGCAGGGGTGCACCTCGCATCGAATCGAGCAGTGCGTCCACCCGGTCGATGTCGCGTCGGCTTCGCCGCTGGTCGACGGTCATCACGAACATGCGACAAGGTTATTGCGTTGATCAGCCATAGTCAATGAATTTGACTTGACTTCTAGGAATCAAGTTTCGCGGGTTGACGTCGCGCACTGCGGGTGGACAGGCGCCAGTCGACCACGAGGCCTACGACACCGAGAGCGATGCAGAACCCCGAAAGAGCGAGCATCCACGGATTCGCGTGCCCGCCGATCGCATCGCCCAGCACGACGATGCCGACGGTGCCGGGCACGACACCGACCGCGGTGGCAAGGGCAAACGGTGCCACTCGGATGGAAGAGATTCCGCAGGAGTAGTTGACGACCGAGAAGGGGACGGGCGCGATCAGCCGAAGCGATCCCACTGCCAGCCACCCACGTCGCACCAAGCTGTCGTCTATCGACCGAACAGCAGGATGGGTCATTCTGGTGGCGAACCATTCACGCCCGACGACCCGCACCATCAAAAGCGCCAGAACAGCACTCACGGTGGACGCGCCGACCGTTACGGCGATCCCGGTGACCGGGCCGAACAGCACGCCCGCTGCGAGTGTGAAAATCGTACGAGGAATGGGTGCGATCGTGACGACGGCATGAACTGCGAAGAACACGAGCGGGAACGCCGGGCCCACCGACAGTGACCATTGCCGCATTTGTTCGATCGACGGATGTGGTGCGACAGCAGCAGCTACTCCGAGAGCAATCAACAGCAGAACGAGGACGATCAGTCGTGGATCTCGAACGCGCCTCATCACGTCCACCGACATTACCGTTGCCCGACCGGTGTAGAACGGCGCGAAACCGCCTCCCATGTGAACATGAGGTGATCCTCACGATAGTGTCGGAGCAATCGCGGTTAACATCACAAAAGTCGCAAAATGTCGATCGGCTCGTGAGTCGATTGAATCGAGGGAGCAGTCACCGTGTCCATTGCTTCACAAGAGGATGCCTCACGACGCGCGTATACCGCGTGGCAGAAGGCTGTCGCCGGGGTTCTCGCGAAGTCTCGCAGGGTCGACATCGCGGATCTTCCCGAGGACCCGGAGCATTTGCTCGACGCCACCACGTACGACGGCGTGACCATTGCGCCGCTCTACGGCGCCCTCGACGAAACACCCGAGAATTCACTCCCCGGTAGCTTTCCGTTCGTCCGGGGACGTGATGCAACGCGCGACGTGAACGCAGGATGGAAGGTCAGCGCGCGCTTCGGCTTCGGACAAACCGATCCCGAAGCCGTCAACCGATCCATCCTCGATGGTTTGAACAACGGCGTCAGCGCACTCTGGCTCGTAGTAGGTGAACACTCCCTTCCCGTAGCCGGGATCTCCCCGGCGTTGAACGGGGTGCTGTTCGATCTGGCTCCGGTCGTCCTCGACGCACGAGCCGACACGGTGGATGCGGCCGAGGCGCTGCTCTCGGCGGTCGATTCCGCCGAAGTCGGCGATCGCTCCGCGATCGATATTCGGCTCGGCGCAGCCACACTCACCGCCCGATTCGCCGGTGACGAGGCCCCTCCACTGAACGCAGTCGTAACGCTCGCGAGAACGTCGGCCGAACGAACCGAGCGCGTACGCGCAATCACCGTCGACGGCACCGTCTTCCACAATCGCGGAGCGAGCGATTCGCAGGAGGTGGGTGCCGCAGTTGCTGCGGGACTCGAATATCTCCGCGAACTGACATCAGCGGGGCTGACCGCCGCGCAGGCGCTGGGCCAGTTGGAGTTCCGTTTCGCGGCCACCGACGATCAATTCCAGACCATCGCCAAATTCCGTGCCGCACGCACACTGTGGGCACGGGTGGCACAGGTCGTCGGTGCACCGTCCTCCGGCGGTGCACCGCAACATGGTGTGACGTCGGAAGCAATGATGGCGCAGCGTGATCCGTGGGTGAACATGCTTCGCACGACACTCGCCGCGTTCGGAGCGGGAATCGGTGGTGCAGACGCGGTCACCGTCCTACCCTTCGATGTGGCACTCGACGGCGGTGCAGCAGGGGTGTCGAAGACCTTCTCCTCGCGTATCGCTCGCAACACACAGTTGTTGCTGCTGGAGGAATCGCACCTGGGACGTGTTCTCGACCCCGGTTCAGGGTCGTGGTACATCGAGCAGCTCACGGACGAACTTGCCGAGAAGGCATGGCAGTTCACGCAGAAGATCGAAGCCGAGGGAGGTTATTCGGCCGCGCTGGAGTCCGGTGCGCTCGCCGACGCGATCGCTGCAGTCAAGGCTGCACGTGATTCCGACATCGCGCACCGTCGTACACCGCTGACCGGTGTGAACGAGTTCCCCAATCTTGCCGAAGCACCTCTTCCTCCTCCGACTTCGTCACCGAAAGTGGATCGGTACGGCGCCGCATTCGAGGCCCTGCGTGATCGATCCGACGCCTACCTCGCCGAGAACGATGCACGCCCTCTGGCCCTACTCGCTCCGATCGGTTCGGTGGCCGAGCACAACGTCAGGACCACGTTCGCCGCGAATCTTCTTGCATCAGGCGGGATTCACTCTGAAAATCCGGGTCCGTTGACCGCGGACACGATGGCCGATGCAGTGCGTACGTCCGGCGCCCGCATCGCGGTGCTGTGCGGCACAGACAAGCGGTACGGCGACGAGGCAGCGGCCGCAGTAGCGGCTCTGCGTGCCGCGGGAGTCGAGAGAGTCTTGCTGGCGGGCCCGGACAAGATCTTCGCCGGGGTCACGGGTGAGATGCGTCCCGACGACTTCCTCACCGCCAAGGTCGACGCCGTGACCGTTCTGGACGACCTTCTAGAATTTCTTGGAGCCTGACGATGACCACTCATGACTCGCGTACGTCACACGTCATCGGCAGCTTCGCCGATGTACCGCTGAAGGATCCACACGAACCAGCACCCAAGGCGCCTACCCCCGAGGATGTGGCCGCCCACATCGACGCGGCTGCGGCTGCGAACAATTACACGGCCGATCAGGTCGTCTGGTCGACGCCCGAAGGAATAGACGTCAAGCCGGTGTTCACCAAGGCCGACCGCGACGCAGCCCAGGCTGAGGGATACCCGCTGGACAGCTACCCGGGAACTCCGCCGTTCATCCGCGGCCCGTACCCGACGATGTATGTCAACCAGCCGTGGACTATTCGTCAGTACGCCGGATTTTCGACTGCGGCGGAATCGAACGCGTTCTATCGTCGCAATCTCGCGGCAGGCCAGAAGGGACTGTCCGTCGCGTTCGACCTCGCGACGCACCGCGGCTACGACTCCGATCATCCGCGAGTTCAGGGTGATGTCGGAATGGCCGGTGTGGCAATCGATTCGATCTACGACATGCGTCAGCTCTTCGACGGAATCGACCTCGGCAGTGTGTCGGTGTCGATGACGATGAACGGCGCGGTGTTGCCGATTCTCGCGTTGTACGTCGCCGCGGCGGAGGAGCAGGGAGTCGGCCCCGAGAAACTGGCCGGAACCATCCAGAACGACATTCTCAAAGAGTTCATGGTCCGCAACACCTACATCTATCCGCCCAAACCCTCCATGCGGATCATCTCGGACATCTTCGCGTACACGAGCGAGAAGATGCCCAAGTACAACTCGATCTCCATCTCCGGGTATCACATTCAGGAGGCCGGGGCTACAGCAGATCTGGAGCTCGCATACACCCTGGCGGACGGGGTCGAATACATTCGAGCAGGCTTGGACGCAGGCATGGACATCGATACGTTCGCGCCCCGTCTGTCGTTCTTCTGGGCGATCGGGATGAACTTCTTCATGGAGGTCGCAAAGCTGCGCGCCGGACGACTTCTCTGGTCCGAGCTGGTACAGCAGTTCGAGCCCAAGAGCGCCAAATCTCGCTCACTGCGCACACACTCGCAGACATCCGGGTGGTCGTTGACCGCGCAGGACGTGTTCAACAACGTTGCCCGTACCTGTGTGGAGGCGATGGCCGCGACGCAGGGACACACGCAGTCGTTGCACACCAACGCACTCGACGAGGCACTCGCGCTGCCGACGGACTTCTCGGCGCGCATCGCGCGTAACACGCAGCTGTTGATCCAGCAGGAGTCGAACACCGTACGACCTATCGACCCGTGGGGCGGTTCTCACTACGTCGAGTGGCTCACCCATCAGCTGGCGAACCGCGCCCGTGCACACATCGCCGAAGTCGAAGCCGCGGGCGGTATGGCCCAGGCCATCGGCGAGGGAATTCCCAAACTGCGCATCGAGGAAGCCGCGGCGCGGACCCAGGCGCGAATCGACTCTGGGCGTCAGCCGCTCGTCGGAGTGAACAAGTATGTGCCCGACGAGCCGGACACCATCGAGGTTCTCAAGGTCGAGAACTCCAAGGTGCGTAAGGAGCAGATCGAGAAACTCGAGCGTCTGCGCGCGGAACGCAATTCCGAGGAGGTCGAGGCAGCGCTGGCAAACCTGACGCGCGCAGCCGCATCGACCGAGACCGGCATGGAGAACAACCTGCTCAATCTCGCAATCGACGCCGCGCGCAAGATGGCAACCGTCGGGGAAATCTCCGACGCGCTGGAGAAGGTGTACGGGCGCCATCAGGCAGAAATCCGGACAATCAGTGGCGTGTACCGCGACGAAGCAGGAAAAGCCAAGAACTTGACCCGCGCGACCGAGCTGGTCGAGCGGTTCGCCGAAGACGAGGGCAGACGTCCACGTGTGCTGGTGTGCAAGATGGGCCAGGATGGGCACGACCGCGGCCAGAAGGTCATTGCTACCGCGTTCGCGGATATCGGATTCGACGTCGACGTCGGCCCGTTGTTCCAAACCCCGGAGGAGGTCGCGCGTCAGGCGGCTGACAACGACGTTCACGTCGTCGGAGTGTCCTCACTGGCCGCGGGTCACCTGACGCTTGTGCCTGCGTTGCGAGAGGCTCTCGCTGCGGTGGATCGGCCCGACATCATGATCGTCGTCGGCGGTGTCATCCCTCCGGGTGATTTCGACGAGCTCTACGCTGCGGGGGCCGCGGCGATCTTCCCACCGGGAACTGTCATTGCCGACGCGGCGATCGGTCTGGTCGAAAAGCTGTCCGAGCAGCTCGGTCACGCACCGCGCGAGGCATCCGCCTGAGCATGAGTTCTCCGAACAGAACGCGCACGATCGATATCGACGCCGTCGCACAGTCGGTGCTCGCGAACGAACGCTCCGGTCTGGCTCGCGCGATCACACTTGTGGAGTCGACGAGGACCGACCATCGCAACCTTGCACAGGAATTGCTTCTGCAGCTGCTGCCGAAGGCCGGAGGGTCACACCGAGTCGGAATCACCGGCGTCCCCGGTGTCGGAAAATCGACGTTCATCGATGCCCTCGGGATGTATCTGATCGAGAAGGGACATCGCGTCGCGGTTCTCGCCGTCGACCCGTCGTCGACGCGAACGGGCGGTTCGATCCTCGGGGACAAGACGCGCATGGCGAACCTGGCAGTGCAGCCTGAGGCCTACATCAGACCGTCGCCGACGTCGGGGACGCTCGGGGGAGTGGCGCGTGCAACCAGGGAAACGATCGTGCTGCTCGAGGCCGCGGGGTTCGACGTCATCCTCGTCGAAACAGTCGGGGTCGGGCAGTCCGAGGTGACCGTGGCCAACATGGTCGATTGTTTCGCTTTCCTGACTCTGGCACGAACTGGAGACCAGCTGCAGGGCATCAAGAAGGGCGTCCTGGAACTTGCCGATCTCGTGGCCGTCAACAAGGCTGACGGCAAGCACGCGATCGAAGCGAAATCTGCTGCGCGAGAGCTGGCAGGAGCGCTACGGATGATCTATCCGCACGACGCGATCTGGCAGCCGCCCGTGTTGACGATGAGTGCGCTGGAGAAGGTCGGCCTCGAGGAGTTCTGGAACACCGTCCTGCGGCACCGGCAAGTGCTTTCCGACGCAGGGGAGTTCGCCGAGAAGCGTCGAAGGCAGCAGGTCGACTGGACGTGGACCATGGTCAACGATCAACTGCTCCGACGCCTCGCTCAGAATGCGTCGGTCAAGCAGATAAGGGCAGACGTCGAACGCCGAGTTCGAGACGGATCCTCGACTGCAGCATTGGCGGCGCAGCAACTCCTCGACGCCTTCGACGGTCACTCGCGAGACCTACCCGAGTAGCTGCCCCCGGTGGGCGTCAACTCCGGGTGTGGGGTGGGTAGAGCCGCGCCGCAAGCGACCCCACTCGGTCTATCAGATCGTCGAAGAATGCGGCCGGATCGGTGGTGGCGGCGACGGCAGCGTTGTGCGGACGTGCCCACATTCCGCGCCAGTCTGCGACTGTCGTTCCACGAGTGAGGGTTCCGTCGAGTTCGACGTCGACAGTCGCCGCCCGATAGGTCGCAATGGTCGGATCCAGTGCGACGGCCGCGGCGAACGGGTCATGCATGTGCGCGAGAAATCCCTGGTCATGGTCGCGATGGAACTCCATGTAGAAGCGCACCGCGTCGGAGAAATGGCGGACGAGGGGGTTGGATGCGTTTGATCTAGTCGTCGACAGGTCCGACTCCGAGATGAGCTCGGGCGGGACACTTCCTGCGCGCTCGGCCAATCGTGCGATGTGATCCGGATACATCTCGATCGTTTCGGTGATGTCGAGTGCGCATACGATCGGCAGCCGGTCCTCCGGAAGTCCGGAGAACGCTGCGAATACTTCCGAGGCTGCCTCGGGGTCGACGGCGACATTCCACTCACTGGTCGGTGTCGTATTTCCAGGGTGCTGAAATGCGCCGCCCATCAAGACCAGCCGCTTCAGTAACCGCGGTAGTTCGGGTTCGATGCGTATGGCGGTGGCTAGATTCGTCAACGGTCCGGTGACCAACCCAGTGATCGCGCCGGGGCGCTCGCGGACGAGTTCGACCCATGCGGTGGCCGCATCGCGATCGGACAGTTGTCTGCTCGAGATCGGTAGTTCGGCGTAGCCGATTCCCTGAGGTCCGTGCGTGTCCTCGGTGGTCATCAGAGGCGCGACAAGCGGCGCGCTGGCACCGAGGGTGACCTCGATGTCCCCGGCGTCACACAGGTCGAGCCACGCGAGGTTGTTGGCGGCTACCTGGTTCACCGGCACGTTGCCTGCAGTCGACGCGATCGACAGGATTTCGGCCTCAGGACTTGCCAGCAGGTACAGAAGCGCGAGGGAATCGTCGATACCGGTGTCGACATCGACGATCAGAGTGACCGTCACGACGCCACCACGGTGGTCGGGCAGTGGCGAACAGGAAAGTTCACCGAGCGCGCGATGAAGCACTTCGCCGAGGCCGGCCCGTGCAGTTTTTCGGCCAGTCCGATCATGTTCGATTCGGCGACGGTGACCGCAGGCGACAGCGTCACCTCGACGAACTGCCCCGAGCCATCGGTCAGCTCGGTCATGACTCCGCTCGGCGAGTCGACGTACGCCGTCACCACCACCCCTGCCGCGGCCGCTAGTCCCAGAAACCAGAGCATGTGGCAGCTCGACAGAGACGCCACCAACATCTCCTCGGGATTCCATCGCGCACGGTCGCCGCGAAAACTGGGATCCGAACTCGCCAGAAGGTCCGGCTTGTCGGGGGCGGAGACAGTGTGGTCTCGGTCGTAGTCACGGGGGCTCGAAGTTCCGGTTCCACGGTTTCCCGTCCAACTGACCGTCAGCCCGTAATTGTGGTTCGGCACCCGTCCATCGTGCCAGCAACGCCGTGCTCGGTGCTTGCACGCCCTGTTCCACCGCTGTCCGATTTGGGTTTATTGACCGAAATGTGAACAGGCGAAGCATAATTCGTTCTCAGGTCGCATGGCCTGCGGAAACGGCTTCCGAACTCCCGACTGCGCGACTGGTGCATTTGATAGTCGATCGTTTCGCTGGCTAACGTTGGGGAAATGACGGTTGCGCACGACTCGGAATCACCTCAGACGCCACCGAACGATCAGCGGTGGGGACACGACCACGTCCAGCACCTCAGGCGCGGTGCGTTCGCGCGACTGATGCATCGGAAGCCGAAATTGACCGAAGACGGCATCACAGTCGTCGACCAACCGATGTTGAAGCGCGCGGTGTCCGCTGCAGCGTTGGGCAACACGATGGAGTGGTTCGACTTCGGCGTCTACGGCTACCTGGCTGCGACGCTCGGCAAGGTGTTCTATCCCGACGCCTCGCCTGCGGTCCAGTTGATCAGCACGTTTGCCACGTTCGCTGCAGCATTTGTCGTACGGCCGCTCGGTGGATTGTTCTTCGGGCCGCTGGGTGACCGGATCGGACGGCAGAAGGTGCTGGCGGCGACGATGATCATGATGGCCGCAGGAACGCTGGCTGTCGGTCTCATTCCGAGTTATGCGTCCATCGGGATCTGGGCACCGATTCTGCTCCTGGTCGCGAGGCTCGTCCAGGGATTCTCGACGGGCGGCGAGTACGGAGGCGCGACGACCTTCATCGCTGAGTACTCGCCCGACAAGAGGCGGGGCTTTCTCGGAAGTTGGTTGGATTTCGGAACGTTCGTCGGGTACGCGATGGGATCCGGTCTCGTCACGATCCTCAACGCGGTACTCGGAGATGCGACCATGGTCGAATGGGGCTGGCGGATACCGTTTTTCATTGCCGGACCGATGGGCATCATCGGGTTGTATCTCAGGCTCAAACTCGAGGACACCCCCGCGTTCCGCAAGCAACTCGACGAACACGACAACAAGGTCAAGGAGCAGGAGAGCGGCGCGAGGCAGATCGGCAAAATCTTCACCCAGCACTGGCGGGCGCTGTTGATCTGCATGGGAATCGTGTTGCTGTACAACGTGACCAACTACATGGTGACGAGCTATCTGCCCACGTACTTCACCGAGGTCCTCGGCCGCAGTCAGCTCAGCGCGGACCTCTTGGTGCTCTCGGCAATGGTCATCGTGGTGTCGATCATCGTCGGGGTCGGCCGGCTGACCGACTGGATCGGGCGTAAACCCGTCTTCGTGTTCGGCGCCATCGCTCAGATCGTCCTGGCGATTCCGTGCTTCCTGCTGATTCGCCAGACCGGGTGGGTCGGTCCACTCTTCGGATGCCTGATTCTCGGCGTCGTCCTGGCGTGCTTCGCTGCGCCGAGTGCGTCGACGCTCCCTGCGCTGTTCCCGACGCGAGTGCGGTACGCCGCGCTGTCCATCGGATTCAACTTGTCGGTGTCGCTCTTCGGCGGTACTACGCCGCTGGTGACCTCGGCATTGGTGAGTTCCACCGGCAGTGCGATGATCCCTGCGTACTACCTGATCATCACAGGCATCATCGGGTTGGTTGCCGTCGGATTCTTGCGGGAATCGGCAACTCAGCCGCTGGAAGGCTCACCGCCGCAGGTGGATTCACCCAAGGAGGCCTCGGCGTTGTACGCCGAGGTGTCCTCCCTGGGAGCTCCGGCCAAACCCTGAAATCCGATCGGAAGTCCTGGTCGCTGGTCAGGCCTTCTTCGCCCAGATGTCGAAGCCTGCGTGCCGGAGTCGCGTGACGAGGGCGTCGCCGAGTCCGGTTGCCGGGGTGAGGACGCCCGCCGCGTCCGGCAATTCGCTGCGGTTGTGGACCAGAGCAAGAGCCGATTCGCCCAGCATGACCGAAGTCGCTTTGTAGCCGGGATCTCCCGAGGCCTTCACCCGCGACCGGTAGTGCGCACCCGAGGTCGTCGTGGTGTAGAGGTCCATCGTGAAGTGACCACTTTCCTGCGCCTTCGGGCTGGGTCCATCGCCCGGCTTGGGTAACACCCGATCGAGCACCCTCTTCGGCAATACGGTCATTCCGAGTACCAGCGCACCCAGTCCCGCCGACACCGCTCCGGCGATGAGCGGCGATGCCACCGAGGAGCCGACCGACATCACCTCTCGGTATCGGAATTCCTTCCCGTACGCCCAGTCTCGGAGCGAGTTCGAGCGCCGAACGACTCGCGTGTTGTACGACGCCATCACGAACGGTGCTTTCCATCCACGCACACCGGGAGCAATGTCCGATCCCTTGACCAGTGCTACGTCGGACTGCCGTCCGAGATTCGGTTCGAGCGAGCGATCCGGGCTGAGCGAATACGGGCGGGCAGCGAGCCTACGTAGAGCGCCGTCCTTCTTGACCTCTTCGATCTGCGTACGCAGTGAGTCGACGGTGCCCCCGCTGACTCCGCCGCGCATGGAACTGACGACGAGCGTGGTGTCGGTCAGTTCGCCCGCATCGTCGGCGGCGACTGCCGAATGCAACACGTGCACCCCGATGTCCGACGGGATCGAGTCGAATCCGCACGAGTGGATGATCCGAGCTCCGGTGCGCTGCGCGACATCGTGATTGGCGTCGATGCTCTTACGTGCGAACAGCACCTCACCGGTGAGATCGACATAGTCGGTTCCTGCTTCCGCGCACACCGACGCAAGGGGTAGTCCGTACTTCGCGTACGGACCGACCGTGGTGATCACCACGCGTGTCGCCTCGGCGAGGGCGCGGAGCGCGTCCACATCGGCTGCGTCGGCTTCGAGGAGCGGCCACTCCGCCGCCGCGGCAGGCAATGCCCGCCTCGTGGATTCGAGCCGAGAACGGGTGCGGCCTGCGAGCGCGATCTTGGTTCCGGCCGGCGCGTGTTCGGCCAGGTAGGCAGCCGTGAGTCGACCGACGAATCCAGTGGCCCCGTAGACCACGATGTCGTAGGTTCGCGATGAGGAGGCGCGCTCGGTCGGGTCGGTAGAGGTCATGTACTGGACAGTAACGCGTATCAGTGTGTGAGTCGAAGAACCGCCCGTGAGCGGACACGAATCAGTACGAAACCGGCCCAGGAGATCACCACTGCGCTGGCTGCAGCGAGCCGGACGACGCCGAGCGCGCTGTCCGGATAGATCACTCCGGTCAGGTAATGATCGATGAATCCGGTGGACGGCAACGCGGCCCCACCGCTACCGCTGCGTGCCCAATTTTCCAGCGCGGTCAGTGGGCAGTCGATGCCAACCACGATCGATGCGAATCCCCACGCCGCAGCGCACGCGTGCAGCCAGATCGTTCCCGGCCACCGCCAGGCCACGAACCCGCCCACCACCACGTAGACGATGAAGGCGAGATGCACCACGACGGTTACATCTGCGAGCGCTCGATACAGCATGCGTGAATCGTAAGCCTCAGAACGGCCAGGTGTGCACCGGTCGGCCCTCGTCCATCAGGGTCACGTAGTCGGACAACATGCCTGCCAGGGCCGCCTCGCGGTCTTCTCCGGCTCGCTGCCGTGCGACGACGGCGTCGCGTTGCCACACCGACCCGGACCTCTTGCTCAAGCACCGTCCCTCGATGACACCCAGGTATCGATCGCGGACGGCTGAATCCACGCCGTAGGCAGCCAGTCCCGCGTCCGCCATCGGCAGTAGTCGGCGAAGTACCAACTCCTGTGGGCTCACCCAGCCCACCTCCGGCCAGTACAGGCGGGAATCGAAACCCCCGCGCGCCGCGGAATGGAGGTTCTCGACCGCTGCGTCGTAGGACATCTGGCTCCAGAGCGGTCGATCGGCGTCGGCTAGCGAGCGGACAGTTCCGTAGTAGAAGGCAGCGTCGGCCAGTGTGTCCACGATCGACGGGCCGGCGGGAAGTACGCGGTTCTCCAACCGAATGTGGTGTCCACCGCCGGAGCGGTCGTAGATCGGTCGGTTCCACCGGTAGACCGTTCCGTTGTGCATTCTCAGCTCCGACAGGTCCGGCGTTCCGCCCTCTGCGAGAACAGCTTTCGGATCCTCCTCGCTGCACACGGGAAGCAGTGCGGGAAAGTATCGCGAGTTTTCCTCGAACAGGTCGAAGATCGAGGTGATCCACCGCTCGCCGAACCAGACCCGCGGCCGGACTCCCTGGTTCTTGAGCTCCAGGGGACGTGTGTCGGTAGCTTGTTCGAAGAGCGGGATGCGTGTTTCGTGCCAGAGGGCGCGTCCCGCAAGGAACGGCGAATTCGCGGCGAGCGCCACTTGCACACCCGCCAGAGCCTGCGCTGCGTTCCAGTACGACGCGAACTCGTCGGGAGCCACCTGCAGGTGCAGTTGCACGGAGGTGCACGCGGCCTCGGGAAGGATGGTGTCGGTGATCGTCGACAGTTCCTCTGCCGCATCGGCACCGGGGAGGCGAACTCCGGTGATCTGCAATTCGATGTCTTCGCCGCGCGCGGCGAAGATCTGCTGATTCAACAGGTCGTATCGGGGGTTGGCCGACAGCCACCGGTGCTCGAAGTGCTTTTCCTCCAACGTCGGAAGCATGCCGATCATGACGAGGCGGCTCCCGGACGAACGTGCCCGTTCGTCGGCGGCATTCAGCGACCGACGGAGGTCGTCCTCGAGGTCCCGAACATTGTTGCCGTGGAGGGGACGGGGAGCAACGTTGATCTCGATGTTGAATTGGCCGAGTTCGGTTTGATAGTCGGGATCAGCGATGGCGTCGAGCACGGCGGCGTTCGCCATCGACGGTGCCATGCTGTCGTCGACGAGGTTGAGCTCGACTTCCATGCCGATCTTCGGCTCACCGACGTCGAACGTCTCATCGGCAAGCATGATCGCGAGGGCGTCCAGACAGTCCTGCACTTTCTGCCTGAACCGATGTCGATCCTGCCGAGTGAACTTGCGTTGTTCGACGTCGTCGCCCATCTGTGACCACCGTTCTCGACTGCTGCTCACCCCGGAGTGATCTTGTATATCCGTGAGTATTGCAGCACAAACGTCGCCGCACCCCTACCAAGGAGAAGGCGCGAAGTCCTTGAGGAACTGTCCGTGCAGATCGACACCCTGCTCGCCCTGCACGATGGGGTCGTAGACGCGCGCTGCTCCGTCCACGAGGTCGAGCGGCGCGTGAAAACCCTCGTCCGCAAGACGCATCTTGGTCGGGTGCGGTCGTTCGTCGGTGATCCATCCGGTGTCGACTGCAGTCATGAGGATGCCGCTGCCCAGCATTTCCTTCGCGCTGGTGCGAGTCAACATGTTCAACGCAGCCTTTGCCATGTTGGTGTGGGGATGTCCCGGCCCCTTGTAGGCCCTGCTGAACTGACCCTCCATCGCCGAGACATTGACGACGTACTTGCGCCGGGCAGCGGAGGCCTCCATCGCCGAACGCAAGCGTGAGACGAGGATGAAAGGCGCGACCGAGTTGCACAGTTGCACTTCGAGCAATTCGACGGGATCGACTTGCTCGACGGTGTGAATCCAACTGTTCGTGTCCGCAAGGTCGGGAACCAGTCCGCCTGCGTCGATTGCGATGCCCTTCTCGATTCGTTCCGCCGTGGCCGAACCTGCGATCAGCGCGAGCGAACTCACCGCTTCGGCCGACAGGACATCTCCCGTCACCGCGCCTTCGTCGGTGCGGGGGAGTGCACTCGTGAGCGACGCCGGGTGTGCCTCGCTCGTTTTTCCGAACGTGATCACGTCCACCTGATCACCGGACGGCAAAGCCTCAGCCTCGGCATCGACCAGCGCGGCGTAGGAACCGGCCGAACGCTTGACCGTCTGCGCAGCATTGTTGATCAGAATGTCCAGTGGTCCTTCTGCAGCGACGGAATCGGCGAGGGCCACCACCTGGGCAGGGTCACGCAGGTCGATTCCCACGACACGAAGTCGATGCAGCCACTCGTCGCTGTCGTCCATCGCGGAGAAGCGACGAATCGCATCGTTCGGAAATCGTGTCGTGATCGTCGTATGAGCACCGTCTCGCAGCAACCTGAGCGCGATGTACATGCCGATCTTCGCTCGACCACCGGTGAGCAGTGCACGACGCCCCGACAGGTCGGTGCGAGCATCTCGCTTGCTCCGATTGAGTTGGGCGCAGTCCGGGCACAGCTGGTGGTAGAACGCATCGACGAGCGTGTACCGCTGCTTGCAGATGTAACAGGGCCTGGCTCGAATCAAGGTTCCTGCGTACTCACCCGCTGCACGAGTCATCAGTGCGAGGCCTGCGGTCTCGTCGTCGATACGGTCGGGAGATCCCGTAGCGGTGGACTCGACGACGGCGCGGTCCGCCTCGGATTTCAAATTGCGTGCCGCGATGCGTCGCGACCGCTTGAGATCCTTGAACAACTGTCCGGATGCTCGCTGCACGACAATCGAATCAGGATGATTCTTGTCGAGCGATCCGGCGATTCTCAACACCCGAAGGGCCGTCTCCAGGTCTGCCGAATCGATGCCCTCCGCGGTCACGTCGTACTCGGGGTCGGTCATCGGTCTCGTCCTTTCGGCCTGGCTCACTCAATCGCTGCCACAACGACATAGACCCCGATTCCAAAGGGAATCGGGGTCTATGTCGTCTGTCTCAACTCAGAAACGGTGGATCTTGGGTAGGTACTTTTCCTACTGCCGATCTCTGGTGTCCGAGGGGGGACTTGAACCCCCACGTCCGTTAATAGGACACTAGCACCTCAAGCTAGCGCGTCTGCCATTCCGCCACTCGGACCAGTTGCGACGCACCTGGCGCCGCACAGTGTTCTTCTGTTGTTCGCACACCTGCTCGCTGCGTGCTGGACAAAGATATACGACGTGCACCGGATCGCCCAAATCCGCACGTCAGTTCGGCCGACAGGCCGGAACGAATGGTAGGAAAGTGGTGTGTCCTCAGTGAAAAGCTCCACGAACGACCCTGCCCGCACGACCGCTCTGGCCGAGGTCGTCGACCTCGTCAGCGCGTTGATCCGATTCGACACCTCGAACACCGGTGAGCTCGAGACCACCAAGGGCGAGAAGGAATGCGCCGAATGGGTCGCGAGCAAACTCCAGGAGGTTGGATACGAGACCGTCTACGTCGAATCGGGTGCTCCCGGACGAGGAAACGTCTTCGCCACCCTCCCCGGAGCGGACCCGCAGCGCGGCACGCTGTTGATTCACGGACACCTCGACGTCGTCCCGGCCGAGCCCGCCGATTGGAGCGTGCATCCCTTCTCCGGCGCCGTCGAGGACGGTTACGTGTGGGGCCGCGGGGCCATCGACATGAAGGACATGGTCGGGATGGCACTCGCGCTGGCACGTCAGTTCAAGTCGAACGGGACCGTGCCGCCGCGAAACATCATGTTCGCCTTTCTCGCCGACGAGGAAGCCGGCGGGAAGTACGGATCGCAGTGGCTCGTCGAACACCGTCCCGATCTGTTCGAGGGCGTCACCGAGGCAGTCGGTGAAGTCGGCGGGTTCTCGCTCACCGTCGCGCGGCCGGACGGTACGGAGAAGCGGCTCTACATGGTGGAGACAGCCGAGAAGGGTCTCGGCTGGATGAGGCTCACCGCAAAGGCCCGTGCGGGGCACGGATCGTTCCTGCACGACGAGAACGCGGTGACGTATCTGGCCGAAGCGGTTGCGCGGCTGGGAAACCACACGTTCCCGTTGGTGATCTCGGATTCGGTCGCGGAATTCCTCTCGGCGGTGGCTGAGGAGACCGGACTCGACTTCGACCCGAAGTCGCCGGACTTGGAGGGGACACTGGCCAAGCTCGGGAGCATCGCCAGGATCGTCGGAGCGACCCTGCGTGACACAGCCAATCCCACGATGCTCAAGGCAGGCTACAAGGCGAACGTGATCCCGCAGACCGCAGAGGCGGTCATCGACTGCCGCGTCGTTCCGGGCCGTCAGGCCGAATTCGAACGTGAGGTCGACGAACTCATCGGTCCCAACGTCCAACGCGAGTGGATCACGAAGCTCGATTCCTACGAGACCACCTTCGACGGGGATCTCGTGGACGCCATGAACGACGCCGTCCTTGCGCACGACGAGAACGGCAGGACCGTGCCCTACATGCTGTCCGGTGGTACCGACGCGAAAGCTTTCGCGAAACTGGGTATCCGTTGCTTCGGCTTCGCACCGCTCAAGCTCCCACCCGAGCTCGACTTCGCCGCGCTCTTCCACGGCGTCGACGAGCGCGTACCGGTCAGTTCGCTCGAGTTCGGTACACAGGTGTTGGAACACTTCTTGCTTCACAGCTGACTAGAAAGGGCTTCTTGGTGACTTACGACCCGTACACCGCACTTCCCGAACTTCCGACCTTCACGCTGTCCTCCGAGGATCTGACGGAGGGTGCCACGCTCGGAAATCAACAGGTCAGCGGAATCATGGGCGCAGGTGGGCACGACAACTCGCCGCAACTCTCGTGGTCGGGATTCCCGGAGGGCACGAAAAGCTTCGCTGTCACGATGTACGACCCCGACGCTCCTACGGCATCCGGTTTCTGGCACTGGGCGGTGGCGAACATCCCCGTCTCGACCACGTCGCTGGTGTCCGGAGCAGGCGACGACGGCGGCACCGGCATCCCGAGCACCGCGGTGACGTTGAAAAACGACGCCGGGCTGTTTCGCTACATCGGAGCCGCCCCGCCCGCAGGACACGGACCACATCGATACATCGTCGCGGTGCACGCGGTGGACACCGAACGCCTCGAGGTGGACGAGACGGCGACACCGGCCTATCTCGGGTTCAACCTCTTCACGCACGCGATCGGTCGCGCGCTCCTCACCGGCGTGTACGAAGCCTGATACCGACGTCGGCGCCGACCCCACGCAGGGATCGGCGCCGGCCCGTGCGGCCCTTCATCGGTTCTCCGAGCCCACGGCGTCCGACAGTGATTCGAAGCCTGCTGCTCGGGCACGCTGCGCGATGCCCCTGTTGATCGAACGCATCCAGAACGGGCCACCGTAGATGAACCCGGTGTAGCCCTGCACCAGCGACGCGCCGGCCGTGATTCGTTCCCAGGCTTGATCGGCAGTCTCGATTCCGCCCACCGATACCAAGGCGACGCGGGTCCCCACCCGCGCGTACAACCGTCGCAGAACCTCGAGTGAGCGGTCTGCCAGCGGGGCACCGGACAGACCACCCGCTCCGGCGCTCTCCACGACGGCGCCGGCTGTGGCCAGGCCGGACCGCGAGATCGTGGTGTTGGTCGCGACGATGCCGTCGAGACCCAACTCGACGGCCAGATCGGCTACCGCGTCGACATCTTCATCGAGAAGATCCGGTGCGATCTTGACCAACACTGGGACTGTCACCACGCTCTGGACCGCGACCAGGATCGGTCGGAGGGACTCGACCGCCTGTAGATCCCGCAGTCCAGGGGTGTTGGGAGAGCTGACGTTCACTACCAGGAAGTCCGCGAGTGGACCGAGCAGAGTGGCACTCGCGGTGTAGTCGGCCGCGGCATCCTCCACCGGAGTGACCTTCGTTTTGCCGATGTTCGCACCGATGGGTATTCCGGGCCGACGACCGCGGAGCGCGTTGGCGGCACTGCCGGCACCGTGATTGTTGAAGCCCATCCGGTTGACCAGGGCGCGGTCCTGGGGGAGTCGGAAGAGTCGAGGCTGCGGATTCCCGGGCTGAGCCTGAGCGGTTACCGTGCCGATCTCGGCGAAGCCGAATCCGAGCGGACCCCACGTGTCGACACCGTCGGCGTTCTTGTCGAAACCCGCAGCGAGGCCGAGGGGAGCTGGAAACTCGACTCCGAACACCCGACTCCGCAACACCGGATCGTCGACAACGAGAAGACGTTGTGCAAGACCTCGAAAAGGAGGAAAGGCCGTCACTGCTCGCATTGCGAAGAACGCAAGGTGGTGAATGCGTTCAGGCCGAACGAGGAACATCAGGCGAAGCAGTGCGTGGTACACGGTCTCTCTTTCGAACTAGATACCTGGCTCGGGAATATGGTGCGCGGACTTCTTGCGTTTGAGCAGTACCTTTCTGCTCCCGTCCGTGTAGAGCCGGACGCGGGACAATTCCCAACCGCCGAATTCGGCCTGAATGGCCAGGCGCATGGAGGCGGTCACTCTGGTTACGTCCGGTGGCAACCGGAGCGGTACGTACTCCCAGTCATCGGAAGTGGACTCCCACTCCGACGGCATCCGACTCCGTGCGCTGTTGTTCTTCGACACAGGGGCCTTTCTCGCGTGGTGATGTTCACCGCCTCGGCGCCGACTTCAGGGCCGTGCCGGTATCCGCTGCAGACCATCGCCGGCGGCCGATCCGACGTAGACATCGCCCGTGCCGGGGTCGACGGCGATCGAATCCGGTTGCTTCACCGAGGTGAACCTCGCGGCTTCGACAGGAATTCCTGTGTCGAGCGTGTACCCGACCACCCCGTTGTCTCCCGGAGTGCTTACCCACACGATGTCGGACTTGTCATCGTAGGTGACTGCCCACGGCTGTGCACCGACCGGAAATCGTTGCCGTAGAAGTAGGTCGTCGGACGAGTAGACGAGCAGCTCGCCGCCGGCAGCGTCGGTGACGAGAATTCGACCGTATTCGTCGGTGTCCAGCCGTGCGGCCCCCGTACCCGCTCGCAGTGCCACCCCGAGAGATCCCCCGTCGGCGTCGATCTTGGTCAGCGACGTCTGGTGGCGATCCAATGCTGCGAGCCCGTGTTCGGTTTCGGCCAAAGCGTCCACGGAGGACAGCCCATCGATTCTTTGTGACTCGTTCGCGTCTGCGTCGAGGATGTGAATGGTGCCACTGCTGTCTCCCACGGCAATTCGACCACCGTCCAGCGGGGCAGCACTGAGCAGTGTCCCGTCGACCGGAAGGGTCCTGACCTCCGAGCTGCGAACATCGAGGAGTGCGAGCTGTCCATCCATGGGCAGCAGGAGTGTTCCGTCGCCTGCGCTGACGATGTCGGCGGCCGCGGCGGGAAGCGGCACACTGCGCGGCGCAGTCTCGAAAGCGTCCGTATCGAAGACGAGCGCAGAGGTCGAGGCGTCGTCGAGTGCCACGACCGAGCGCGTCGAGGCTTCGAATGTGATGGAATGCAAGCCGGAGGGGGACGGCGCAACCGAACCGCTCGGGGGAGTGGAGGTTTCGGGAGACGAGACCGAAGACAGCGGCTCGACGTTGACCGAGTTGGCGTCCTCGGGAGAGCTGTTGTCGGAGCATCCCGACACGAGCAGACATGCCGATGCAGAGGCGACCGCGACGACTGTTCGCCACGGGGTACGTCGGTCGTTCATGGATCCGCCAGTTCTGTGTTTCGAGTTTTCCGGTGCGACTTCGTTTGCGCCCAGCCTGCCTGATGGGTTCGGCGAGGAGCGCGCCGGACCTCCTGATCGGCTGACCGCCGCCGCGGCGGTACCGTGTTCGAGGGGAAACGACGAGGAGTTTTTCAGTTGATCACCGACGACAGTGTCTTCCACGCAGGTGTAGAGCGCGGATTCGCCATCGAGCAGGTCACCACCGGAGCGCAGGCCAGCGGGTTCGGGACGACCGAGGACAACCGGCCTTTCGCGTTCCGCGTTCACAAATCCACGCTGTATCTGGAAATCTATCGGAGAAACCTTCCGACTCCCGTGCCGGACAAGTCCGATGTAACAGCGGTATCCGAACAATCGGTGACGGAAATCGATCTGACCGACGAACGAAGCATCGTAGCGGCGGTCCGCGACGCGGTCACTCATGCCGGCGATCTCAGCACGGGCACGAGAGACTCGTCGGCGGTTCGGTCGTTCTTGGGTCGAGTCGGGTCGGTCATCGAGAGCATCTAGTCCCCGCGACACGGCAGCACCACTTGCGCTCCGGTCCGTGGGTGGTCGAACACTTCCACGGGATGGTTGTACACCCTGGTCAGTACGTCGGCGTTCAATACCAGGCGCGGCGGGCCGACCGACACGATCTGTCCCTGCGACATTATCGCGACTCGGTCTGCATACGCGGCGGCGAGAGCCAGGTCGTGAAGCACGACGACGACCGCGTCCGCACGCATGGCTCGTCCGGCGGCCACCGCCATCACCGACTCCTGGTGACCGATGTCGAGCGCTGCAGTCGGTTCGTCCAGGAGCACTGTCGACGCCCGCTGAGCGAGTACGCGCGCGAGCGAGACCCGTGCGCGTTCGCCACCGGACAAGCTGGCGAACGGACGATGTCCGAACCCGGTCACATCGCACTCGGACATCGCGGACGAGACTGCGACCTCGTCTTCGTCGGCCTGCGGGGTGCCGTGCCACGGGGAGCGGCCCATCCGGACGACCTGCTCGGCGGTGAACGCGAACCCGACGGTGTGCTCCTGCGGCAACACGGCGCGCCTGCGCGCAATCTTGCTGCGCGACCAGTCCTCGAGCGGTCTGCCGTGCAGCTCGACGGTCCCGGAACGAGCTGGGAGTTCGCCGGCGAGCGCAGCGAGCAGGGTCGACTTGCCTGCGCCGTTGGGGCCGACCAGAGCCAGGACCTCACCCGAGATCACGTCGAGGTCGATGCCACTGAGAATTGTTCGGCCCGAGCGGACCACATCGACACCGCGGGCGCGCATCGTTGCCTGACCGCGATCGGGTCTCTCGACCGGATCGGGCCGCCGCGCGAAAAGACTCACGCCCACCCGCCCTGCCTCGCGCGCGTCCTTCTCAACATCCAGAAGAAAAAGGGCGCACCGACGAGCGAGGTGATCATTCCGAGCGGCATGTCGACATTGTCGACGAGGCTTCGAGCAACGAGATCCGAAGCGAGCAGGACCACCGCACCGCAGAGCGCGCTCGCGGGGACCAAGGTCCGGTGCGCAGGTCCGAGCATCATGCGCATCAGGTGGGGAACAACCAAGCCGACGAACAAAATGATGCCGGTGAAGGCCACTCCCGATGCAACGAGAACAGCGACGATCACGATCGCAGTCTGGCGTAGTCGTTCTACATCGACGCCGAGGTGTCGCGCGACGTTCTCGCCGAGGGCGAGCAGGTCGAGCCGTGTGGCGATGACCATCGAGGCGCATATTCCCACCAGAGCGAGAGGCGCGACCACCGACACGGCCTGCCACGTGGCGCCTGCCAGCGAACCGAGTTGCCAGAACACGATCTGATCGCGGGCAGCCGGCGAGGCGACGAAGGTGAAGAAGGCGATCAGGCCTCCCGCGAACGCGTTGACAGCCACGCCCGTCAGGATCAGGGTCACCACTTCGGTTCGGCCGCCTCCGCGCGCCAGCACGTAGACGGCAACAGTCGTGATCAACCCGCCGACGAACGCTGCCGCCGCTACCCACCACACGCCCGCGAACGCTCCGCCGAGAACGATCATCGAGGATGCGCCGACCGCTGCTCCCGACGACACCCCGATCACCCCGGGCTCGGCGAGGGGATTGGCGAACACGCCCTGTAGCAGCGCACCCGCGCATCCCAGACTCGCGCCGACAACGGCGCCGAGGGCTATGCGGGGAAATCGAACTTGCCACAGCGTGACGTCGCCGCTCGGATGAGCAGGCATGGGCCCCACATCGAGTCCGAGTCGATGGAACACACTGCCGAGCACCTCGAACGGAGTGGTCGGGACCTGGCCGACACAGGCCGAGAACACAGCAAGTGCACACGTCAGTACGACGAGTGCGGCGAACACCGATACCGGCCGTACGCGAGACCGCCGCTTCGTTGTCGTGCCCGACCTTTCCGGAGCAGACGGTGTCGCCCCGGACGGTGTCGCACCGGGAGGCGTGGCGTCGGTCTTCGTCATTGCTGGGGTTCGTAGACGGCTTTCGCCAGCGCCGTCAGCACTTTCCCGGTGTTGGGCCCGAAACTCAGTACGACACCGTCGGCCATGTCCACGACGCGCTCGTCTCGCCCGGCGGGCGTCTGAGCGATACCCGGTACCTCTTCGAGACCGTCGATTCCGCCGATCGATTCCAGGCCACCGGTCATCATCAGGATGACATCGGGCGACGCGGCGATGAGAGCTTCGCTGGTGATCGGAACGAACTGCTCGGACAACCCGGACACGGTTCCTGCGTCCTCGGCTCCGAGGGCCTCGACTAGCTCGTCGGCTCCGGATCCCGGTCCGGCGAGCATCTTGACTGCGGGTCCTCGCATGTACAGGAAGGCAATTTTCAGCGGTGGGCCGTCGGTCGGCGCAAGATCACGGGCCTCGGCGATCTCCTGGGTTGTTCGCTCGGCCAGCCGCGCGCCTTGCTCGGCCACACCGAGAGCCGCTGCGACAGCGTTGATCTGATCGGTGACGCCGTTCATCGTACGGGTCGGATCGAAGAAGACGACGGGAATGCCTGCTGCGCGAAGCTGGTCCTGGACTGCGCGAGGTCCGATGCTCGTGTCCGTGAGCACCACGGTCGGGTTCAGGGCGAGAATCCCCTCGGCGCTCAATGAATGGCCGCCCGGTGTCACATCCGGAACGCCTGCCACGGCAGGAAACTCCGCGGAGGTGTCGCGACCGACGAGGTTGTCGCCGAGACCGAGGGCATAGACCGTCGTGGTCAACGTGCCGTACTGGTCGGCCGTGACGATGCGGCTGGCGTCGGACACCGTCACGTCGACTCCGTCGAAACTCCGGACGGTCGCTGGCAGAGCCGGAACAGGCGCCGACTGGATCGGGTCGGGGTCGGGATCGGAGATCACGGCCGTGCGCGGCCCGACTACCGAACCGGCATCGCTACCGGACTCTTCCGGACCGGAACAGGAGACGAGCGTCATGGCAAGAGCCCCGGATACCCCGAACACCACGATTCGCGAACACAACTTCACGAAGACGAGGTTAGCCTGTGCAGGGTCAGCTGCTGACGTCGTCGAGTGCGGCAGCGATCGCGGGCGGTAGCTCGAGTTCCTCGGCAACCAGGATGCCGGTCAGCTGCGCCAGGTCGCGAGCACCGACGATCGCCGCCGCAACACCTGGACGATCTCTCGCCCACGCGATCGCAACGGTCAACGGCGACGTCGCCAGCCCGCTTGCAGCAGTCACGACGGCGTCGACGACGCCCATGGCCGAGTCGGTCAGGTACGACGCGATCGACTGCGCGTGAGCGTCGTCGGCTCCGCGGGAGTCCGCGGGTGTTCCCGAGGTGTACTTGCCGGTCAGAACGCCACCGGCAAGAGGGACCGCAGCAAGGACGCCCGCGCCGTGGTGCCTGGCAGCAGGCAGCAACTCGTCCTCGACACCACGCGCGAGAAGCGAGTACTCGGCCTGGGTGGCGACGATCCGGCCGACGCCTGCGGACCCAGCGGCCGTCGCCAACTGCCATCCGAGGTAGCCGCGAGCCCCGACGTATCGAACCTTGCCGCTGGTGACCGCGTAGTCGAGTGTTGCCGCGATCTCATCGACGGGAGTGTGCTCGTCCCACGCGCCGACTTGCCACAGGTCGAGATAGTCGGTTCCCAGCTCACGCAGCGTGGTCTCGAGCTGGTTCAGAAGGGACCGCCTCGAGCAATCGATGCGGTAGCGGCCCGCCCAGGTCGTGACTCCGGCCGATCCACTGACGACCAGTTCACGTCGCGGTACGACGTCGTCGAGAACCTCGGCGAGCACACGCTGCGCCCGTCCCTCGCCGTACGACGGAGATGTGTCGACGAGAGTGCCACCTGCTTCGGCGAACGCCGACAGCTGCGCCGCCGCGTCGTCGCCGTCCGTTCCACTGCCCCAGCCGAGGGTTCCCAAGCCGAGACGGGACACTCGTAGTCCGCTGGAGCCGACTGATCTCTGCTTCATGGTGTCGAGGGTTCCTCACGTTGTCTCGGACGCGTGCGGCGCCAGGTGAGCAGAGTAGTGCGGTGGGCAGCCGGGTGCGAGCCTGCCGCGCCGAACACGTATGTCCGAGCTGACCGCGATGCGGCTGCCGGGTACGGTCAGGCCCGTGAAACGTGTACTCGGAGCAGCGAAGGCCAGTTCGTGATCGGCGAATCGATGACCTGGTTGCAGGCAATTGTCCTCGGGGCGGTGCAGGGCCTGACCGAGTTTCTCCCGATTTCGTCCTCAGGCCACCTGCGCATCGTGTCGGAGGTGTTCTTCGGTGACGACGCCGGTGCGTCCTTCACCGCGGTCAGCCAGCTCGGCACCGAAGCCGCAGTGTTGCTGTTCTTCTGGCGCGACATCGTTCGGATCGTGCGCGCGTGGTTCGCAGGGCTGCTGGACAAGGCGAAACGCGATCTCGACTACCGACTGGGCTGGTATGTGATCATTGCCACTATTCCCATCGGCGTGCTCGGCCTTGCCTTCAAAGAGCAAATTCGGACGGGCGCTCGCAATCTGTGGCTCATCGCGACGATGCTCATCGTGTTCGCGATCGTCATCGCCGTTGCCGAATTCGTGGGTTCGAAGCAGCGGCCGATCGAGAAGATCACGACGAAGGACGGGCTCATAATGGGTGCCGCTCAGTGTCTGGCCTTGATTCCGGGTGTATCTCGATCCGGCGCCACGACCAGTGCCGGCCTGTTCATGGGTCTCGAACGCGAAGCGGCCGTCCGGTTCTCGTTCCTGCTCGCCATCCCCGCCGTCACCGCATCGGGTTTGTTCTCGCTTCCCGACGCGTTCGAACCGGCAGGGGAAGGATTGAACGCGTCGGCGCCGCAGCTGGTGGTTGCGACCGTCATTGCGTTCGCACTCGGCTATGCGTCCATCGCGTGGCTTCTGAAGTTCGTCGCCAACCACTCGCTGTACTGGTTCGTCGGATATCGCATCGTGCTCGGAATCGGCGTCATGGCCCTGTTGTCGGCAGGCGTCGTCTCGGCAACCTGATCTCCGGCTCCGCCGGTGACTCTCGAGCTCGACCGACTCTCGAGCTCGACCGACTCCTGACCGCTATTAGGGTGGTGTCATGACGGTGATCTTGCTGCGGCACGGCCGCTCGACCTCGAACACAGCAGGAACACTCGCGGGACGATCGCCGGGAGTCGACCTCGACGACAAGGGCAGAGAACAGGCCGCGCTGGTTGCAGAGCGCTTGGGATCGCTGCCGATCGAGGAAATCGTGAGGTCGCCCATGCAGAGGTGTGAGCAGACTGTCGGGCCACTGTCGGAGAGACGCGGGCTCACGCCTGTCGTGGAGGACAGGCTCGTCGAAGTCGACTACGGGACGTGGACCGGACGAACGATCAAGGAACTCTTGGCGGAGCCTCTGTGGAAAGTCGTCCAACAGCATCCGTCGGCGGCAGTGTTCCCCGGCGGTGAGGGACTCGCGCAGGTTCAGGCACGTGCCGTGGCAGCGGTCCGCGAGCACGATGCGCGACTCGCCCAGGAATACGGCCGCGACGTACTGTGGGTTGCCTGCTCGCACGGCGACGTCATCAAGTCGATCATCGCCGATGCCGTCGGGTGCCACCTCGATGCCTTCCAGCGGATCGTGGCCGATCCGGCGTCGATAAGCGTGGTCAAATACACGAACACCAGATCGTTCGTCCTGCGCACCAACGACACGGGGCTGGACCTTTCGTCCCTCGTACCGCCACCGAAACCGGTGGACGAGTCTGCGAATGTTCCGACGGATTCCGAATCCGACGCCGTTCCCGGTGGCGGTTCCGGGACCTAGGGCCGATATAGCGGATAATGAACACCGGGGTCCGACGCTCCGGATGCTCGGAACCACAGCAGGAACTACATTTGCAGGAGGTGCAATGCCACGCGCAATACATGTTTTCCGCACCCCTGATCGATTTGTCGCGGGAACCGTGGGTGAGCCGGGCGACCGATCGTTCTTTCTTCAGGCCGTTCACGACGCTCGTGTGGTCTCGGTGGCGCTGGAGAAGCAACAGGTCCAGGTCCTTGCGGACCGGATGGGTCTGTTACTGGAAGAGGTCCACCGGCGGTTCGGAGCCGACGTACCTCCGGAGGAGACCGAGGTGGGCGATACAAGTCCACTGCTGACGCCGATCGACACCGAGTTCAGAGTGGGCACCATGGGGCTCGGCTGGGACGCGGATGCGGGTGCGGTCGTCGTCGAACTCCTCGCCGTATCGGAGTCCGAGATCGACGAATCCGTCGTTCTCGACGACACCGAGGAGGGCCCAGACGCGGTCCGCGTTTTCCTGACGCCCGTTCAGGCGCGCGAATTCGCTTTGCGCTCCGAACGTGTCATCGCGGCGGGACGTGCACCGTGTCCGCTGTGCGGCCAACCGCTCACCCAAGACGGTCATATCTGCATCCGAACGAACGGATATCGGCGGGACGCGACATTCGGCTCCGCATCCGAACTCGGAGAAGAGCTTTGACCGAAGGCCGACCGCCGGTCGACGGGCGCCGGGTGATGGAACAGGGCGAGCTGACGGTCGTTGGACGTGTCGTGTCGGCGAGCAATGCGACCCTCGTGTGCGAAGCCGCCACAGACAGCGACCCAACGCCCGTCCGGTGCGTGTACAAGCCGGTTCGTGGGGAGGTACCACTCTGGGACTTCCCGGATGGAACCCTTGCCGGCCGCGAGGTGGCGTCGTTCGAGATTTCCGACGCACTCGGGTGGGATGTCATTCCGCCGACGGTTCTTCGTGACGGTCCGTTCGGTCCCGGCATGGTCCAGCGGTGGATCGACACGCCGGAACGTCACGGCGAGCACGGCGATCGCGTCGAATTGGTGGATCTGTGCCCACCCGACCTGGTTCCTGCAGGGTGGATCCCTGTCCTGCAGGCCTACGACGGGGACGGCGAAGAGGTCTCCCTCATTCACGCCGACGATCCTCGCCTCAACCGAATGGCCGTACTCGATCTTTTGCTCAACAATGCCGATCGCAAGGGCGGTCATGCGTTGGAAGGTCTCGACGGATATGTCTACGGGGTCGATCACGGAATCTGCTTGCACCGCGAGGACAAACTTCGCACCGTGCTGTGGGGGTGGGCAGGCACTGCCGTCGACGATGTCCTCATGGCCGACGTGGTCGAATTCGTCGATGGTTTCGCCGATCGCGTCGAGCCTCGTGTGCGGGGGCACATCACCGAATCCGAAATCGAGGCGTTGCTGGGGCGTGCGTGCGCACTCGTCGCGAACCCGGTGATGCCGCAACCGATGTCCAGTAGGCCGATACCGTGGCCCGCGTTCTGAGCTGTGGAGTGGAGCCTGCGGAATGACCGGGTAGGGATTCGGATAGGCTCGACCGCATGCATTCTTGGTCCGACACAGCTGTACCGTCGATCCCGGGTCAGGGCCCGCCGCTTCGGTTGTACGACACAGCGGATCGTCAGGTCAGGCCGGTCACACCTGGTACGGAAGCGAAGATGTACGTCTGCGGAATCACACCGTACGACGCCACTCACCTCGGCCATGCTGCCACCTATCTCACGTTCGATCTGGTCAACCGCTTGTGGCGTGATGCGGGTCATTCCGTGCACTACGTGCAGAACGTCACCGACGTCGACGACCCTCTGTTCGAGCGGGCCGATCGAGACGGGGAGAACTGGGTCGATCTGGGCCAGCGTGAGATTCAGCTGTTCCGCGAAGACATGGAAGCGCTGCGGGTACTGCCGCCGCGCGACTACATCGGAGCGGTCGAGTCGATCGACGAGGTGATCCAGTTGGTCGAGAAGCTTCTCGCCTCCGGCGCCGCGTACGTCGTCGACGACGCGGAGTTCCCCGACGTCTATTTTCGCGCTGACGCCAACACCCAGTTCGGATACGAGTCCGGGTACGACCGAGCGACGATGGACAAATTCTTCGCCGAACGTGGTGGCGATCCGGACCGAGCAGGAAAGCACAATCCGCTGGATGCACTTCTGTGGCGTGCTGCACGGCAAGGCGAGCCCTCGTGGCCGTCGCCGTTCGGACCGGGCCGGCCGGGGTGGCACATCGAATGTGCGGCGATCGCGCTGAACCGCATCGGCGCCGGATTCGACATCCAGGGCGGCGGTAGCGACCTGATCTTCCCGCATCACGAGTTCTCCGCAGCGCACGCTGAGGCTGCGACGAGCGGTGATCGATTCGCTCGTCACTACGTGCACACGGGCATGATCGGACTCGACGGCGAGAAGATGTCGAAAAGCCGGGGCAACCTGGTGTTCGTGTCGAAACTCCGCGCCGCAGGGGTCGATCCCGCCGCGGTACGCCTCGGGCTTCTGTCGGGGCATTACCGTCAGGACCGCGCGTGGACGGACGAGGTTCTGGAACGTGCACACACCAGGCTCGCAACGTGGCGACGCGCGGCCGCATTAGAGTCCGCAACCAGCGCCGATGATGTCATCGTCCGTGTGCGTCAGCATCTCGCGGACGACCTGGACACACCCAAGGCGCTCGACGCGCTCGACGCATGGGCGAGCTTCGCAGTCGAGCGCGGCGGGTCGGACGCATCTGCGCCCGGTGAATTCGCCGCCGCGGTGGACGCGCTACTGGGAATTCCACTGCGCTGAAAATCGGCACCGATCGTCGCCGGCGCGAGAATTCAGGCCAAGTCCGCAAGTAAGTCCGGGATGAGTCGTTCTTCCATGACAGCGCGGCCGGACTCGTGCATTGCGGAGGCGAGTTCGGGGTCCCATGCGCTGGTGGCCGGAAAACCCTTGAGAGGCTCCGAGTTACGGGTATCGAGGGCACGGCGGTATGCGCCCTCGTCCATCCGCCACGGGGTTGCTCCGTACCGGGCGACGGCGCGCGACGTCATCTGCAGCCCCGGCCAGTCGAAATCGTTCCGCCAGTGCAGGGCCGTACCAGGGCGTAGACCGCCCAGAAGTCTGTGCACGGCGGCGGACGGCTGACCGTCGGTGCATACGATGGCTGCCGAATCCTTGCCGAGTGTTCGAGCTGCGGCGGCCACCACGGCGATGTTCTCGCACACGAACACTCGATCGGCAGTATTGGTGAGCGCGGCGCGCCCGATCATGTCGAGTGTGAGCGGAAACGGTATGCCCACATCCGCTGCCTCGTTCAACCACCGTGCGACAACGTGGTCCTCCTCGACTCGGAACCCGAGTAGAACGACCCTGCTCGACAATGCGTCGACCGAGACACCCGCTGTCTCCCACAGCAATCGAATACCGACGGGATCCACCGGCCGCGGGATACCTTCGCGAAGCGACAGTGCGTCGAGAACGAGTTTCGGTGCGCCGCCCGAGGACAGCGCCTTGGTGTCGCCGCAGGCATTTTCAGCCAGTTCGGTCAGCGACAAACCGTCGACCGGCAGCAATGAGAGCACGTGCGCTGCGGTTCTCAGCGCATCGACGGCGACTCTGCCGCCGAGAGTTCCATCCTGGTTGAGCAACGAGGAGAGCCAGTGGTCGATCCAGTCCCCGTGAACCGACGCGTTCAGCAGACTGCGCGCATCTGCGAGTGCCGTGGCTTTCATCTCGGCCTTGTCCGCAGCGAGTCGCTTCTTGTCCTGCAGGGGAGCCTGTGCGTTCAGCGTGTCGATCAAGCCGAGGCCGCCGTTGAGCGGATGTGCGAGCCACTCGTCGAGCCTCGCCAGATCGAGCCTGCTGGTCTTCGCCCTGCTGTGCAGACCTGCGTTGGATCGCGAGATCGCACTGCACAGGCGCCACAGATCCGGCGGATCGCCGAGATGAACGGTGATGTTGCCACCGATTCTCAGCCAATTGGATTCGAGTTTCTTTCGCGCAGCGGAGAGTAGAGAGTCGAGTTCGGGTGTACCCCGCCAGCCGGAGGCTCTGTCATCGGACAAACTCGAGACCACCTTCGGTACGCGTCGGTACTCTCCTCGTCAACGGTGACCCCAGCGCGGCCGCCAAATCCGTCCCGTCGTGTTCGGCCAGAAGTTCCCCGTTCTCCCACACCAGCAATGCGGCGCTGACGGTGTTCTCCGCGGTCGAATGTGCGAGATCGTAGTGCGCACAGCCGGGCACATCGGAATAGGTGATCCAGAGGTCGTACCCCGTCATGAACAGATCGAGATCGAACTGCACGCTCAACCCGAGCAATTCGCTTCTGCCGTTGTCGTCGACACCCGCGAACGCCTCGTCGAGCGCGAGCAAACGAGGGGAGTGTGGGTCGGCCGAGGACAGCATCACGTGCGCCGCAGCGAACAATGGAAGGTGGAGTGACACCGATTGTTCGCCGCCGGACAGTGCGCTGTGCCGTGCGACGGTGAGCCGATCCTCGGTGCCGTCACCGCGAATGAGGCTGAATGCGAACACTCGCCATCGACGGTAGTCGAGAGTCGTGGCCAGGATCTCCGGGTACGAACGCTCGGGATTGGCGGCGCGTGCGATTCTGATTTCGGATGCGAAGTGCGCACGCATCTTCGCGAGATCGTCGGCGCCGAGGGCGGAGGCGTCGCGATCGAGCAGCTTGGAGATTTCGCGAGCACCGTCGTCGAGGTTGTCCGCGAGTACCCAATGCACTCCGATCGTGTTGCCCGAGGACATCTTTCGCTGCTTCATCTCCGCGGCCATCTGGGCGATGAGCTCGCGGGCGTCGACGGTTCGCTCGTGGATCTGCTGCGCGAGCCCGGTGAGCAGAGCATCCTCCAGAATGCGTCGTTCGTGTTCGGTGAGCAGTGTCTCCTGGTTGGAGCGGGCGTCACCGATGCGGTTCGCGAAGTCGCCGACCGACGAATAACCCTGTTCGTCCTGGATTCTCACCACCGTGAGTCCGTCGGGCGCGTCCCACTGCAGCCGATAGTCCTGGCCGGACGACGCCAGCTGCGAGTCGAACTCCTGGAGCGCACCGGTCAGTGCAGTGCGTGTGCTCTTGCGATAAGTGTCACTCGCCTTGACCGAGCTGGTCGCTTCGTCGAGAGCGCTGTGAAGGCCGGACACGGCGGTGGGTAGGACGGCGATCTCCTCCTCCGGTGAGCGCGCGTTCTGAATCCGATAGAGGATCTGTTCGACACTGAGCCAAGCGGATTCGCTGGAGGGCCAGGAATACACGGTCTGTACGCCAAGTATGGCGAGAAGGTCGACCCGTGCATATGGGGCCAATCTGGCGGCATCCCCCAGGGCTTCGGTCAGCGCGGCACGCAGACCCTCCTGCGCAGTGTTGCATGCGCCTTCCGCCTTACCGATCGCTTCTCCGGCTTCCTTGTCCGACTTGCGCGCTGCGCGCTGCTCGACCTTGCATGCCTCGATCCTGTCTCGGGCCTTGTCGAGGTCTGCGGTGATCTGGTCTGCGGTCGAACCGAGCTTCTCGCTGAGTATCTCGAGACGCTGGACCTGCTGGAGGTAGTTTTCCTCGGCGATAGCCGCTTCTTCTGCCAATTCCTCGGCGAGACCGGTCGACTCCTCGAGTCGGTTCAGTGCTTCCCGTCCGCGCTCGGTTTCCCGCACGTGCTCTCCGCGCCTGCGCAGCACGAGCTCACCCTGGTTCTCGAAGTGACGGATCGATGCGGCGAGCGAGTCGATGTCCCGAGCAATGTGCGGAGTCCGGTGTGCGACTGCAGTTGTCCTTAGGTGCTTCTCCTTGGCAGACAATTCTGCGATGGCCTGATCGAGTTCGCTGTCGGCTGTTCTCGCGCCTGCCTGAGACGTACGAAGTGCACCCGCCGCCTCGGTCACTGCCTTCTGCGCCTTGATGATTCCCGACGCCTTCGGCAATCTCTTCGCAGCTGCGGCCAGACTACGAAGCAGCTCGGTCGCTGCGCGCTCCTCGTGCTGGGTGGCATCGAGGGTGCCGGACGTCGCGTCGATCGATGCGTCGAGTTCTTCGATTCGGGCGGCACGCCGTCGGGCTCGTGCGGTGGCCCCGATGTATTCGGCGTCGGGTTTGACGTGGCGGCCCTGTTGCACACCTTGGCGGAAACGACCGTCGACGCCGATGACCGTCACCCCGTGGTCGCCGTGTCCGAGCGCAATGGAGGACAGAATGTCGTGGACGACATCTTCGGCCACATCGGTCCCCGGCTCCGGGGTGAGGACATCGGCGAGTGTGCGCCCGGCGGGTCGCTCGCTCGGTGCGGCAGGCACGAGGTAGTGCTCGGACTCGATTGCCGCAGGCACGGACGTCGGCGAAATCCAGCCGTCGAGGATGTTCGCGGCGTGAAGCGCCGCTTCGACTCCGGCTGCCTCGGCAGGCTCGATTCCGTCGAGGAATCGGACCAGTTGCCACAGGGGCGCACCGGCGAGGCCGTCGCGCGACGATGTTCGCGCGGCGAACGGCGGGGGAGCGTCGTCGTGTTGAGCCTCGATCACCCTGCGTTCGGCGCGGAGCGTGGACAATTCTTCGGACAGTGCCGCTGCGCGCACCGAAGCCTGCGCCTTCTTGGCGCGGACCAACTCGAGGCCTTCCGTGGAGGCCTCGGCCAAGACCGTGTCCGAGCTGGGTGCGTCGTCCTCACCGATGTGGGGAACCGCCGCATCGAGCAGCTCGAACGCCGAGACGGAAATTCCCGCGTCCTGGTAGATCGAGGAATGCTCCGACCACCACGACCGGAGTGCGGACGAGTACTGTGCCCGTGCCAGCTCGACTGCTGCTTCGGCTTCGATGACCGAGGCTCGTGCGGCTTCGAGCAGCTCACGTGAACGTGCGGCGCTCTTGTCTGCGCGGGCTCTCTCGGTCGCCGCTTTCTCGACGGTGCCCAGTGCCTCACGAACGGCGCGCACATCGCCGTCCCGTTCCTCTGCATGACCTCGGAGAGCGGTGCTGAACTGATCGCTGCGTGAGGACGTCGGCATCGATGCCCAGGCGATTCCTGCGTCGTCTGCGGCGGACTGGAGATCGTCCTCGGCGCGAGCCAGCGCGCTCACCGCGTCTTTCACCGCGGCCTCGGCGCGTGCCGATTCGGTCGTACGCTGCTCGAGGTCGGACTGCGCCTTGCGTGCTCGTTCGGATTGCTGAGCCGCTGAAATCTTCAGTTTGCCTGCCGATTCGGCCAAGTCATCGAGTTGCTGTTTACCCTCGTACGCGCTCGAGCGCTGCAGGGTCTCTCGATCGGCCAGCGCCTGATCCAGAGCGCGCTCGGCATCGTCGAAGCGCTTCTCCGCTGCCAACCGCTCCTGCAGCCGACGTTCTTTCAGTGCGGCAGCGGCGAAATGGGCGGTGGTGGCGTGAGTGACTGCCTCGAGTCGACGGGAGACCTGTTCGACGTCCGAACGCGCCTGAACTCGAAGGTACTTGGAGTAGACGCCGACGAAATTCTTGGCCGCGAGATCGGCCTGCGCGAGCCCTTCGAGCGCGCGGCCGACTTCTTCCATGTCGCTGAAGGACCGTGCGGCCTCGAGAACGAGTTGATCGTCGAGCGGACGTAGCCCGTCCGTCAGTGCCTGCGACAGACCTTTCGGATCGAGATTCTTGGCCAGTTGTGGACGACGAAGCGTCAGGATGAGATTGATGAGCTGGTCGTATCGCTGCACGCCGAGTCCGAACATGCGGGCGTCGATCGCGGCTCGGTAGTCGACGGGGCGATCGGTCAGCGCGTCGGTCCCGAGCTGTTCGGCCAGTTGCTTCTTGGTGAGCGGGCGGTCATCGGACCCCAGGAGCGAGAAATCGACCCCAGCACGGCCTTCGGCAACGAAGTACCAACGTGTGACCTTGTCGTTCTGGCGACTCGCGCGCATTCCGATTCCCACGGTGACCGATTCCGGGTTCTCCCGTGTGCCACGCCCGAACTCCATCCACACGTACGAGTGAGCGCTCTCCTGCCCGCGATAGAGCAGGTTGGACTTCATCGTGCGTTCCTCGCCTGCGAACGGATTGAGGCGACGCGGTTCGATTCGGCCGTCCAACACGAACGGGAACAGCACCTCGAGCGCTTTGGTCTTGCCCGATCCATTGGGGCCGCGCAGCACCAGACGGCCGTCGGCGAACGAGAACTCTTGATCGCGGTAATCCCAGAGGTTGATGATCCCTGCTCGCGTCGGTCGGAAACGCTGCGAGTGTGCGGTCATCTACGTGGCCTCGGCTTCTGTGGATACGGTGTTGTCGAACAAGGAGTCCTGAGGGGTTCGGTCGCGCACGCTCACCATTACGTCGCGGTAGCGAGCGATGACGGGCAACACGAGAACTCCGCCGGAAACGATGTGTACCAACCGAAGTCGATGAAGCATCGTCACAGCGCGTTCGCGAAGTCCGGTCGGGTCGGCCTGCCACTGAGCTGCGAACGTACGACCGAATCGTTCGACCAGGTCGGAGATGGTGGCTGCGATCCAACTGTTCTCCACGAACGGATAGGTCTCCGATGCGATTCCGTCGTCGACGCGGCCGGGCTCGGTACCGAACTCGGCCAGTGCGTCGAAAATTCCTCCGCCCGGAATCGCGTCGTCGAGGTGCTGGATCAGACCGTCGTCGTCCGGTATCGGGTGTCGCGGGAGTTCGGCGGCATCCGGGTCGACGATACGGTCCGAGATCTCACCCGCAAGCAACAGCGCGACCTGCGCGATGGTTCCCGTGCTAGGAAAACGTATGTCCGACATCCGACCCGACGTGTCGATCAAGGTCACCCCTTCGGCACGTCGCTCGGACACCAAGCCAGTAAGCAGCTCGACGTCGGCGACGGTGCGCTGTGCCGCGAGTGCGGTACGGCCGTCGTGATCCAGATCGTCGAACAGCACCACGGGTCGCTCGATCAATGCGCGCCTCACCTTGCGGAGCGTCTCCTTCGGATCCGTCGGTGACACCGTGCCGTCGTCCTCGTCGATTGGAGCGTCGGACCCAGCGAGGAGACCGGTGACCGAGCGCAGATGCTGCACCGCCCGTGGCGGCCGGAACATCGCGACGACGACGGAGCGCTCGATGTCGTACAACGCTTCACCCGAGGATGGATTGCTGGCCCACCCGCCCGCGTCGCCGTCGGCCAGCGTTATGGCCCCTCGCGCCGCGAGCCAGCCGACCGCGTCGACGAATGCGTCTCGGTCCGCCGCTCGATCGGCTTCGAGTTCGACTCCCTCGACCTGTCCTGCTTCGGCTGCCACGTGATCGGCCAGTTCCGACAGCGTGATCTGGTTTCCGGCGCGACCGAGTGACGCCAGCGCGAGCGCCAGGTACGAGTAACGCCGTCGGTCGAAGATGCGGTCAGAACTGGTCCGTGCTGGTTGTGTCGCGTCGAGCTGGTCGAGGACAGGGAAAAGCCGTGCTGTCGTCTCGGTGACTTCGAGTCGGTACCCGAACAGCTCGAGCAGGTCCTCACGGAGCTCGGTTGCCCACCTTCGCAGAAGGGGGAGCGCAATTCGGTCCGGGTAGGTGGAAGTCACGAGGTGATTCGAGAGCGCAATTCTTGCGGCACGCTGATAGGAATCCAGTGCAAGAGAGGGTATTTCGCGAGCCCTCATCGGCGACTCACCTCAGCTACCTCCAGCTGCAGACGGTCCAGATGCAACCGGCCTCGACTCGTGCGGACGACTGTGGACGTGGCGCTCTCGCTGAGCGTCAGTTTCACGCCGCTGTCGGAACCGGTGGAGCCTGCCGTTCGACCGCTCACTCGGACGCGGGCGGTGAGTGCTGCGTTGAGCAGGCTCAGCAGCACCTCGGTCTCTTCCTCGTCCAGCGTGCGGTCGTACACCCCGGTAGAGGCGAGGGATTGTGCCGCGGCGCTCCGAACGCGTTGAGCTTCGAGCTGCTGTTCGCGTAGACGTCTGATGCCTCCGTCGTTGCGTTGCACCCGCCCCGGCAGACCGGGCGACGGACTTCGGCCCGTTTCGGCGAGTGTCCGTGAGATCTCGACGGGCGGAGCTTCCCACCACGACCGCGATGTCGGGATGATGTCGGCGTCGGGGTGCACCATCGACAGGTGGCGCGGGCGACCGAGTCCGAACACTGCGTGGAACAGGGCATGTGCGCTGTCCTCGGTCGGCGTGTGTGCGAACCATCCGGCGAGGTGCCTGAGCTGACTCTCGCGGCTCACCCCGCCCTTGCGGGTCTCGGTGACACGTCGAAGCAGGGACAACACCGCAGCGATCGCGCTCATTGTCCCTTCGCGGAGCCGTTCCGATTCGCTGAGCTCGGCTTCGGCGGCGACGAACCAGTGCGACAGACCGGACCACCGGGCGTTCCAGTCCGCTCGACGTTCGTCGGTGGTGAGGAAAACACGTTCGTCACTGATGGCAGCACGGGTGATCAGTTCATCGATACCCGTCGCCTCCACGACGGCGATTGCCTCGGCAAGCTTGGGCGCATAACGCGCCAGATCCGAGCTGAATTCGCGCATGTGCGTCAGTAGTGCGTCCTTGTGGACGAGAAAGGTCTCGGGCGTGATCTCCGTCGTGCGCACGAGATCGCCGAGTACGAGGTAGAAGTGGGCTGCACGCGTCGCCATTTCGGACAGCGTGGAGTCGAGTCGGCTCAGCTTGCGATAGATCCGGTCGCCGTCGCCCTGACGGTTCGCCTCGGCGAGCTCGGCCATGTCCGCCAGTAGTTCCGGCAGCACAAGACGTGAGAGCGACGCGTCGTCGAGCCGGGCGCCGAGAACGTCCTCGACAGCGCGAAACGCCTTGTACCCCGCCTGACTGAACTGATACACGAAGTGGCGGTTGCGGTACTCCGCGAGCGTCGCGGCCCGGGAGCCGTCGTAACTGCGTTCGAGTAATTCCCACGAGTGCAGCTGCTCGAGCAGTGGACCGATCTCGGCCGCGCTCGGTCGGATCTCGTCCGGTGCGTTCTTCGACAGCACCTCCGCGATGTCCGCAGCATGGAGAAGGACTACGTAGTTCGCTCGGGCAATGTCGAACGCGCGTAGCACCCACAGGTACTCGGCGTGCTTCTCGGCCACGGTGAATGCGAACAGCTTGAGGCGATCTTCCTGCAGAAACGCAGCCGCCGCACCCAACCGTGCGTTCTCACCCGATTCGCTCACTGCAACAGGGTAGGCGTCGGGCACGGATCAGTGAAACTCGTCGAGGATTCAGACCTCGACCGTCACCTTCCCGTCCACGATGGTTGCGGGGTACGTCCGCACCGAGTCGATGCCGCTGGGGCAGGTTCCGGAATCGAGGGAGAACGCATACTGATGCAGCGGGCAAACCACGACGGTCCCATCGATCTGACCGTCCGCAAGTGGACCGCCCTTGTGTGGACATACCGCGTCCATCGCTCGTACCGAACCGTCGCCGAGCAGGAAGACGGCCACCTGCTTGCCGTCGACCACGTAGGCGCGACCCTCGCCTGGAGTCAGATCCTCCACGGCACCGACGGGGACGCTCATCGGACCGGCACCTGAGGAAGCGGGAGCAAAGGCAGGGACGGGGTGAACTGAGCCGGCGACTTCTGCTCGACGCGGTCCTGCCACGGATCCCTGTATCCATCGACGGACGTTTGCATCCGCTCCTCCAATCCTTCGACGATCCCTTCGGCGTCGTCGATCAACGTGCTCCGTAGCTCGTCGAGACCGACGCGCGGAACCCATGCGTAGGTACGTTCGAGCCACTGGGCACTCTCCCGATAGTGCTGAATGAAGATGCCTGCGACCCGAAGTACCTCGTCACCGCCGACGACGGTTGCGAGGAGATCGCCCTTTCGAATGTGTGCCCCGGCTGCGCCGCCGACGTATATCTCCCAGCGATCGTCTCCGACCGAGACGACGCCGAAGTCCTTGCACAAAGCCTCGGAACAGTTTCGCGGACATCCGGCGACCGCAAGTTTGAGCTTCGCCGGAGTCTCCAAACCCTGAAATCGTTCTTCGAGCGCAATTCCCAGTGCCGTGGAATCGCCGAGGCCGAACCGGCAGAAATCGCTACCGACACAGGTCTTCACGGTTCGCATGCTTTTGCCGTAGGCGAACCCGGACGGCATGTCGAGATCGCCCCACACCTTCGGCAGGTCTTCCTTCTTGATGCCGAGCAGGTCGATCCGCTGACCGCCCGTGACCTTGACCAGCGGAACGTTGTACTTGTCCGCGACGTCGGCGATCTTGCGCAACTGATCGGGTGTCGTGACTCCGCCCTTCATCTGCGGCACGACCGAGAAGGTTCCGTCGCGCTGGATGTTCGCGTGCACCCGGTCGTTGATGAACAGTGCACCTCGCTCGTCGACCCAGTCCGGACCCCAGATGGTTCTCAGCAACGATGCTAGGGGCATCTTCGACGGCGCATCCTCGCGTCCTGCAGTAGCGAGCTCGGAGAAAACCTGCGAGACCGAACGCAGATCTCGCGTGCGGATCACGTCGATCAGCGCAGTCTTGGACAACGGGATGCTCGGTACGTACCAGTCGGCAGCGGGATCCGCTTCGACGGCGCCGCCCGCTGCACAGGCCAGGATGTCGGCGACGAGTCCCTTGCACGATCCGCAGCCTTTGCCTGCGCGTGTAGCGGCGGTGATGTCGCCCATCGACTTCGCGCCTGCGTGCACGCAGGCGACGATCGCACCTTTCGTCACGCCGTTGCAGTTGCAGACCTGCACGTCGTCCGCGAGTTCGGCCGCACCCGTGGCAGCCGTCGGCGTGCCCATGTCGAAGAGCATGCTGATGCGCTCGTCGGGCAGCGGTACCTTCTCGTCGAACGCCTGAGTGAGGAAGTTCGCCTTGCTGATATCTCCCAGCAGAGTTGCGCCGATCAGCTTTCCGTCGCGGACGACGACACTCTTGTAGGTTCCACTGCGCGGCTCGTAGAACTGGACGAACTCGTCGTCGTCCCGTTCGGGGCCCTTGACGCCCATCGCTGCGACGTCGACGCCCGCGACCTTCAGCTTGGTGGTCAACCTCGAACCGTGATAAGCCGCAGACGGATTCGACCCGGACAGATGCTCGGCCAACACGACCGCCTGCTCCCACAGTGGTGCAACGAGGCCGTACACCTCACCGCGATGCTGGCAGCATTCCCCGACCGCGAAGATCGATCCTTCGTCCTCGCAACGCAACTGATCGTCGACGACGATCCCGCGCTCGATGACGAGGCCACCCCCTCGTGCGAAGTCGACATTCGGGCGGATGCCTGCCGTGACGACGATCATGTCCGCAGGCAGCGACGTGCCGTCGCCGAACCCGACGCCGGCGACGTAACCGTCGTCGCCGCGAAGGACCGACGTCGTTCGCTTCGAGGTGTGGACACCGACCCCGAGCGATTCGATCTTGTTGCGCAGCAGCCGACCACCGCGCTCGTCGAGTTGCTGGTTCATCAGGTGTCCGGGCGAGTGCACCACATCGACGTCGAGTCCCTGGGTGCGGAGGCCGTACGCCGCTTCGAGACCGAGAAGACCGCCGCCGATGACGACAGCGCGTAAGTCGTCCTGCGACGCGGCCATCTGAAGCATCCCGTTGGTGTCCTCGATGGTCCGGAATCCGAACACCCCGCGAGCCAGCCTCCCGTCCTTCTCGCGCAGTCCGTCCATGTTCGGAAAGAAGGTGTTGCTGCCCGTCGCGATGATCAAGATGTCGTAGTCGACCGTGCGGCCGCTTTCGCATCGGACCGATTTCGCGAACCGATCCAGTGATACCGCCCGATCTCCCGCGAACAGTCGCACCCCGTTCTCTCGGTACCAGCTCATCGGGTTGAGCAGGAGGTCCTCGTCGTCGACGCCGGTTTCCCCGGCGAGCACGTGCGAGAGCATGATTCGGTTGTAGTTGCCGTAGGGTTCGTCGCCGATCATCGTGACGTCGAACCGGTGGGCGCCCCGTTTCAGGATCTCCTCGACGGTCCGTGCGCCCGCCATTCCGTTCCCGACGACGAGCAGCCTGGTCGCCATCAGATCAACACCAGACCGAAATCGACAACGACCTCGCCCGTCGTCCCTTGAGGAGCCGCGACCACGAGTTCGAGCACACTGTCCGGATCTACGTCCTCCACGACCCGCAGTGGGATGTTGACCCCGCTCTTGGCGCCCATGGGGAACATTCGCATCGGCTGGCCGTCCTTGAGCAAGGTGACGACCACGAGTTCGGCGCTCGAGTTCCCGCCTCGGAAGTACAGCGGCTGTGCAATCGACCCCGACGGGACGACGAACGTAGTCGACGAGTCCACCGACTCCGGCTTGTCCAACCCATGTCCGGTGAAAGGAAATACGCCCTGAAGGAAACGCGGTGTACTGGCCATTGCACGACTGTCGCGTCGTCCGGTGACGTGGTCGATGCGGGCGGGTTACAGCGGAGTCAGGAAGAACTCACAGGACGCAGCGGTCCGATGTCAGCGTGCATGACGCGCCCAGCAAGGTGTCGCCGGGGAGCACCGGTCACAAGCCGAAGTTGCCAGGGCCGCGGCGTCGCAAATAACGCTCGAACTCGGCCGCGATAGCGTCGCCGTCGATCTTCGAGATTGCTTCGGAGATATCGACTTCGGCGTCGCCCCGCTCCTCGAGCGTCCGCACGTACTCGCTGATCTCGTCGTCTTCCTTCGTCATCTCGGTCACGGCTTCTTCCCACTCCTCGGCTTGCGTCGGGAGTTCACCCAGCGGTACCTCGATGTCGAGAACGTCCTCGACACGTTGAAGCAGAGCTACCGTTGCCTTCGGGTTCGGCGGCTGCGAGACGTAGTGCGGCACGGCGGCCCAGAACGACACGGCGGGAACGCCGGCCTTGACGCATTCGTCTTGGAGAACGCCGGTGATGCCGGTAGGACCCTCGTACCTGGTCTGTTCGAGGTTGAAGCGTTCCGCGGCCTCGATGCTGTAGGCACTTCCTGTCACAGGAACCGGACGAGTGTGCGGTGTGTCGGCCAGCAGTGCGCCGAGGATCACGACGGTGTCCACGCCGAGCTGCTCCACGAATTCGAGTAGATCATCGCAGAAACTGCGCCACCGCATGTTCGGTTCGATCCCGCGAAGAAGCACCACGTCGCGTGCACTTCCGGGGGGTGAGCACACCGACAGCCTGGTCGACGGCCACTGTATTTCGCGGGTTACGCCGTCGACTTGCCGGATCGTCGGACGGTTGACCTGGTAGTCGTAGTAATCCTCGGAATCCAGTTCGGCGAGTGGTGTCGCGTCCCAGATCAGTTCAAGGTGCTCGACGGCTCCGCTGGCAGCGTCTCCCGCGTCGTTCCAGCCCTCGAAGGCAGCCACGAGGATGGGGCTGCGAAGTGTGGGGAGTTCCAATTCCTCGAGATCGTCCTCGTCGACGAACTCGGAAACCCCTGGAATCGGTGTTGCGTTCGACACAGCCGTGGACACTGCTTCCAGCAACGCTTCAGCAGGACTGCCCGAATTGTCGGGGTCGATGCCGTCATTGTCGGCGGGGAGGTTGCCGTCTCGGTTTCGGGGACTCACCACGACAGCGTACGACCAGCCCGCGCTGTCGTGGTCACGGTGGCACGCCCATTAGTCTGTAGGGATGCCTGCGCCACACAAGACGAGCCTGCTCGATGCGATAGCTACTCGCGTTGTCATCGGCGACGGGGCGATGGGAACGATGCTGCAGGACGCGAACCTGACGCTCGACGACTTCCTCGGCCTCGAGGGCTGTAACGAGATCCTCAACGACACTCGTCCCGACGTGCTGCGCGAGATCCATCGCGCGTACTTCGACGCAGGCGCGGACGCTGTCGAGACCAACACGTTCGGCTGCAATCTGCCGAACCTCGCCGATTACGACATCTCCGACCGCATCCGAGAGCTGTCCGAGAAGGGGACCAAGCTCGCGCGCGAGGCCGCCGACGAGATGGGCAAGGGACGCGACGGGATGGATCGCTTCGTTCTCGGATCCATGGGACCCGGAACCAAGCTGCCCACACTCGGTCACGCGCCGTTCGCGGTGCTTCGCGACGCTTACGTCGAGGCAGCCCTCGGGATGATCGACGGCGGTGCCGACGCCATCCTCGTCGAGACCTGCCAGGATCTGCTTCAGGTCAAAGCCGCCATCATCGGCAGCCAGCACGCTATGGATCGTCTCGGCGTACGCATTCCGATCATCACGCACGTGACCGTCGAGACGACGGGTGCGATGCTGCTCGGTAGCGAGATCGGCGCGGCGCTGACGGCTCTCGAACCGCTCGGTATCGACATGATCGGCCTGAACTGCGCGACTGGTCCCGCCGAGATGAGCGAGCACCTTCGCCACCTGTCGAAGCATTCGACGTTGCCGGTGTCGGTGATGCCCAACGCCGGATTGCCGACGCTCGGCGCGAACGGCGCGGAATACCCTCTGACTGCCCCCGAACTCGCAACTGCACTCGGCGGCTTCGTCTCGGAATACGGATTGTCCCTCGTCGGTGGCTGCTGCGGCACCACCCCCGAGCACATCCGTCAGGTCGCGGATTTGGTGCACGGGGCGCAGAAGGCGCAACGGGCTCCGGTTCCCGAGCCGGGCGTGGCGTCGCTGTATTCGGCTGTACCGTTCGAACAGGACGCCAGTATCCTGATGATCGGGGAACGCACGAACTCCAACGGCTCCAAGGCTTTCCGCGACGCCATGCTCGCGGAGGACTATCAGAAGTGCCTCGACATCGCCAAGGACCAGACGCGCGACGGCGCGCACATGCTCGACCTCAACGTCGACTACGTGGGCCGAGACGGGGCAGCCGACATGTCGGCACTGGCCAGCCGGCTGGCGACCGCGTCGACGTTGCCGATCATGCTCGATTCGACCGAACCTGCCGTCCTCGAAGCGGGGCTGGAGCATCTAGGCGGCCGTAGTGCCGTCAACTCGGTCAACTACGAGGACGGCGACGGACCCGATTCGCGCTTTCAGAAGATCATGAAGCTGGTCAAGGAGCACGGCGCTGCCGTCGTGGCTCTGACGATCGACGAGGAAGGCCAAGCGCGTACTGCGGAGTGGAAGGTCCGGGTAGCCGAGCGTCTCATCACCGATATCACCGAGAATTGGGGGCTGAGGCACGAGGACATCATCGTCGACACCCTGACCTTCCCCATCTCGACCGGTCAGGAGGAGGTTCGACGCGACGGTATCGAAACCATCGAAGCCATCCGTCAACTCAAGTCCAAGTTCCCGAAAGTGCACACCACACTCGGACTCTCGAACATCTCGTTCGGGCTCAATCCTGCGGCACGCCAAGTGCTGAACTCGGTGTTCCTGCACGAATGCACCGAGGCCGGCCTCGACACCGCCATCGTGCATGCATCGAAGATCCTGCCGATGAACAAGATTCCGGACGAGCAACGCGAGACCGCACTCGACCTGGTCTACGACCGCCGCTCCGAAGGATACGACCCCCTGCAGAAACTCATGCAGTTGTTCGAGGGCGTCTCGGCGGCCTCGGCGCGAGAATCACGCGCCGAGGAGCTCGGTCGGCTTCCTTTGTTCGAACGACTCGAGCGACGGATCGTGGACGGCGAGCGAAACGGTCTCGACGCCGACCTCGACTCGGCCATGGACGAGAAGCCGCCGCTCGAGATCATCAACGACACGTTGCTGTCGGGGATGAAGACCGTCGGTGAGTTGTTCGGCTCCGGTCAGATGCAGCTGCCGTTCGTGTTGGCGTCGGCAGAGGTCATGAAAGCGGCTGTGGCATATCTCGAACCGCACATGGAGGCATCCGACGACGACGGAAAAGGTCGCATCGTGCTCGGCACCGTCAAGGGCGACGTACACGACATCGGCAAGAACCTCGTCGACATCATCCTGAGCAACAACGGGTACGAGGTGGTGAACCTCGGGATCAAACAGCCGATCGCAACCATCCTGGAAGCGGCTATCGACAAGCGCGCAGATGTCATCGGAATGTCCGGTTTGCTGGTGAAGTCGACCGTGGTGATGAAGGACAACCTCATCGAGCTCAACAACAAGGGCGTCGCCGAGCAATTCCCGGTCCTGCTGGGCGGTGCGGCACTGACTCGGTCCTACGTCGAGAACGATCTTCAGGACGTCTACCAGGGTGATGTCCACTACGCCCGTGACGCGTTCGAGGGCCTGGCTCTGATGGACACGATCATGACGACCAAACGCGGCGGGGGACCGGCGCCGGACAGTCCGGAAGCTCTGAAAGCCAAGGCCAAAACCGAGGAACGCAAGGTTCGCCATGAGCGCTCCAGGCGAATCGCGGAACAACGAAAAGCAGCCGCGGCCCCGGTCGTCGTGCCGGCGAGGTCGGACGTCGCCACCGACGTCGAGACGCCCACACCTCCGTTCTGGGGTACCCGGATCGTCAAGGGCGTGTCGTTGTCGGACTACTCGGGTCTCCTCGACGAGCGCGCGTTGTTCTTGGGACAGTGGGGACTACGTGGTGCTCGCAAAGGCGAGGGCGCGACGTACGAGGATCTCGTGGAGACCGAGGGCAAGCCGCGCCTGCGGTACTGGCTCGACCGGCTCAGCACAGACGGAATCCTCGCGCACGCGGCGCTGGTGTACGGGTACTTTCCGGCGGTCTCCGAAGGAGACGACGTCGTGGTGCTCACCGAGCCGAATCCCGAGGCAGCCGAGCGTTTCCGGTTCACTTTTCCCCGGCAGCAGCGCGATCGATTCCTCTGCATCGCGGACTTCGTCCGGTCGCGTGAATCCGCACGTGACACCGGCCAGGTGGACGTTCTGCCGATGAATCTCGTCACCATGGGACAGCCGATCGCAGACTTCGCCAACGAGCTGTTCGCAGCCGATTCGTACCGTGACTATCTCGAAGTCCACGGAATCGGAGTGCAGTTGACCGAGGCGCTCGCCGAGTACTGGCATCGCCGTGTGCGCGAAGAACTGAGGCTGACCGACGGTCGTAGTGTGGCCGAGGAGGACCCCAAGGAGGCAGAGGGGTTCTTCAAACTCGAATACCGCGGAGCGCGGTACTCGTTCGGCTACGGCGCATGCCCGGATCTGGAAGACCGCATCAAACTCGCCGCCCTTTTGGAGCCCGAGCGTATCGGCGTCAAATTGTCGGAGGAGCTACAGCTGCATCCCGAGCAGTCCACCGACGCATTCGTTCTTCACCACCCGGAGGCCAAGTATTTCAATGTCTGACACATCTGCGCTCAGTCTGCAGGGCATCCTGTGGGACATGGACGGCACACTGCTCGACTCGGAGAAGATCTGGGACGTCGCCGTTGCCGAACTGTCCTTGGACCTCGGACGCGAGCTCACCGCGGAGGTGCGCTCCAGCACTCTCGGGAACTCGATGCAGGGCGCGCTGCGCAAGATCTACGCGCACACCGGCACCGAGGAGACCGCCGAGACGTTGCGCAAGGGTCGCGACTGGCTCACCGAACGGGTGGCAGAACTGTTCTCGGAGGGTATTCCATGGCGTCCGGGCGCCAAGGACGCACTTCAGCTCGCTCGCGACATGGGACTGAAGACTGCACTGGTCACCAACACCGAACGCGGTCTCGTCGAGAATGCGCTCGAAACGATCGGGCGCGAGTACTTCGACGCCACCGTCAGCGGAGACGAGGTCGACGAGGGCAAGCCGCACCCGGCGCCGTACCTTCGTGGTGCGTCGCTGCTCGGCCTGAACACGGGGGATTGCCTCGCAGTCGAGGATTCACCGACGGGTTCGCTGTCTGCTCATCGCGCCGGATGCTCGGTGCTGCTCGTTCCCTCCGAGATCGCTGTTGCAGCGCAGCCGGGTTACGTGGTTCGCGACACTCTGGTCGGTCTCGATGCGGAAGGGTTCCGGTCGGTGTGGTGCGATGCGCGTCGAACGGCCTCGTCATGACAGAATCTCCCACTGTGAAAACCTTCGACTCCCTGTTCGCCGAGCTGACCGACCGCGCTGCCACACGCCCCGAAGGCTCTGGCACCGTCGCTGCGTTGGATGCAGGCGTACATGCGCAGGGTAAGAAGATCATCGAGGAAGCGGGCGAGGTCTGGATTGCCGCCGAGCACGAAGGTGACGACGCGCTGGCCGAGGAGATCTCCCAGCTGCTGTACTGGGTTCAGGTGTTGATGGTGGGACGTGGCCTGACGCTCGACGATGTCTACCGACATCTGTGAGCTCTGCCCCGGCATCTGACTTTTCCGACCAAAGGACCTCGCAATGTTGCGTGTAGCAGTTCCCAACAAGGGTGCGCTCTCCGAATCCGCCGCCGAAATTCTTCGCGAGGCGGGTTATCGACGCCGCAGCGATTCGAAAGATCTCACCGTTCTCGATCCAGCGAACGGTGTCGAGTTCTTCTTTCTCCGCCCCAAAGACATCGCAATCTACGTCGGTTCGGGCCAGCTCGACCTAGGCATCACCGGCCGCGACCTCGCAATCGATTCAGGAGCACCGGTCGAGGAGCTCCTCGGTCTCGGCTTCGGTCGTTCGACCTTCCGCTACGCAGCCCCGCAGGGCAAAGAATGGTCGACGGGTGATCTCGGTGGGCTCAGGATCGCGACGTCGTACCCGAACTTGGTCAAAGCCGACCTGAAGGCGCGCGGACTCGAAGCGACGGTCATCCGCCTCGACGGCGCAGTGGAGATCTCCATCCAGCTCGGCGTCGCAGACGCCATCGCCGACGTAGTCGAATCGGGTCGATCGCTGCGCCAGAACAATTTGGTCGCGTTCGGCGAATCGTTGTGCGATTCGGAAGGCGTATTGATCGAGCGCGCCGGAGGAGACAAGAGCGACAAGACTCGTAAGCAGTTGATAGCGCGAGTGCAAGGTGTCGTGTTCGCGCAGCAATACCTCATGCTCGATTACGACTGCCCCAAAGCCATTCTCGACGAGGCTGTCAAGATCACGCCGGGAATCGAGTCGCCGACTCTGTCGCCGATGGCAGACGAGAACTGGATCGCGGTGCGCGCCATGGTCTCTCGCAAGGCTCACAATACCGTGATGGATGATCTCGCAGACCTCGGCGCGAAAGCTATTCTGGCATCCGATATCCGGTCCTGCCGGGCGTTCTAGAGACCTCGAGCCCGGTCAGCTGGGGCGCGCTCGCACCAGGACAGTTTGTGCGATGCGCCCCAGCGGGCCACGCTCGTCGTGCAGTACTCCTGCCGACATCGCGAATCCATCCGGGCCCGTGGACGTTTCGGCTGACAGGCCGACCCACTCGCCGACAGGCTCACGGAATACATGCACAGTGAGATCGGTGTTCAGGAACGTCCATCGGTCTAGATCGAGTTTCGCGCCGATACCGTTCGCGATGTCCGCGATGGAGAACAGCCGCTCCATGGGCGTCATGGTTTCACCGAGCACCAACCTCGTGAGCGGGCGCGCCCACACTGCGCCCGGGCCCGAACCGCCGATAGTGGACAGGGCGCGGACTTCGATGTTGTCGAGGTAGCCCGACTTCCAAGAGCCATCCCAGACATGGGTCGTTGCCTTCGACACGGGTTCGAGGTGCGCGTCGGCAGCATGAGCAACCGCAGCTGTGTCCGCAGTCGTCAACCGCCATGCGGTTGCGCGCGCTACCGCTCGCGGCACACCGCTGTCGGTGTTCGATGCCCACAGCTCGGCCACCACGAGTTCGACGTTCCTGCCGGGGCGTTCGACCCACGCGCGGACTTCGACGTCCGCGATGGGCACGGGACCGAGCAGTTCGACGACGACACGGCTGATGCGCACCTCGTCACGGGCCGCGACTCGCTCGAGCGCCCGCACCAGAAGCGCCGACGGCGGCGCACCGTGCTGCATGGTCGGCGCCCACAGGCTCACCGTGCGTTCGGTAGTCGTGAAAACTTCGTTCCCGGCCGTGCTGAAGCCGGCTGGGACGAAGAAAGCGTCCGGGGTCACGCAGACACCTCCGGCCAGCCTGGGTAGATCGGGGGAGTGCCGCCGAACTCGGGGCACAGAGCCTGGTGATCGCACCAGCTGCACAGCTTTCCGCGCTTGGCCTGGAAATCGCCGGATGCGCCGGCCACGAGAATGGCCTTCCAGATCGCCGAGAGCATCCGCTCGAAACGAAGTAGTTCGCCTTCGTCAGGTGTGTAGGTCAGCGACTGCTTGTCCGCGAGGTACATGAGCTTGAGCTGGGCTGGAACGATGCCGCGCATTCGCATGACGACCAATGCGTAGAACTTCATCTGGAACAAGGCTTTGGCCTCGGTGAATTCACGAGGCGCCTTACCTGTCTTGTAGTCCACGACCCGGATCATCCCGTTCGGCGCGACGTCGATACGGTCGATGAATCCGCGCAGCGGAGTGCCATCGGCGAGATCGATTTCGACCCGTTGCTCACACGATTCGGGATCGAATCGGGTGGGGTCTTCCATCTCGTAGTACCCCGTCACCAGCATGCGAGCCTGGTCCAAGAGTGTGGTCAGTTCGTCTCCGGTGATCAACTCCGCGATGTCGGGTGACTCTCCGCACACTCGTTCCCAGGCGCTGTCGACCAGGCCTACGGCTACGTCGGAATTCCTTGTCTCCGAAGGCATCGCGTACAAGGCCTCCAGGGCTGCGTGCACGACGGTTCCCTTGACCTGAGCGAGAGTCGACTTCTCCGGAATCCGATCGATAGCCCGGAAGCGGTACAGCAACGGGCACTGCTTGAAGTCGCCTGCACGAGACGGAGACAGTGCAGGCTTGCTTCGCCTGACCGGACTCCTCGGGACGGGCGGTGCAGCAGAATCGGTGATACTCACGCCTTGCAGACTAAGCCCGTGGACCGACACCGTCGCGGAAGGCCGTAGTCTGAACAGCCGAGTGTCGGTCCGCCCCGGTCCGGCTTCACCCGTTCCGTTCATCGAAAGAGGTAGTCGGCTGTGTCTTCGGACGAAAGCGTGTCTTCGGACGAGACCCCCGACGTCGAGGCTTCTGCCGCCGAGACCCCAGCAGTCGAAACCCCGACCGTCGAGACGCTCGATGCTCTTCCGACCGGCCCCGCACGGAGCGGACCGTTCCGTGTCGGTGATCGGGTTCAGTTGACGGACGGCAAGGGCAGGCACTACACGGTCGTGCTCGATGCCGGCAAGGAGTTCCACACCCACCGCGGCGGCATCACTCACGACAAGTTGATCGGCGCGGACGAGGGGAGTGTCGTCACGTCGGTCAACGGCACGCCGTATCTCGCGCTTCGTCCATTGCTGACGGATTACATCCTGTCGATGCCCCGCGGTGCGCAGGTCATCTATCCCAAGGATGCCGCACAGATAGTGCACGAGGGGGACGTGTTTCCCGGTGCACGCGTGCTGGAAGCAGGCGCCGGTTCGGGCGCGCTGACGTGTTCGTTGCTCAGGGCGGTCGGCACGACAGGGACGGTCATCTCCTACGAAATCCGGCAGGATCACGCGGATTACGCGGTGAAGAACGTCGAGACGTTCTTCGGTGATCGTCCGGCGAACTGGGATCTGACGGTGGCGGACATCGACCAGTTCGGGGTCGACCACCCAGGCGAAACCGTCGATCGGGTCGTGCTGGACATGCTCGCACCGTGGGACGCATTGCCTGCGGTCGCCGATGCGCTGGTGCCCGGTGGTGTGCTCATCGTCTACGTCGCCACGGTTACCCAGCTCTCACGCGTGGTGGAAGCGCTGCGCGCACAGGAATGCTGGACCGAGCCTCGGTCATGGGAGTCGATAGTGCGAGGTTGGCACGTCGTGGGACTCGCAGTGCGTCCCGAGCACCGCATGCAGGGGCACACTGCATTTCTGATCTCCGCACGTAAGTTGGCGGAGGGCACCGTCACTCCGAAACCTCAACGCCGTTCCGGTAAAGGCTGATCGACGATCAGGGCTCTACTTCAAGATTAAACGACCCACGCGCCCGTTTCGGTGCCTGAAAACCAGCATCCGGTCTAGTATTTACCTGTTCTATAGAAATGCAGGTTTGGCCGGAGGGGGTCGACGATGTCGTCGAATCACAGCAATCGAACGGTGTGGATCTACAACGACCTGCCGCCGGGTGTCGTCGCAGGGGCGTCACTGATGGCCGACAACTGGCAGCGTGCACTACCCGCCTTCGGATTGACGCCTCGGTTGTTCGCCCCCTCGGGATCGGCGAGAAGGACCCACGATTCCGACTCGGTCACCTTCAGGACTATGCGGAATGTGGGGTACCCCGGTGATTGGCACGCCCGCTTCTCCCTACTGGCGGAGTTGCGCCGGGTGGGTCCCGACAGGCCGGACGCCATCATCGTCGCCACCCCGCTTCGGGTGGGGACGTTGGGACTCGCCACTGCGTCCATCCATGGCATTCCGCTCGTGGTCGTGCACTCGAGCGACATGTCTTCGATCGCCGAATACTTCGGTTCGTTTCGAGCGATGGCGTCCGCTGCATCGAAGCTCCTCGGCCTACATCTGCTCAGCGCGCCGGTACGTAGTGCCTTCTGGCGGCGTGAGGCGATGGCGGCAGCATTCCGCACACGTCGCCACGCGGGCGTGATCACTGTGCACGGCATCCGCGCCATCTACTCGGAGGCGGCTGCGATAGTCGTGTTGGGGGAGAAGATGCGGCGGGAGGTGGACTCCTGGAACATGACCGTTCCGGTGCACACCATTCCACTCGGCGTCGACAGGCTTCCGGTTCGAGACTCGCCCGTCACGGTGAAGTGGCCGGAGGGGCGATTGCGGTTGCTGTATGTCGGCCGCTTCTCTCGTGAGAAGAATGTCGAACTGCTGATCCACGCTGTGCGGCACGCAACTGATCGAGGTGTCGATGTCCACCTTGCATTGTGCGGCGAAGGACACATGGTCCGCCGACTTCGTGCGTTGGTTACCGAGCTGGGTCTCGACGACCGCGTCGATCTGATCGGTCCGTTCCCCCATGACGAGCTCCAGGCGGTCTATTCGAGCGCGGACGTGTTCGTGTTTCCGTCGAGGGCGGATTCGCAGGCGATGGCGCTGAACGAGGCTGCGCTCGAGGGACTTCCAATGATCGGATGCGACCCGCACGTCAACGCGGTGCTGGTCGACGGCCAGTCCGGAATCGTGATCGAAGACGACGCGGAACAGTGGGCTGGAGCCATCGAAACGATGACCGATGCGGACGTTCGCCGGTCTTTCGGGCTGCGAGCGCGTGAACTGGCCGAACGATCGTCCGAAAAGTCACAGATGTTCAAACTCGCGTCCGTCGTACATGACGCAATCGATCGCGCACGCTCCGGGCATTGACGCGGTGCCGGAAACTCGAAGCCTCGGCGCGCGTAGCAGGACTGTTGCACTATCCCCGCATCTCGACGACGCGGCGCTGTCCGCGGGAGGTTATCTGGCTGGGCGTATCGCCGAGGGCGCGCCTGCATCGGTCGTGTCGTTCTTCACCGCGGGACCCGAGCTGCCGACGCTTGCACCGAAGCTGCGGGTGTTCGGCGACTATTCCACTCGAATCCGCGAGGACGACGAGGCGATGGGCGTGTTGGGGGTTCAAGCCCGACGAATCGGGTTTCACGAGCGGATTTTCAGAGATCCGCCGCTGTCGCGATTGATCCAGGTGTTCCGGACCCCGGCAAGCGCAAACGAATTCGGCAAATTGGACTCCGTTCGCGAGGTTGTCCTCGAGATTCTCGCCGACGAGGATGTCGAGCTGCTGGCACCCCTCGGCGTCGGGAATCACGTCGACCACGTCGAGGTAGCCGTCGCTGCGCTTCACGCCGCTCGGGCGTGCGATGCCTTCGACCGCGTGTGGTTCTACGAGGACTTCTATGCGCTGTCGGAGTTGGCGCGTCGGCGTCATCCGGTGACGGCGCAGGCGCCCCTCGATGTCAGGAGCGCCGCGGGATGGGCGAGCCCGATTGCAGGCCTACGAACGGAATGCATCGCCCTGTTCGGTCGGGGACCGGCGAGCACCGAGCTGTTCGACGGCGATCTCGTGTGGACGATGCACTCCGAGAGCGTCGACGAACAGGAAACAACCAAACTCGCGGCAGTCGAGAAGTACCAGACGCAGACGGCGGAACTGGGTGGCGACCGGCAGTTGCGGGCAATGATCCGCCGCGCCCATTCGGGGCGCGGCGGCGAGCGATTCTGGTCGGCACGTCCGCGCTGAGGAACTTACCGATCGAGGATCAGACGCAGGGGGCTTGACCCATCGCGAGGATTTGGCACGCGCTCGCGTCGGACACTTTCCATCTGCCGTCGACCAGAACCCAGGTGTTCGGGGTAGGTGCGGTGGCACCGCGAGTGGTCGCGATGGTCACGGGCGCGGTTGCGGTCTCGCCTTCGACGCTCGGGGTGTCCACCTCGAACGTGATGGCGCCGTAGTTCGCCAACGCCGCTGTCATCTGTTCGAGATTTGCGAGACGGGTGCGACCGTTCTCGATCGTGTCCGCCTTGGTAGCCGCATCGACGTTCGGGTCGACGAGGAGAGCCAGTGACTGGGTCAGCTCTGCCGTTGTCGGGGCAGGCGCGGCCGCAGCTTCGGTCGTCTCCGAGATCGTCGGGGCCGAGGAATCCGAAATGTGATCGGCGTGATCGGAATCATCGCCGGAGCTGCATCCAGCGATGAGAATCGCGGCTGAGGCGGCCGCCAACACTGCTACCGATTTCTGCATTTTCACTGGTGAAGGCTCCTTCTCGTAAAGCGCAGGCGCGGCTTTGTCAGGCGAGGCTAACATGGCCGAACTCGGCTTCGTCGTTGCTGCCTTGCCAGGTAAGCAACACCACCGGGACGTGTCCACACGCACTTTTGCGCTCGTGCCGGTAGCGTTGACAGATCTTCACTGGGAGGAGTCGCTCATGAGCTCAACAGACAATCCGGATTCGGCTGCGGCCAGAGCGGAACTGGAAGACTTGCGTATCGAGGCGGCGTCGCTCAGACGCCAACTCGGTCAACTCGGAGAGTCACCGGAGCACGTACGCGAACTGGAGACACGCATCGACTCTCTGTCGCTGCGCAACTCCAAGTTGATGGACACGCTCAAGGAAGCCCGTCAACAGTTGATCGCCTTGCGGGAGGAGGTCGATCGTCTCGGGCAACCGCCGAGCGGCTACGGAATTCTCATGTCCGTCCACGAGGACGACACCGTCGACGTCTTCACATCCGGTCGCAAGATGCGACTGGCATGCTCGCCCAACATCGAGGCCGGCACGCTCGCACCGGGCCAGACGGTTCGACTCAACGAAGCACTCACGATCGTGGAGGCCGGATCGTTCGAGCAGGTGGGTGAAATAAGCACTCTCCGCGAGCTTCTCGGTGACGGCACCCGCGCGTTGGTCGTCGGGCACGCCGACGAGGAGCGTGTTGTGTGGTTGGCCAAACCTCTGTACGAGATGGCAAACGACGATTCACCGGATGACCCCGACGAGCCGTCACGCAAACTGCGCCCCGGCGACTCGCTGTTGGTGGACACCAAGGCCGGCTACGCGTTCGAGCGCGTTCCCAAAGCCGAGGTCGAGGACCTGGTGCTGGAAGAGGTTCCCGACGTCGGATACGAGGACATCGGCGGCCTGGGTCGCCAGATCGAACAGATCCGGGACGCAGTGGAACTCCCGTTCCTGCACAAGGATCTGTTTCGCGAGTATTCGTTGCGGCCACCGAAGGGCGTGCTGCTCTACGGACCTCCCGGGTGCGGCAAGACGCTGATTGCGAAGGCGGTCGCGAACTCGCTCGCCAAGAAGATCGCAGAGGCACGCGGACAGGATGCGAAAGAGGCGAAGTCCTTCTTCCTCAACATCAAAGGCCCCGAACTGCTCAACAAGTTCGTCGGTGAAACCGAACGGCACATCAGACTCATTTTCCAACGTGCACGCGAGAAGGCATCGGAGGGCACGCCTGTCATCGTGTTCTTCGACGAGATGGACTCGATCTTCCGTACTCGCGGCTCGGGGGTGTCCTCGGACGTCGAGACGACCGTTGTTCCGCAGCTTCTCGCCGAGATCGACGGCGTCGAGGGGCTGGAAAACGTCATCGTCATCGGTGCATCCAACCGCGAGGACATGATCGATCCGGCGATCCTGCGACCCGGCAGGCTCGATGTGAAGATCAAGATCGAGCGGCCCGACGCAGAATCGGCTCAGGACATCTTCTCGAAGTACCTGACCGATTCACTCCCGGTCAACGCAGACGATCTTGCCGAATTCGGTGGCGATCGTGCTGCGTGCATCCGCGCGATGATCGAACGTGTCGTCGAGCGGATGTACGCCGAGAGCGAGGACAACCGGTTCCTCGAGGTCACCTACGCCAACGGAGACAAGGAAGTTCTGTACTTCAAGGACTTCAACTCGGGCGCAATGATTCAGAACATCGTCGACAGGTCGAAAAAATACGCGATCAAGTCGGTCCTGGAATCGGGTACCCCAGGTCTTCGTGTTCAGCACCTTTTCGACTCCATCGTCGACGAGTTCGCCGAGAACGAGGATCTGCCCAACACCACCAACCCCGACGACTGGGCGCGGATCTCGGGCAAGAAGGGCGAGAGGATCGTCTACATCCGCACGTTGGTCACCGGGAAGACCGCGAGCGCATCGCGGGCGATCGACACCGAGTCCAACACCGGGCAATACCTGTAGAAGCATCACCTGTAGGAGCATCACCGAGAACGCTGTTCGTCGCCCGTGCACGGGCGCCGAACAGCGTTTCTTCGGTTTCCTGCTCCGTCGACGGTGACGCTCGGTGCGCTCCCACCGTCGACGATCACCTAGGCTCGGCGGTATGGAGCGCATCATCGGCATCGAGGTCGAGTACGGAATATCCTCTCCCACCGAACCGACGGCCAATCCGATTCTCACGTCCACTCAGGCCGTTCTCGCCTACGCGGCTGCTGCGGGTGTCCCACGCGCGAAGCGCACGAGGTGGGACTACGAGGTCGAATCACCGCTGCGGGATGCTCGCGGATTCGATCTAGGGCGCTTCAGCGGACCGGCACCGGTCATCGACGCCGACGAGGTCGGCGCCGCGAACATGATCCTCACGAATGGGGCGCGGCTCTACGTCGACCACGCTCACCCCGAGTACTCCGCCCCCGAGGTCCGCGACCCGCTCGACGCCGTCATCTGGGACAAAGCCGGCGAGCGCGTGATGGAAGCGGCCGCGAGGCACGCCTCGAGTGTTCCCGGAGCCCCTCGACTGCAGCTCTACAAGAACAACGTCGACGGTAAAGGTGCGTCGTACGGCACCCACGAGAACTACCTGATGTCTCGGGCGACGCCGTTCTCGGCGGTCATCGCCGGCCTGTCGCCGTTCTTCGCCTCACGCCAGGTCTTCACCGGCTCCGGACGCGTCGGGATCGGCCAGTCGGGCGACGAGTCGGGGTTCCAGCTGTCGCAGCGCGCGGACTACATCGAGGTCGAGGTGGGGCTCGAGACCACGCTCAAGCGCGGGATCATCAACACTCGCGACGAACCGCACGCAGACGCCGACAAGTACCGCCGACTGCACTGCATTATCGGCGACGCCAACCTCGCCGAGATGGCCACGTATCTCAAGGTCGGTACGACCGCGCTCGTTCTGGACATCATCGAAGCCGGGGTCGATCTGTCCGACCTACAGCTGGCCAGACCCGTCACCGCTGTTCACCAGATCAGTCACGACCCCACACTGCGGCAGGCAGTTGCCCTGGCTGACGGTCGCGAGTTGACTGCACTTGCGCTGCAGCGCATTTACCACCAACGCGTAGCCAAGTTCGTGGCGAGTGAGGGCAACGACGACCCGCGCGTCGCGGACATCCTCGACAAATGGGCGATGGTTCTGGATCTGCTCGAGCGCGACCCGATGGAGTGCGCGGACTTGCTCGACTGGCCGGCCAAGTTGCGGCTGCTCGAGGGTTTTCGCCAACGCGAAGGCCTGGGGTGGTCGGCGCCCCGGCTACATCTCGTCGACCTGCAGTACTCCGACGTTCGACTGGACAAAGGGCTGTACAACCGACTCGTCGCCAGAGGTTCGATGAAGCGTCTGGTCACCGAACAGCAGGTGCTCGACGCCATCTCGACACCTCCGTCGGACACCCGCGCGTACTTCCGCGGGGAGGTGCTTCGCAAGTTCGGCGCCGATATCGCGGCCGCGAGTTGGGATTCGGTCATCTTCGATCTCGGTGGGGACTCGCTTGTGCGGATCCCGACCCTCGAACCCCTTCGCGGCAGCAAAGCGCATGTCGGCGATCTGCTCGAGTCGGCCGAGACCGCGGCTGAACTCGTCGAGCAACTGACCACCTGACGAGATCCGCGGTGTCTTGTCGCCCCTGGAGGGGTCCGAATCGGTAGGGTGAAGGTCCGAGCAGGTATGGCGAATACGTAAGGAGGTCGGCGACTATGGCACAAGAGCAGACACGGCGCTCTGGCGGTGGCGACGGCGACGACGAGGTCCCCGGCGAGGCCGGTGGTGGTCAGGAACGACGCGAGAAGCTTGCGGAAGAAACCGACGACCTCCTCGACGAGATCGACGACGTGCTCGAGGAGAACGCAGAAGACTTCGTGCGTGCCTACGTCCAGAAGGGCGGCCAGTGACGGTGGATCGTACGGCCAATTCGGCATCAGCCGACCTACTGCCGCAATTCGGTTCGCATCATTCTTCGTTCATCGATCACCTTCGCGATCACGCACCGCACCTCCTTCCGGAGAATCGGATGACTCCACCCAACAGTTCCATGTCCGATGTGGCCCCGCATGGCACGACCATCGTGGCGGTGACCTTCGCGGGTGGGGTTCTGCTTGCCGGTGATCGTCGCGCAACCCAGGGCAATCTGATTGCCAACCGGGACATGCAGAAGGTGTTCGTCACCGATGAGTACTCGGCGGCAGGCATCGCCGGCACCGCGGGAATCGCTATCGAACTGGTGCGGTTGTTCGCGGTCGAACTCGAACATTACGAAAAGATCGAGGGAGTTCCGCTCACCTTCAACGGCAAGGCGAACAAGCTGTCGTCGATGGTGCGCAGCAACCTGGGTGCGGCAATGCAGGGTCTGGCCGCCGTCCCTCTTCTCGCCGGGTTCGACGTCGACATCTCCGATCCGGAGCGTGCCGGGCGGATCGTGTCCTACGACGTGGTCGGTGGACGATACGAGGAGAGATCCGGGTATCACGCGGTGGGATCCGGATCGTTGTTTGCGAAATCGGCCCTGAAGAAGTTGTACGCACCAGGTCTGAGCGAAGACGACGCGCTCCGGGCGGTCGTCGAATCGCTGTTCGACGCCGCAGACGACGATTCGGCCACCGGTGGTCCCGACATCACCCGTGGGATCTATCCGACCGCCGTGACCATCACCAGTGTGGGGGCGACCGAGGTCGCCGAAGCGCGCATATCCGAGGCAGCCCGCGGCGTCGTTGCCGAGCGTGCTGCGCTTGCCGCGCAGGCACAGAACGGGGGGACTGCCTCATGACCATGCCGTATTACGCGTCGGCCGAACAGATCATGCGCGACCGTTCGGAGTTGGCGCGCAAGGGAATCGGCCGCGGACGAAGCGTCATCGTGTTGTCGTTCGCCGACGGCGTCCTCTTCGTAGCCGAGAACCGGTCGTCGGCGCTTCACAAGGTCAGCGAGCTGTACGACCGCCTCGGCTTCGCCGCGGTAGGAAAGTACAACGAGTTCGAGAACCTTCGTAAGGCGGGCATTCTGCACGCAGATACCAAGGGGTACACCTACGACAGACGCGACGTCACAGGACGCTCCCTGGCCAAGACGTATGCGCAGGCGCTCGGCACTATCTTCACCGAGCAACTCAAACCGTACGAGGTGGAGATCTGTGTTGCCGAGGTCTCGCATTCGGACGAGCCGGTAGCGAGCCAGCTGTACCGCATCACCTACGACGGCTCGATCGTCGACGAGCAGGATTTCGTCGTCATGGGTGGCACGACCGAACCGATCGTGACGGCTCTGCGCGAGTCGTACCGTCCCGGCCTGGATCTTGCGACCGCGGTGGCGATTTCGGTGGCAGCGCTCGCCGCTGGAGCCACACCGCCGCCGAACGGCGGTGAGACGGAGAAGAAGCCCTTGGAGGTGAGCTCGCTCGAGGTCGCAGTACTGGACCAGGCTCGCCCTCGGCGTGCGTTCAGACGTATCGCCGGCGCAGCGCTGCAGGAGATGCTTCCGGCAGAGCCCGAAGCAGTGACGCCGGAACCGTCTGTCGACGAGTGAAAACCACCGATGTCGAGTAGCTAGCCGATCTCGTCGCGACCGGTTGGATCTTCTCGAAGCGGCCTCGTTCCCTACCTTTCTCGGTAGCGAACGAGGCCGTTGTCATCTGTCTCGGTAGCGAACGAGACCGTTGTCATCTGTCTCGGTAGAGAACGAGACCGCTGTCATCGACGCCGAAGGCGAACGTCCGTCCGTCCGCAGTCACCTCTCCGTCCGTCGCGAGTGCGACCTCGGGGCCGATCACATCGACCTCGAGGGTGCGTGCGGACGAGTGAACGTACGTGGCCGACGAACCGAGCGTTCCCGTCAGGGCTGCGATGATCAGCCGGGTTCTCGACAAGAACGGTGTCGAGGGTAGGTAGCGGATGTCGAGTGTGCCGGATCCGATCGACGGACGTGACATGGGCACCTGGTCGCTCGGCGAGTACTGGCCGTTGCCGACGAACAGCATCCACACCGATTGCGGTCTGCCGTCCAGCGTGATCTCCAACGGCTGCGCTTTGGCCAGAACTCGAGTCATGGCCACTGCGGCAGCGGGCCATTTACCGATGCGCGACTGCAGCTTCCCTCGCAACCGTACGGAATCGGGATAGCCGCCGAACGTCGCGGTGTTGACGAACGGGACACCGTCCTTGCCGTCTACGACGACTCGGGCGAGATCCACATGCGCGGCCGTGCCGCGCTGTACCGCCGAGGCCGTGGATTCCACGTCCGCGACGCCGGCATCACGGGCGAAGTGGTTGAGCGTGCCGCCGGGGAACACCGCCAGCGGAAGCCTGTGTCGAACGGCAGATTCTGCGACGCTCACAATCGTTCCGTCACCGCCGCAGACGCCGAGAGCTCGTGGTCCGAGCGCGGTGATCCGGTCCTCGAGTTGGTCGGTGAAGTCGCCCTCTGCATCCGGCTCGAAGATCTCTGCGTCGGGGAGAAGCTCGCGAATCGATTTCTCGGTGGTGTCATCCGAACCGGACCCCGGATTGAGAAGAACGAGCAGGCCCCGTCCTCCGGGTAGTGCGGCGACCTCGACTTCTTCGCCGAGCACCGCCGGCTCCTCGGTACGAACGGCCCACCATCGACGTGTCGACAGCGCGATGGCGCTACCCAAAGCTGCGCCCGCCACCACGTCGGACGGCCAGTGAACACCGGTATGCACCCTCGAATAGCAGACTGCGGCAGCCACAGGCGCCAGGATCGCTCCTGCGAGTGGACTTTCGAGAGCAACGCCGGTCACGAATGCGGCGGCCGATGCCGAATGTCCCGACGGGAAGGACGAGGACACCGGTGGCGACAGCAGCCTGCGGACCAATGGAGTTCGCTCGAACTCTGGTCGGCTTCGGGGAAAGAGTGGCTTGAGCACTCCATTCGCGAGTGCGCTTGCCCCCCGCCACGGCAAGCAGACCGCGCACAGCACCTCTCCTTGTCGGGCCGGGACGCATCGCCAGCGCTCCCGCAGCCGCGACCCACAACCGAGAGTGATCCGCCGACTTGCTGAGCGAGCGCAATCCCGAGTCGGCAGTGGAGGCTCGACTCGCTGCCGCAGCGTCGAAGAGTCGGACGTCCCACGCATGGATTCGGTCGGGCAATGGCAAGGGTGTCTCGGTCACACGATTCACCCTAGGCGTCGCAGAGAACCGACACAGCCGGCGTCGCCTCGCTACGGCGCTCGTTGGGGGAGTGTGCGTTGTACTGTCGAAGCGTGCAGCGACGAATTATGGGCATCGAGACCGAGTTCGGTGTCACGTGTACCTTTCACGGGCACAGGCGGCTGAGTCCGGACGAGGTGGCGCGCTACCTGTTCAGAAGAGTCGTGTCGTGGGGGCGCAGCTCCAACGTGTTCCTGCGCAACGGTGCACGGCTCTATCTCGACGTCGGTTCCCATCCGGAGTACGCGACCGCCGAATGCGACAGTCTCCTGCAGCTGGTCACCCACGACCGGGCTGGGGAGCGGGTGCTGGAGGATCTCCTCGTCGACGCCGAACAGCGTCTGGCCGAGGAGGGTATCGGCGGCGACATCTATCTGTTCAAGAACAACACCGATTCCGCAGGCAATTCGTACGGCTGCCACGAGAACTATCTGGTGCAGCGTGCAGGCGAGTTCTCACGCATCTCGGACGTTCTCCTGCCGTTCCTCGTCACACGACAGCTGATCTGCGGCGCGGGCAAGATTCTGCAGACACCGAAGGCTGCGACGTTCTGCCTCTCTCAACGCGCCGAGCACATCTGGGAGGGTGTGTCGTCTGCAACCACGCGGTCCAGGCCCATTATCAACACCCGTGACGAGCCCCATGCGGACGCGGAGAAGTACCGTCGTCTGCACGTCATCGTCGGCGATTCCAACATGGCCGAGACGACCACGATGCTCAAGGTCGGCACAGCTGCTCTCGTGTTGGAGATGATCGAGGCTGGTGTGTCGTTCCGAGACTTCGCTCTCGACAATCCGATTCGCGCGATCCGCGAAGTCAGTCACGATCTGACCGGTCGCCGGCCGGTCCGGCTCGCCGGAGGGCGACAGGCGAGCGCACTGGAGATTCAGCGTGAGTACTACGCCCGCGCCGTCGAGCACCTCCGGACGCGCGAACCCAATACTCAGGTCGAGCAGGTCGTAGACCTGTGGGGTAGGACGCTCGACGCCGTCGAGGCCCAGGATTTCGCGAAGGTCGACACGGAGATCGACTGGGTTATCAAGCGGAAGTTGTTCCAGCGTTATCAGGACCGCTACTCGATGGAACTGTCCGATCCCAAGATCGCACAACTCGATCTCGCGTACCACGACATCAAACGAGGCCGCGGAGTGTTCGATCTGCTGCAGCGCAAAGGGTTGGCCAAGCGAGTCACCGAGGATGAACAGATCGACGAAGCCGTAGAGCTTCCCCCACAGACGACACGCGCCAAGTTGAGAGGCGAATTCATCACGGCCGCGCAGGAGGCAGGTCGCGATTTCACCGTCGACTGGGTCCATCTCAAGCTCAATGACCAGGCCCAGCGCACCGTTCTGTGCAAAGACCCGTTCCGGTCCGTCGACGAACGGGTCGAACGCCTCATCGCGTCGATGTAGCCGACCCGCGTCGGACCGATAGGGTTCACAGGGTGGCGATCACCAAAGTCGAGCGGTTGATGAACCTTGTCATCTGTCTGCTGTCGACGCGTCAGTTCGTGACGGCGGAACGGATCAAGGACAGTGTGGCCGGATACGGCGACTCCGGGAGCGTCGAGGCTTTCAGTCGAATGTTCGAGCGCGACAAGAACGAGCTTCGTGATCTCGGTGTTCCTCTCGAGACCGGCATCTCCGTCGGGAACGGCGGCGTCGAGGGGTATCGCATCAATCGAGACGCCTACGAATTGCCGGACATCGACCTGACACGCGAGGAGTCCGCTGCCGTCGCCGTTGCCGTGCAGTTGTGGGAATCGCCGGAACTCACCTCGGCGGCGCAGAGTGCGTTGGTGAAGTTGCGCGCAGCGGGAATTCAGGTGGATCAGGACGAATCGGCGGCATCGGTCACTGCCGTTCCAGCGAGGACCAGAGGTTCGGAGCCCGCTCTCGGTGCTTTGCTCGCGGCGATCGACGCCGGTCGCTCGGTGCGGTTCCAGCACCGCGGCTCGACGACCGATCCGTTCACCACCCGCACAGTCGAGCCATGGGGTGTGGTCACGTTTCGCGGCCGGTGGTACCTCGTGGGACACGACGTCGACCGCGAGGACACGAGGACGTTCCGGCTGTCCCGAATCGGGGACGATGTCGCCGCCTTCGGCCCGGCAGGGAGCGTGCGCAAGCCAGACGAGATCGATCTGCAGGCAATCGTCGAGCGGGTCGCTGGTACAGCCGAGGTCAACGGAAGCGCGACGGTATGGGTCGCATCCGACGGCGCGACCGAGATCAGGCGAATGGGGTCCGTCGTGGAGGAACGAGTCGTCGGCGGGCGCCGAGGGTCGGTCGTGCGGATGCCGGTGCGATCCTGGGAGTGGGTGACGCGCTTGATCGCCGGTCACGGTTCCGATGCGCTGGTGCTCGATCCGCCCGAACTGCGGGCCGACGTCGTTGCGACACTCGGTGCGGCCGTGTCGGAGGGCGTTCGATGAGCGCGAAACTCTCGGTCCGGCTCGCCCGGCTGCTCAACATGGTCCCGTTCTTTCTCGCGAACCCGGGAATGAGCGCGGCGGAAGCCGCCCGCGAGCTGGGCGTGTCGACTGCGACGCTGATGACGGACCTGAACCAGCTGTGGATGTGTGGTCTGCCCGGATACGGCCCGGGCGACCTGATCGACCTCTCGTTCTCGGAGGACAGCATCGAGGTGACGTTTTCGGCCGGGATGGACCGGCCCTTGAGGTTGACCTCGACGGAAGCGACCGCGTTGCTGGTCGCTCTCCGATCGCTCACGTCGATGCCGGGGATGGTCGATCCGAGCGCGGCGCAGAGCGCGATCGCCAAGATCGAGGATGCTGCAGGATCGGCAGCGACTCACGTTCCTCGCTCGTCGTCGACCGAGTCGGGAGAGCAGAGTTCGGAAAGTGCCGCCGCCGCAGCAGTGAGGTCGGCGCTGCGTCATCGACACGCTCTGGAACTGACGTACTATTCCGCGTCCCGAGACGCTGTCTCGGTGCGAGTCGTCGATCCCATACGCACCGTCCTGATCGACGACCACAGCTATGTTCAGGCGTGGTGCAGGCGGGCGGAAGGCGTTCGGCTGTTCCGGTTCGATCGGATCGATCGAGCAGTCGAGTTGGACGAGCTTTCGACTCCACCCGAGGATGCGCCGCAGGACGACAGCTTCGAGATCTTCAACGACGACGCGTCGCTGCCCCAGGCTGTCCTACGCATCGCGCCCGGTTATGCGTGGGTGTTGGACTACTACCCGATGACGCAGGTGAGCGCGGACGACGACGGATACATCACCGTCACGATGCGATTCGCGACGCCTGCGTGGATGACTCGCCTCACGCTCGGTTTCGGCGGCGGCATCGAGGTTCTCGGCCCGGAGGAACTCCGACGCAGTGTGGCCGACCGTGCCCGAGGTGCGCTGGCTGCGTATGCGCAGCTCGAGGCGTCCACCGGTTAACGGACAGCAAACGGATGATTACTACGCAGTCGACGTGGTGATATGTCGGGTAGGCTCGAATCATCTGATCTTGGGAGGTACACATGGGAGCCATGAGCCCGTGGCATTGGGCCATCGTTGCTTTGGTGGTCGTCATTCTGTTCGGTTCGAAGAAGCTGCCCGATGCAGCTCGCGGACTGGGTCGCTCTCTTCGAATCTTCAAGAGCGAAGTCAAGGAGATGCAGAACGACGGGAAGACCGAGGCGCAGCCGACTCAGCAGGCAACGCCCACCCAGCTCGATTCGCAGGCCCCCGTGCAGGCAAGCGACATTCGCGCCACCAACGGTGTGAACGTGCACCCGGACTCCAAGTCCGCCTGACAGCTGATCTGCGGCGAACCGGGGTGCTGACCAGCACCCCGGTTGTCTGCTGAGCGAAGACACAGAATCTCACATGCGAATTCCGTTCGATCCACGGCGTAGCAAGCGCCGTTTGAATCCCGACGGCACGATGTCGTTGGTCGATCATCTGTACGAGCTGCGTACTCGCCTGATGTGGGCATTGCTGGCCATGGCGGTCACCACCGTGTTCGGTTTCTTCTGGTACTCCCACACAATCGTGGGCATCGACAGTCTCGGAGATCTCCTGCGGGGCCCCTACTGCTCGCTCGACCCCAGTTTGCGGGCAAATTTGAGCAATGACGACCAATGCCGCTTGCTGGCAACGGGCCCGTTCGACCAATTCTTGCTTCGCTTCAAGGTTGCGTTCACCGCAGGCGTGATTCTGGCCTGCCCGGTGTGGCTCTACCAGATTTGGGCCTTCGTCACCCCAGGGTTGTACAAGCAGGAACGCCGTTACGCGGTCTCGTTCGTGACCTCGGCAGCGGTGCTGTTCGTCGCGGGAGCCGTGCTCGCGTACTACATCGTCGCCAAGGGCCTGCATTTCTTGTTGTCCATCGGCGACAACGTGCAGATCACTGCGCTCAGTGGCGACCAGTACTTCGGGTTCGTCATCAATCTGCTGATCATCTTCGGCGTCAGCTTCGAGATTCCACTGCTGGTGGTGGCGCTCAACTTCGTCGGCGTTCTCACCTACGAGCGCCTCAAGGCATGGCGGCGTGGATTGATCATGGGGCTGTTCGTCTTTGCGGCGATCGCCACACCTGGCCAGGACCCTTTCTCCATGCTCGCCCTCGCGTTGGCGCTGACGCTTCTGTTCGAAATGGCAGTGCAGGTCGCTCGGATCCACGACAAGCGTAAATTGCGCAAGAGAACCGACGAATGGGGTGATGTATCCGATGACGAAGCCACGTCCATCGATTCCGCGAGTCCACTTGCAACCCCGAACCCCGTCTCACCGCCAACCCAGCCGAGTCGAGACTTCACCGACACGATCTGACGCGGTCGCGTGACTGTGTCCACATCGCAATTACAGCGATTTGCCGGAGAGCTCAGTTTTCCGCTCGACAGATTTCAGGTCGATGCCTGTACCGCGTTGGAGGCCGGCCATGGCGTCCTGGTGTGCGCTCCGACCGGCGCAGGCAAAACGATCATCGGCGAGTTCGCAGTGCACCTTGCGTTGGCTGCTGGACGAAAATGCTTTTACACCACACCGATCAAAGCGCTGAGCAATCAGAAATTCGCGGAACTCACTGCTCGGTACGGTCGCGAGACGGTCGGGTTGCTCACCGGCGACTCGAGCATCAACCCCGACGCCCCCATCGTCATCATGACGACCGAGGTTCTGCGCAACATGCTCTATGCGTCGTCGGATGCTCTACGTGGCCTGTCCCATGTCGTGATGGACGAGGTCCACTACCTCGCGGACCGATTCCGCGGCGCAGTGTGGGAAGAAGTCATTCTTCATCTCTCGCAGGATGTTCGACTCGTCAGCCTGTCGGCGACGGTCAGCAACGCCGAGGAATTCGGCGCCTGGATGGAGACTGTCCGCGGTGACACCACCGTGGTGGTCGACGAAAATCGTCCAGTGCCCCTTTCCCAGCACATCATGGTCGGCCGCAGACTGTTCGACCTCTTCGACAGCCGCGCCCAGACAGGGAGCGGCGCTGCGAAACTCGTGGTCGACAAGGACCTGGTGCGTCACGTCAAACAGCGGCAATCGCTGGACTACGCCGACCGATGGCAACCACCGCACGGGCGAGGCCGTAGTCGGGGCGGACACGGAACGAGTGTGGCGAACAGGCCCCTGCCCAGGCCGGAAGTCATCGCCAAACTCGACGAGGAAGGCTTGCTCCCGGCAATCACGTTCATCTTCAGCCGCGCCGGGTGCGACGGTGCTCTCACGCAATGCCTGCGGTCTCGTCTGGTTCTGACGACTCCGGAACAGACCGAAGAGATTCGCTACATCGTGGACAAGCACACCTCCGAGTTGCCACGAGAGGACCTGGAAGTTCTCGGCTACTGGGAATGGCGCGAAGCTCTCGAACGCGGTCTCGCCGCACACCACGCCGGCATGTTGCCGGTCTTCCGTCACACCGTCGAAGAACTCTTCGTCAAGGGTTTGGTGCGTGCGGTGTTCGCGACGGAGACACTTGCGCTCGGTATCAACATGCCCGCTCGAACTGTGGTCTTGGAAAAACTGGTCAAGTACAACGGCGAGACCCACGCCGAGCTGACGCCGGGCGAATACACACAGTTGACCGGGCGGGCAGGTCGACGAGGAATCGACGTCGAAGGTCACGCCGTCGTGCTGTGGCAGCCGGGAACCGAGCCGACCGAGGTCGCTGGCCTCGCGTCCACGCGTACATTTCCACTGCGAAGCTCGTTCCGCCCCGGGTACAACATGTCGATCAATCTCGTCGAACAGTTCGGGGCGGCCGAATCGCGAGCCCTGCTGGAGCGGTCGTTCGCGCAATTCCAGGCAGACCGATCGGTGGTCGGTCTCGTGCGAGGAATCGAACGAAACAGCCAGACGCTCACACAGCTGATGGCCCGTCTGGGCGGCGTCGACGGCGAATACTTCGAGTACGCCAAGCTGCGTGAACGCCTCAAGGACCGTGAGAAGACGCTGGAACGCCAAGGAAGGCAGGATCGACGCGACCGAGCCGTGGAGTCGCTTCGTGGCCTCTCGCGCGGTGATGTCGTGTCCGTCCCCAGTGGCAGAAGGAGCGGCCTCGCCGTCGTTCTCGAACCCGACGACGACCGAGTGGATCCACGTCCCCTCGTGCTGACCGAAGATGCGTGGGCAGGCCGGCTGTCCGCCGCCGATTTCCCATCTGCTGCTGATCCGTTGGGGCGCATGCGATTGCCTCGGTTCGTCGACCACAGGACTGCACGCACGCGCCGCGACCTGTCGGCAGCCTTGCGATCCACCGGTATGTCGATGCCCTCCGATCGGAAACGACGCAAGTCCACGGCGGCCGACGACCGAGAACTGGCGACCCTGCGTCGCAGCATCAAGTCACACCCAGTGCACGCACGTCCGGACCGCGACGAACTGGGGCGCGTGGGGGAGCGATACAACAAGCTCGCCCGCGACACCGAGACGATGCGGCAGAAGGTATCCGCGACCACGAACTCGCTCGCCCGCACATTCGATCGGATCCTGTCGTTGCTGGCCGAACGTGATTACATCAGCTCCGGACGTACACCGTCGGTGACCGAGAACGGCGCCAGGTTGAGCCGGATCTACTCCGAATCCGACCTTCTCGTCGCCGAGTGCCTTCGCCAGGGGCTGTGGCGTGGTCTCGCGCCTGCCGAGCTCGCCGCCGTCGTATCCGCAGTGGTGTTCGAGTCGAGGCAGGAAGGAGACTCGACACCGCAGGGACCGACCGGGCCGATTCGTCACGCACTGGCCGAGACCGTTCGCGTCTGGCAAGAATTGCAAGCCGACGAAGTTCGGCACAAGCTTCCTCCCACACGGGAACCGGACATGGGGTTCGTCAAGGCTGTGTATCGCTGGGCGAGCAACCACACGCTTGCCGAGGCGCTGGTCGTCGCCGGGGACAACGGCAAGGCCTTGTCCGGCGGAGATTTCGTTCGGTGGTGCCGTCAGGTCATAGACCTGCTCGATCAGATACGTCTGGCATCGCCCGATCCGCAGTTGTCCAAGACGGCGTCGCGGGCCGTGGCCGCGCTTCGACGAGGAGTTGTAGCAGTCGACGCTGCATGACGGTGTCCGTTATGGTTGCGGCCGATCAATCGAAATTCAGTGGAGGCGAGATGAGCGGCCCTTACGGTCCGAACAACCCTGACGATCAATGGTCTCGCGATCAGGGCAAGCCGGAAGGCAACGCTGCGGAGACCGAGCAGTGGGGTCAACCGGGCAGCGCAGGTCAGCCCAGCTCGTCCGGCGAGTATCCGGCCCAGGGTCAGTACCCCCAGCAGCAGTACGGTCAGGGCCAGTACCCGCAGGGCCAGTACCCCGGTCAGCAGGGGCAGCCCGGCCCGTATCCCGCGCAGGGGCAGTACCCCGGCCCGCAGGGGCAGCAGGGGCAGGGCCAATACCCCCAGCAGCAGTACGGTCAGGGTCAGTATCCCCAGGGTCAGTACCCGCAAGGGCAGTATCCCCAGGGTCAGTACCCGCAAGGGCAGTATCCCCAGGGTCAGTACCCGGGGGCTGCGGGGCAGTACCCAACCCAGGGACAATTCCCGCAGGGCCAATACCCGGGTCAGCCCGGGCAGTACGCAGCTCCCGGCCAACAGCCTCCGTGGAACCAGACAGGCCAATATCCTCAGGGGTCTGCGCCCGGAAATCAATGGGGACAAGGGCAGGATTCACCGACGGGGGGCAAGTCGAAGACTCCGTTCATCATCGGCGGCGCCGCACTCGCGGTGGTCGTGGTGGTTCTCGTCGTCGTGTTCGGTTTCGGACTCGGTCGTTCCACGAACCTGGATCAGGCCGCGGCGGAGGCCGGTGTCGAGGAGATCGTCACCGGCACCTACGGCGCTTCCTCGGTGTCCGACGTCTCGTGCCCTAGCGGCAAGTCGATCGAGAAGGGCGCATCGTTCGACTGCTCGTTGCAGGTCGACGGCATCGCACGAACGGTGACGCTCACGTTCACCGACGACGACGGAACGTACGAGGTATCGCGTCCTCGTTGAGTTGTGAACTCGACTCAGGTCAGGAGCCGTGGGCCGCGAGAGCGGAGACCAGTCGGTCCACGGCACCCGAGATCCCCAACTGTTCAGCGAGCTCGGCAAGACGCTCGGCATCCGCAGGTACCGCGGGAATGACGTCCGACTTCGACAGGTGGACGTCGGCGTCTCGCACCACGCGCACCACTGGAAGTGCCGCGTCCAGGTAGTCCGACGCAGCAGCCAGTTTGGCCCGAACACCCTGCGCCATATCCGAACTCGGATCCAGAACTGCGTCTCTGAGCGCGGCCACCGAACCGTAGCGGAGCATCAAGGTCGATGCCGTCTTCTCTCCGACTCCCTTGACGCCCGGGAGACCGTCCGATGCGTCGCCGCGCAGGAGCGCGAGCTCGGCGTAGGCGTCGCCCGCGCGATCGAGCGGAACTCCGTACTTCTCGGCTACCTCGGCCGGGCCGAACAGTTCAGCTTTGGCGAGCCCTCGACCCACGTACAGCACCTTGACCTGGTTGGGCTCGTCCGCTGCAACCTGCAGCAGGTCGCGGTCGCCGCTGACCACCACGACGGGATCGTGTCGCTCGACGAACGCCAAGGTGCCAAGCACGTCGTCCGCTTCCAACCCATCGGCTCCCGCAGTGGCGATACCTGCCGCGGCGAGAACCTCCATGATCATGTCGACCTGTGGTGACAGGGTGTCCGGCACCTCTTCGCTCTCGGGCGTCCCCGGCGCTGCCTCGGCCACCCGGTGTGCCTTGTACGACGGAACAGCATCGACACGGAACTGCGGGCGCCAATTCAAGTCGAGGCACACTGCGAGCCGGCTCGGCTCGGTTCGAGCCATCAACGCGGACACCATGTCGAGGAAACCGCGCACTGCGTTGACCGGCCGGCCGTCCGGGGCCGCGATGGATTCGGGCAGCGCGTAGAAAGCGCGAAACCACAGGCTGGCTCCGTCGAGGAGGAGCAGAGGCGACGTTCCCGGGGCTGTCATGAGGATCATCTTGCCAAACGCCGATAACCTGACGACATGAGTTCCGATTCGACGAAGACAGCAGCCAGATTCTCCTCGCAGATCTATGCGTCTCGGCTCGCGAAAGCAGCCGAGTACGCGGGTGAGGCAGGCGTTGCCGCCCTGCTGATCACTCCAGGACCTGATCTGCAGTATCTCGTGGGCTCCAAGGCGAGCTCGTTCGAGCGGTTGATCTGCCTCGTGGTCCCCGCCGACGGGACCACCCCGAGCGTGGTCGTGCCGAGGCTGGAACTGGCCGCGTTGGCGGACTCGGCTGTGGACGAGCTCGGCCTCACGGTGGCGGATTGGGTCGATGGCGTCAGCCCGTACGACATCGTCGCCAAGGCTCTTCCCGCCGGAGCCGCGACGGCGGTTGACGACGCCATGCCTGCGCTACACCTCCTGCCGCTGGCCGACACACTCGGACGCACGCCGATCTTGGCTACGGACGTTCTCCGTCGGTTGCGGATGCTCAAAGACGACGCCGAGATCGAGGCCCTACGGCGTGCAGGACAGGCGATCGACCGCGTGCACGGCCGAATGGCCGAATTCCTCACGGTCGGTAGGACGGAGGCGGCGGTTGCCGCGGACATTGCCGCCGCCATCGTCGAGGAGGGCCACACCGAGGCAGCATTCATCATCGTCGGGTCGGGTCCCCATGGCGCCGACCCGCATCACGAGGTCTCCGAGCGGATCATCGAAGCCGGCGACGTCGTGGTGATCGACATCGGCGGTCCGGTCGCACCGGGCTACAACTCCGACTCGACGAGAACCTACGTGCTCGGTGAGCCTTCCTCCGAGGTCGCTGCGCACTACGCGGTCCTCGAGCGTGCGCAGCAGGCCGCAGTGGACGCGGTGAAACCCGGTGTCACCGCGGAGTCGATCGACGCAGCGGCACGCGACATCCTTGTCGCCGAAGGACTGGGTGAGGTGTTCCTGCACAGGACCGGGCACGGGATCGGGCTGTCCGTCCACGAGGAGCCGTACATCGTGTCGGGCAACGACATAGAACTTGCCGAAAGGATGGCGTTCAGCATCGAACCGGGCATCTACTTCCGTGGGCAGTGGGGCGCTCGGATCGAGGACATCGTGGTTGTCACCGCCGACGGCTGCGAGTCCGTCAACCTACGCCCGCACGGCCTTACGGTGCTTCCGGTCGGATGAGAAGCGACCTGGACCCGAGGATGCGCTGCACGGAAATTCGAACGACCACTCGTTCGGGGTTCTCGCGCGGCACCCGATAGCGCTTCGCGTAGCGGTGTTCGGCGTCGGTGACGTCCGATTTGTCGTCGAGGACCTCGGACGGACCTTCCAAGGTCAGCCAGCGAGCGCCGTCGACCTGGCTGACCGCCGCATAGCCGCCGCGCGCGGCGTTGATCGCCTTCTGGCTCTTGCGGCTGGTAATTATGCGGGCGTACGAGCCGTCGGCATCCCAGGTGAAACCGACCGCGACGACGTGAGGCGTGCCGTCCTTTCGCACAGTGGTCAGCGTCGCAAGGTGACGTTCGGTCAGAAACTCGGTTGCGTCCGCAGTGAGGGACGCCGGGTCGACGGGGGTGGTAGCCATGCCATAGACGCTAATCGGCAAGACTGTCGATTGTGACAACGACTCGGGAAAAAGGCACGCTGCTGATCCTCGGCGGACGCAGCGAGATCGGAATGGAACTCGCCACCAGACTCGCACGCGGGCGGACCGTCGTTCTGGCGGCTCGTAGGAGCGAGGACCTGGCTACCCAGGTCGCGTCACTGACGGCGTCGGGGGCACGCACGGTCGCAACTGTCGAGTTCGATGCGGACGACTTGTCTTCGCACGGTGACCTGCTGGCGTCCGTGGTGGCTGATCACGGGCATTTGTCGACCGTCGTGCTCGCCTTCGGAATTCTCGGTAATCAGAAGCGCGCCGAGGCCGATGCCGATCATGCGGCAGCAATTCTGCATACCGACTTCGTGGCTCAGGTGTCGGTTCTGACGCACGCGGCCGAACTCCTGCGACACCAGGGGAGCGGCGAGCTCGTAGTCTTCTCCTCGGTCGCCGGGGTTCGGGTACGCAAGACCAACTACGTGTACGGATCAGCCAAGGCTGGTCTCGACGGGTTCGCCAGCGGCCTGACGGACGCACTCCGTGGATCCGGTGTGACGCTGTTGCTGGTTCGTCCAGGGTTCGTCATCGGATCGATGACCGAAGGGATGAAGCCCGCACCGTTCTCGAGTACGCCCGATCAGGTGGCCGACGCGGTGGTCCGAGCACTTGGTCGGGGGAAGTCGACGGTATGGATTCCGGGAGTCGCCGCACCCATCTACTTCCTGCTGAAGATGGCGCCCGCGTGGTTGTGGCGAAAGATGCCTCGGTGAGCCCAATTCCAATCGATGTCGTCGGAATCGGAGCCGACGGGTGGGGCGGTCTGTCTGCATCGACCAGGTCGATCGTCGAGGCAGCCGACGTCGTGTTCGGCTCGCGCAGACAGCTCCAGACAATTCCGGTGGCCCAGGATCGCCTGCGACCGTGGCCCAGTCCTTTGCTCCCGAACCTCCGATCGACGATCGAGGAGTTCGACGGCAACCGCATCTGCGTTCTCGCAAGCGGAGATCCCATGTTCCACGGGATCGGCGTCACCCTTGCCCGGGAATTCGGCGCCCCTCGATTGCGTGTGATTTCGTCCCCGTCGTCGCTGTCGTTGGCGTGCGCGCGACTGGGGTGGGCCGTTCACACCACCGCGTGCGTCAGCTTGGTGAACGAGCCTGCGGCCACGTTGATTCCGGCGCTGTCCGACGGGTCCCGCGTCGTCGTGCTGTCGCGCGGAAGCGAGACGCCCTCCGAGGTTCTGTCGATTCTGCGCGACGCGGGGTTCGGTCAATCGACGGTGACGGTCCTCGAAAATTTGGGTGGACCCGACGAACGGTCGTCGACCGGCACGGCGGCTACCTGGACACATGAGCCGGGAGATCCGCTGAATGTCGTCGCCGTCGACTGCGTCGAGGATCGGACGCACACGAGGCTCACCAGGGTGCCGGGCCTCCCGGACCGTGCGTACACCGGTGACGGTCAACTGACCAAGTCCGAGGTGCGAGCACTCACACTGTCAGCGCTCGCCCCGTCGCCCGGCGAGCTGCTGTGGGACGTCGGCGGCGGCTCGGGCTCGATTGCCATCGAATGGATGCGTACACATCCGACCTGTCGAGCAACGGTGTACGAGTCGATGGGCCATCGCCGCAGGCAGATCGAGACGAACGCCAGGGCGCTCGGGGTGCCGGGAGCACGGGTAGTGGGCGGTGCACCGGAATCCTTCGATTCCGAGACTCCCGACGCCGTATTCATCGGAGGCGGGCTCACACAGGACGGCATGCTCGACGTGTGCTGGTCCTGCCTTCCGCCCGGTGGTCGACTTGTGGCCAACGCGGTGACGGCTGAATCCGAAGCCTTTCTGCTCGAATGCGTTTCACGTTTCGGTGGTGTTCTACGTAAATTCCAGATCTACCGTGCCGAACCACTCGGCTCGTTCACGAGTTGGCGCCCACAACTTCCCGTCGCGCAGTGGGCCGTAGTCAAGCCGTGAAGGTCCTTCTTCTCGGTGGTACCTCGGAAGCGCGTGAGCTCGCCGCCGTACTCGATGGCGAAGCAGGTATGGATGTCGTGACGTCCTTGGCGGGCAGGGTCCGCGAACCCGTGCTACCGCTCGGTTCCACCAGGACTGGAGGATTCGGTGGTCCGGAAGGCCTGTCCGCGTGGCTCGACAGCCAATCCGTCGACGTACTGGTCGACGCGACTCACCCCTTCGCGACCGTCATCTCGAAGAACGCTCGCTCTGCCGCTTGCGCTGCCCGTATCCCGTTGATTCAGCTCGTGCGGCCCCCGTGGCGCCGCGGTGTCGGCGATCGATGGACCGAAGTTTCCTCTCTCCACCGAGCAGCAGAAGTGGTCGAATCCACCGCGCGCCGAGCGTTTCTGACCATCGGCCGCCAGGGCGTGAACGCGTTCGCGGAGTGCTCGACGACATGGTTCCTCGTACGCAGTATCGATCCCCCGTCTGTGTCCATGCCTCCCAGACACCGGCTCGTCCTGGCACGCGGGCCTTTCGACGTACAGCACGAGATCTCGCTGATGACCGAACACGGGATCGAGTGCCTGGTCACCAAGAACAGCGGAGGTCTCATGACCGAGGCCAAACTCATTGCAGCGCGGTCTCTTCGGATTCCTGTCGTAATGGTAGAGCGACCCTCGACTCCGGTCGCCGACGTCGTCGTGAACACCGCCGAGGACGCGACCGCGTGGCTACGTGCTCACCTGTGAGTCAGGGGTATCTACGCGAGGTGTACACCCGGTCGCCACTTCCGGTCCGGACGATCTCGGTCTGCGACGAACCGATGATGAGTAGGCATCGCATGTCGATCTCCTCGGGATCGAGGGCCGCCAGGCGAACTGTACGGACGGACTCCTCATCACTGCCGACTGCACGCCCGATGACGACCGGTGTATCCGGTCCGCGGTGTTCGAGCACGATGTCGCGCATGGCGGCCACCTGCCACGTGCGCGACTTCGACGCCGGGTTGTACACGGCGATTGCCATATCCGCTGCTGCGACCGCGGACAGCCGAGTGGCTACCACGTCCCACGGCTTGAGCCGATCGGACAGGGAGATCACGGCGTAATCGTGGCCGAGAGGAGCTCCCACCCTGCTTGCGACAGCATTGGCAGCCGTCATGCCGGGTACGACACGCACCGGAACACCGCACCATTCGGGCTCCGCGGCAACTTCGATCACCGCAGCCGCCATAGCGAAGACTCCGGGGTCGCCGGAGGACACCACTACGACTCGCTTGCCTCTCTTCGCAAGGTCGAGTGCGAACGCGGCTCGCTCGGATTCGACCTTGTTGTCGCTCGCGTGTCGAATCTGGCCGGGCTGCAGCCTTACTCGATCGAGATAGGTCACGTAGCCGACCAGGTCGGTCGCAGAAGCGAGTTCGACGCGGACCTCGTCCGTCGTCCATTCGTCGGCGCCGGGGCCGAGACCCACCACGACGACCTCACCGGTGCATGCGTTCGCGGCACGGTTGTTCGATGGGCTCGGTACCACTGCGATCGAGAAATACGGGACAGTCGAGTTCTCGACGTCTGCGACGTCGAGAACTCGCTGCCGTTCCGTGCTCGCGCGCTCGATGTACTTCGCCTCATCGAGGCGGCCCGAAAGCTTCAGTGCAGCGACCACATTCGGAAATGTCCGACCGAGCTTCATGATCGCGGCGGCATCGGTGCCGCGCAGCCGCCTTGCGAGTTCGTCGACGGGCAACGTTCCCGGCAGCACCGTGAAGACTTCGTCCCGTTCGACGAGCGGGGTCGCAAGCGCCGCCGACGCCGCACTGACCGAGGTCACACCCGGCACGACCTCGACGTCGAAACGATCCACCAGCCGCTTGTGCATGTGCATGTACGAGCTGTAGAACAGCGGGTCGCCTTCTGCGAGAAGGACTACCGATCGTCCTGCTTGTAGGTGGCCTGCCAGGCGAGTCGCCGACTGTTCGTAGAATTCGTCGATTGCACCCTGATAGCCGCCGGGATGGTCGGTGCCTTCGGTCGTGACCGGATACACGAGGTGTTCTTCGAGTTGACCGTCGCGCATATAGTGCGAGGCGATCGCTCGGGAGATGCTTCGCCCGTGTTGCGCGCTATGGAACGCGACGACGTCGGCCTCGCCGATGACGCGAGCGGCTTTGACTGTGACGAGTTCCGGATCGCCGGGGCCGATGCCGACACCCCAGAGCTTTCCTGGTGCGATGCTCATTCTTGTTCGCTCGCAATTGCATTGACCGCGGCCGCGGTGATTGCACTTCCTCCGCGGCGGCCACGGACAACGAGGTACTCGAGGTCGAGACCGGACGCGATCAGATCCTCCTTGGATTCCGCGGCGCCGATGAAGCCGACGGGTCCGCCGACGATCGCTGCGGGTTTCGGCGCACCCGAGGCGATCAATTCGAGCAGATGGAACAGAGCAGTCGGGGCGTTGCCGATCGCGACGACGGCGCCACCAAGACGATCGCCCCACAATTCGAGCGCGGCCGCGGTACGCGTCGTACCGAGTTTCTCGGCGAGTGCACGTACCGACGGATCCGACAGCGTGCAGATCACGTCGTTGTCGGCGGGAAGGCGTGCGCGAGTGACACCCGCTGCGACCATGTTGGCGTCGCACAGAATAGGCGCGCCGTCGCGGAGAGCAGCACGTGCAGCTCGAACGACGTTGGGGGTGGCCGCGACAACGTCGGTCAGATCGACTTCTCCGCTCGCGTGAATCATCCGCACGACTACCTGTGCAATGTCCGCCGAGAACGCCGACAGATCCGCCTCTGCCCTGATCGTGGCGAAGGATTGGCGGTAGATCTCCGCACCGTCGCGGATGTAGTCGTGCATGACCATCACGATAGGTCAGGTCCTTCAGGCGTCAGAACACCCGGTAGCCGGTCGGTCCGGCAACGACATCGACTACGTCACCCTTCGGCCTGCCGCAGCGGCGATCGCAGCCGGCCCAGTGTTGTCTCACTCCACGTTCGATGGTCCCCTCGGCGATCGCGTCGGTGAGGTCGGTCCGCACGTCTGCATGCGACTTGTCGCACCCGGGGGATCCGATGCAGGCACTGGCATCGATCCAGGGGGAGTTTTCGTCGAAGATCATTCCCATCGGAGCGAGAACTCGGACAACCTCCTCGGCCATGCCTTCCTCGAGGTCGCATACGACGATGCTGCGCCACGGGGTGATCACGAGAGGTCGGTCGATCGCCGCCACGAACTCTGCGAGCCGAGCATCGAGTGTGCCGAGCGCGAGGGCACCGCCGAGTGAGACTCGGCCGTCGACCTGTGTGAGCCACCCGATCGGCGGCACGCCCTCGACGGCGACCGGGAGGTGGGCCGCCTCGGAGGGGGAGAGTCCCATCATCTCGAGGACACGCGCTGGGCCGTCGTCGAGTTCGCTCAACCGCCATTCGCCGGCGCGAAGTCGGACGAATGCCGTCGCCGACTCGAGCAACCGATCTACCACCTCGCTTTCGTCCAGCCGAACGCCCGTATCCCCTCCGGCTAGTACCAACGCATAGTTCGAAGGCCCCACGGCCTGGACTCCGAAGTCAGGACTCGCCACGATGACGTCGCCGCGACCGTCGTCGAGGGCGAACAATGTACGTCCGGGAAGGTCGGCCAATTCAGCGGTGGCTCGCACGGCCTCGTCCAGTTCTGGCACGAGGTCCCTGACGTCGGAGACTCCACCGACGCGTCCACTGAGCGGTGACGCAAGAATGTTGCGCACTCGCTCATGAGTCGACGACGGAAGCAGACCCGCGCCGGCGAGGCGTCGGGCAAGCTCGTCGGGGTCGGACACCGACCGAAATTGGATATTTCCGCGGGAGGTCAGCTCCATGGATCCGTTGCCGAGATCCCTCGCGGCACCGGCCAGCGCATGCATTTGCGCAGGCGTGCAGCGACCACCGGGCAGACGGGTCCTCGCCAACGCGCCGTCCGCAGCCTGATGCGTCGACAGCGCGCCCGGACACCGGTCGGGTACAGCTCGGGGATCGGTCGAACTCACAGCCCTAAGGCTACAAGTGCATCTTGTTCGCAGCGCGCGAGCGTTCACGCTGTGCTCGCATCCTGGCGTCGAACTCGGTCCTCCATTGCTCACTGACCGAGATCGAGTTGGCGTGAGCCTCCTCGACACTGAGCTCCACAGGAAACCCGTAGGTGTCGTACAGCACGAACAGTTCGTCTCCGGACACAACCTGGTCGGACATTCGGATGAGTTCACGCAGCCCCCGACGTAAGGTCTGCCGAAAGGCCTTTTCCTCTTTCACCAGTGCCGCAACGACGTCGTCCAACCGTTCCGTCACCTCGGGGTAGGCGTCCGAGTAGAGGTGCGCGATCGTCGGCACGATCTTCTGCAGGAAGTTCTCTTGCACACCGAGGTCGAACGCAAACCTGATCGCACGACGCACCAAGCGGCGCATCACGTAGCCCTGTTCCTTGTTGCTCGGACGTACCCCGTCGACGGCGAGAAATACGGCTCCGCGAAGGTGATCGACCACGACTCTCATCGACCGTGTGTGGGTGTCGTAGGACTTGCCGGTGAGGGTTTGAACCTGCTCCACAATCGGCCAGAGCAGACTGCTGCGGAACACGTCGGGACTGTCGATCGCGGCGGCAGCGATCCGTTCGAGGCCGCCGCCGTAGTCGACGTTTCGACGCGGCAGCGGGCCGAATCCGTCGTCGGTCCGAACGTATTGCATGAATACCGAGTTGCCGAGTTCGATGTATCGCCCGCAATCACAGTTCTGATGACACTGCTCGCCGTACGCAGGGTCGTGGGAAATGTCGGGATAGAGGTAGAAGACTTCGGAATCGGGACCACCCGGCTCACCGACAGGCATCGCCTCGGCGGCGCCCGCCCTGCACCACCAGTTCTTGCCGCCGTAGAACGCGATGCGTGCGCCGCCGTTGCCTACGTGGCCCCCGTGCTCTTCGGTGCCGAGATCGACGCGAGCGTTGTCGATTCCCGCCCGGGCGAACAGGTCGGCCCAAATGTCAGCGCTCTCGGTGTCCTTGGGTATGTGGTTCGTCTCGTCACCGGAGAAGCAGGACACGTAGATGCGGGAAGGGTCGAGATGGACGACTTCGGTGAGGAATTCCCAGAACCACGGAATTTGCTCGGACTTGAAATAGTCGCCGAGACTCCAGTTACCGAGCATCTCGAAGAACGTCGTATGGCGGTTGTCGCCCACTTCCTCGATGTCCTGAACTCGGACGCACGGCTGACTGTCGGTCAGCCGCGTTCCTGCGGGGTGCTCGGTGCCGAGCAGATAGGGGAGAAGCTGCTGCATCCCACTGCCGTTGAACAGCGTGGTCGGGTCGTCTCGAGGAACGAGGTCGGCTCGATCGATGAGGTGGTGACCTCGTGCCGCGTAGAACTGCAGATAGGCGCTACGAATGTCCCTGGCATCCATTCATCGATGTTACGTGCACCCGGTAGCATTCCGCGGAAGAAGGCTTCGGCCGAGAGGAAGCCGGTGCAATTCCGGCGCGGTCGCGCCACTGTCACAGCCAGACCCTCTCGGCCACCACGTACGGCTACACACGGGGCGCGAAATCCCCGTAAGGAGGGCGTTACCCGTGATCCTGCTGCTGTCCACGTCGGACACCGATCTTCTGAGCGCACGTGCCAGCGGCGCGGACTACCGCTGGGGGAACCCGTCACGCCTACTGGCCGACGACGTACCTGGGCTCGCCGACGGAGCCGACGTGATCGTTCTCCGAATCCTGGGATCCAAGAGGTCCTGGGAAGCAGGAGTCGATGCCGTTCTGGCCACCGGACTGCCCGTCGTGGTCCTGGGGGGCGAGCAAGCCCCGGACGCAGAGCTCATGGAGTTGTCGACGGTGCCGGGCAATGTCGCGGCACAGGCCCATAACTATTTGGCCGAGGGTGGGGCCGGCAACCTCGCGCAACTGTTCGCTTTCCTGTCCGACACGCTTCTGCTGACGGGCCATGGATTTCTCGCACCCGCTCACCTTCCCACCTGGGGAGTCCTCGAACGACAGTCAGACCTCGAACGGCAGTCAGGGGCGCCTGCATCCGGGCCTGTCGTGGCGATTCTGTACTACCGGGCTCAACATCTTGCGGGAAACACTGCGTACATCGATGCACTTTCCGCGGCTGTGGAGGCCAAAGGCGGTCGCGCCTTGCCGATCTACTGCGCGTCCCTGCGCACGGCAGAGCGCGGACTCCTCGACACGTTGAAGTCCGCCGACGCATTGATCGTCACAGTGCTTGCGGCAGGGGGCACGAAGCCCGCAGGCGCATCGGCCGGCGGCGACGACGAGGCGTGGGACGTAGCCGAACTCGCTGCCCTCGACGTGCCAATTCTGCAAGGCCTCTGTCTGACGAGCAGTCGAGCAACGTGGGATGACAACGACGACGGTCTGTCCCCGCTCGATGTCGCCACGCAGGTTGCCGTACCCGAGTTCGACGGCCGCCTCATCACGGTGCCGTTCTCGTTCAAGGAAATCGACGGCGACGGGTTGACGACCTACGTCCCGGACCACGAGCGCGCGGCGCGGGTCGCTGGAATTGCGCTGCGTCACGCCAAGCTTCGGCACATCCCGGCGTCGGAACGCCGCATCGCTCTGATGTTCTCGGCGTACCCGACCAAGCATGCCCGGATCGGCAATGCGGTCGGGCTGGACACACCTGCCAGCGCTATCGCCCTGATGTCCGAAATGCGCCGCGCTGGTTACGATCTCGGACCGTTGGACGGCCCCGAAGCGATTCCAGGTCTCGCCGCCCGCGACGGTGATGCCCTGATCCATGCCTTGATCGCACGCGGCGGGCAGGACCCCGACTGGCTCACGGCGGAGCAACTCGAAGGCAATCCGCTGCGCATATCGGCCGCACGGTACAAGTCGTGGTTCTCCCAGTTGCCCGAGGAGCTCACCTCAGCGGTCGAAGAGCACTGGGGACCAGCGCCCGGCGATCTCTACGTCGATCGGTCGGCCGCCCCGGAGGGGGAGATAGTCATTGCCGCAATGCAATTCGGCAACGTCGTCATCATGGTTCAACCGCCGCGCGGCTTCGGTGAAAAGCCGGTCGCGATCTACCATGATCCGGACCTGCCACCGAGCCATCACTACCTCGCTGCGTACCGATGGATTCAGGCACCGGTCGCAGACGGCGGCTTCGGCGCCGATGCGATGGTGCACCTCGGTAAACACGGCAATCTGGAGTGGTTGCCGGGCAAGACGCTCGGCATGTCGGCATCGTGCGGTACCGATGCTGCACTGGGGGATCTGCCGCTGATCTATCCGTTCCTGGTGAACGACCCGGGTGAAGGTACGCAGGCCAAGCGTCGCGCTCACGCAACGCTCGTGGATCACCTGATTCCGCCGATGGCCCGCGCCGAGAGTTACGGCGACATCTCGCGGCTCGAGCAGCTCCTCGACGAACACGCCAACATCTCGGCTCTCGACCCGGCGAAGCTTCCGGCGATACGACAGCAGATCTGGACGTTGATGACCGCGGCGCAAATGCATCACGACCTCGGTCTGGAGGAACGCCCTGACGAGGAAGTGTTCGACGACATGCTTCTGAACGTCGACGGGTGGCTGTGCGAGATCAAGGACGTTCAGATCCGAGACGGCCTGCACATTCTCGGCTCGGAACCAGTCGGCGATGCCGAGGTCGAACTGGTACTGGCCATGCTGCGTGCCCGACAGATGTGGGGTGGAGAGCAGACCGTTCCAGGACTGCGTGAGGCGCTCGGACTCAGCGAGGACGGCGACGAGGAACGCGTGCGAGTCGACGCGATCGAGGCCGTCGCGCACGGACTGGTCGCTGCGATGCAACACACACAGTGGGACCCGGCCGAGGCAGATCGAGTCGCAGGCGAACACGGATCGACCGTCGCGGATATTCTGCGATTTGCCGCCGTCGAGGTGGTTCCGCGTTTGCGAGGGACGTCCCGCGAGATCGATCAGGTTCTGCACGCACTCGACGGTGGGTTCATCGCAGCGGGACCGAGCGGGTCGCCGCTTCGCGGCCTCATCAACGTGCTCCCGACCGGTCGGAACTTCTACTCGGTAGACCCGAAGGCCGTTCCGTCGAAGTTGGCGTGGGAGACCGGACAGGCAATGGCGGAATCGCTTCTGGACCGCTACCGCAAGGATCATGGCGAGTGGCCGAAGTCGGTCGGCCTCTCGGTCTGGGGAACGTCGGCGATGCGAACGTCGGGTGACGACGTGGCCGAGGTATTTGCGCTGCTGGGAGTCTCTCCCGTGTGGGACGAGGCCTCACGACGCGTCACGAAGCTCGCCGTCATCGATCTCGACGAACTTGGCAGGCCGCGTATCGACGTGACCGTGCGCATCAGCGGCTTCTTCCGCGATGCCTTCCCGCACGTGCTTGCACTGCTTGACGACGCGGTCCGCCTCGTCGCCGCGCTGGACGAGCCCGAGGACTTGAACTTCGTCCGTGCGCACGCTCAGGCGGACCTGGCCGAGCACGGTGACGAGCGACGCTCCACCACGCGAATCTTCGGGTCGAAGCCCGGCACATACGGCGCCGGCTTGCTGCAATTGATCGACAGCAAGACCTGGCGCAGCGACGAGGACCTCGCGCAGGTGTACACGACATGGGGAGGCTTCGCGTACGGGCGGGGACTCGACGGAATTCCGGCTTCGGACGACATGCGCACCGCGTACAAACGAATTGCCGTCGCAGCCAAGAACACCGACACCCGCGAGCACGACATCGCAGACTCCGACGACTACTTTCAGTACCACGGAGGCATGGTCGCCACCGTTCGTGCCCTCACCGGCAAGTCACCCGAGGCGTACATCGGCGACAGCACACGGCCTGAATCGGTTCGCACTCGTACGCTGTCCGAGGAGACAGCCAGGGTGTTCCGTGCCCGCGTCGTGAATCCTCGGTGGCTGGAGGCAATGCGGCGGCACGGCTACAAGGGCGCATTCGAGATGGCAGCCACCGTCGACTATCTCTTCGGTTACGACGCCACGACCGATGTGGTCGCGGACTGGATGTACGAAAAATTGGCCGAGACATACGTTCTCGACGAACAGAATCAGAAGTTCATGCAGAAGTCCAACCCGTGGGCGCTGCACGGCATCGCCGAACGACTGCTGGAGGCGGCCGAGCGAAAGATGTGGGCCGAGCCCGACGCGCAGATTCTCGATGGGCTTCGTCAGGTCTACCTCGAAACCGAGGGAGACTTGGAAGGGGAGTAGCCGTACCCTTGGCCTATGGCCACATTTCGGGAGATTGCCGACGGAAAGTACGTTTCGCTGACCACGTTCAAGAAGGACGGCACTCCCGTCGCGACGCCTCTGTGGGGTGCGCGCGACGGGGACACCCTGTTGGTCTGGACCACCACCGAGTCGTGGAAAGTCAAGCGCATCAGGCGAAACAGCGCAGTCACCGTCGCTCCCTGCACGGCCCGCGGCAAGGTCGAGGGCGATGCAGTGGATGCGGTTGCCACTATTTTGGACTCCGCAGGCACGGAGAAAGCACGGTCTGCGATCTCGTCGAAATACGGAATCCTGGGTTGGCTGACGGTGACGGGCAGTTCGCTGCGGCGCGGTAAGTCCGGGACGATCGGCATTTCGATCGTGCAAGCCTGACGTGGCGCGTGGGCGCGATACCTCACCGTAGTTCCGATTCGGCGCGCATACTTTCTCTGTGCCCAACACTGCGGATCCCGACCTTGTCCTGATCGGGACGGTCCTCACCGTCGACCCCGGACTTCCCACTGCCGGCGGCGTTGCCGTACGGGACGGGCGAATCATCGCCGTAGGTTCGGAGGGCGACGTCCGTCCTCTGATCGGACCCACTACTCGTGTCGTCGAGCTCGGTGACGGATGCGTGATGCCGGGCCTGGTCGAGGCGCACGGCCATCCGCTCATGGAAGCACTGGTTCTGTCGGACCGGATGGTGGATATTCGGCCCGTCACGATCGACGATGCCGAGGACGTCGTCGCCGCTGTTCGCGCCGAAGTGGAGCGCCGGGGCGACGAGGGCGCCTTCCTCAGCGGCTGGGACGCACTTCTGCAAGTCGGACTTCCCGAACCATCCCTCGCGTGGCTGAATTCGATTGCCCCTGACACATCGCTCGTGATTCTGCACAACTCCGGGCATCTGGCCTTCTTCAACTCGACTGCTGCCCGATCACTGGGCCTGGATCGGCATACGCCCGACCCCAAAGGGGCTGCATACGGTCGCGACGTGGACGGCGAGTTGGACGGTACGGCGCGGGAGACGGGCGCTGTGTTCCCGTTGGTCGCCGGCGCGATGACGGCTGGAGCATATCCGGCAATGCTTGTTGCAGAATGCGTCCGGTTGAACCGAGTTGGACTGACCACATGTTCCGAGATGGCATACGACCCGAAGTTCGGGCCCGTCGTGGCTGCTCTGAGTAAGTCCGGGGAGCTGACGGTCCGACTGCGAACGTACGAAATGTCCAACCCGTCCATGACAGCAGTGGATGAGCCATCCGCCGGTGACGACATGGTTCGACACACGGGAATCAAGGTATGGGTCGACGGTTCGCCGTGGATCGGCAACATCGATCTGTCGTTCCCCTATCTCGACACCGACGCCACCCGATCGATCGGAGTCGAACCAGGCTCGTGTGGGCACGCGAACTACACGCGTGAGCAACTCACGGACATCGTCGACGCGTACTTTCCGCAGGGATGGCCCATCGCGTGTCATGTCATGGGAGACAGAGGGATCGACACGATCCTCGATGTGTACGAGGACGCTCTGAAGCTGAACCCGCGCCCGGATCACCGACTTCGGTTGGAGCACGTCGGCGCGATTCGTCAAGACCAGCTCGAACGAGCAGTGGCGTTGGGAGTCACTTGCAGTCTCTTCGTCGATCAGATCCACTATTGGGGAGATGTGCTGGTGGACGGGCTTTTCGGGCCTGACCATGGTGGGCGGTGGATGCCGGCGGGATCCGCGGTCGCGGCGGGTATGCGCATCTCGCTTCACAACGATCCACCAGTTACGCCGGAAGAACCGCTGCGGAATATTGCGGTGGCCGTTACCCGAACCACCCCGAGCGGACGAGTGTCTGCGCCCGAGGAGCGACTTACAGTCGACCAAGCGATCAGGGCTCAGACCATCGACGCCGCGTGGCAGCTGTTCTCGGACGACATCGTGGGTTCGATCGAAGTCGGTAAGTACGCGGACTTCGTCGTTCTGTCGGCCGATCCGCGTGAGGTTCCGCCCGAGACGATCGCCGATCTCCACGTTCGAGCAACGTTTCTAGGTGGTGTACAGGTCTACGACGGGTCCGTCTGATCGCTGGTTGTACCAACGCCAATCGGTGCGCCGCTCTCTGCCTGGCAGCTCGAGCCTCCCCGTCGCCCACAGGAGAGTGTCGAACTCGACGTTCTCGACATCGACATCGGGGAAGAGTCTGGCCAGCACTCTGCCGCAGGTTGCATCTGCAGGCGCCCAGTCGACTCCAGTGCCGGCGAACAGATCGTGACCATGCACGATCAGTTCGACGACAGACATCGCGGCGAAACCTTCGGCTCCTGTTCGACCGAAGACGTGGGCCGGGTTGATGTCAGGGGACGCCGCTTCGGCGACCGCGACGAACAAGTTGGCTGCTGCCTCGATCACGGCAGCGAGCCCTTCCGGTCCGGAATCGCGCCCAGCGTGAACCAACTCGTCGGGCGCGCCGGCTCTGCGTTGTGAGGTTGCGAACGGGATGTCGTGTGGGTACCCCGGAGCTGCCAGTCTGGCTCCGTAGGTAAGGAGATCGTCGGCAAGATGTTCTGCGGTTTCCCAACGTGACCAGGCAAGAATTCCGGCCATCTCGTCCCAGCTCGACGGTGGCAGTTCGTAGATTCCATCGAGCAGATCGCGGACAAGGATACGGACGTCGTTGGTGAATGAGGTCACGGAATCGGTCACAGCTGTCCGATACTGCCGCCTTACGCCGACGATGTCCAGGCAGTTTCGAACCAGCGACTTCGGCCCCAGGTATTGACCTCGACCTATGTCGAGGTTCGAAGATCGATCCATGACAACTACACCGCCCAGAGCCACAACACTGTTGCCGCCGCAGGACGAGCACGTCATCAGGGCCATCGTCGCGGACACCGAGGATGCGTTCAACGACAACGATGTCGAGAAGTCCCTACGTCACTTCGCCGAGGACGCCGTAGTCGTCAATGCGAGCGGTGTCGTCCTCGACGGCCGAGATGCGATTCGACGGGCGACAATCGACGCTCTTACGGGGTACCTCGCGACGGCAACCGCGTTCTACGAGCCCTTCGCGATCGCGGCGATCACACCGGAGGTCGCGCTCGCGAACAAACGAGCGTGGTCGTCGAGGTCGGATTTCGAAGCGTCGAAACCGGCCGAAATGGTTGCCCTCTACGTGTTCGCACGGAAGGACGGCCGCTGGTGGATCGTTCGACGTGAGAACACACTCACTCACGGCTGATTCCGCGACCGATTAATGGGTACGTACGTGACGGTGTTTCGCGCGACCGTGCGGATCACCGTCGGGGCACAGTTTCCAGCAACGTGGCAGATTGCCACCAGAACGGAGCGCACCATCGTGCCGATCGCAGCAACAGATTTTCATCATGTCCGACTGACCGTCAGTGACATCGAAACCTCACGGAAGTTCTACGACGACGTGTTCGGGTTCGAGGTGGCATTCGAGTACGACCCGAATGCGGACGAGGAGACGAAGAAGTCGCTCTGGTTCCTCTTCGGCGGGGTCATCTACAAGTTCCCCGGTGGCCTGTTCGGTCTTCGGCCCGTCGCGCCGGAGGACGACGCGTTCGACGCGGACCGGTCCGGTCTCGACCACCTGAGCTTCGGGGTCGATTCGTACCAGGATCTGCAGGACGCGGTCGCTACGCTCGATCGGTTGGGCATTGCCCACGAGCCGATCAAGGGTGGCGGGCCCGGACTTGCGATTCTCGAGTTCCGCGACCCGGACAATATCGCTCTCGAAGTATCAGGTCCAAGCGAGTAGGCGCGACACCTACTGCGCAGCACTCACCGAGGACATGTGGAAGTCGGGAACACGCAACGGCGGCATCGCTGTACGTGTGAACCAATCCTTCCACTCCCGGGGCAGCGTTGTACTCGTTGCCCCGGCCTCGGTGACACGGCGTAGAAGATCCAGTGGACTCTCGTTGAATCGGAAGTTGTTGACCGCGCCGGTGACTTGTCCATCTTCCACCAAGTACACACCGTCGCGGGTAAGCCCGGTCAGCAGCAGAGTCGAAGGGTCCACTTCTCGGATGTACCACAGGGTCGTCAGCAGCAGCCCTCGCTCGGTGCGCGCAATCATGTCGTCGATGGACGCGTTACCACCGGTCAGGATCAGATTGTCACCGGGCAGGGTTACCTGCGCGCCGTACTGTGCGGCAGCGAATCTCGGATAGGCAAGAGCGTTGATCACACCGTCCTTGATCCACTCGACCCGAGCTGTGGAAATTCCGTTGTCGAACAGGGAGACGGAGTCGTTCGAGGATCCGGTGGCGAGAAACGGTGAGTACTCGAGCCCCTGAGCGGACGGGTCCGAAAACAATGTGAGGGCAAGTGCGCCCAGCTTCTCGCCGATCCGAGTCCCGCCCGCACGCGACAGGGCCGTGTGGCCCTCCTGCGCGCCACGTCCCTCCATGGTCCACATGAGGTAGATCATCAGGTCGGCCACCGCGGACGGCGGAAGAATGGTTTCGTATCGCCCGGCCGGGAGCTCGACGCTCTTCGACGCCCAATCGAGTCGGGTCGAAAGGTCGCCCAGAAGCCCGTCGACAGCGATGTCGTCGAAACTGTTCGTTCCTGCACCGACCCACGCGCTTGCGTCACCGCGCTTTCCGTTGATCTCGATCGAACCCGTCGGTTGTGTGTAGCGCTTTCTCACACCTGTCGACGTACCGAGCCACACCGTCTCGATCTGGTGATGGGCGAATCCGTACAGAGTGTCGGCGCCGTCGAAACCCGAGGCCAGGCCTCCTGTGAGAGAGTCGAAGACGTCGATACTCGTTCTGTGCGACTCCGATTCCCACGATCCGGGAGCGCCGTCACCTGTGAGCAACGGTGCCGCGTCCTCGGCGAGACCCGCTGCGCGAGCTGCGCTTTCGGAGTCCTCGACCACGGCCCTGATGTCAGCCGGGTCCACCGACGTGGAAGAGACAGTCCCTACTCTTGCCCCCGAAACGTCGCGAACAATCGACACCACGGTCCAACGGCGCAGAGTGGAAACACCGTTCGTGGTCATCGAATTTCCCGCCCACCGCAGCGACGCTTCACTCGAATCGGTCACCACCACGATCGTTTCGTCGACGGCCGCGGCGCCGAGTACGCGCTCCACCACCTCGTGTCCTGAGATCACTGGCCGGCCTCCGATCGGGTGTTCAGGACGTTGACGCCGCGGAACAGAGCCGCGGGGCAACCGTGGCTGACGGCGGCGACCTGACCCGGTTGCGCTTTCCCGCAATTGAATGCACCACCGAGCCGCCGTGTAGACACGCCGCCGACGAGTTCCATCGATCCCCAGAACTCGGTAGTAGTCGCTTGATAGGCGACATCTCGCAGTTGTCCGTCCAGGCGCCCGTTGCGTATTCGGAAGAACCGTTGGCCGGTGAACTGAAAGTTGTACCGCTGCATGTCGATCGACCAGGACTTGTCGCCGACGACATAGATTCCGTCCTCGACCTGAGCAACAAGATCGTCGATGCTGCGATCGACGACAGGGTCGGGCTGCAGCGACACGTTGGCCATTCGCTGGATCGGAACGTGGTGCGGAGAATCGGCGTACGAGCATCCGTTGGAACGCGAGAGACCGAGCCTGGGCGCGAACACACGATCCAACTGATATCCGACGAGGACGCCGTCGCGGACGAGATCCCACTTCTGCGCAGCTACCCCGTCGTCGTCGAATCCCGTACTGGCGAGGCCGTGCGCCTCGGTGCGGTCGGCGGTGACGTGCATCGCGGCGCTTCCGTACTTCAGCGTTCCGAGTTTGTCGGGAGTGGCGAACGACGTACCTGCGTAGGCCGCTTCGTAACCGATCGCACGGTCGTATTCGGTTGCGTGGCCGATCGATTCATGGATGGTCAGCCACAAATTCGTCGGATCGATGACCAAGTCCTTGCGTCCGGGTTCGACGGTCGGTGATTTCACCTTCTCCGACAACCAGTAGGGGATTCGCTCCAGTTCGTCTGCCCAGTCCCAGGTACTGTCCGATCCGAGATACTCCCACCCGCGACTGACCGGCGGAGCGAGCGTCCGCATGGTTTCGAACGCGCCCGCCTCGTGATCGACGGTGGTCGCCTCCAACTGCGGGTGCAAACGTACTCGTTGCTGAGTGATGTTGCTGCCCGCCAGATCCGCGTAGAAACTCTGCTCCTTCACCTGCAGAACCGACGCGGTGACGTGGTCGATTCCCTCCGCAGACGCGAGCGCATCGGAATAAGCGGCAAGAAGATCGACTTTCTCGGTCGTCGGAACCGAGAACGGGTCGACGTCGTAACTCGATACCCATGTGGCATCGAGGTAGACCGGCTCGGCGGCGAGTTCGACCGACTCGCGATTGAGCGCGCGCAGTGCGGTCGCGACGTGAGTCGCCGATCGAGCTGCCTCGACGGCGGCGGCCACCGACAACTCGGATTGAGACGCGAATCCCCAGGTGCCGTCGACGACGACCCGCACTGCCAGTCCGATCTCCGAGCTGTCGATCGCGGACTGAACGACACCGTCTCGGAGGTTGAGTGACTGGGTAAGGAGTCGGTGTACGCGGAAATCCGCGTGCGAGGCACCCGAGCGCTTCGCTGCGTCGAGTGCCGCATCGGCGAGTTCCCTCAGCGGGAGCGCGAGAAAGTCCGTGTCGACGTGTCGTTCCGACGGTTGAGTCACAGGGACCGAGGTTAGCCGAACTGCTGCCATCCGAGCCGTACAACCATGCCGATCACCACGACGAGCAGGACGATTCTGACGAACCCCGAACCTCTGGACAACGCAGTGCGCGATCCTAGGAGAGCGCCGATCACATTGCACACGGCCATCGCGGCACCCAGCTGCCACAGCACGTGGCCTGTGATCGCGAAGAACGTGAGCGCCCCGACGTTCGAACCCAGGTTGAGTACTTTCGCCATTGCCGCACTGCGCACGAACTCCGTACCGAGAAGTGTCGCGAACGCGATGATGAAGAACGTGCCGGTTCCGGGGCCGAGAATGCCGTCGTAGAAGCCGAAGCCACCCGCGGCGAGAAAAACCACCGTCAGAACTTTCCTTCGGCTCGGTGGGTGATCACCTGCGACCGTGCCGATCGTCGGTCTCGCCGTCACCAGAACCGCGACGCCGACCAGAACGACCATGATGATCGGAATGAACAGGTCGCGGTCGATCAGCGAAACGGCAGCGGCCCCGCACGCCGACGTGACCGCGGCAGCGACACCGGCCGGAGCCATGACGCGCCAGTCGAGCGCAATTCTCCGGGAGAACGTCACCACTGCTGCGAGTGTCCCGAACACCGCGGTCATCTTGTTGGTTGCCAGTGCCGCCTGTGCACTCAGCCCAGGGGCGACGACGAGGATCGCTGGAAGCAGAATGAGGCCGCCTCCGCCGACGACAGCGTCGACCCACCCCGCAGCGCCTGCAGCGACCATCAACAATGCCCAGTCCGCCGCCGTCATGCGGCAAACTCAATCACATGCGCAGGTTCAGCCTATGGCTCAGGGGCAAACCCTTCGTGGCGGATTCGCTCCTTGCGTGCGCCCTGTTCATCTTCGACGCCATCGCGTTCGTCGGAAACACGACGATGCAGAACTGGCCGCTGTTCGTGCTCGTTGCCGTCGCTGTATCGACGCCGATCGCGTGGAGGCGGCGTCATCCCCGGATCGTCGCAGCTTCAGTATTGAGCGCGTCCCTGTTCGGGACCTCGGCCGGGTACGCGGCGGGGGAGACCGCCAATCTTCATCCTTCCCTGGTCGCTCTACCGATCATGCTGTACACCCTGGTCGCGTACGTCGGTCGACGAGACGGAGCGCTCTACCTCGTCGCTCTGGTGGTCGACGGAGTTCTAGGTCTGCTCGCCTTTGGGCAGGAACCGATCTCGACGGTTCTGTTCACGCTGCTGATGTACTCGTTGGCCTGGGTGGCCGCGGAATTCCTCGGAGCAAGACGGGCGTACAACGAGGCGGTCGAGGCACGGCTGGCGGTTGCGGAGTACGACCACGATCGCCGCGCGGACGAGGCAGTGGCGCGAGAAAGAACGCGCATCGCGCGCGAACTGCACGATGTCATCGCGCACGGCGTGAGCGTCATGGTCGTTCAGGCGGACGGAGCGTCCTACGCAATTAGGAAGGACCCGGACCGCGCCGAGCAGGCTGTCGCGAACATTTCGGCAACCGGCAGACAAGCGCTCGCGGAGCTTCGCCGAACAGTCGCCCTGCTGAGAACGACACCGCACGCCGACGACATGCCGCTGTACGGGACCGCGGGTCTCGCGAAGGTGGTGGAGATGATGTCGAAGGCGGGCCTCGACGTGGAACTCGAACAAACCGGGAACCTCGACGACATCAGCCCGGCCATCAGCCTGGGGGTGCACCGGCTGGTTCAGGAGTCGCTGACCAATGTGCTCAGGCACGGTGGTCACGCACCGCGAGCACGCGTGAAGGTGATTCGCCGGGATGAGGATGTTCTGGTCGACATCGTCAACAGTCGAGTCGGACCGGCCACGAGCACGGTAGTGGGAACCGGACACGGCTTGTTGGGCATGCGTGAACGGGTTGCCGTCCTGCAAGGTTCGCTCGAAGCAGGTCCCACGGAGGACGGCCTGTGGCGGGTTCGTGCGGAGTTGCCACTCGAGTGGCAGTAGGTTGTCCCGGTGCCCATCTCCGTTCTCATCGTCGACGATCAGGAACTGATGCGGATGGGCCTCACGATGGTTCTCGACGCCCAGGACGACATCTCCGTCGTCGGCGAGGCCGCCGACGGCAATTCCGCAGTTGAGGCGGTAAGCGAGTTGAAACCTGACGTCGTGCTCATGGATGTGCGGATGCCAGGCGTCGACGGGGTGACCGCGACGTCCAGGATCACCGCCTCGGACTCGGCCACGCGGGTACTCGTCATGACCACGTTCGACTTGGACGAGCACGTACTCGGTGCTCTACGTGCGGGCGCAAGTGGATTTCTGCTGAAGGACACTCCACCCGACGACCTGATTTCGGCCGTTCGCAGTGTTGCGGCAGGTGATGCGGTGGTCTCGCCCAAGGTCACCAAACGCCTGCTGACACGATTCATTGCCGAAGAGTCGACCCCTGTTCGCGACCCCGACCTGCTGAACGCGTTGACGGACAGAGAGCGAGAAGTGATGGGTCTGCTGGCGACCGGGCTGTCCAACGCAGAGATCGCAGCGAGCCTCGTTCTGTCCGAAGCGACGGTCAAGACTCACATCGGCCGCATGCTCACCAAACTGGGTCTACGCGACCGAGTGCAGGCCGTCGTTCTCGCGTACGAGACCGGTCTCGTCAAGCCCGGAACCTGATCGTTACAGATCGCGTATCGAGCTCGGGAGCAAACCTGGCTCGCCGTCCGTTGTCACCACAGGCAACGAAAGGAACGGCAATGTTTGCTCTCTTCATTATCTACGTGATCGTCGAGGTCGCGGCCCTGGTAGCCGTCGGTAGCGCGATCGGCGTGTTGTGGACGGTTCTCCTCTTGATGGCGGGTTCTGCAGTCGGCCTCGTCCTCGTGCGTGTCCAGGGCAAACGGGTGATGGAAGGGCTTCGTGCCGCGAGTCGTGGCGAACGCGCACCCGGCGTCGCCGTCGCCGATGGTGTGCTCTTCGCCATAGGGTCGGTTGCCATGTTCGTACCGGGACTCGTCACCTCGGTTCTGGGCATCCTGCTACTGCTTCCTGTCACGCGCTGGGCAGTCAGACCGTTGGTGCTGCTCGCCGCCGCCCGGTGGATGCCGACGGTGGCTGCGACGACGTCCCGAATGCGGCCGACGGTCATCGACGGTGAAGTGGTGCCGGAGTCCGCAGGAACGCCAGACGGCCACCGGATCATCGAGTTGGACGCACAGGATTTCGAGAAGCCCACCCGCTGAGGGCAGACTTGGCAGTTGTGCGTACCCAATTACTGCTCGGTGGACGGATTTACAGCCCGGCGGCTCCCGACGCGACGGCCATGGCGGTCACCGACGGTGTCGTGACATGGACGGGCGAGAACCGCACCGGTCGCGCACTTCACCCAGGTGCCGAGGAAGTGGATCTCGCAGGCGCCTTCGTTGCCCCGGCGTTTGTCGACACCCACGTACACACCACTGCGCTCGGGCTCTCGCTCGTCGGTTTGGATCTGAGCGGCAGCACTTCCCGCGCCGATTGTCTCGAACGTGTCCGGTCCTATGTCCAGCGATCGGACGAGGCCGTCGTCTGGGGCCACGGTTGGGACGACTCGAGTTGGGCTGACGGCGGCCCTTTGCGGACGGACGAACTGGACGAGGTTGCCGGTGGCCGCGTCGTGTATCTCGCGCGGATCGATGCGCATTCGGCCGCGTGTACGACGGCCTTGCGGCGAGCGAGCGGGCTGACCGAGTCGACACCCGGTTTTCATCCCCAGGACGCGCTGACGACCGACGCCCACCATGCGGTCCGATCGACAGCCAGGTCACTGCTGAGTAGCGGTGCGCGGTCGACGGCTCGCCGTACCGCCCTCGATCACGCGGCGTCGAAGGGTATCTGTGCCGTGCACGAATGCGGCGGACCCGACATCTCCGGACGCGTCGATTTCGCCGAGCTGATGGCCACCGACCACGGCGTCGAGGTGCGCGGCTATTGGGGAGAGGCTGTGACGAGCGCCGGGAGCGCTCGCGAGTTGCTCGACGAGACCGGCGCGCACGGACTCGGCGGTGACCTGTTCGTCGATGGATCCATCGGCTCCCACACGGCGTGGCTGACCGAGCCGTACGCAGATCACGGGGGCACCGGCCTGAAGTTTCAGACTGTCGACGCGATCGCGGCCCACCTGGCAGCCTGCACAGAGGCCGGCATTCAGGCGGGTTTCCACGCCATCGGAGACGGCGCCGTGAGTGCTGTGGTCGACGGTCTCAAACGCACCGTCGACTCCGTCGGTGGGCCGGCGGTGGCGTCGCTCGGGCATCGCATCGAACACCTCGAGATGGTGACTCGGCCCCAAGCGGAACTGCTCGCGTCGTGGGGCGTCATCGGAAGCATGCAACCCGTCTTCGACGATCTGTGGGGCGGAGACGGCGCGCTGTACTCCCACCGCCTGGGTGCGGACCGCGCGCGCGAACTCAACCCGTTCGCCCTACTGGCCTCGGCCGGAGTGTCGCTCGCATTCGGCTCGGACGCCCCGGTGACGAGCATCGACCCCTGGGCGATGCTGCGAGCAGCGGTGAATCACCGGACCCCGGGCAGCGCTGTGTCACCGCGGGCAGCGTTCTCGGCGGCGACCCGCGGCGCATGGCGAGCGGGCGGAATTCGCGACGGACTGGCCGGCACTTTGGTTCCCGGTGCGCCTGCCAGCTACGCGGTATGGGACGCCGAGGACCTCGTCGTTCGCGCCCCTGCCGACTCCGTCGCTCGGTGGTCCACGGACCCGCGAGCGGGTGTCCCAGCGCTTCCGGCAATGGAACCTGGTGCGCCGAGTCCTCGTTGCGTGCGTACGGTGCACCGTGGGCGTGTGATCCATGACGCGTGAACCTCGGGCGCTCGTGCGGGTACCGCTGACCTCCATCGCTGCTGTTCTGTCCGGCCTGCTTCTGTTCGCAAGCTTTCCGCCGCGACATCTCTGGTTCCTGGCCCCGGTGGGCGTCGCGATTCTCGTCGCCTCGTTGACACGATTCGGGCACCCGGATGCGGCAACGAAGAAGGGCGGATTCGGATACGGATTTCTCGCCGGACTCGGCTTCTTCGTTCCGCTTCTTCCATGGATCGGTGTGTACGTCGGCCCGGTTCCGTGGCTCGCACTCGCCGCCGCGGAATCGGTGTTCATCGGCCTGTTCGGTGTAATTGCCGTGATGTTGTCGCGATCACGGTGGTGGCCGCTGTCGATCGCTCTGGCCTGGAGCCTGCTCGAGTGGGCGCGATCCTCGTTTCCGTTCGGTGGATTTCCCTGGGGCCGTCTGGCATTCGGTCAACCGGATGGTTGGCTACTGCCGCTCGCCAGCATCGGAGGAGCGCCCCTGCTCAGTTTCGGAACTGCGTTGACCGGCTGTGGCTTGGCAGCGCTGGCGCACTGCGTCTTCGTTCGTCGCAGTGCGGGAACACTCGTATCGGCCGTTGCAGCAACGGCAGCCGCGTCCGTCGTTGCGGTAGCCCTTCTCCCTACCCTCGCGTCCAACGATGCCGAGGACGGTGAGCGAACTATCACAGTTGCTGCGATTCAGGGGAGCGTCCCGAGGCTCGGGCTCGACTTCAATTCACAGCGCAGAGCAGTACTCGACAACCATGTTCGCGAAACTTTGAGACTGGCCGACGATATCGAGGCGGGGAGACAACCAGTCCCCGACGTCGTGGTCTGGCCCGAAAATGCTTCGGACATCGATCCGCTCAGAAATGCCGACGCCGCAGCTCTGATCACGGAGGCGTCGAGCGCAGTCGGTGCTCCCATCCTTGTCGGTTCCGTGCTGGTCAACGACGACAGGACTACGACCAACTCGGTAATCGTGTGGAACGGCGCAGCCGGACCAGGGGAGCGCCACGACAAGAAGATCATCCAGCCGTTCGGCGAGTACCTGCCTTATCGGAGTTTTTTCAGGTTGTTCTCCGAGTACGCGGATCGTGCCGGGTATTTCGTCCCGGGCACTGGCAATGGTGTTGTGCACGCTGACGGCACCGCGATCGGAATTGCTACGTGCTACGAGGTGGCGTTCGATCGTGCGCTTTCCGAATCAGTTCGGTCGGGTGCGCAATTCATCGCGATTCCGACGAACAACGCGACATTCGGTGATACCGAAATGACCTATCAGCAGCTTGCCATGTCACGGGTTCGTGCCGTCGAGCACGGCCGGTCGGTCGTGGTCGCTGCGACGAGCGGGATCAGCGCCACCGTTTCGGTCCGAGGGCAGGTAATCCAGCAGTCCGATCTCTTCGTCCCCGAGACGCTTGTTCAGCAGATCCCACTCCGTTCCGACACGACCATCGCGACCGAGCTCGGAGGAATCCCAGAAGCAGTTCTGTGTGTTTTCGCTGGACTGTTCGTACTACTCCGCGTGGTGGCGTCTCGTAAAACAAACCTATAGTCCGTCCTAGGGCTCGATAACCGACCGAATTATTGCTTACCGGGTTGGTTTTGGATTTCGGAGTGGCCGCGTGTCATTCGAGCGAAGTATTCCAGTCCAGATGGTTCCGCAGAGTGCGAGCTGTAACGGTCGGTGAAGTAGGCTCGATTCTTCAATAGTGATCCACGACAAAAGTTGCGGAAATCTATTGTATGTTTATGGATCGCGAACAGTAGTAGCGCGCAGATGTCGGGATCTGCGCGGTCGGTGGCGTGTACGCACGGGAGGGGTCGTCGATGATTGATGTCCTGGCTCGAAAATCGATCGTATCGAAAGCGAGAATGTGCGCGCTGAGCAGGGCTTCGACGTCCGAAACGGAGTCGGAGAACGAGTCGACACGACGTGCGGCTCCAATCCCTCGTGGGGAGTGCAACGAACCTACGTCAGAGGTTCGTTGCGGCCACCGGCCGAACCAATGACCTGTACGCGAATCAGAGCACAGATGCCATCGACTCATGCTCGGGGAACGGACTGCATTTTGATCGACACTGCCTCGGGCGCCGCTCGCGACATGACCACCACACTGCAGCGGCATCCGGTGTCGTCGAATACCACTCAGAAAGGGCTGTGAATGCGAGCCGCGGTTTCAGGCGAGTCTCAAGGTTCACTTCCCCCAGGAGGTAGCACGTCCGAAGGTTTCCCGCTGTCGTCCGCACAGCGCGGAATGTGGTTTGCACAACAATTGGCTCCGCAGGTTCCGGTCTGCATTGCTCAGTACGTCGACCTTCGTGGCGACCTGGATGTCGAACTTCTACGTAAGTCGACTCGGCAGGCGGGTCACGAATTCCAGTCCGCGTTCATCCGACTGTCCGAGGTCGACGGCGAACCGGTTCAGGTCGTCGATCACAGCATCGACGACTCCGTGGATTACATGGATCTGCGCTCCGAGCCCGAGCCGATGGCTGCAGCAAAGGCATGGATCGATGAAAACTACACTCTGCCAGTAGATCTCACAAAAGACCGGCTGGTCAGCGTATGGATCATCCACGTCGAGGACGATCGGTACCTGTGGTATAGCAAGATTCACCACGTCGCGCTGGACGGCTACGGAGCCATGACGATGGTCAATCGCACCGCCGAGCTCTACACGGCCGAGCTCGAGGGACGCGACGCGCTTCCCGCCAAAGCGGCGGATCTGAAGAAGCTGTACGACCTGGACCAGGAATATCGATCATCCAGTCGATTCGAAACCGACCGCGAGTACTGGGCCGAGCACGTCGGCAACGCAGTCAGCGGTGGCACGTTGGCTTCGAACCCGGGACCGACGGTCGCGGCGAGCAAGCTCGAAAGCGCAGCCCTCGCCGACGATGTAGTCGACGCGTTGCAGGATTCGGACGCCACCAAGAGCGCGACCGCCGCCGCCGTCGTCATCGCCGCGTTCGCGTGTTACCTCTCACGTATGACAGGTCAGGACGAGGTCCTGGTCAACATTCCGGTGTCGGCCCGGACAACCGCGCTACTGCGTCGCTCGGGTGGCATGCTGGTCAACGTCGCACCGCTGTCGATTCGAGTCGACCCGCAGGGCACCGTCGGGGAATTGATTCAGCAGGTCCAGCTCGAGCTGATGGGGGCGCTGAGACACCAGCGATTCAGTATCGAAGACATTCGCCGAGACCTGGCGAGCCGAGGTCTCGGTAGTGCGTTGATCGGCCCGATGGTGAACGTCATGTTGTTCCACCAGGAAATCAACCTGGGTCCGATTGCCGGCGAATTCAACATTGTCACGTCGGGCCCGGTCGAGGATCTACTGGTAAACATCTACCAGAGCGGTACGCCCGCAAAGACATTCGTGGACTTTCGGGGAAATCCGAATCGCTACACCAACGACGATCTCGCGTCGCACCATGGCAGTTTCATCGAGGTTGTGCAGGCCTTCGTCGAGGCGAGCCCGCACGATGCAGTCGACGAAGTTCATGGCCCCAGTTCCGCGGTGGGAGTAAGGCGGCGCGCTGAGCGTGCCGAATTGGCTTACTGGACGTCCATTTTGGCCGACGCTCCCGACCCTGTTGCGTTTCCGGGAATCACGAGGCAACCCGAAAACTCGCGTGCGCGCGACCTGCGCACTGTTGTCAGCACAATCGACGGTGCGGTGCACCGCGATCTGCTCACAGCAGCGCATCGGCAAAATTCGAGCGTGTTGGTGGCAGTGCACTCCGCGCTTGCTGTTCTGCTCTCACGTTTGTCGAGCGAATCGGACGTGTCGATCGGCGTCCGAACGCGGTCCACGGGCGGAAACGTGGTCGTTCTCCGCGCATCGGTGGATGCTGCGGAGTCGTTCACAAGTCTCGTCGGACGCCTGCGAGATGTCGACTCGATTGCGCTTGCGCACGCGGGTACGTCGTTGGAGTCGGTTTCGGACAGCGTGAACGAGGTCTACCCCACTCGGTCCGGTCTCGTCCGCGTGCTGTTGTCGTTCGGGGTCGAATCTCCTTCGGCGGATCTGGACGACATCGATGTCGTGGTGAAGGTCGAGGAAACCTTCGACGCACTCGGAGTCCCGGCAGGCTTGTCCGTCGGATTCACCTACGACTCGTCGTCCGCGGACGAGCACACGGTCCGTGCTCACAGCGATCGACTGACGGCCGTACTCACAGCAGTTGCCACGGATGCAGCGGTGACCGTCGGCGACGTCGATATCATCACAGAGTCCGAGCGCGAGGTGCTGGTGCCGGTGCGCGGCGGTGCGTCGGTGGGTGGGCTGTTGTTGTCGGACGTGTTCGCCGATGCGGTAGGTCTGGCCGGCGTGGATTCCCTGGCGCTCGTTGTCGCCGACGCCGATGCGAGCGGCGGGTCCGCGCGCGGAACTCAATCGATGTCGTACGGCGAACTCGACGCTCGATCCTCGATGTTGGCCGAGTTGCTGGTGGCTCGTGGGGTCGGTGTCGGCTCGTTCGTTGCGTTGGGCCTGAGGCGTTCGGTGGAATATGTCGTGGCGGTGTGGGCGGTGGCGAAGGCCGGTGCGGCGTTCCTGCCCGTCGATCCGTCGTATCCGGTGGACCGCGTGAGTCACATGTTGTCGGACTCGGGCGCTGTGGTGGGTGTGACGGTGTCGGAGTACGCGTCGGTTCTGGCGGACGCAGGCCCGTCGGTCGGTTGGGTCGAACTAGACAGCGTCGACCTGGTCTCGACGCGTGAAGAGGTTGTCACACTTCCGGTTCCGAGTCTCGACGATGCGGCCTACTTGATCTACACCTCGGGTTCGACCGGTGTGCCCAAGGGCGTCGTCGTCACGCATCGGGGTCTGGCCGACATGGCGGAACTGGAGCGAACGAAGTTCGGGGTCGAGGTCGGTTCGAGAACGCTGTCGTTCGCGTCGACGAGTTTCGATGCGTCGGTGTTGGAATTGGTGTTGGCGTTCTGTGGTGGGGCGACGATGGTGATCGCGCCGACGGATGTGTTCGGTGGGGTCGAGTTGGCGGAGGTGTTGGCACGGGAGTCGGTGTCGCATGCGTTCGTGACGCCTGCTGCGTTGGCGTCGGTGGACCCGTCGGGTCTCGATTCGCTTCGGGTGGTGGTGACCGGCGGTGACGCTGCTGGTTCGGAGTTGGTGGAGCGGTGGGCTGTCGGTCGGTCGATGTTCAACGCGTACGGTCCTACCGAGGCGACCGTGTTCTCTTCGGTGAGTGCACCGATGACCCCTGCAGTGGCCATCGACATCGGCTCACCGATCACCGGTTCGCAGCAGCTGGTCCTCGACTCACGACTACGGCCCGTTCCTGTGGGTGTTGCGGGTGAGTTGTATCTGTCGGGTCCAGGTGTTGCTCGTGGGTATCACGCGCGGTTCGGGTTGACGGCGGAGCGTTTCGTTGCCGCACCGTTCGGTGTGGGTGAGCGTATGTACCGCACTGGAGATGTGGTGCGGTGGAACGGCTCCGGTGCCCTCGAGTACGTGGGTCGTAGCGATTTCCAGGTCAAGGTGCGTGGGTTCCGTATCGAGTTGGGGGAGATCGATTCGGTTCTCGCCGCGCGTTCCGAGGTCGACTTCGTCACGACGCTCGGTGTCGACGGACCTGCAGGCAACACGGTTCTCGTGGCATACGTGCTGCCGGTGACAGGCAGTGTCATCGACGTCGAGGCGCTGCGGGAGCATGCGACCGCGGCACTTCCGTCTCACATGATTCCCTCGGCCTTCGTCGTGCTCGAGTCGATTCCGCTGACGCCTGCAGGCAAGCTCGACAGGAGAGCTCTGCCCGCACCGGACCTCGAACGTACGTCTGAGTTCCGTGCTCCTCGCACCGATCGTGAACGTCGAATCGCAGAGGTGTTCGCCGATCTCCTCGGCAATGCCAGGGTCGGAATCGACGACAGCTTCTTCGATCTCGGCGGAAACTCACTCGTGGCAACGCGTCTGATCGCTCGGGTCAATGCCGACCTCGGAACCGGGCTTCGAGTTCTGGATCTGTTCGAGGCTCCGACCGTCGAGGCACTGTCCGTCCGCGCGGAGCAGACTGCGGGATCGTCGACGAGGCCTCCACTGGTTGCAGGGGTGAGACCAGAGGTCCTGCCCCTGTCGCAAGCGCAGCAGCGAATGTGGTTCATCAACCAGTTCGACACATCGTCGCCCGCCTACAACATTCCCCTGGCGGTACAGCTGACCGGTGAGCTCGACATCTCGGCGTTGGGCGCTGCCGTCGACGATGTCGTCGCCCGCCACGAGAGTCTGCGCACGACGTTCCCCACGGTGGGGGAGTTGCCGCGCCAGAACATCCACGACGTCGATCGGTCCGCATTCACGTTCGACGTTGTTTCACTCCCCGAAGGGGACATGTCTGCCCGGATAGCGGCAGACGCATTGCATGGGTTCGACGTCACGGTGGATCGACCGTTTCGTGCCCGCCTCTACAACCTGATCACCGACGACGGCACATCGAATCGGTTCGTCCTGACGATCGTCGTCCATCACATCGCCGCCGACGGCGCATCGATGGCTCCACTGGCCGTCGATGTCATGACGGCCTACTCCGCACGGGTAGACGGAAATGCGCCGACCTGGGCGCCGCTCACGGTTCAGTACGCCGACTATGCCGTGTGGCAGCACTCGCTGATGGGCGATGAATCCGATCCGGAATCGCTGGTGTCGCGGCAGCTCGCATTTTGGTCGCAGACACTCGCCGATGTCCCTGACGTGTTGCCGCTGCCGATCGACCGGCCTCGCCCGCCGCAGCAGTCGATCGCCGGAAGTACACGACACTTCGAGATTCCCGCGGATCTGCGTGCAGATCTCGCTCGCCTCGGCGCGGACAACGACGCCACTTTGTTCATGGTCGTACATTCGGCGCTGGCACTACTTCTCGCGCGGCTCAGCGGTACCGAGGACATTGTCGTCGGCACGCCGATCGCCGGCCGCGGCGAAGCAGGCTTGGACAATCTCGTAGGAATGTTCGTCGGGACGATCGTGCTGCGTTCCACGGTTTCTCCCCACGTATCTTTCACCGACTTGCTCGCTGCGACACGCGCTCGCGATCTGGCGGCATTCGACAACACCGACGTTCCGTTCGAGCGTCTCGTCGAAGAACTGGCGCCGTCACGTTCGACCGATCACTCGCCTCTGTTCCAGGTTCTGCTCGAATTCCAGAACAACGAGACCGTACATCTCGAACTGGCCGGATTGGCGGTCGACTTCAGCGAACTCGACACGGGGACAACCAAGTTCGATTTGCAGCTCCGTGTCGACGAGCAGGTATCGGCCACGGGCGCGTCCACGGCTGCATTCACGTACTCGACCGCGCTGTTCGATGCGTCGACCATCGACAACTTCGTCGGCCGGTTCCTGCGGTTGCTGAGGTCGGTCACCGAGTCGCCGGCAGCACCGCTGCGTGACATCGAGATCCTGTCGGTAGCCGAGCGTGAAACCGTTCTCCAGGAATGGAACTCGACTGAACATGCGCTTCCGTCGGTGGTCGGCGACGATCCCACACTAGGTTCGCTGTTCGACCTGCAGGTAGCGCGAAGCCCGTACTCCATCGCACTCGTTTTCGACGACGAGCATGTCACCTACCGTGAACTCGACGAGCGGGCCAATCAACTCGCACGGCACCTCGTCTCCCTGGGAGTGGGGCCTGAATCCCACGTCGGATTGGCAATCCGCCGTTCGACGGACCTGCTGATCGGTATGTACGCGATCGTCAAGGCCGGTGGCGCGTACGTTCCGATCGATCCCGACCATCCGGTGGACCGGTCCTCGTACGTCCTCGACAGCGCCAAGCCCGTGTGCATCCTGACCACCAGTCGTGACTGGATCGACGTCTCGGTTGCGACGCCCGTACTGGCGATCGACCTGATCGACGTCTCGGATCGACCGACGGCGCCGCTGAGTGCGCGCGATCGTCTCGGAGTCGTCACCGGGCGCAACACTGCGTACGTCATCTACACCTCAGGATCGACCGGGCGCCCGAAGGGGGTCGCCGTCACGCACGAGGCGATCGTCAACAGGTTGCTGTGGATGCAAGACCAGTACAAGCTGGAACCGTCGGACAATGTCCTCCAGAAGACTCCGGCCACGTTCGACGTGTCGGTGTGGGAGTTCTTCTGGGCACTGCAGGTCGGCGCGAAGCTGGTCATCGCCGCACCGGACGGTCATCGTGACCCGGAGTACCTGTCGCGGTTGATACTTCGCGAGCGGATCACGACGCTGCACTTCGTGCCGTCGATGCTGTCGGTCTTCGTCGACGGCGCGCACCCGGAGGACTGCGAATCGTTGCGGTTGGTCTTCTGCAGCGGTGAGGCATTGCCACCTGCGGCCGTCGATGCCTTCTCGAACTTCTCCGACGCGGCTCTGCACAACCTGTACGGGCCGACCGAAGCCGCCGTGGATGTCACTTACTACCACTGCGCAACAACCGATTCGACATCGATCCCCATCGGTGCGCCGGTATGGAACACGCGCGTGTTCGTGCTGGACGCGTCACTGAAGCCTGCACCCATCGGGGCACCGGGCGAGCTGTACCTAGCGGGCGTGCAACTGGCCCGCGGGTACGTGGGACGCGGCGACCTCACGTCGGATCGGTTCGTCGCAGATCCTTACGGCGAGTCGGGTTCCCGCATGTATCGAACGGGAGACCTCGTTCGATGGCGCGCGGACGGCAACATCGAATACATCGGTAGGACCGATTTCCAGGTCAAGCTGCGCGGGCTACGGATCGAGTTGTCGGAGATCGAAGCTGCGCTCCTTCGGCAGCCGTCCGTCGGACAGGCTGTCGCGATCGTGCACCGCACTGTCTCGACAGGTGAGATCCTTGTCGCCTACGTGGTGCCGGCCAGGGACGTCGAGTTCGAGTCGGCCGCCGTAATCGACTCCGTGGCAGCATCGCTCCCGTCCTACATGGTGCCTTCGCTCCTGGTGGAGTTGTCGGAGTTTCCCCTCAATGCAAGCGGCAAGCTCGACCGAAAGCTGCTGCCGGAACCGGTGTTCGGACTGTCGGACGACGAGATCATCGCGCCGTCGAACCCCATCGAGGAGATCATTGCCTCGGAGTTCGTCGACCTGCTCGGTGGCGATCCGGTCGGCGTGACCCAGAACTTCTTCGCGGTCGGCGGCAACTCGCTCGTTGCGATGAGGTTGGTCGCCAGAATCAACTCCGCGCTCGGTTCGACACTGACTGTGCGTGACCTGTTCGATGCGCCGACCGTGCGCGCGCTGGCATCGACCGTCGAGTCGCAGGGGTACCGAACCGACCCGAAACCGGCGCTCGTCCCGATCGAGCGCCCTTCGGCTGTGCCGGTGTCACTTGCACAGCAGCGCATGTGGTTCATCAATCAGTTCGACACCTCCTCCGCTGCGTACAACGTCGCCTTCGCGATGCGGATGACCGGCCGACTCGACCTCGATGCACTGCAGAGTGCTGTGGGTGATGTCATCGATCGGCATGAATCGCTGCGTACTGTCTTCCCCCTCACCGACGACGGTCCGGTCCAGTCGATACTCGAGTCGCACCAGGCGCTACCCGATCTCACGGCTGTGCGGGCGGAGTCCGAAGAGCAGGTCGCCGAGTTGGTCGCCGAGGTGGTCACCACCGGTTTCGATGTCTCGAGCAGCGTCCCTGTTCGAGCCCGCCTCATCGAGGTCGCCGAGAACGAGCACGTCCTTGCGTTCGTGGTCCACCACATCTCGTCCGACGGCTTCTCGACGGCTCCGCTTGCCCGCGATCTGATCGTGGCGTACAGCGCCCGAACTCTTGGCGAAGTTCCGACCGCGGCTCCGCTCCCGGTGCAGTACGCGGACTACTCCCTGTGGCAGCGTTCGTTCCTCGGGTCCGAATCGGATCCGTCGTCGCTTATGTCTTCGCAGCTCGCGTTCTGGGTCGAGGCGTTGTCGGGTGCACCCGAGGTCATCGAACTGCCCGCGGACCGTCCACGTCCCACCGAGTCGTCGTTCAGTGGCGCCGTGGTGGAGTTCCACATCGGTGCCGATGTCCACCAGCGGATGGCAGCGGTGGCGTCGAGCCACGACTCCAGCGTCTTCATGATCGTGCACGCCTCGTTGACCGTTCTGTTGTCGACGCTGTCGGCTTCGACCGACATTTCCGTCGGCACTCCGATCTCCGGTCGCGGCGACGCAGCACTCGACGACCTCGTCGGCATGTTCGTCAACACGCTCGTGCTTCGGACCGAGGTCGATCCAGCCGCCACATTCGAGGATCTGCTCACCCAAGTTCGATCTGCGGACCTGGCGGCCTTCACCCACGCGGACATTCCCTTCGAGCGCATCGTCGACGCGCTCGATCCCGTTCGGTCCACCGCGCACACACCACTGTTCCAGGTGATGCTCGAGTTCCAGCACACCGATCGGCCGAACATCGAGCTTCCCGGTCTCAATGTCCAGGCGATGGAGCTGGCCGACGACATCGCCAATTTCGACCTGCAGTTGACCGTCTCCGAATCGTTCGACGCCGAGGGCGCACCCGTAGGGATCGACGCCTCGTTCCGTTACGCGACAGACCTTTTCGATCGATCCACCGTCGAGCAGTTCGCTGCGCGGTTCCAATCGATTCTCGATACCGTTACTGCCGATCCCAGCGGAGCTGTCGGCGACGTCGATCTACTTTCGCCCGAGGAATACTCCGCGCTGACGCCGGTCCGAGGCCCCGAACCGGGCGCGGAGCAGCTCCTGCCCGAGATACTGGCCGACGCGGTCCAGTCGGCGGGACCTTCTGCCTTGGCGTTGGTATTCGACGGCGGCGACATGACGTACGGCGAGCTCGACTTTCGCTCGTCTCAGCTGGCACGCATGATCATCGACCACGGCGTCGGTCCGGGCGACGTCGTGGCACTTGCACTTCCGCGTGGAGCGGACGCGATCGTCGCAGTCTGGGCGACCGCGAAGGCCGGCGCAGCATTCCTACCGGTCGACCCGACCTACCCCACGGATCGAATCACCCACATGATCACTGATTCGGGTGCAGCACTGGGTCTTACGTCGATGGCCGACAACGCACAGCTCGCTGCGCTGTCGGATTCGATCGTGTGGGTCGTTCTCGACGATCCCCGGTTCTGCTCGGTCACCGCTGAGTTCTCCGCGGACCCGATCACGGACGCCGATCGAGTGGAACCGTTGCGGTCCGACGACGCGGCATACCTGATTTACACCTCCGGGTCCACCGGTGTTCCGAAGGGCGTCGTCGTCACGCACCGAGGTTTGGCCAACTTGGCCGCCGAAGAGCGGCAGCGATTCGAGGTTTCGCCGGGTTCGAGAACCCTTGCGTTCGCCTCGCCGAGCTTCGACGCCTCCATTCTCGAATTCATCTTGGCGTTCGGTGCCGGCGCGACGATGGTCATCGCACCGCCGGCGATGTACGGCGGCCCTGACCTGGCTCGTCTGTTGAAAGACCAGGAAGTCACTCACGCGTTCGTGACGCCTGCGGCCCTCGCGTCGGTCGACCCCGCCGGGCTTTCAGCCCTCCGGATCATCGCGACGGGTGGCGACGCATGCCCGCCGGATCTGGTGTCGAAGTGGGCACCCGGACGAAAGATGTTCAACGCGTACGGACCCACCGAGGCGACCATCTTCTCCTCGATCAGCGACGAGTTGAAGCCGGGTACGCCTGTCGACATCGGCGCTCCGACAATCGGATTCGCCGAGGTCGTACTCGACAGCCGCATGAAGCCCGTTCCGGTCGGAGTACCTGGTGAGCTGTACCTGGCCGGCCCGGCGCTGGCACGCGGTTACCATGGTCGACTTTCCCTCACAGCGGAGCGATTCGTCGCGAACCCGTTCGGCAGCACCGGGTCGCGGATGTACCGCACCGGTGACGTGGTGCGATGGAACGCTTCGGGGGCACTGGAATTCGTCGGTCGTAGCGACTCGCAGGTCAAGGTTCGAGGGTTCCGAATCGAACTGGGTGAAATCGACAGCGTGCTCGCGGCACACCCCGCCATCGACTTCGTGACGACTGCGGGGGTGAAGGGACCGGCCGGTAACACCATTCTGGTCGCGTGGTTCGTGCCCAAATCAGGATCAGCTGTGGATGGGGATGCACTGCGCGAGCATGTCGCGGCATCGCTTCCCGCCCACATGGTTCCCACTGCGTTCGTTCCCATGGCGTCCATTCCTCTCACGCCCGCGGGCAAGCTCGACCGTCGCGCACTTCCCGAGCCGACCTTCGAGTTGCGTTCGGAGACGTCGAGAGATGCCGATACACAGGTGGAGAAGCTCCTGGCCGGCCTGTTCGCAGAAGTACTCCGCCTCGACAGCGTCGGGATAGACGACTCGTTCTTCGCGCTGGGCGGCGACAGCATCATGTCGATTCAGCTGGTATCGCGGGCCAAGGCGGCGGGTCTCGTCCTGACGCCACGGGATGTGTTCGAACGCAAGACCGTCGCCGCATTGGCCGAAGTGGCACTTGCGACCGACAGCGCGTCGGTGGCAGTCCTCGACGAATTGCCCGGTGGTGCAGTGGGTGACGTTCCGTTGACCCCCATCATTCGGTGGATGATCGAGCGCACTCACGTATTCGATCGGCACACGCAGACAGCGCTGTTGACACTTCCCACCGGAATCGAACGGAACGTTCTGGAAGGCACGATCCAGACGGTCCTCGATCACCACGACATGCTCCGCGCCCGCCTGCGTCACGAACACGACGAGTGGACGATGGATGTCCAGCCGGTCGGATCCGTCGCGGCGGCAGCCGTGCTGCACCGGGTGACCGTCGACGCCGCCACCGGGGAAGAGTTCTCCTCACTGGCAGCCGCCGAGCTCGACAGAGCAGCTGGACGACTCGACCCCGCAACGGGTTCGATGATGCAATTCGTCTGGTTCGCAACCGACGCCGATTCTGGGCGTCTGTTGATCGTCGCGCACCACCTCGTCGTCGACGGTGTGTCCTGGCGCGTGCTCGTTCCCGACCTCGCTACGGCGTGGTCACAGATCAACGCCGGCGAACAGCCATCGTTGCTTCCGGTGGGAACTTCGATGCGTCGTTGGTCGCACGGGTTGCTCGAGACGGTCGATTCTCGCCGCGCTGAGCTGCCGTTGTGGGAGCAGACCTTGGCCGGGTCCGATCCCATGGTAGGAACACGTCGACTCGATTCGTCGATCGATGTCTATTCGACGACCTCGAAGGTCGAGATCGCGCTTCCCTCGGATGTGACCGAGGCGCTGCTCACCACCGTCCCGGAGGTATTCCACGGGAGCGTCAACGACGGCCTGATGGCAGGACTCGCTCTTGCAGTCGGTGCCTGGCGACGTGCCAACGGAATCGACAGCACGGATGCACTCGTCAGCCTCGAAGCTCACGGCCGTGAAGACCATGTGGTTCCGGGCGCTGATCTCTCGCGGACGATCGGATGGTTCACGACGATCTATCCCGTCCGGATCGACCTCTTGGGAATCGATCTCGACGACGCGCTCGCCGGAGGCCCTGCAGCAGGCGAGTTGATCAAGTCGGTCAAGGAGCGGCTGCTTGCGGTGCCCGACCACGGCATCGGGTTCGGAATGCTGCGGTACCTCGACGATGACTCACGTGATCGCCTGTCGCAGTACGGTTCCCCTCAGATCAGTTTCAATTATCTCGGACGCTACAGCGCGGGCGTGCCCGAAAACCTCAGGGGCGTCGGCTGGTTGCCGGTCGATGACGACGGCATCGGCGATGTGCAGAACCAGGACCTGCCGGTGTCGGCTGTCCTGGACATCAATGCCGTCACCGTCAGCGGTCGCGAAGGTGATTCGCTCGAGGCGTCGTTCGCTTACCCCTCGGGTGTTCTGGAACGCTCGGACGTCGAGTTGTTGGCTTCCCTCTGGGTGAAGGCTTTGACTGCGCTCGCCCGTCACTCGGGCAGTGACAATGCCGGCGGCTTCACTCCGTCGGACCTGGAACTTGTTGCGCTCGATCAGAAGTCGATTACCGACGTCGAGCGTCGGTACCCGAATCTGGTCGACATCTGGTCCATGTCGCCTCTGCAATCGGGCATGCTTTTTCACGCGGAACTGTCGGATCAGACAGTCGATGCATACATCGTTCAATTGGTTCTCGAACTCACCGGGACGGTGGACGGACAGCGGCTGCGACGTGCTGCCCAGGTCCTGCTGAATCGACACTCGAATCTACGTACGGCGTTCGTGCACGATCTGGAAGGCGAAGCAATCCAGGTAGTCGCACGTGGCGTCGAGGTTCCCTGGACCGATGTCGACCTCAGCGGCCGGGGCGAGTCGGCCGGGGCGGCCGAGCTGGATCGGATCCTCGCGGCGGACCGGTCGACGCGGTTCAACATGGCCGAGGCTCCGCTGTTGCGCTTCACGTTCATCCGAACGGGGGACTCGCACTGGCGTCTCGTGCTGACAAATCATCACATTCTGATCGACGGCTGGTCGACGCCGTTGATCATTCGCGAACTGTTGACCTTGTATGCGACCGACGCCGACGACTCGGTTCTGCCGCGTGTTCCTGCGTATCGCGACTATCTCGCGTGGATGAACAGGCGCGACGGTGCGAGCGCGCGTGCTGCATGGACGGCAGCCCTGACGGGGTTGTCCGAACCGACATTGCTGACACCGATCGAGAGCCGTCGGCAGGAGTCCACGCGCGCTGGTCGCGGCTTGACCTTCCTCGACGCACGGGACACCGACCGTCTCAAGGCTGTCGCGCGCGACCGGGGAGTCACGGTCAATACGCTCGTGCAGGCTGCATGGGGAACGGTCCTGGCCACCCTGACCGGCCGCACCGACGTGTTGTTCGGCGCGACGGTATCGGGGCGCCCTCCTGAGATCAACGACATCGAGTCGATGATCGGGCTCTTCATCAATACGTTGCCGGTTCGGGTGACCCTGGACCCGAACGAGACGCTGGGCGAGTTCATCGGCCGTCTTCAGTCCGAGCAGGCGGGACTTCTCGACCACCATTACCTCGGTCTGACGGAAATACAGCGGGCCGTGGGCCCGGTCGTGGCGTTCGACACGCTGACGGTCTTCGAGTCCTATCCCGTCGATCGGGCGGGATTGTCCGACGAGACGGACATTGCGGGGCTTCGCGTGTCCGGCATCGTCGACGGCAGCGACACCGCGCAGTACCCACTGACACTTGTCGCGATGGTCGACGACCGTCTGCATCTCGAGGCCAAGTACCTGCCCGAACTGTTCGACGCCGAGACGATAGATGGGATCCTGGCTCGGATCGTTCGGGTGCTCGAGGCATTTGCAACTCGACCTGAGCTCGAAGTCGCTCGCCTGCAACTACTCTCGGAGTCCGAGCGGAATGCCTTGATGCCGGTGCGCGGTGGCGTATCGGTGGACGGTTCGTTGTTGTCGGACATATTCGCCTCCGCTGTGTCCGTCGCAGGCACCGATGGTATTGCGCTCGTCGCGCCCGAATTGGCACACGCCGAATCCGGTGCGGTCTCGATGACGTACGGCGAGCTCGATGCACGATCGACAGGTCTGGCAACTGTGCTGATCTCCCGGGGTGTCGGCGTCGGCTCCTACGTGGCAGTAGGACTGCGGCGTTCGGTGGAGTACGTGGTGGCGGTGTGGGCGGTGGCGAAGGCCGGTGCGGCGTTCCTGCCCGTCGATCCGTCGTACCCGTCGGACCGAATCGCGCACATGGTCTCCGATTCAGGTGCTGTGGTGGGTGTGACGGTGTCGGAGTACGCGTCGGTTCTGGCGGACGCAGGCCCGTCGGTCGATTGGGTCGAACTAGACAGCGTCGACCTGGTCTCGACGCGTGAAGAGGTTGTCACACTTCCGGTTCCGAGTCTCGACGATGCGGCCTACTTGATCTACACCTCGGGTTCGACCGGTGTGCCCAAGGGCGTCGTCGTAACTCATCGCGGTATCGCGAACTTCGCCGAGGACGAACGGACTCGGTTCGGCATCACGACCGACTCGCGCGTTCTGTCGTTCGCGTCGACGAGTTTCGATGCGTCGGTGTTGGAATTGGTGTTGGCGTTCTGTGGTGGGGCGACGATGGTGATCGCGCCGACGGATGTGTTCGGTGGGGTCGAGTTGGCTGGGGTGTTGGCACGGGAGTCGGTGTCGCATGCGTTCGTGACGCCTGCTGCGTTGGCGTCGGTGGACCCGTCGGGTCTTGATTCGCTTCGGGTGGTGGTGACCGGTGGTGACGCTGCCGGTTCGGAGTTGGTGGAGCGGTGGGCTGTCGGTCGGTCGATGTTCAACGCGTACGGTCCTACCGAGGCGACCGTGTTCTCTTCGGTGAGTGCGCCGATGACCCCTGGAGTGGCCATCGACATCGGTTCACCGGTCCGCGGCTTTGCCGTCGTCGTGCTCGATGCGATGATGCGTCCCGTTCCTGTGGGTGTTGCGGGTGAGTTGTATTTGTCGGGTCCAGGTGTTGCTCGTGGGTATCACGCGCGGTTCGGGTTGACGGCGGAGCGTTTCGTTGCCGCACCGTTCGGTGTGGGTGAGCGTATGTACCGCACTGGAGATGTGGTGCGGTGGAACGGCTCCGGTGCGCTCGAGTACGTGGGTCGTAGCGATTTCCAGGTCAAGGTGCGTGGGTTCCGTATCGAGTTGGGGGAGATCGATTCGGTTCTCGCCTCGCGTTCCGAGGTCGACTTCGTCACGACTCTCGGTGTCGACGGACCTGCAGGCAACACGGTTCTCGTGGCATACGTGCTGCCGGTGGCAGGCAGTGTCATCGACGTGGAGGCGCTGCGGGAGCATGCGGCCGCAGCACTTCCGTCTCACATGATTCCCTCGGCCTTCGTCGTGCTCGAGTCGATTCCGCTGACGCCTGCAGGCAAGCTCGACAGGAGAGCTCTGCCCGCACCACAGTTGCTCGGAGGCGCGGAGCATCGGGAACCGACGACGGAGTCCGAACGCGCCATCGCCGGGGTGTTCGCCGAGGTACTCGGGCTGGATTCGGTCGGGATCGACGACAATTTCTTCGATCTCGGCGGCGACTCGTTGAGTGCCACCCGTGTGACCTCTCGCGTGAATTCCTCGCTGGGAACAGCGATCACCGTGAGGGCATTGTTCGAATCTCCGACAGTGGCCACGCTGGCGGTCCGCGCGCAGACCGAGGACGGTACTCACCCGCGGCCTGTCTTGGAGCCGGTCGTTCGACCGGATGTCGTGCCGCTGTCGCAGGCGCAGCAGCGAATGTGGTTCATCAACCAGTTCGACACATCGTCGCCCGCCTACAACATTCCGCTCGCGGTCCAGTTGACCGGCGAATTGGATGTTGCTGCTCTTGGCGCGGCTGTTGGGGACGTACTGGACCGACACGAGACGCTGCGGACGACGTTCCCGATGGCGGGGGAGTCACCGCGTCAGCTGATCCATCCGTTCGAGGACTCGTTCACGTTCGTCGCAGTGCAGATCGGCGAGGCCGATTTGACTACGCGGGTACTGACCGATGCAGCACGCGGTTTCGACGTCACTGTCGATTCGCCGTTCCGAGCGACGTTGTACCGGGTTTCGGAAGATCGTCACGTGCTGGCAATCGTCGTTCACCACATCGCTGCCGACGGCGCATCGATGGCTCCGTTGGCCGCAGACGTGATGGTGGCGTACTCGTCCCGGGTGGCGGGAACAGCGCCGCTGTGGCGGCCGCTCGACGTACAGTACGTCGACTACACGCTCTGGCAGCGATCCCTGCTCGGGGACGAGAGCGACCCCCAGTCGTTGGCTGCGCGTCAACTCGCGTTCTGGTCGAAAACACTCGCGGACGTACCGGATTCCCTGACGTTGCCGACCGATCGGCCTCGACCCGCACGGCCGTCGTTGCGCGGTGCCTCGGTTACGTTCGACGTACCTGCTCAGACCCATGCAGCTCTCGTCGGTGTGGCCCGTCGAGCGCAATCCACGATGTTCATGACCGTGCACGCCGTGTGGTCCATGTTGCTGGCACGGCTGAGCGGCACCACCGACATAGTGGTCGGTACACCGATCGCGGGCCGCGGTGAAGCTGGCTTGGACGCGCTCGTCGGCATGTTCGTCGGAACCCTTGCACTCCGAACGGAGGTGTCCCCGCACGCCACGTTCGACGAACTGCTCGCCGCAACGCGCGCTGCAGATCTGGCTGCATTCGACAACACGGACATTCCTTTCGAGCGGCTTGTCGACGTCCTGGCACCCTCGCGTGCGACCGACCGATCACCTCTGTTCCAGGTCCTGCTCGAATTCCAGAACAACGAACCGGCGCACCTCGAGCTGCCCGGCCTGGATGTTCGGGGCCTCGAATTCGATGCAGGCGTCGCCAAGTTCGATCTGCAACTGACAGTGTCGGAACGTTACGATTCCGACGGCGCGGCGGCGGGCATCTCCATGGCCCTGACGTACGCAACCGATCTGTTCGACGAGCGGACGGTTCGCGAGTTCGCGGATCGGTTCACCGCCCTCGTCGACGGTGTGGCGTCGGCGCCCGAAACGGCCGTAGGGGACATCGAGATTCTGTCGAAGTCCGAGCTCACGGCACTACGGACCGAGTTCAACCACGCCGGTGTACGCCCGTCGGACGAGACCCTGACGGCTCGATTCAGCTCTGCAGCACTGCGATTCCCGGATCACACTGCGGTCGTGTTCGGCACCGAGCGATACACCTACGCTCGTCTGGAGGAGCGGGCCAATCAGTTGGCGCGGCATCTCGTGTCCGTGGGGGTTGGTCCCGAAACGCTCGTTGCGGTCGCCATGCCGCGCAACGCCGACCTGATCGTCGTGTTGCTGGCCGTGTTGAAGGCAGGCGGCGGATACCTTCCGGTCGATGTCACCTATCCGGCCGATCGACTCGCGTTCATGCTCGAAGACGCGCAACCAGTCTGTGTCGTCTCGACCGTCGCCGACATCGAATCCGTACCTGCACAAGGTGTTACGCCGGTGCTCGTCGACGAGCCGGAGACTGCCGCGGCGATCGCCTCGCTCGCATCCGGGGCGCTGACAGCGTCGGAACTCAACGGCGAGTCGACGGCGGGGTCGATCGCCTACGTCATCTACACCTCGGGAAGCACCGGGCGACCGAAGGGCGTTCAGGTCACCCACCAAACCGTTGCGACGTTGTTCGAGAACACGATCGACAAGTTCGGGTTCGACGAGACGGACGTCTGGACGATGTTCCACTCCTACGCCTTCGATTTCTCCGTATGGGAGCTGTGGGGTCCGTTGCTCCACGGCGGAACCCTCGTCGTCGTCGACTACTACACCGCACGTTCACCCGAGTTGTTCCGTGAACTGCTCGTGAGCGAACAGGTCACCGTGCTCAATCAGACGCCGACCGCGTTCTACCAATTCGCCGAAGCGGACCGGACTGCACCTTCCGAATCCGAGCGCCTCTCCCTGCGCTACATCGTGTTCGGCGGCGAAGCGCTCGACCTGGGGCAGCTCGGCCGTTGGTACGCACGTCACCCGGAGGATTCTCCGGTTCTGGTGAACATGTACGGCATCACCGAGACAACAGTCCACGTGAGTCATCTACCGCTGACCGAGGATTTCGCTGCGTCCGCGTCCGCAAGTGTCATCGGCCAGGCCATCCCCGGACTCGCCGTGTCGGTACGCGACGATCGACTACGCCTCGTTCCTCCCGGCGTGACGGGTGAGATGTACGTATCGGGCGGGCAACTCTCGCGTGGTTACCTCGGTCGCACCGGGTTGTCGTCCACTCGCTTCGTGGCCGACCCCGACGGCGCATCCGGTGACCGGATGTACCGCACCGGCGACACAGCTCGGTGGAATCGAGACGGACAGCTCGAGTACCTCGGCCGCAGCGACATGCAGGTTCAGCTTCACGGTTTCCGGATCGAGCTGGGTGAGATCGAATCTGCTCTGCTCGACTCCGACGGAGTTGCGCAGGCCGTCGTCTCGGTCCGCGACGACGGCGCAGGAGATCGTCTTGTCGGCTATCTCGTTCCGGAAGTCGGCCGCACGCTCGACACCACCGCTGTTCTCGATCAGGTGTCCACGACTCTGACGTCGTACATGGTGCCCGCCGCGCTCGTTGTTCTTGCGGAGTTGCCGCTGACAGCGAACGGAAAACTCGACCGAAAAGCTCTGCCTGCGCCCGATTTCTCTTCTCGGGTCACGCAGAGCCGTGCGCCCGCCTCGGAGATCGAACAGAGCTTGTCGACACTGTTCGCCGAGGTTCTCGGACTGGACTCCGTCGGAGTGGACGACTCGTTCTTCGCGCTCGGCGGCGACAGCATCATGTCCATTCAGCTGGTCTCCCGCGCGAAAGCAGCCGGCCTGGTCATCGCACCACGTGACGTCTTCGAGCGTAAGACGGTCGCAGGCCTCGCCGAAGTTGTGGCCCTCGCCGAAGACGCCGAGGTCGTCGTACTGGAAGAGCTCCCGGGCGGCGGAGTCGGTGAGTTGCCGCTGACACCGATCGTGCAGTGGATGCTCGAACGGAGCGAGCAGTTCGGTCGCTACACCCAGACCGCGCTACTTCAGCTTCCGCCCGCAATCGAACGACCCGTGCTCGAGCGCACGGTGCAGGCCGTTCTCGACACCCACGACATGCTGAGGGCACAGCTCTCCAAGGGCGTCGACGGTGAGTGGACCGAGAGCGTTGCGCCAGTCGGGTCGGTACCGGCATCGTCGGTCCTGCACCACGTGGACGTCGACGCCGTCGTCGGAGACGAGTTCTCGCAGATTGCAGCTCGCGAACTCGACGCGGCTGCGGACCGTCTCGATCCTGCCGTCGGCCGAATGGTTCAGATGGTGTGGTTCGAGAGTCCGGCAGGCGCAGGTCGACTGCTCGTCGTCGCTCATCACCTCGTCATCGACGGCGTCTCCTGGAGAATTTTGGTACCGGACCTGGCGACGGCGTGGTCGCAGATCGTTTCGGGTACCGAGCCGGTTCTCGCCGAAACCGGAACCTCGATGCGGCGCTGGGCGACCGGGCTCGTCGAGGTAGCTGCCACCCGTACCGACGAGATCGACCTCTGGACCGACATCCTTTCCGGCGACGATCCCGACATCGGTTCGCGCCCACTCGATCCCACGGTCGACGTGGATGCCACCGTGGAGCGAATCAGGGCATCGTTGCCGGCGTCGGTGACCGAGCACCTCCTCACCACGGTGCCGGAGAAGTTCCACGGCAGCGTCAACGACGGGCTGCTCGCAGGTCTTGCGCTCGCGCTCGTGGCGTGGAGGAACGAACGCGGATCCTCTGTGTCCGACGCACTCGTGAGCCTCGAGGGTCACGGACGTGAAGACGGTGTCGTTCCCGGCGCCGACCTCGGGCGGACCATCGGCTGGTTCACCACCATCTTCCCGGTGCGGCTCGATCTTGTCGGAATCGACGTCGACGACGCTCTGGCCGGCGGCAACGCAGCAGGCGAGCTGATCAAGGCCGTCAAGGAACAGCTGCTGAAGATCCCCGATCACGGGATCGGATTCGGCATGGCCAGGTACTCGACGCCGGTCGGACGCGAGGCCCTCGGCGGCTTTGCGAAGCCCCAGGTCAGCTTCAACTACCTGGGACGATTCTCCACCGGGTCGTCCGAGGGCATGGAGGACGTCGGTTGGATTCCGGTGTCGGACCTCACCCTTGGTGACGCGCAGAACCCGAACATGCCGGTTCCGGCACTGCTGGATATCAACGCAGTGACCAATACGACCGACGCGGGACCGGTTCTGGACGCAACGTTCGCGTTCCCCAGCGGCGTCCTGGCCGCGTCCGACGTGAATCGGTTGATCGAACTGTGGGTTCAGGCCTTGACCGCGCTCACCACGCACGCCGACGCATCCACCTCCGGTGGTTACACGCCGTCCGACCTCGATCTCGTCGATATCGATCAGTCCACGATCACGGTGCTCGAGCAGCAGTTCCCCGGGCTCGACGACGTCTGGTCGATGTCGCCTCTGCAGTCTGGACTTCTGTTCCACGCACGTCTCGCGGGCGAGGTCACCGGCGAGGTCGACCTCGGTGTCGACGCCTACATGGTGCAGCTCGGACTGGAACTGCGCGGTGTGGTGGATGCGGACCGCATGAAGGCCGCGGCGCAGGCGCTGCTGGACCGGCATGCCAACCTTCGAACTGCGTTCGTACACAACGCAAGCGGCGAGTCCGTGCAGATCGTGCAGACAGGGATCGATGTTCCGTGGTCGCACGTGGACCTTCGGGGCTCAGAAGACCCGTCCTCCGACCTCGAGGCAGTTCTCGAGCAGGACAGGGCAGTGCGCTTCGTCCTCGACCGCGCGCCTTTGCTGCGGTTCACGTTGATCACCAAGGCGGAGGGTGAGTGGCGATTGCTGCTCACCAACCACCACATCCTGCTGGACGGATGGTCCACGCCGCTGCTGATCAAGGAACTGCTCACGTTGTACGCCACGGCAGGCGACGATTCGATGTTGCCCCGGGTACCGGCGTACCGCGACTACCTGAGCTGGATGCGTCGGCGCGACGCCTCTGTATCCAAAGCCGAGTGGACGAGGGCTCTCGCAGGTGTCGAAGAGCCGACACTGTTGGCGGATGCGGACCGCGGACGGCAGCTCCAGGGCACGTCGGTCGAATCGACGCATTCACTCTCGCGCGAGGTCACTGCATCGCTGCGAGATCTGGCTGCTCAGCGAGGCGCCACGCTCAACACCATCGTGCAGAGCGCATGGGGTGTGGTGCTCGCAGCATTGACCGGTCGAGACGACGTCGTCTTCGGGGCGACAGTCTCGGGGCGGCCGCCGGAGATACCGGGTATCGAGTCCATGATCGGGCTGTTCATCAATACGCTGCCCGTGCGGATTTCGCTCGACCCGGCCGAAGCGCTCGGCGACCTCGTCGACCGCGTTCAGTCGGAGCAGGCGTCGCTCCTCGATCACCATTACCTGGGCCTGACCGATATTCAGCGCGCAGCGGGTAACGGTGTTTCGTTCGATACCCTCACCGTGTTCGAGTCGTACCCGGTGGACCGGGCTGGACTGTCGGAGGAGACCGACATCGCCGGGCTCCGCGTCGCGGACGTTCTCGGCGCCGACGCCGCTCACTACCCGTTCACGTTGGTGGCGTCGGTGGACGATCGACTCCACCTCAAGGTCAAATACCTGCCGGAACTGTTCTCCGACAGCGATATCGAGCGAATCATCGCGCGCGTCGTCCGGGTCTTGGATGCGGTCGTGACCGACGATCGCGTACCGCTTGCACGCGTTGGACTGCTCGATTCCGCCGAACGTGCGGCGCTCGCACCTGTCTTCGGACCCGAGGGCGGTAGTACGAAGCTTCTCGCGCACATCTTCGAGAACGCCGCCGTCGTCGCGTCCGGGCGGACGGCTGTCCGGTTCGGTGAAACTACGTTGAGCTACGACGAGTTGGACGATCGATCGAGTCGCCTCGCCCGAGTTCTGCTGGCGCGTGGTGTGTCTGTCGAGTCGTTCGTCGCTCTCGGACTGCCACGATCCATCGAATCGGTTGTCGCAGTGTGGGCTGTAGCGAAGACGGGAGCGGCGTTCGTTCCGGTGGATCCGGGCTACCCCCGAGATCGCATCGAACACATGGTCGCCGATTCCGGAGCCGAGTTCGGTATCGCTGTGAGCAGTCGCGTCGGCGATCTCCCGGATGCGCTGGCAGGTGGCAACGAGTGGCTCGTCCTGGACGACGCAGACGTGATCGCGGAACTCGAGGCCCAATCGCCACTCCCGTTGAAGGAGCACGAGCGTGTTTCCGGTCTGACGGTGCAGAGCACCGCCTACGCGATCTACACCTCGGGTTCGACCGGGCTGCCCAAGGGCGTCGTCGTCACACACTCGGGGCTGGAGAACTTCTCCCACGAACAGAACGAGCGCTACTCCATCACCCTGGAGTCGAAGACCCTGCACGTCTCGTCGCCGAGTTTCGACGCATCGGTTCTCGAATACCTTCTGGCATTCGGTGCGGGCGCGACCATGGTCGTCGTGCCTCCGACTGTCTACGGCGGCGAAGAGCTGCACGAGATCCTCTCTCGTGAGCAGGTGACCCACGCATTCATCACGCCGTCCGCGCTGGCATCGGTGAACCCCGTCGGTCTCGAGTCGTTCCAGCACGTCGTGGTCGGCGGCGAAGCAGTGCCGGCCGAACTTGTCGCGAAATGGGCACCGGGTCGACGTCTCTACAACGGGTACGGTCCGACCGAGACGACGATCATGTCGAACATCAGCGATCCGATCGACCCGGCAGGTCCGCTCACGATCGGTGGTCCGATCCGCGCGGTGCACGAGGTCGTGTTGGACAGGCGACTGCAGCCAGTTCCGATCGGCGTCCAGGGCGAGCTGTACCTCGCGGGCGCAGGCCTCGCCCGGGGTTACCACGACCGTCCCGGTCTGACTGCCGAGCGGTTCGTCGCCAACCCGTTCGGCGCACCGGGGGAGCGCATGTACCGCACAGGCGACGTCGTCCGATGGACCTCCGACTACACCGTCGAATACGTTGGCCGTAGCGACTTCCAGGTCAAGGTCCGCGGATTCCGCATCGAACTGGGCGAGATCGACGCCGTTCTCGCTACCCATCCGAGCGTCGACTTCGTGGCTACGATCGGAACCGACGGTCCTTCCGGCGCAACAGTTCTCGTTGCGTATGTCCGGTCGGCGGTCGTCGGTGAGTCGATCGACCACGCCGAACTCACGTCACACGCGTCGGCCACCCTGCCGGGCCACATGGTGCCGTCGGTGATCGTGCAGCTGGACAGCATTCCGTTGACCCCGGTCGGCAAGCTCGACCGACGAGCTCTCCCGACGCCGGAGTTCTCTGTCGGGTTCGGCGATTATCTTCCGCCTCGTACGCCCGCGGAAACCGCGGTCGCGGAGATTTTCGCCGACACGCTCGGTGCCGATCGCATGGGAGCTCTCGACAACTTCTTCGACCGCGGTGGGGATTCGCTGTCGGCGACGAGAGTGATCGCCAGGGTCAACGCGGCGCTCGGGACTCGTCTCGGTGTCCGCGCAATATTCGAGGCGCCGACGGTCGCTGCACTCGCCGGCCTCGCGGACGAGGCCGGGGAGGGCGAGCGTCGACCGGTTCTGCGCGCCGCACCCCGTCCGACGAGGATCCCGCTGTCGCTTGCGCAGCAGCGGATGTGGTTCATCAACAGGTTCGATCCGACGTCACCTGCGTACAACGTTCCACTCGTGGTGAAGCTGACAGGTTCCTTGGACACCTCGGCCCTTCGGTTCGCCGTATCGGACGTGCTGGAGCGTCACGAGTCCCTGCGCACGACGTTCCCGTCCACGGACCTCGGTCCGGAGCAGTACATCCACCACGCAGCGGACGTCCTACCCGAGATCGAGATCAGTGCCGTCGGCCAGGACGAGCTGGAGCCTCGGCTCGTGAAGTTCGCCGGCATCGGATTCGACGTCACGACGGAGATTCCGATCCGCCTGGCGCTGTACCGAATCGAGGGCACGCAGCAGACGACGCATGTGCTCGCAGTCGTCGTTCACCACATCGCAGCGGACGGGGCGTCCATGGCCCCCCTCGCTCGCGACGTCATGGTTGCGTACTCCGCGCGCACCGCCGGCGCAGAGCCGTCGTGGGCACCGCTGGAGGTTCAGTATGCCGATTACACGATGTGGCAGCGCTCGCTCCTCGGTTCCGAGGACGACCCCACGAGCATTGCCGGTCGTCAGATCGGGTTCTGGCGTGAGGCTCTGGCCGGTGTGCCGGACCTCTTGCCGCTCCCGACCGATCGACAGCGACCGACCACGCAGGATTTCCGCGGTGGGCGAGTCAAATTCGATATCGACGCCGACCTTCACCAGCGAATCGCCACATTTGCGCGTGAACGCAATGCGACGATGTTCATGGTCGTGCACAGTGCATTCGCGGCAACCTTGGCGCGGCTGAGCGGCATCGACGACATTGCGATCACGACGCCGGTAGCAGGACGCGGTGAAGCCGCGCTCGACGATCTCGTAGGAATGTTCGTCAACACCCTCGTCCTGCGGACCATCGTGGACGCGGGCGAATCCTTCGATGCACTGCTCGCCCGTGTCGTCGAGTCGGATCTAGAGGCGTTCGGACACACCGAGATTCCGTTCGAACGGATCGTCGAGGTCGTCAACCCGGCACGGTCCACGTCGTACGCCCCGCTGTCGCAGGTCGCGCTGTCCTTCCAAAACAACACCAAGGCACAGCTCGAGCTTCCGGATCTGACGGTCGAAGGATTCGATTTCGACGCCCCGGTTGCCAAGCAGGATCTGCAACTGCTGCTGTCGGAGACGTTCGATGCCACTGGCAACGCGGCAGGCATCGAAGGTGCTGTCGACTACGCAGTCTCGCTGTTCGACGCATCGACCGCGGCGTCGTTCGCGGATCGGTTCGTGAGGGTGCTCGACGCTGTTGTCGGAGATCCTGTCTCGCCCGTCGGCGACGTCGATATCCTCGGGCCGACGGAACACCCGCGTTTCGCTCCAGCCAGGGGCGACGAGGGTGCGGAGGAGAAGTCGTGGCCGCAGATCCTGGCTGCCGCGGCCGCGAACAATCCCGACGGCGTGGCCGTCGAATACGGCGATGTCGGACTGACTTACCGCGACCTCGACGAGTGGTCGACGCGAATCGCGCGGATGCTGATCGATTTCGGTGTCGGACCCGAGACGTTCGTCGCGCTGGCACTGCCACGCTCGATCGAGTCGATTCTGTCGATCTGGTCCGTTGCCAAGACCGGGGCTGCATTCTTGCCTGTCGATCCGAACTATCCGACGGATCGCATCGCACACATGCTCGATGATTCCCGTGCGCCCATCGGAATCACCGTGCGCAGTCATCGGGGTGCACTACCCGATTCGATCACGTGGCTTGTGGTGGACGACGAGGACTTCACTGCGGACATCAAGCGATACCCGACGGATCCGGTGTCCGATGCCGATCGCACGACACCGCTGCACTTGGACAATCCGGCGTACCTGATCTACACCTCGGGCTCTACCGGACGTCCGAAGGGTGTTGCGGTCCGCCATCGTGGACTCACGAACCTCGAGGACGAGGTCACGCTCCGGTTCCACCCCACCCGCGAGTCCCGGATCTCGCATATCGCGTCGCCGAGTTTCGACGCCTCGGTGTACGAGCTCACGATGGCATTCGGCGTGGGTGCCACGGTCGTTATCGTGCCTCCCGGAATTTTCGGCGGTGACGAGCTGGCAGATCTGCTCGAACGCAGCCGGGTGACCCACGCGTTCCTGACGCCTGCTGCACTGGCGTCCATCGACCACACACGGTTGGCGGACGTGGGTGTCCTCGCCGTGGGCGGCGAGGCATGTACGCCGGAACTCGTCTCACGGTGGGCACCGGGCCGAATGATGTTCAACGGCTACGGACCGACGGAGACCACCATTCAGGCAAGCGTCGGTGGCCCGTTGATGCCGGGCAAGATCATCGACGTCGGTAGTCCCGCAATAGGATTCAGGTTCCTGGTGCTCGACGCGCGACTGCGTCCTGTGCCGATGGGTGTGCCCGGTGAGCTCTACATCGCTGGACCCGGAACAGCGCGAGGATACGTCGATCGCTTCGGCCTGACCGCCGAACGCTTCGTCGCCGACCCGTACGGCGCGGAGGGCGAACGTATGTACCGCACGGGTGACGTCGTACGGTGGACCGGCGATCACACGATCGAATTCGTCGGTCGCAGTGACTTCCAGGTGAAGGTTCGCGGTTTCCGAATCGAACTCGGTGAGATCGATTCGGTTCTCACCGACCATCCTTCGCTGAACTTCGCAGCGACGGTGGGCCATACCGCACCGTCCGGGGACACCGTGCTGGTGTCGTACGTCCGAGTCGTGGACGGGCACGGAATCGATGTCGCCGAGGTTTCCGAGTACGTGGCGTCTATCCTGCCGCGGCACATGGTCCCCACGGCGATCGTCGTTCTCGACGAGATCCCGTTGACACCGGTGGGCAAACTCGATCGACGGGCTCTGCCTGTTCCCGAATTGACCGCCACTACCGTGCCGTACCGCGCTGCTACGACCCCGACCGAACAGGCCGTCGTCGACGTCTTCGCCGACATCCTTGGCGTCGAACGCGTCGGTCTCGACGACAACTTCTTCGACCTGGGCGGAACATCGCTCGTCGCAACACGTGTCGTGCCTGCCCTCGAGGCAGCGACCGGTGTCCGGGTGCCGTTGCAGTCGCTGTTCCTCGATCCGACCGCGGCCGGGCTCGCCGCACGGATCGACGGCCACGACGCCGACACCTCGACGGGACTCGACAGCGCCTTCGGCGTGGTGATTCCGTTGCGCGCTCAGGGGAGTGGCACTCCGTTGTTCTGCATCCATCCGGGAATCGGACTGTCGTGGGGATACTCGGGAATTGTCAGGCATCTGGCCGAAGACCGGCCCGTGTTCGGCCTCCAGCTGCCGACGATCACCGAGGGTGGTTCGTTCGACTCGATCCAAGCGCTTGCGCAGCGCTACGCGTCCGAGATCCGCCGGGTGCAACCGGAGGGTCCGTACAACGTGCTGGGCTGGTCGCTCGGCGGTGCTATCGCACACGCGGTCGCGGTCGAATTGCGGCGTGCAGGCCAAGACGTCGAGTCCGTGACCATCATGGACAGCTACGTCGACGACTCGGCTGAGTCGCCTCAGGGACGACTCAGCGTCGAGGAGCTCTTGGCCGGACTCGGCCTCGACCTCGCTGAGTCCGAGACCGAATCGCCGTTGACGTACGAGGGCGCAGTCGAGTTGCTGAACGCATCGTTCGGGCAGGAAACCGGATTGACTCCGGCTCACCTGGAGCGCATCAACGACGGATTCGCGAACTCGACGGCCATCATGAATCGGTTCGTTCCCGACGTGTTCGACGGAGACATTCTGTTCTTCTCTGCAACGCAAGGCTCCGGTGACGGAATCGAGCGCGACCCGGAGCAATGGAATGAATTCGTTACCGGTCAGGTCCGAATTGAACCCATCGATTGTGCGCACAATCAAATGATCGAGCCAGACGTTCTCGAGCACATCGGCTCCGTGCTCGAGAACTACCTGGGAAACTGAGCGCCTTTGTGCACTGAAATCGGCATTGTGGGAATATCATTTGGGCGAAGAAGTGTAATAGTTCATCCGACAACGGTCTGGGGATGCGTGTGAAAAGAATGAAGTCAGTGGCGACAGCGGCAGTGACCCTGCTGGCGGCCACTTCGGTGACCATTGCCTTGGGTGGGGGAACGGCAAATGCTGATCCTACGGAGTCGATCGGTTACGAAACCTCGGTCACACCGGAAGGTGCAGTCAGCACCGTGCTCGATGCAGGCGCGTTTCGCGTCGATGCAGATTCCGACACGGTCGACGTCGTCGGCAGTTCCGGAACCGTTTTGGCGAGCCTGCCACTGACGTATTCGGTGAACGGCGCAACCTATTCCATCGCGCCCGCCATTGTGGGGGAGAGGCAATTGCTGCTCACCCCGCAGCCCGCCGCCGCGCTGGTGAATCAGGTCGCAGGCCCTGTCAGCAAGCAGGCTGCGCTCGACAATGCAATTAATCAGATCGTGATCGGATACACCAACGGTGGTGCAATCGGCACTGCAGTCGGAGCCGGACTTGGCTTTGCCATCGGTTGTGTGTCGATCTTCCCGAACTTCATCGCAGGCTGCATCATCGGCACCGCGATCGGCGTCGTTGCAGGCACGATCATCGGAACGGTCAACGCAAATCCGAACGTTCAGCCGGCAGTGTTCGAGTACTTCGCAACTCCCTAGCTGTCAGGAAACGAAGCCCGGCGGAACCTCAGACGTCCCGCCGGGCTTTGTTTTGCGTAGACCCGGCGAGCGCGCGACGCATCGAGACTGCTTTCACCATCGTTTCCTGAAATTCTTCTTCGGGATCGGACAGGGCGACGATCGCGCCGCCCACACCGAACGTCACCTCGTGCTCGGTCGACACGATCGTGCGGATCACAATCGAGAAGTCGGCAGTCCCTGTCAGTGAGAAATAGCCCACCGCACCGGAATACACACCGCGTGGCCCGTCTTCCAGCTTGTCGATGATTGCCATCGTCCTGATCTTCGGTGCACCCGTCATAGATCCGCCGGGGAAAGCCGCACTGATGCAGTCGACAGCGGAGGCGTCGTCACGCAGACGTCCGCGGACTGTGGATACCAACTGGTGGACCGGCGCGTAGGTCTCGATGTCGAACAACTTCGGTACGTGGACCGACCCTGGTACACAGACGCGGGCCAGGTCGTTGCGTACCAGATCCACAATCATCAGGTTCTCGGCCTTGTCCTTCTCGTTGCCGACGAGATCGGCCTTGAGAAGTTCGTCTTCCTCCGGCGTGCCGCCGCGGGGACGCGTGCCCTTGATCGGCTTCGACTCCACCACTCGGTCCGCGTCGATCTTGAGAAAACGTTCGGGTGATGCGCTCGAAATCGACACGTCGGTGAATCCGAGGAACGCACTGTACGGAGTCGGGTTGATCTCTCGCAGATAGGTGTACGTCTCCAACGCGTCGATGGGCCCGGGGAACGACGCGACGTTGGTCAGACACACCTCGTACGTTTCACCCGACCGAATCTCTGCGAGGCACTGCTCGATCAATCCGAGATACTTCTCGCGGACGTGGCGCAGTTGTAGATCCGCCTCGAACGCCGGGGCAAGCAAGGGGGTCGGCTGACGACGTGACGCAGTGGGGGTGTCCACCAAAGCGCCGATCGATGCTGCAACCGAGTCGAACCACGCGGCGGTCACCGGGTCCCCGTGCTCGAGAACGAGGGCCATCGCATAACACGTCTGCGCTTCGTGATCGAAAACCAGAGCGCGGTCGGCAAACACCATAGCCGCATCGGGAGTGGCGGCAGTGTGGACGAGCTGACCTCCGACGTCGGCCTTCAATTCGTAACCCAGATACCCGATGTAGCCGAGAGCGAAAGCAAACGGCAGATCGTGTCGAGGCGGAACCGCACGTGTCTTCAGCTGTCGGTCGATGTATTCGAAGAAGGTCGAATCCACGGACTCCGCTGATCCGTCGGCTCGCTCTACATGGACGCGTCTCTCGGCCACCCGGTACGTGATGTACTCCGCCAGCGGGCCGGAACAGTCGCCCATGATGGTGAATCGGGAGCCGGCCTCCACAGCCGAACTTCCGTCGAGCCAGAAACTGTTCGCACCGGAAGCGAACAGGGCGGTGAACACCTGCTCGGTGTCGAATGTTCCCTCGATGCAAAGGGTTTCGAGCGAGTACGTCGACCTCGCCGGGGCGACGAACGAATGTTGCGCGGCGCGCGTCAAGTCACGGAAGTTGGCCAGGAGTTCGCGTCCGTACTCGGTGCTGATCGATTCAGGGTGGAACTGCACGCCCCACATCGGTCGGGTTCGGTGACGCACAGCCATGACGATGCCGTCCTCGGTCCACGCGCACGCTTCCAACTCGTCGGGCAGCTCGACAGCCGTCAACGAGTGGTATCGAACCACTGAGTACGGAGATGGGATTCCCGCGAACAGATCCGTTGCGTCGTGCGAGATGTCCGAGATGCGCCCGTGCATCGGGATCGGGGCTAGGTCGACCTCACCACCGAGGAGATGGCACATCGCCTGGTGGCCCAGGCACACGCCGAGAATCGGTAGATCGGTCTCCGTGATTGCTCGCGCGCTGATTCCCAGATCGTGAGGGGTACTCGGGCGACCTGGACCGGGCGATACGACGATGTTGTCGAATGCAGCGAGATCGATCGATCCCCATTCGACGTCGTTGCGCACCACTACGGGTTCGACCCCGTTCACCTCTGACAACAAGCTGTAGAGGTTGTAAGTGAACGAGTCGTAGTTGTCGATCAGCAGTGTGCGCACCGTCATCGCAAGATCACCTGCCGCGTTCGCCGACAGAGGTACCCGCATCGATGATGAGATCTTCGACTCGGCACGCCTCGCCGATCAACAACTCGTACACCCCGACGAGAAAGTCCTCGGACATTGCGTGTGTGCGCGCGAAGTCGCGCGCACGCTCTTGGACTACACCGACACGATCGGGCTGCATCATCGGAATGTCGTACTCGCGTTTCACAAGTGCCACCCTGGAGCAGACTTCGATTCGATCTCGGATGTTCTCCAGCAGACGTGCATCGATGGCGTCTAGCTCGGCTCGCAACGAGGTGAGTTGGGTATCGGGCTCTTCGGTCACGTGTAGTTGCCCCCTCGTTCCACAGTCGAATATCGCTTCCGATGTTTCGTCACGCGCACGAGTTGTAATCGTGATTTCACTCGTGGTTGTTACCCGCGACGCGTAAACGAACTTGATCCACAATAATCGCACCGAGCCGAAGAATCTTCATCCTGACAATGACGAATCAATCACCGTTTGCTCGAATTTGACCGTCTCGGAATGGAAACAAACTCGAGTTCGCAAAAGCAAACAAAAAATTGCACCGGGCGAATGTTTTGCATTCACCCGGTGCAGTCAGCGATGTACTGCCGAATCAGGCCCCGCGGCGCTTGACCTTGAGCAGATCCATACGCTCCTTCAGCAATTCCTCGAGCTCCTCCACGGAGCGACGCTCGAGCAGCATGTCCCAGTGGGTACGCGGTGGCTTGACCTTCTTCGCCTCGGGCGCAGTACCCTCCAGCAGGGACCCCTCCAGGCCGTTGCGGCACTGCCACGTTCCCGGAATCTCAGCGTCGTCCGCGAACGGAACGTCGAACTCCTCACCGTTGTCGCAGCGGTAACGCGCGACGCGGCGTGGTGCGAGGTCGTGGTCGCGGTCGGTCTCGTAGCTCACGGCGCCGAGACGGCTCCCTCTAAGTACGCGATCTGCCATTGTGTGGTCCTCTCCCTCTGTCGTACAAGTCATCAACGCTTCACCGGTGCGAATCGTTCCCGACCCGAATCGACGACACGGATGGATCCGCGCACACGCAGAGACGATTCTACCGTCACCCACCCGTAGGCTCGAGACCATGTCAGGGAAGTCGCGTCGAGTCCACGCGTGCGCATGGTGTGGACGTGAGGTGGCAGATTCCGGAATGGGTAGGCGCAGGCGCTACTGCAGGCAATCATGCAGGCAGCGGGCGTACGAACACCGAAGCGCAGTCAAGGGCACATCCATCCCGGAGGACGCCGTCGTGCTCTCCGCCGACGAAGCATCCGCACTGATCGACCGAACATTCGAGGTCAGGTGTGCAGCCGAGGACGTCGCGACGGCGGTGTCCGAGGGCGCAGCCACAGATGAGCTGGTCCGTCTGTGCGCCGAGCTGATCAGCCGTGCCAAGGACGCCGAGCGACTGCGCTGACGCCGTCACCGCGGCAGTGGCCACGTTCCGCCCGGATCCAGCACGACGGTGGATCTTCCGAGCAGTGTTGCTTCGGCCGCGAAGCTCTCTCCCGGATCGCGGAACAAGTGTGGACGCACCCGGGCAAGACCGGCAGGCCAGAACGTTCCGTAATGGATCGGAATCGACATGCGAGCCTGCACGGCCGATGCGGCGGTCGCCGCGGAGCGGGGGTCCATGTGACCGCTGCCCAGACTCGGGCCCCACCCGCCCACGGGCAGAAGCGCTAGCTCGCAGGTCGGCACCCACTCCGACATGGCGTCGAACAACGCGGTGTCGCCTGCGAAGTACACGAGGGTAGAACCTTCGATCGTGTAGCCGAGCGCCTCGACATCACGAGCACCGTGGCGCCAACGACGACCGTCGTGTTCGGCGGGGACAGCGCTCACCCGTAGATTGCCGATCTCGACGCTGTCACCGACGGTCAGCTCGATCAGGGGACAGCCCAGTCGTCTGAGGGCGGGCAAGCGCCGAGGCGCACCGAGCGGAAGGACAATCGGTACCGACCTCGCGAGCAGCCTCAGCGACGGTAGATGAGTGTGGTCGGCATGAAGGTGCGAGAGCAGAACAGCATCGGGCGCGAGCACGGAAGCGGGAGGGCGTTCGCCCCGCCGTCGGACGAGGTGGCCCACACGGTTCGTCAACACCGGGTCGGTCAGCACCGTTGTTCGGTTCAGGGCGACCGCGACCGTCGCGTGCCCCCACCAGGCCACGCTGCCCTGTTCTACTCCATCGTGTTTCACTCGGCCGTCGGCCATGAGGTCTACGATTCCAGACATCGAGCAGACCCTGTCGGACTTTGGGGAGAGACCATGGTGTGGCGGTTGGGCATCGAATACGCCGTTCTGACCATTGTCTCCACAGTCGTGCTGATCGTCGCCGATGTGCTGATGCCAGGGTTTCACCTCGACCGCATCGACAGCGCCGGATTTCTAGGGACGTTTCCCAGCGCACTTGTTCTTGCCGTTGTCTTCGGCGCACTCAATGCGATTCTGTGGCCGTTGTTCATGCGCGCGATGATGTGGGTAGGCCCTGCTCTGCTGTTTCTTACGGTGTTCGTGGTGAGCGGTGCTGTGATGCTGCTGAGCGTCACAATTGCGCCGGTCGCGCACTTCGACGGTCCTGTCGACACGACGATTCTTGCGCTCGTGCTTTCGGCCACCACGTCCATCGTGTCCGGCGCGATCGCCGCACGGCGCGACAACACCTACCGAACGATGGTCGTGCGTAGGCATCGACGTTCACGTCCTTCCGGGCACGCTCGCAATGCCTCTCGCGGACTCGTATGTATCCAGATCGACGGCCTGGGCCACGACGTACTGCGTAGGGCGATGTCCTCGGGTGTGGTTCCGACGATGGCGGGATTGGTCTCGTCGAACAGCCATTCGCTGGTTTCGTGGCGTACCGACTGGAGTAGTCAGACCGGCGCCAGTCAGCTGGGAATCCTGCACGGCTCCAACCACAATGTGCCGGCGTTCCGTTGGTACGACAAGGCGACAGGGACCGTTGCGGTGTTCAGCGACCCGGCGTGCAACGTCGAGCGGGAAGAGGAGCGCGCCCACCTGCGAGGGTTGTTGGCCACCGACGGAGCGAGCCGCGGCAACCTGTTCACCGGGGGGACCGATGACAATGTCCTTGTCGTCAGCCGGATGCGTGGAGCACGACTAGGAGGTGGGGGAGCGGGCTACGCCGGGTACTTCATCGACCCTGCCAACGCTGTTCGCACCACAGTGCGGCTCGTGGCCGAAGTGGTACGTGAACTACGACAGAGCATCTCGTCGAAACGGCACGGGGTCGAGCCTCGGGTACCACGCGGCGGTATCTATCCGCTCGTACGTGCGTTCACCACCGTGGTGGAAACCGATGTTGTGGTCGCGGCGGTCATCGGCGACATCGTGAGGGGAAGGTCGATCATCTATGCCGATCTCGTCGGGTACGACGAGGTGGCGCATCATTCGGGCATCGAGCGCCCAGAGACTCTGGCGGTGCTCGGAAAGCTCGACGCCGAGGTGGCGATGATCCATGCGGTTACGCAAAGCAGCGACCGTCCCTACGATCTCGTTCTGCTGTCCGATCACGGCCAGAGCCAAGGCGCCACGTTCTCTAGTCGGTTCGGCGAGACCCTCGAGTCCTTCGTGCGGCGTGCATGTGCCGACTTGCCGGCCCACTCCACGTTCGAGCCGATGCACGGTGGGGGACCAGAGGGCGGTGCCTATGCCGCGGCGAGTGTGGGCATTACCAAAGCGAGCCAAGAAACAACCCGGCCGGACAAGGTGGTTGTTCTCGCGTCGGGGAACGTCGGCCTTGTCAGCTTCACCCGGTGTGAGGGCCGTGCAACACGGGAGTGGATCGAAACAGCGCACCCGGGCCTACTCCAGGCTTTGGTGGACCACGCGGGTATCGGATTCGTTCTGGTCGCAACCGAGAATGGTCCGTCGGTGATCCTCGGTGCACGCGGAAGTGTATGCCTAGCAGACGGTTCAGTGGCGGGGGAAGATCCTCTCGCTGCGTTCGGTGACCGCGCACTCGACACGATTCGACGGACGGATCAGTTCGACAATGTTCCCGATCTGATGATCAACGGCACCTACTGGCCGGAGACCGACGAGGTTGCTGCGTTCGAGGAACAGGTGGGCTCGCACGGCGGTCTGGGCGGTCCACAGTCGGCGCCGTTCCTGTTGCACCCCGTGAACTTGCATGTTCCGCAGAACACAATCTTCGGAGCCGAGGAGATACACCGCATTCTCGCCGGATGGCGAGCTTCCCAGACCCTGCTCTAGCAGCGGATTCGGGCATACCGGTCGGCCCACGTGCACAATGGGTTCGACTGCGCGAACAGTGCGGTCCACGGCACGCGACGCAAAGGAATCTCATGGCTTTCTGGGACCAGCTCAAGGCGAAGGCCGCCGAACTCAACGGACAACTGCAAACCAAGACCGTACAGTTCAAGAACAAGGAGTTCGCCAACGGCAGCATGGCGATGTGTGCGCTCATCGCCGCAGCCGACGGGACCATCGATCCGGCCGAGCGTCAGAAGACGGCAGCCTTGATCTCCAGCAATGAAGCCCTCAAAGTATTTCCCGCAGAAGAGCTTCGGCAGAAGTTCGATTGGTACTGCGACAAGCTGGCCGGCGATTTCGACTTCGGCAAGGTCGAAGCAACCGCCACGATCGGGAAGCTGAAGGGCAAGCCCGACCAGGCGCGCGCCGTCATCCAGATCGGCATCATCATCGGCGGCGCCGACGGAAACTTCGACGACCACGAGAAGACCGCTGTGCGGAACGCATGTTTCGCAGTGGGGATCGACCCGGTCGAATTCGAACTCTGACGGTGGGAGCCGACTAGTCTGGACTGATGACGGCAGACGAGGACCCAGGCCACCTCGAATGGAACGGCAAGGCACGCAACGAAACTCCGACTCAGCAGCTCGACCGGAATTGGCTGGCACTGCTACAAGAGCTCAGAGTGGTCCAAACCGGTGTTCAATTACTGACTGGCTTCCTACTCACCTTGCCGTTCCAAGCCCGGTTCGACGATCTGTCGGCCGCCGGCCACATTGTGTACCTCCTGACGGTATCGGCATCGATCTTCGCGACAATCCTGCTCGTCGCGCCCGTGGGAATGCACCGACTTCTGTTCAGACAGCGGGCCATCGGTGTGCTGGTGCGAGTCGGAAACAGGCTCGCGATCGGTGGACTGGTCATGCTGGGTGTCACACTGACCGGAGCTGTTGCCTTGACGTTCGAGATCGTCCTGGGGGTCAGTGCCGCATTACCGGCTGCTGTGGCGGTGACACTTTTGCTTGTTGCCTTCTGGTTCGTCCTGCCTCGTGCCTATCGCAGCGGTACAGATCTCGGTCCTTCAGTTAGGAGCTGAGCCACCGTTGATACGTCACGTGACGTATCAACGGTGGCTCACGTGTTGTCGTCGGTGAGGACCGCAACGGGCGCACGCAAATCACTCCAAGGCATCTAGCAGCGCTGTGTCAGCACGGACGATTGCTGCGGCCTCGCGGTGCGACCAAACGCCCGGACGGCTACCGCGGCATCGGGGTGAGACCGAACGGCGGGAGCCGATGGGGTCGAGCAATTGGCCAACTGAACACCGACTACGCCGTATCGCGCGAACATGCGGTTCAGACGGCCCGCATACCGTCGTGCGCCCATCGCCGCAGCTCCCTGTTTTGCCGATAATCTACATTATGTCAACTCAAAGTTGCGTTAAGCGTTTTGCACGATCGCATCCAGTATTCCGCTAGCTCCGTGCGAATCGGCCGGTACCCGACTCCGTACCGCATCAAGACCACTCCGGACGGAAGGACTTGGCTCTCCAACACGTGCAACCGCCGTGATGGCACCAGGAAGCCGTCCGAGGCATCGCGCTGAGCCGCGAGCACCGTGTCGAGCTCCGGGTCAACGCCCGCCTGGGTGAACCAGTCGTCTGTCGCTTCGATGACGCCGTCGATGGTGATGTTCTGGGTAATGACCAGCTTGCGCATAGTCACCCTTACCACCGTGCTGCGCGGCGAACCACGCTTCTGAAAAATAGCCTGACTTACGCAGACGGGGTGCGGCCCCCACCAGCGTGCCCCGGCCAACGTCGTGGTGCCAGTGCTAGCTGCTCCCCCGTCAGCCACTGATGCCCGAGACGCCCACCGCCAGAATTCAATAGCCCACTCAGAATTGGCAAGCGCACCACTGGCGGCAACGGAACATTTGTGTCAGGCTGTTCTCATGACTACCGGAAAGGCTGACACAGCCTCCATCGCGTGAGCGCCGTGCAGGTCCCCCCGACTTCTTCGTCGCACGGGACGTTAATCGAAGGCCCCCATTCAGATCTCGTCCGCAGTGTTGTATCCATGCGTGACAGCTACCTCGGTCACGGGATGCGCGCCGGACCATCGGATCGATACTCTGCCGAATCTGCTGTGGCACAGCTGTATCGATATGCCGACCTCCCCGTTCCTCGCTTCGCATGGGAATTGTCTCCGGCAGCTGCAGCGGCCCGCATCGCCAGGGACAAGCTGGCTTCCGCTGTTACCTTTGCCGTCGAGGGCCCGACCTGTGCATCGGCTCGCATCGCAACACTGCTCTCCATTTCACGCTCTCGAATGGACGCACGCATCCGGGTGCCGGTGAGCGAACGGCCACCACCGCGCTGGCCGATGACGATCCAGTCTCGGGCGCTGAGAGCAGCCCAAGGCCGCATAGCGGCTGCAGTACGAAATCAGCCACCCGAAACCTCGGTCCGAGAGGGCATCGGACTCAACCCGATCATTCGATCGACGGTATGGGACTCATTGCACACCAGCCTGTTCGACGGCGTTGCAGCCGCCATCAAGACACTGATGCCGGCCCTCGTCGGCGGAATTCCCTGGTACGGCCAGCAAGAAGCACACCGCATCGCGTACTACGACATCTACCGCAGCCTCGGCCTCGCAACCTTCCAACCACAGGACAACGAACTGCTCGACTCGCTAGTCGACCTGACCGAATCGACGGGATGGTGGTGGGCGTTCGACGACGTCTGCGTTATGTCCGAACGACCAACCCAGCTGTACTCCGAACCCATTCCCGATCGAGTACACGGTGAACGACGGCTGCACCATCATGACGAACCGGCGATCCAATTCGCCGATGGCAGTGCGGTATACGTCCTTAACGGCACAATTGTGCCGGATTGGGTGGTGCTCGACCCGAGTATCGAACGCATTACTGTCGAACGCAACGTCGAGATCCGTCGCTCCGCAATCGAACGCATCGGGTGGGACAACTACATCGACGCTGCAGGACTCGCCCTGGTCGACAACGCCGACGACCCAGGCAACGACGGCTGCACCCTGCAGCTGTTCGCCACACCCGCCGGCTGGGGTGGCGAAGGTCGAGTTCTTCTCGCTGTCAACGGGTCTCGCGAACGCGACGGCCGGCGCAGACGCTATGGCCTGTACGTTCCAGGTGAATTCTCCTCGGCCCTCGACGCCGCAGGCCGGACCTACGGCCTCAGCGGAGAGAACTACGCCCAATTGCTCCGCCGTACCTGAACCTACTCTCACACAAGGTGACTCAGATGAACCAGAACATGACCCTGTCCGCATTGACAACAATGACCGGCCTCGATGTTTTCGACTATCTCGACAAGGAGATCTCGGTGCCGATCATCGACGGCATGCAAGCCCAAGGCGACCTCATCGTCGTTCCGTATGCGCTGCTCGAAGGCGTCGTTTCCACCGGAGTGTGGACGCGGATAGACGACGTGCCCCTGTCCGGAATCGAGTTGCTTCGCAGCGCAGCGGGCGGGAATCCGCACAGCCTCGTAGCCGACGGCGGTCGATGCACGTGGTCGACACCGGTGAGCGATTCGCGGCGTCTGGCGCTCGGAATTCTCGACAACACGGTGACCGCTTACCTGATCCACCCCGAACACGGAGCCACCGGAATCGCCCCGGGTCGCTACGTTATCGGCAGGCAACGTGAGCGTGGCCGCGGTAGGTACTTCGAGTCGACGCAGTTGGTCGCCGACTGAGTGGGACGCTGACCCGCGGGCGACAAGCACTGTTGCTGGGCGTGGTGACGGCCAGGTCGTTGAAAGCGACCTGGCCGTCACCACAGTTGGATCGGTTAGCCAGCGCACCGGATAATAAGTATCGAATTTGTTCCGGCGAGCACGGTTAGGCGGGGAAATCCGCGCTACGAGTTAACGTTTCGTTCGACCGGATATCGCAAAGGTTGTGTTCCAGCGCGTCGATCACGGCGTCGTACCCGCTGTTGCCCAGGATCAGCCGGCGCGGCGGCGGGTCCTGCGCCATCGCTGCGATCACCGCACGGGCACCGCGATGCGGATCGCCCGGCTGCACCCCGTTCATGTCGACAAAAGCGGCACGGACCTGTTCCAACATGTCGTGGTACTCCGGAATCGCCTCCGCGACGGGCTCGTCGGCGAATCCGGCGTAAGCGTTGGTGCGGAAAGCCCCTGGTTCGACCGCCAAGACGGAGACGCCTTGCCCGGCGACCTCCTGCCGCAGCGCGTCGGTGACGGCCTCGATCGCGTATTTCGTGGCGCTGTAGTAGCCGAATCCGACCGCCGCCAGAAGCCCAGCCACTGAGGACACATTCACGATCCACCCGCTTCCGCGGGTGCGCATACCTGGCAGCACTGCGCGCGTGACAGACAGTACGGCAAAGAAATTCAACTCGAACATCGCCCGTATCGAGGCTTCGCTCATTCCCTCGATTGATCCGTACCAGCCGCGGCCGGCGTTGTTGACCAGCACGTCGATACCACCGAAACGCTCTTCGGCTGTTCGCACCGCCTGCAGTACCTGTGCTGCGTCGGTGACATCCATCGGCACGACGAGAACACGGTCACCGTACTGATCGGCCCACGACGCCAGTTCCCCTGGACGCCGGGCAGTGAGTACTACGCGGTCCCCCGCATCCAGCGCCACCTCGGCGTACGCGATGCCGAAGCCTCCGGGTGTGCCACCGGTGATGAACCATCGCTTGCTCATGGCTCGATCACCAGCCGATTGATCAGCGCGCCGTCCAGAGTGAAGCGGTAGTGCAGGTCGACGACTCCCCCGGGGAAATTGCCTTCCAGGTGCTGCGTGACGTCGACGGTCGTGCCGGTCGTGATCGCTCCGGTGAACTCGGTTGTGTAGGTGTACTCACTCTCGCTGACCGAGTCGGTCAGCCAGGCCGCGATCTCACCACGGCCCGAGTGGTCGTGGCCCTCATCGGTCACGACGGCATCTGTGGTGAACACGGCGAGCGCTGGAGCGCCTTCTCGGGCGTCGAGTGCAGTCATGAACTTCTTTACGTTGTCCGGGAGTCCATCCCATTCTGTGGTCATGACACCACGGTGATGCTTTCCCTAAGGGGAATGTCAACACCGGATCGGAACATTGATGTCCCTGCCCGACACTCGGTCCCGCTACGGTTGACCTTGTCCTAGGGGGAAAGCTCACAATGGGCTTTCCGCAAACTGCGCGGACGGCGCAACGCACAGGAGGACGCCATGGGCGCACAGGTCTCGATCGGTGACTTTGCAGTGATGACCAGTCTCAGCAGAAAAGCGCTACGGCACTATCACGAGATCGGGATTCTCGAACCAACCCTCGTCGACGCGCACACCGGTTACCGCTTCTACGACACCAGCCAGGTCGATCACGCACACATCATCCGTCGATTCCGATCGCTCGGCATGTCCATCCCGGACATCAAGGCACTGCTGAGTACAGAAGACGCCACTGCCCGCACCGGGATCCTCACGACTCATCTCGAACAGATGGAAGTACAGCTGCAGCACACTCGCGACACTGTCGGTGCGCTACGCGAACTACTCTCCCCCGTACGCGCCCCGGCCGAGATCGAGCTGCGCCTCGAGCCTGCGCTCCCCGTGTGGTCCATCGGCGCCACTATCGAGGTCGACGAGATCGACAGCTGGTTCGCGGTGACGGTCAGCACGTTGCGAGATGCAGTTGCAGCGGCGACAAGCGTGGACTCCGAGGTCGTGCCGGGCGGCCTGTACGACCGGGCACTCTTCCTCGAATCGCGGGGCGAGGCCACTCTTTTCGTCGCAGCTCCGCCGTCAGCGGATCACCCGGATGGCGTCCGGGCACAGGTCTTACCGCAGGCCCAATTTGCGGTCCTCACCCACGCCGGCGGGCACAAGGGCATCGACCGCAGCTACGCGACCCTGGGTACATACACAAACGAACATTTGATCAGCCATCAAGGACCGATCCGCGAACACTACATCGGCAGCACGGCATCAAATCCAACAACATTCACCAGCACGGAAATCTGCTGGCCCATCTTCAGCACCTCCCCATTCCCCGACTAATCCCCCAAAGACGCAGCTGAGCTGGCCGATAAATTGAATCCTGTTTTCTCCCAGTGATTTACGTCTGCGTCATCTCTTCATGGCGACGCCGGATGGCTTGAGGCATGTGTAGGCTAGTTGGGAACAGCGGGGAGAAGGTTGGTCACAAGCCCCATGCGGAAAAGTTTGCCGAAGGAGTCGCTAGGGACAACGAAACCGGCGGCGGTGCCAGCGAGGGACATCAAGCCGGCGCGCCACCCTTGGCTCATACTGCGGAGACGAGATAAAACATGTTCGGCCCGGGCGTGACAGCAAGTCCCAACTCGACCAGGGCAATACCGGTAGCTGCCGCCAGTGTGATCATCGATCTGCCCCCCCTGTTTCAGAGTAGGACTCCAATTTTGTTGCGCGATCAGCTGTCCGACCGCAGCAACTGTGTAGTCGCACCCCCAGCGATCGCAAAGAGGGAATTCGACCATATTACCCCCGGGGGGTATATCTGATACTGTCGACAACATGCGATTGCAGGTCCGATGCCGTCGGCGGGGCGCAGCCTCGGCGACCGGATTGCTGATCGTACTGACGATGTTCGGGGTGCTGTTGATGCACTCAGTGACACCGACCACGCCGATGGCTGGCCCGATGCCCTCGTCGATGAGCGGTGGCCATGCCTCGATGTCGCCGACGTCCGCTGTCGAGAGTGCGGTTCCGGTGGCGTTCGGCAAACATGACTGCCCTTCGGCGCATCAGATGATGCATCCCTGTGCGGGCACCACAGTGTCGTGGCCTGCGCTGACGGTCCCAACGTTGAGCTTCGACATCGACCTCGCGCCGACGACAGCTTCCGGAATCGGTAGTCACACCGATTCAGCCCGCGGTCGTGCGCCGCCGTGGACGCTGTGGGAGTTGGACAGATCGGTGACCTTGCGAGTGTGACAGGGAGCCCGGTGAGCAAGCATGCGCACCGGCGGATCGAAACACATCTATTTCCCTGAAATCAGTTCTCTTGCAAGGAGTATTCCATGCGTACCAAACTAATGCTGTCGCTCGCTGCCGCCGCCATGAGCGCGCTCGTCGTCGCCGGCTGCAGCAACGACTCGACCGATTCATCGATGGACGGACCTTCCATGGACTCGTCCTCTCCTTCAACGTCGGAGTCTGAGAGCGCGGCGGCGGAGCTAAACGATGCCGATGTGATGTTCGCGCAGATGATGTACCCGCACCATGCGCAGGCCGTCGAGATGGCCGCGATGGCGAACGGCCGCACCGATAACCCGGAGGTGCTGAAGTTGGCGTCGGCGATCGAAGCTGCACAGCAACCGGAGATGGATCGATTGACGGCGTGGCTCGCCGACTGGGGCCAGCCCGCACCGTCGGCCGACATGGGCAAGATGAGCGGAATGGATCACAGCGCCGACAGCGGCATGATGACCCAGCAGGACATGGACGCGCTGATGGTGGCGTCGGGGCCCGAGTTCGACCGACAGTGGCTGACGATGATGATCGCCCACCACACCGGTGCCATCGCGATGGCGAACATCGAGATCGCCGACGGTTCCAATCCTGACGCTCAGCAGATGGCCCGTACGATCGTCGACACCCAGCAGCAGGAGATCGACACCATGCAGAGTCTGCTCGGCTGACCAGACCGACAATCGATCAAAGGCCGCACCCTCAACTTTCGAGAGTGCGGCCTTCGGTGCGTTCTACCGCGCTAGTGAAAATTCTCTCCGCACGTCAGACGGGAGTAACGTCCTAATATGACGTGACTGTAGGACGCCGCCCTCCTACCAACGCACAAGGGAGACACAATGGCCAGGAAGCCGCCCTCCCGCTTCCTGTACCGGGATGGCGTCGGGAACGCCGCGTTGATCGCCGGCATCGTCGCAGTGGTCTGTGCATTCATTCCGTTCGTCGGAGACTTCATCGCAGTCCCCGCGGGAGTGGTCGCGGTAGTAGCCGGATGGGTAGGACTCGGTCGGGACGTCGATGGCACTGCAAGCAATGGCCGTGAGGCTGTTATCGGCGCCGCACTCGGCGGCGTCGCACTCTTTACGGTATTCCTGACGTTCGCGACCTCGTCCCTGTAACCGCATAGCCACGGCCGACGTCACCGTTCGCAGGAGCGACCGAGCCAGGGCGCGTTTCACCACCCTCGAAACAAATGCCGAACACCAGTGAGCCAACCCGGTGACCTGGTGTAGTGGTTGATGACTGAACCGCTCTGCGCGGACTAACTACGGCCGCTTATGGTCTCTGTCGAGAGTGCCGGTGACGGTGTAATCTCGCAGTTCCCGCGACATGCAGGCGAGGATGACGACACCGATCAACGAACTCGCCGGACCGAGAGTCAGCCCGAACGTCGAATTCGTCAGCTGCGCAACGCTGCCGGCGCGGACGTTACCCAATTCCGGTCCCGCGATGTCCACGATGTGGTCGACCGCGCTGACGCGCCCCCGCAGCGAACCATCGACCGTGCTCTGAACGATCATTCCTCGCACGACCACGCACACCGTGTCGGCGGCACCCGCGACCAACAGCGCACTCGCCGCCACCGCGATGTGCGTGCTGACAGCAAAGGCTCCCAGCGCGATCGACCACAGCGCGGCTGCCGCAAACATCAGCGCACCGAGTCTGTTCACCGCTGCGAAGTACCTCGACGAGAGGCTTGCCACCAAGCCGCCCACGGCGAGAGCCGAATACAGCAGACTCAACGTCACAGGGCTACCTCCCAGTCGGTCGGAATTGAACGATGGAAACAGTGCGGTTGGCATCGCCAGGACAGTGGCATTGAGATCCAGTAGGAGCGCCGATCGCAGTATCCGTGTTCGCCACGCGTAACGAAGCCCCGGAGCGAGACCACCTGTGTGATGCCCAGCCCCACCCGAGCCTGACTTCTGCTCCTTCGGAATCCGCGCAGCCGCCGTCGCTGCGATAACGGCCAGAACGGTCGCGACGGCACACGACCAGAGCGGACCGGCATTCGACGTCGCCGTCACTCCACCGGCGAGGGGGCCGAGCACCACTCCGACGTAGTAGGATGCCAGAGTCAGCGCGAGCCCAGCGCCCAGCTGATCACGGCCAAGCAACGTGAAAACGAACGCCTTGCGTGCCGGCGCACCGAGGGAAGCCGACGCGGCCTGCACAGCCGATGTCGCCAAAACCAATGCGGCGGAGGTGCCGTCGTATACAGCGAAAGTCATGGATGCTGCGGCGACGACGTGGCCGACGGCGCCGGCGATCACGACCGTCCGACGGTCGACACGGTCCGCCAGCACTCCCCCGGCGCCGGCGAAGAGCACGATCGGGAGCAGGCGGGCAAGGCCCAGTAGGCCCACCCACAACGCACTCGACGTCAGCTCCCAGATGATCAGCACTGCGGCGAACGTCGACATCTGCGAAGACACTGACAACAGGAGACCGCTGCACCAGAGCGACCGAAAGTGCTTGTTGACCAACGGATGAGCAACACGTCTAGGCGACGAGGACTGGAAAGGGAGCATGACGGTCCTGATTCGCTGAGGCGACAGAGACCGACCCGTAGATGCGCAGCACCGAGACGAGGAGATCTCGGTGGTCGCTGAGGGTTTAGTTCAGTGGTGAAACGCGCCGAGTCGTCGGCGCTGCTGTGCACATTTGGATCGTCACCACTCAGGGAAGATATCATGGCGGTCGCCGGCTATCGCGGGCGGAACTTGTGGCGCCGAGATATGCTCCGCGGGTGGTCAGCAATCGAGCGCTCAGAATGTCGCGGCTTCGAACTCTCATCGATCACCCACGTACGGGCACAAGCGAGCGCGCAGCCGCGCAGCGCATGCTTGATCGCATCCTCGCGAAATCGCGGTCACCTCTGTCGTGTACCGATCGCAGCTACGGCACGCGCCATGCACGGGCTGGCCGTCACGCCGGCCTCACTCGAATCGCCGAGATGATCCGTCAGGACATCGTTCTCGCAAGAACTGTCTTCTCGACCAACGCCGCGGCGGGCGACCTCGCGATAGAAGACCTTGTTGGCAACGCACCCGCGGAGATTCTGTTCGACGTCGACACTCGGTTCGGCAGCGAAATCGTCATTACTTTGAGTTCGGTGCCGCAGGAGTGGGGCTGGGTGCACGAGTACGGAGTTGCAACGGTGTCCCCCGCGCTTCGAGCCCTCGCCGACGAACTGGCCACAGTCATGAACAGCTACAACCACGATGGGTCAGACGTCGACAAACGGTTCTTCGGAAAAGTTCGTGTTGGCAATGACACGCTGGCGTGGTGACCGACGTCGAGGTTGTAGTTGCGCATGGTGATCGTGCCACGCTGCGCGTCGGCGAGATTTTCCTCAAGATCGACTCCGATCAGTCGAATACGGATATCGAAGTCGAAGCAATGCTTCGAGCCCCCGTGCCAACGCCGCAGGTTCTGTGGCGCAAGCCTCCCGTGCTCGCGCTGGCTGCGCTACCGGGACGAGCGCTCGCCCGCCTCGGAAGACCGTCGACAACGTCGTCGGCGGCGTGGGCCGCGGCGGGTGCGTCCGTTCGGACGCTGCATGACGCACCGTTGCCGCCGTGGCCAGGACGCAGTCTCGACGACATCGCCTCGGAGCTCGACCGCGAATGTGCATGGCTGACAGAGAGCGGAATAGTCGAGACCGGAGTGATTGCAGCGAACCGCACAATTGCCGAGGTTGCGCTCCGGTCGTGGACGCCTGTCTTCACGCACGGTGATCTCCAGGCGTCGCATGTGTTCGTCTCCGGTGATGACGTGTGCGGTGTTATCGACTGGTCCGAAGCAGCGCAAGGTGATCCCTTGTACGACCTCGCAACGATGACCCTAGGCCACCCGGAGCATCTCGTGGACGTCGTCGAAGGTTACGGCGATGACGTCGACCTCGACGTCGTCCGCGCGTGGTGGTCGTTGCGCAGTTTGAGGGGCGTGCGCTGGCTGGTCGAGCATGGGTTCGATCCCGCTGCGCCGGGTTGCGAAGTCGACGTGCTGAATCGACAAGCAATGCGCAATCGATGACGATGAATCACTGAGGGAACCCCGGGCGCGCGGACACGATCATCTACCCACGTGCGGCGGTCGCCGATCACTACCCAGCGCATCGTGCAATCCCTCGAGCAGACGCCCCAATAACAGTTGTAGTTGCTGCTTTTCTCTACCCGTGAGGTTGGCGAGCAGTTCGGCCTCGCGGCCGAGGACCTCGTCTACGAGGCGTTCAACGGTTCGATGGCCTGATTCGGTCAGTTCGACGTCGACCTGCCGCGATCCATCCGCACGGGGATTCCGAGTGACCAAGCCCTGCTGCTGCGCCCTATCGACGCGTTGGGTGATTGCGCCGGCGGTGATGAGCGCCGTACTGGCAAGCTCACGTGTTCCAAGCCGGTACGGAGGACCACTGCGTCGAAGAGTCGAGAGCAGGTCCAGGGTCGCGGAGTCGGTACCGGACTGCCTCAGCAACCGTGTTCTGTCGTCACCGAATAGCTTGGCGACGTGGGCAATTCGAGTCACGATGGGAATCGAGTCGACCGGAGTGTTCGGGCGTTCACGGGTCCACGCAATAGCGATCGCGTCTATGGGGTCGCCTGGGTCGAGGTCGGGCATCCGTCGCTCCATCTCTTGGACGTTGTGTAGCATCGTTTAGGCCTAAACAAAGCCTACAACGTCAAGGAGATCGACATGACACGAACAGTCGTGGTGACCGGAGGCGGCACCGGCATCGGACGCGCTGTTGCGACCCGGTTCGCGGAAAAGGGTGCCCGGGTGTTGATTACAGGTCGGCGGCACTCCGTACTCGAGCGCGCCTCAGCCGACATCGCCGGCAACGTCGTTGCGGCACAGGTCGACGCATCAGACCCGGATGCCGTGAGTGCATTCGCAGACGAAGTCGGGCCGGTCGACATACTGGTCAACAATGCCGGTGGCAATACCGACTTCGACCGAGCGCCGACGAGTTCGCTCAGCAGCGTTGCAGACTCATGGAGAGCGAATTTCGAGTCGAATGTGATTACCGCAGTGCTGATGACCACAAGCCTGCTTCCGGCAATGAACGACGGCGGCGCCATAGTGACCATCGGCTCGATTGCAGCAGACAAGGGGTCGGGCCTGTACGGCGCAGCGAAGGCCGCAATTGCTTCGTGGAACATCGACCTTGCGCGGCGGATCGGCGCGCGATCGATCACCGCCAATGTCGTTGCAACCGGTTACATTGCCGACACCGAGTTCTTTCGAGACGTTCTCACACACGAGGCGAAGGACGGTCTTGCAGCATCGGCAATGACAAAACGCGCTGGGGCACCTGACGACATAGCCGACATGGTGGAATTCTTGGCCTCGAACCGTGCCCGCCAGATCACCGCCCAAACCTTCGCCGTAAACGGCGGCGAGTGGCCTTCTCGCTAGAAGTTTCCGTCGGTCGTGGAATACGCCCGAGGCAGCTCGAGGAGTCGCGTCAGTTCTACACTGTCCGGTGTGAAGGTCGACAGCGCGCGGACCGTTGGGCTGAGTTGGCGGGCGCAAGCTTTCCTGTGGCCCGCCCTCTCATCGGCAGTCACGTTGATTGGCTTGGGCGGGTTCGCCCTTGCTCGTGACGGATTCAGGTATTGGCCGGGTCCTGTCGAATCGATAGCTTGGATAATTGTCGTCGTCCCAGCCATCGTTGGAATGTGTTCCCTGATTTTCGGTGGGGCCGCGGTCATGGCAGCGGTACTAGTGCGCGGTGTCGTTCGTGTACTGCGTCCGACGGCGTCGTTCGCATCGCGGACGGTGTGGTTGGCTGCCGTCACAGGTAGCGGCGCAGCGGGTCTTGTCATCGGCTTCCACGCTCTGCTTCGGCAGTCGTGGACGATCGCCGACGCCGCCTACGGATACGCAACCGCGATCGGGGTGGTCGCCGCGTTCGCTTCGGCGCTCTACGCACGCCAACTTTTCGGCGAAGCTACGGACGATCCTGATGCCGCTGTCGTCTGACGCCCGGCAGTCGTACGAGTGAGTCCGCATCGCAGTCGGGTTACTCTGCGGTGGTGAAACCCAAGGGCATTGTGTTCTTCGATATCGACGGGACGCTTGTCCCGTCTGGCTCGAGCAGTAGCTTCCTTGCGGCCAGGTTGGGTCACCAACCCGAATTGGACCGTGCTGAAACGCTCTACGCGCAGGGTGAATTGACCAACCAGCAGGTCAGCGAAATCGATGCGCTCGGTTGGCGCGGCGTCAGTGCTATGTCCATCGACCAATGGCTCGAAAGCTTGCCGCTCATCGAGGGTATCGACACTGTGGTGTCGTGGTGCAGGGATAACGACGTAGAACCGGTGCTCGCCTCACTTGCGTGGTTGCCCGTGAGCAGGTGGATCGCAGAAAGACACGGCTTCACCGCAAACGGCGGGCCTAGAGTCGGCTTCGATGGATCCGTCTACGACGGCACCGTAGCCGAACACTTCGACGAGTTCGACAAGCGCGATCGTGCGCTTCGGTTCGCGGGAAAGATGGGGGTACCCGTCGGCGGATGCTGCGCGGTCGGTGACAGCCGATCAGACATCCCACTCTTTCAGGCAGTCCCGGCATCGCTTGCCCTGAACGCCGACGCGGCGGCGCAAGATGCTGCATCCACAGCTATTATCGCGCAGGACCTCACCGAGATCTTGCCATGGTTGCGAGAGTGGTTGCAGCGCTTCGATTGATGCTGGCAACATCGTTGTTCCCCTACTACAAGGCTCAACCGATGCCGTTGAAGTTTGTCGGCCTAACTCGGCGGTGCGCCCATGGGATCGTCCCCGTCTGCGCCCGCCCGGCCCCGTCGGAGGACTCTGCCGCCCCAGGTTCGGGGTGCACGGGTCTGGCCGGGTTACCGCCTGCCACTTGATCCGCCAGCTCCAACCCCGCGCCCGCGTATACATTGAACGCGATATCCACACCATGTTCCCTTGCCCACTGAACTTCGTCCTCGTACCGTGCGACAGCCGCGACCCTTCCGCTGAAACCCGATTCGCGAAGGCAGGCGAGCGCGGTGACGTTGGCGCCGTGTCGAGGCATAGCCAGAACTGCAATACGCACTGATTCGGAGCGCCGCAACTGATTCCAGAAATCGAGGTCCGTGGCGTCGCCTTCGATAACCCTGAGTCCCTCCGCTGCAAGTCGCTCGATTCTGGGCCCGTCGTAGTCGACGCCGACCACTCGTAGGGCGTAGTGACCAGTCAGGCGTTGATGCGCCGCGAACCCGACACGACCCATGCCGATGACGACGACTTCGGCGTCCCCTGCGTCCGCGGGCCTCTCTTCCGGGTGCAACTTTCGTTCGTCCTGAACAGGAAGGCGTGCGGCGATCTTCTCGACCATCAGATGACCGCGTCCGTTGACGAGAGCAGACACGACGAAACTCAACGCAACGGCAATCGACATCTCGACCAACCACGAAGGCGCCAGCGTGCCGGACGACACTCCGACTGCCACGACGATCAGACCGCGTTCGGAGTAGTTCATCAGGCTCAAACCGGCAAGCAAGGCCGTTCGATGGCGCAGCTTCATCAAGGTGAACAGGACGAAGTACCACACTGCTTTGAACGGCAAGAACAGCAACATCAGCAGTGCTATACCGATACTGGGCAGGTCCGGTAGACCTGTCAGACCGATGGAAACGAAGAACCCGACGAGCAGTAGCTCCTTGATATGGAACAACGATCGCGACAGTTCGGACGCCGCAGGATGGGAAGCCAGAAGAACTCCGATCACCAGCGCACCCAGGTCACCCTTCAGGCCGAGCGCCGAAAAGAGCGCGTAGCCGGGGACGAACGCCATCACTATCCCGAAGAGCGACTGCATTTCCCCGTGACCGAGCCCGGTCCAGATCTTCCGAAGAATCCGGGTCAACGGCCACAGACCCACCAGCGTGAGTGCCCAGATGCTCGGCAATGCACCGCTGGTAGCCGTCAGAAAGACCACCGCGATGATGTCTTGCATCACGAGGATTCCAACGGCCACCCGACCGTACAGAGCGTGCGATTCACCTCGTTCTTCCAGGACCTTGACCACGAATACTGTGCTCGAGAATGACAGCGCGAAGGCAAGGAGCGCAATCGTTTCGACACTCTGCCCGGCAAGCATCGAGACCCCGACAAGGGCGAAGAGCCACATCGCGATAGTGCCGAGTACGACGTTGATCACCATGTGTGCCGACGTTGTCAGCCAGACCTCGCGCCGCAGCAATATCCGTACGTCCAGTTTGAGGCCGATTGCGAACAGCAGCAGGGTGACGCCCAGGTCCGCCATCGTCTCGAGCTGCGGGACATGTTCGAGACCGAATGCGTTGATCACGAACCCCGCAGCCAGAAACCCGACCAGGGGAGGAAGCCGCACAGCCATGGCGAGACCGCCGAGTCCGAACGTGATGACGAGATACGTTGCAACTACGGTCATGCGCGCACCCTTGCCGTTCGTGATCGGGTCGTGGACGAAGTGCACGACGAGTCCAAGTGATACCGGACCCGGTTCAGTATTACGGCTGTGCGCAGATTTCTCAGTGCGTGGGCGAGCGGGGAGGTTACATACTTCCTACACTGCCAATCTATAGCGCACCCAGGGGCTTGTGGCAAGACCCCATGGACGTCGCAAAATAGCTTCCGTCGACGCCTGGAACTACAGAAGCGGGGAAGCCTCACATGGCTGCACACGAATCGTTGGACAGATCGATCGTCGACGGGGCCGGCTCCGCCTTCGCATTGAGCGACAACCTCGTCGGTAAAGCCAGCGCAACGTTGATCGACGAGGACGAACTGTTCTTCGCTTCCGTCGCGCGCACCACCCAACGTTCCATTGCAGATGCCGCCGAGAGGCTTGCGAACGTCCGGCGGTCGACGGCACGAATGGGACAGGAGGTGATGGAACGAGACTTCGAAATCCACCGTTTGACCTCGCGTCTGCGTTCTCTTCGACGGTTTGGATTGGATCGGTGTCTCGGCCATGTGGTCGAGGCACGAAGCGGCGAGACCGTGTACATCGGAAGATCCGGGCTTCTCGACGACGATGGCAGCCAGCTTCTGATCGACTGGCGCTCCCCCGCCGCCGAACCGTTCTTCGGAGCTACGCACGCGCATCCGATGGGGTTGGCTCGTCGCCGTCGATACCGCTGGAGCGGCGGAAAGATCGTCGACTACTGGGACGAGGTCTTCTACTCGGATGAGCAGGAATCGGCTACTGATCAGCGGCGCGCCGCACTCGATGATCAGTCGGCGTTCATTGCGAGTCTCGGGGGCAGCAGGTCTGGGCAGATGCGAGATGTTCTGGGGACGATTCAGGCCGACCAAGACGCAGTCATTCGAGCAGGATCAGCCGGTGCCCTTGTCGTCGACGGAGGCCCCGGTACCGGGAAAACCGTTGTGGCTCTGCACCGCACGGCCTACTTGCTCTACTCGGACTCACGCGTCGGGCACAGCAACGGCGGAGTTCTATTCGTAGGACCGCACAAGCCATACCTCTCCTACGTAGGAAACGTCCTGCCAAGCCTGGGCGAGGAAGGTGTCCTGACCTGCACGTTGGGTGACCTCGTCGACGAGGGCGAGAACGCAAGGCCCGAAGCCGACGCCGGCGTTGCCCGACTCAAGTCGTCGATGGAGATGATGAACACGATCGACGCGGCCGTGCAGTTCTACGAGCAACCTCCGACGACGGCAATGACCGTGGAAACCGACTGGGCCGACCTGCGAGTGTCGCCCGAGGACTGGGCGGAGGCATTCGGTGCACGAGACCCGGACAAACGTCACAACGAGGCGAGAGAGCAAATACGCGACATGCTCGTCACCATTCTGCTGGACAAGTACGACGGCGAAGCGCCTCGGTCGACCATGCGAAAGGAACTGCTGGGCCACGACGACCTGCGTTCTGCGCTCGACAGTGCGTGGACACTGATCGAGGCTGCAGACCTGTTGGCTGATCTCTGGTCGGTGCCCGCGTACTTGCGCCACTGTGCCCCATGGCTTTCGAAAGACGAAGTACTGGCACTACAACGATCCGATCCGCGGGCGTGGACTGCGGAGGACATCCCATTACTCGATGCTGCACGTCGCCGACTCGGCGATCCTGAATCTGATCGCGTTCTGCAGCGACGAGCCGCCGCGATCGAAGCGGAACGTCGTCGCATGGACGCAGTCGTGGACGAGATTCTCCAACTCGACGACGAAGACGGCTTGTACGCACAGCTTCGACAGGACGGAATCCGGGAGGCCCTCGTCGACGGCGCTGCCCTTCCCACCATCGAATCCGACCGACTGGACGGACCCTTCGCGCACGTCGTCGTGGACGAAGCGCAGGAGCTGACCGATGCGGAATGGCAGATGCTGCTGCACCGATGTCCTTCTCGTAGTTTCACCGTCGTCGGTGACCGAGCGCAGGCACGACACGGCTTCACCGAATCGTGGCAGGAACGACTGAACAGAATCGGGCTCGATCGAATCGAGTTGAAGTCGTTGACCGTCAACTACCGGACGCCACAGGAAATCATGGCCGCGGCAGCACCGGTGATCAGGGCCGAACTTCCGGACGCGAACGTCCCGATGTCTGTGCGTTCCAGCGGGATTGCGGTCGTATACGAGCAGACATCGGAACTGGACCGCATTCTGGGAGGTTGGCTCCGCGACAATGCCGATGGGATCGGATGCGTCATCGGTCTCCCGTCGTTCCAATCCACCGACCGGATCAGGTCGTTGACCCCTCAGCTGTCCAAAGGTCTCGAGTTCGACCTAGTAGTCGTGGTCGACCCCGAGTCGTTCGGTCGAGGAATCGAAGGCGCAGTCGATCGCTACGTCGCGATGACGCGTGCGACCCAGAAACTGGTCGTCCTCACCTCCGACCGAGGGCGAATGGTTCACGAGTGATCGTGAACTATATTGACGACGGTGCCGTCGGGTGAGCGGACCAGGAACCTACGCACGCCCCACGGCTCCGTCGTCAGCGCGTGAACGATGTCGTAGCTGCGAGCCACCGCCTCCTCGTATGCGGCTTCGACATCGTCGACCATCACCGACATTGCCGAGTCTTCAGGCGAAGTTTCGTCGCCCGTGACAAGTTGAACGCTCGCGCCGGAGCTGGGTTCGGTGAACCTCGCCACCCATCCGAGGTTGAACTCTTCTTCCGATAGCCCGAGAAATTCTTGGTAGAAGGCCTTCGCGCCATCGATATTCGATACCGGCAGATTGGTCACGATCTTCGTAGCTCGCATTGATTCTCCACTCGTCGGCGACAAGTGCGCATTGTTCTCCTCCATGCCGAGCAGGACAAGACGGCCATCCCCCGACACCATCTCCGCAAGCTTTATTGCGCAACAATCATTGCGCAATAAAGCTTTCGTAGTTAGGGTTCTCCTATGCAATCCCCCCGCCCGGTCGCCGACGTTTCGCAACTCAAGGCCTTGACGCACCCCCTTCGGGTCAGAATTCTCTATGCACTGCGCGCCGAGGGCACAGCCACCGCGAGCCGCCTCGGGCAGATCGTCGACGAGTCACCTGCCTCGGTCAGCTATCACGTGCGGAAGTTGTGCGACGCAGGTTTCGTCATGGAGGCTCCCGACCTCGGATCCGATGCGCGAGAACGGTGGTGGCGTGTTCCCGTAGAGGGATTTTCATGGTCGGCAACGGATTTCGCGGGGACTCCCGAAGGCGTCGCTACGAGCAAGGCAGCAAAGCAGGTACTGGTCGACAACCAGTTTCTGCGGCAGCGAGAATACGAAGCGTCCGCCGAGAGCTGGGGAGAGACCTGGAGCTCGGCCGCCCACAGTAGTGATTGCGTGCTTCGGTTGACCCCCGAGGAGACCGGCACGATGATGCGCGAAGTTCAGGACGTGCTCGACAAGTGGCGAGAGATGTCGGACGACCGCAGCGAGACGAAAGTCGACGGCGGCGAACACGTCATGGTGTTCGCACACGGCTTCCCGTTCAACCCGTGATCGACGAACAACCCCGCGACGGTCAGCAATCAGGACCGACAGGAGGAACAGACGCGATGATCCATATTCCGGTCGAATTGTTCATCTTCTTACAGCAACTCGACGTGAACGAACATCTCAGGCACGAAACACGCCGTCGACTAGCCGACGCGCGCACACGAGCTGCGGAGGACCGACTTGCGCTCGAACGTGCGTGGCGGACACTGGATGCAGCCCTCGCCGCCGAATCACGCTCGCGCTCCGAACTTTTGACCTTGACGTCGTAGCTCGGGTTCGCTGTCGAGCGACGTGCTATTCGGTAGTCGAGGTGCTGCCGCGGCGGCGGGCCTTCAGTCGGAGAAATTTGACGGCGACGGCCCCGAGAACGGCGAGCCAACCCACTGACAGCACACAGAGTCCAACCGTCGTCGCCGACGCGGCCTTCCCGTGGTCCGCATAGACGTAACCAACTCCGGCCCAGATTGCCGCCACGACGGCGAAAAGCCCCATTGCCGCCAACACCGCTCGTACCGTTCGATTGGTACGCATCGCCCTGATCACCGATATCGCATGCCCCCAGGCGGCCGTGCTGAAACGAGAACCGGTGGTTGCCCTCACCACAGTCCTACTCCGTAGACTTCCGAGCATGGCACTCGATCACGGCGACCCAGGTGACGCACCGTCCACCCCTCCCCCGCTCACCGAACTCGAACCGGTCAGGCGACCGTCGGCCGCTGAAGAGTCGCGCACTGTCGCAGCCTCGACGAACATTGCAACGCTCGCAAGCTTGACCGCCGACGGCGATCCATGGGCGTCGTACATCACCTATGGCCTGCTCGGTGGATCCCCGGTTCTCTGCGTCTCGCGAATGGCTGAGCACGGCCGAAACCTACTCCAGGATTCAAGGGCCAGCGTCTCGATCGTGGCACCCGAGTCAGCGTCGGACCCGTTGGCGGTATCGAGGGTGACCCTCGCCGGTTCGGTGGAATCACCGATCGGCGAAGAACTGGCCGCGGCGAGGGCTGCCCACCTCGAGGCTGTGCCCGCGGCGAAGTACTACATCGACTACAGCGACTTCTCGCTGTGGGTCCTGCGGGTGAAGCGAGCGCGGTGGGTCGGCGGCTACGGCCGCATGGATTCGGCGTCCGCGCACGACTATGCCGCTGCATCGGCAGACCCGATCTCCCCCAACGCGGCCGGTGCACTTGCGCACCTCAACGCGGACCACGCATCGGCCCTGCTGGACATGGCGCAGACGCTCGGAGGCTACCCGGACGCAACCGTCGCGACCTGCACATCGGCAGACCGCTACGGCCTCGATCTGTCCGTCACGACGCCGCGGGGAAACGCGGCGACGCGAGTCGGGTACCCAAGCCCGATCGACGATATCGCCGAGCTTCGTTCTGCAACAGTCGAGCTCGCTAGGCGAGCCAGAACCTGACGGCTGCCTCCGCCGTCCGGAATCGGCAGGGGCCACGAACCGAAGGTCAGCGACGCAGTTCGTGAGTCAGGGTCTCCAACTCGTCGCCACCGGCCATTTCCTTCGTCAGATCATCGAGACTGATCTCGTCATAGGTGCAATCGAGCTTCTGCCGGCCACGGTTGAGCAGAACGAAATGATCACCCACCATGTACGCATGGTGCGGGTTGTGCGTAATGAACACCACCCCGAAACCCTGCTCCTTCGCCGCGGAGATATACCGCAACACCATCCCGGACTGCTTCACACCCAGGGCAGCGGTCGGCTCGTCGAGGATCAACACCCGCGCACCGAAGAAAATCGCGCGCGCAATCGCCACACACTGACGCTGACCACCGGACAACGACCCGATCGGCGCATCGACATCCGGAAGATCGATACCCATCTTGTGCAACTCCTCGATGGTCGTCGCACGCATCGCATTGACATCGAGTGCTTTGAAGATGCCCTTCTTCGTCAGTTCCTGACCGAGAAAGAAGTTCCGCCACACCGGCATCAACGACACCACAGCAAGATCCTGATACACCGTGGCGATGCCCTTACCCAGAGCATCCTTCGGGGAATCGAACTTCGTGTCGACACCGTCGACGAGCAGTTCACCTTCGCTCTGCTGATGCAGACCGGCCATGATCTTGATCAACGTCGACTTACCGGCACCGTTGTCACCGAGCACACCGGTCACCTCACCGGCTCCGACCCGCAAGTTGATCCCCGACAGCGCAATGATGTTGCCGTAGGACTTACCGATGTTCTTCAACTCGATCAACGGAGTCTTACCACCACCCGAGGGAGCAGGCTCGACGGGTGTTTCAGCGTGAGTAGTCATAAGTCACCTTTTCGCCGCGTAGGAGCGGAAGGAATTGTTGGCGATGACCGCGAACAGCAGCATCGCGCCGAGGAAGAACTTGAACCAATCCGGGTTCCACCCGGCATAGACGATGCCCTGATTGGCCATACCGAAGATGAACGCACCGATCATCGCACCGACCGTGGTACCGAAACCGCCTGTGAGCAGACACCCACCGATGACCGCCGCAATGATGTACAGGAACTCGTTACCCACACCCTGACCCGACTGGACCGTATTGAACGCGAACAGCAGGTGCATGCCCACGAACCAGGCACAGAACCCGACGAACATGAACAACCCGATCTTGACCTTCGTCACCGGAACACCGATCGCACGAGCCGAATCCTGATTACCACCGACCGCGAAAATCCAGTTACCGATCCGAGTCTTCATCAACACATACGTCGAGATCGCGGTGAACAGCAGCCACCACACCACCGTGATACGGATCGAGACATCCCCGACCTGGAACGACGACGCGAACACCTTCTTCGCCGAATCGAAACCAGCCATGTCCGAGATCGACGGCGTCGCAACCTGACCGGTCACCAACTTCGTCACCGCCAGATTGATACCGGTCAACATCAGAAACGTCGACAGAGTGATCAAGAACGACGGGATCTTCGTTTTCATCACCAGATAACCGTTGAAGAAACCGACCGCCAGAGCGAGCACCAACGCCAACGCCGAACCCAGCCACACATTCAGATGCAGGTTGTAGGCGATCATCGACGCCATGATCGAAGAGAACGTGACCGCGACACCGGTCGAGAGATCGAACTCGCCACCGATCATCAACAACGACACACCGATCGCCATGATCCCGATCGTCGACGATGCATACAACACCGTCGCCAACGCCTCGGGAGACCGGAACGGTGGAGCGACGATGCAGAAGAAAACGAAAATGACGATCGCACCGAACAACGCGCCGATCTCCGGACGAACCAGCAACCGCTGAAACGGCTTCTGCTTCTTCACCCGCTCATCGGTGACAACAGTATGTTTCGACAAATCCAAATCGGCCTGTGTACTCATTGTGAAATCCTTCCGTGCTGGGGACACGGGCGGCCCGGTGACGTGGTGACCGGGCCGCCCGCGAGTCCTAGCGAGTCCCGTTCTTGGCGTACTCGGCGATGGCGTCGATATTGGACGAGTCGATGAAGGCGGGTCCGGTGAGGACCGGTGTGCCTCCACCGATGGTGTTTCCGTTGTTCAGGTACAGCCACAGCGAGTCGACCGCGAGGTATCCCTGCAGGTAAGGCTGCTGGTCGATCGCCCATTCCACGTCGCCCGCCTTGATGGCGTCGACGAGGGCCGAGTTGGTGTCGAACGTGACGACGGTGGCGTCACTTCCCGCATTGGCCTTGGACTGCACTGCGGTGAGCGCAATCGGCGCGCCGAGCGCGACGATGTGATCGATGCTGGGATCCTGCTGTAGCTTCGCGGTGATCGTCGCCTCGACCGAGGGCATGTCTTTACTGTTGACGTTGAGGATCTCGGTGGTCCCGCCGGTGAATCCGGTCTTCACTCCGGCGCAACGTGATTCGAGAGCAACCTGCCCCTGTTCCTGAATGATGCAGAGAGTCTTCTTCGCACCGTCTGCAGTCAGCCGTGCGCCTGCTGCCTCACCGGCGATGGTCTCGTCCTGGCCGAAGTACTGCTGGACGCCTTGCTCTTTCCAGGTGTCGTACCCGGAGTTGAACGCGACGACGGGAATACCCGCTGCAGTTGCGGCTTCGACGGCCGGGGCCATGGCGTCGGGCTTCGCGAGGGTGACGGCGATACCGTCGACCTTGGAGTCGATCGCGCTCTGCACGAGGTTGGCCTGGTTGGGAGCTTCCGGGTCGGCAGAGTACCGAAGTTCGATGTTGTCCTTCGCCGCAGCAGCTTCGGCGCCTTTGCGGATCAGGTCCCAGAAAGTATCGCCGGGAACCTCGTGGGTGATCATCGCGATGGTCGCACGTGGGGTGTCCGCGGTTCCTGCATTGGATCCCCCACCTGTGCTCTCCGGAGCACCACCCGTGCTGGAGCAACCCGCGGCGACGGTGGCGCACAACGCCAGCCCGAGGGCAGCGCCTGAACGTAGCTTGCGGATCGAACCTGTACGGCCTGTGCCGCGACGAATCGTAGGAAGTGTCATCAAATCTCTTTCTCGACTCCGGGCCCTTGGATGGGCCGGCGGTGGATCAATCGACGTAGCGATCAATATGTAATCCACATCACAGGCAATGTCAAGCATTTGTCCTGACATTAAGAATTTTGCCGTGACAATTTGCCGCGTAGAGAACGCTGTCCGGCGATTCAATCAGCCTCCGAACAGCAGAAACAGTCCTCCGAACGTGAAAAACACCATCAGCACCATCAGCGAAAGCTGACCAGTCAATCGGTGCCTAGGAGGGAGAAGACGTAATGACGCGTCGTGGGCGGCGGCCACTCCGAGCACGTGTCCGCCGAGCACGCAGAGGACTTTGGCGGTCGCCACGACGCCTGGATGCAGCGAGAGCGCATAGGACACTTCCCATCCCTGCTGACCGAAGACGTCCCACCCCGAATCGAACGGATCGAACAGCAGGATCACTGTCGCCTGGCCCTTTTCGACGAGATACGTCAAGTAGTGCGCCAGGATGTACCCGATCACGATCGGCACCAAGGAATGCGCCAAAAGACCAGGAAGAGCGGCTCGCTTCGATCGGGTCAGTCCGCCCGTCGCGCGACTGGCACACCAGAACGACACTCCGACGAAGCAGATCATCACCGTCAAGCCCAGCGTTCTCCACAACACCCCGCCCGCGACCGACGACGTTGTGGAGTCGACCAGATTGCGCCACGCGGTAATTTGCGACGCGCTGTCGAACGCAGTCGATCCCAGGAGGACAGCCACGACTGCCACGGTTCCCGGGAGGACGGGAAGAGACCGAAGACCATCGAGGGGGTTGCGCAATACCAGGGTGCGCTGCGCAGGCGTCCGTTCGGTTGTGCTGCGGGCCAACGGTGCCATCCGCGACAGGGTGTCGCTGAATTTTTCGAATGGATCGGCGCGCTCGAACCAGCTGTCTCCGAACACAACTGCGCCGAGGAAGGTGATCAGGACGTAGGCCACACACCACAGTCGGATAGCGGAAACCTGTCCAGGATCCAAGTACGCGAGTTCGATCCAAGCGAACGCGAAAAGCCCCGCGACTGCGGGCCATGTGCCTAGACCGTCAGGATATCGGGCGAACCCGGATGCCGGGCTGCGACCGACCGCGGCCGACGCCAGACTGTGCAGTGTGCGTAGCGGCGAGATCAACCGCCATACAGGCCCGACGAGCGCAGACAGGACCGGAACCCCCACCCATAGCAGGACATAGAACACCCCGGGAAGCGCACTCGACGCATCCTGGGGGCCGATGAACGACAGAACGGCGACATAGGCGAAGAAGGCGAGACCGAGTGCCCGGATCGCAGCACGAGTCCAGCGCGAGTCCGCCAGCCGAACGATGTTGCCGGACAGAGTGAACCATCGGTGACTCGGATCCAGACGCGGCTTACGCCAAGCAAAGATCAGAACCGCGAACGAGATCGACAACGCCCACGCGCCACCGATGAGCACCGAGGTGACGGGAATGGGCAGGTCTGTCGACCCTCCGAGACCGTGAGCGAGATTCACGGCCTGACGACAAGGTTCGCCACGGTCTTCCCACTGTGGTGCAACTCGATTGCGACCGTTCCCGGGACATCGACGGTGAATTCGAATATCTGTCCGGACGCGGCCGTCACGTCGAACGAGTGTTCCGGGACGGAATGAATATGCAATTCGTCCTCTGCGTCACTGTCCACGCGAAGCGTCACAAGCTCTCCGACAACGGCATCGAACCGCTCGTTGACCGGGCTCACCGTTCCCGCCTCGATAGCAACGTCGAGGACGAGCCCGGGCTCGGACGCCTCGGACGGGGACTGCGGTGTCGACGTGGCGGCGCTGCTGGCCGAGTCCACATCGCCTCCTGGTTCGCTCGTCGAACATGCTGGAGCAATGCCCAGAGTCGCCGCGACCAGCAATGCAGCGATGGAACGGGACCTCATTCAGATCTCCTCGGGAGTGGACGAGCCGTCGCTCGAATCATTCTGCGCCGCTGCGTCTTCGCTTCGTTCGGCTCGTCGATCGCGGGCTACCACGAACAGTACGACACCGACGATCAGGAAGGCCGGAATCAGTGCGGGCAGTGCAAGGACGACCGAGTGGTCGGCCAGGTAGACAGTATCGAGCGGCGGAGTCATGTTCGGCTCGGAACCTTGTTCGTCGCATTGGTGCGCAACGCATTCCGAGGGGTGGCCCCGGAGATCCGCACCGTGCCCCACGACAACGCCCAGACAAGCAGCAATGTGCAGACGAGCACGACGAGAGATGCTGCAGCGAAGAGCCAGGTTGGATGATCGAAGTTTCGTTCGCGCTGAAGCAGCGTGATCTCCGAGACGAGATCTCGTGTGAACGACGGTTCCGCGGACACTTCTTCGGCTCCGATGCCTTCGTCGGCTGCCATGAAAATAGGCGCAGCAGTGAGGGTGCGACCGTCGTGCAGGCGCAGAACCGTCTTCCAGGTGCCGTCCACAGGCACAGGCTTCGTCGAGCGGTACGTACCCTCCCCCGTTCGTTCGAGGCTGTCCACGACCAGTCCGCGCAGCGTCGGCCCACCGCCCTGCCACGCGAGAATCGAGACCCACTCGGGATCGTCGCTCACCAGGTTCGGCGGATCGATCGTCACCTCGGCAGTGACCATGCGGAATCCGTCGACCGGATCAGCTTCTTGCAGGCGCACGGAGGCCGTTGCATCGATGGGAACATCGAACGTCAGACCGTTGGTCACAGTGCCTGCCAGCGCGACGAGCATCGCGAGCACCACGGTGCGCCTGATCGCGGGCCTCGGTAAGCCGTCTCCGCTCAACGCCTGCGCGAACAATCCAGCGGCAAGCCCGGTGGTCACGCCGACCGGGATGGTCATCCACAGAATGTCGACCCACATGCTCGACGTCCACGGAAAGAGATAGACCGCGTCTACCCAGAGCGATTCGCCCCACGCACCGATGGTTCCGACGCCGAGGCCGGCTACGGCGCCGAACAGCAGTCGGCGTCGGACGAACGGAGCGAACGCAACTACCTCGACGACGATTGCTGCCCCGAGATACAGAGCGAATACGTTGTGCGGTTCCCCGAAGATCGGGCCGACGAGCAGCGCGGTGATCTCACGAACGACCGCCGCGAACGCGACTGCGAACAAGGCAGCGCCTCGTCCGACCATGAGGCGTGCAGCGACCAAAGCGAATGCGCCGGCTCCGACGATGAGCATCGGTTGGAAGATCAGCTGAAACTGTTCGATACCGAAGTCGTATTCGATCTGGAAGACCGACAGACCGATGAGTAGGCCACCGAATGCCGATCCGCGAATCATCCAGGTCAGAATCGGGCTCTGCGACCATCTCGGATCGGGGCCGTCGGCGTCGGAACCCATCGCGATTCGCCCCTCGTGCTCGAGCAGAATCACGCCGATCAAGGACAGCCCGGCGCCACCGATGAGCATCAGATGGGTTGGACCCCACAGGGTGACATCCTGTCCGAAGATGCGGTGCCAGATGTCGTCGAGCGGGAAGCCGATGAGGGCGTACAGTCCCGCACCAGCGATCAGGACACCGCCCGTCGGTACGTACCAGGTCCTGGTCAGCTTGATCGCCGCACGCCCCGGCTTCTCGTCGAGGGGCAGAATCATCGCAAGGGTGCCTGCAATGAACAGGAAGAACAGGCCGACCAGAATGAAGTAGTGCGCCGGGTTGGCGAGCGGGCCCTCGTCACGACCTTGGCCGATGTGAAGGCTGACATCCCAGATGAAACCCAGGAATGCCGTCAGAATTGTCGAGATGAACAGCACCAGGGGTAACGCGGCCCACCCCGGGAGGTTCGTCTTCGACCCGGCGAAGTCGGCAAGTCGGCCCAACCAGGTGATACGGCGCGTGCGATGCAGAAAGGCGAGGTACAGCAGCCCCAGAGAGATGACGCCTGCCGCGGCGCTCATCGCAAAGACCTGGTCCAGAGCAGCACCGCCGCCCTGGCCCCCACTACCCTGGGCGACGAGGACGTCAGCCGCGTTGAGGTTACTGCGAGTAACACTTATCTCGGACATGGTCAGAGTATGAACCGGACTGTGCCGATTTACCAGAGTTTCAAAAAAAATTCACCGCGCCGAGGGCGTTCACCGAGACGGATCTGAAGCGATACAGACGGCGTCGGCCTGCACTCCTGACCCCGAACGGGACTCTCTCCTCGGTCCTACCGCAGGTCAATCGAGGTCGGTACGCGGCTGGGCGTCGAAACCGATCATGACATGGGAACCTTGCGAAGACACCTGAATGCTCGGCGACTACCGTTGCAGCTACATCTCAATCTTTAGGGAGCAGGTAATGAGCATCCAACCGGTCGAATCGAAGCGTCATCGTGTCGTTGTCATCGGTTCCGGGTTCGGAGGTCTGTTCGGCGTCAAGGCGCTCAAGAAGGCCGACGTCGACATCACGCTGGTAGCGAAGACCACCCACCACCTCTTTCAGCCCCTGCTGTACCAGGTTGCCACCGGCATCCTGTCCGTAGGTGAGATCGCCCCCACCACGCGCGTGATTCTGCGCAAGCAGAAGAACGCCGAAGTCTTGATGGGAGAGGTCCTCAACATCGACCTCGACGCCAAAACCGTCACCTCGAAGCTGCTCGAACGCATCACGGTGACCCCGTTCGACAGCCTCATCGTCGCTGCAGGTGCGCAGCAGTCGTACTTCGGCAACGATCACTTCGCCGAGTTTGCACCGGGAATGAAGACGATCGACGACGCGCTCGAGCTCAGAGGTCGCATCCTCGGCGCGTTCGAACAGGCCGAGCTGTCCGACGATCAAGAAGAACGCGACCGCTTGATGACGTTCGTCGTCGTCGGCGCAGGCCCGACGGGTGTCGAACTGGCCGGTCAGATCGCCGAGCTCGCCGATCGCACGCTGGACGGCGCTTTCCGGAACATCGATCCGCGCGACGCACGCGTCATCCTGCTCGATGCTGCTCCCGCTGTACTTCCCCCGATGGGCGAGAAGCTCGGCAAGAAGGCAGCTGACCGCCTCGAGAAGCTGGGCGTCGAAATCCAGCTCAACGCAATGGTCACCGACGTGGACAACGACGGACTGACCGTCAAAGAGAAGGACGGAACCACCCGTCGCATCGAAGCTCAGTGCAAGGTGTGGTCGGCCGGTGTGCAGGGAAGCCCGCTCGGCAAGCAACTCGCCGACCAGTCCGGGTCCGAAACCGACCGGGCAGGTCGTGTCATCGTCGAACCGGATCTGACGGTCAAGGGTCACCCGAACGTGTTCGTCGTAGGCGACCTCATGCTGGTCAAGGACGTCCCGGGCATGGCGCAGGGCGCGATCCAGGGTGCCACCTACGCGGCCAAGCAGATCAAGGCCACGCTCAAAGGTGAGGATCCGAGCCAGCGTCAGCCCTTCAAGTATTTCGACAAGGGCTCGATGGCCACGGTGTCTCGTTTCAACGCTGTGGCAAAAGTGGGCAAGCTCGAATTCGGCGGCTTCATCGCTTGGTTGATGTGGCTGGCGCTTCACCTGTACTACCTCGTCGGATATCGCAGCCGCATCACGACGGTGATCTCGTGGTTCGTCACGTTCCTCGGGCGTGGACGGGCACAGATGGCGTCGACCGAACAGCAGGTGTTCGCGCGGCTTGCCATCGAGCAACTCAATTCGATCGAAGCATCCGGTAGTCCCGGCGACAGTGAGGCCGGCCGGGAGGCCCGAGCCGATCAGGAAGCCAAAGCCGCCGGCTGATTTCGGCGGTCGCGCAGATCCCTCGGCGTCACTCCTGCACGTGGTGTGCATGGGTGGCGCCGAGTTCGTGCAGCATGCTGTGCACGATGTCGTCGTCGAGTCGATACGCCATCTTCTTGCCGTCGCGCTGCACAGCGACCCAGCCTTCGTTTCGTAGTAAACGCAGTGCGTGTGAGACCGAAGTCGCCGTCATGCCGAGCGCCAGCGACAGGTCGGTGACGCAGATACCCGGTGCGCGGTGCATACACAGCAAGATCCGTAGCCTCGTGGGATCTCCGAGGAGATCGAATCGCTGAACCCACTGGCTCAGGTCAGCGGCCGCGTCGAGCGCTGCGCGTGCCTGAGCCACGTGTTCGAAGTCGAAAGGGTCACCCGCACCGACCGCGTCGGCGTTCGGTCTCGTCATAAGCCCAACGCTAGTGTGTCCAGTCTCCGTCCGGTCGACGTCGACAGACTTCCACCGGCGGCCAGCGGCATCCGAACCCAGGAGGGGCCGGTCTCCGGACCGCGCACATCTGGGTAGACCACCGAGCTCGACAACGCCATGGGTGCAGAAATCACGTCGTTACCCACCGTGCCGAAACCGAGTTCGACCCGGTGACGGAGATGTGGTCGGCCGTCGACGTCGGAGTGCATGGTTCCCCGCCATCGGCCCGCTGCCTCGCCGACGCGACCGATCTGGACGCGCTCGCGAAAGCGGACCGACGCCGACGAAGCGAACCTCAATGTGGACGTGGTGTCGTGCTCGGCATCCGACGCAACGATCATCGGCTCCGGGTCGAACACCAGAACCCCACCCTCCTCGACGGCAAACGACCACCGCGATCTCGAATCTCGACTCGATGAGCTCGGTAGCGCAATGGAGGCTGCGACACTGCGGACAGTCAGACGGGCACCGACGCCGACGACGATGTCGATGGTCATGTCGTCACCGCCCAGCGGGGTCGCAGCGGTACCGATCAGGTGAACGGTGTCGGGACCAGTCAGTCGCGCCGAGAGCCCTCCGCGTGCTGTGATCCGCGGACTTCTATGTGCACTCGCAACGATGGTGAGCTCAGTGCGCATCGGCCGTGGCCGTCTCCTTCAACTGCGTGCGTACCCATTCGAGGACCAACGTCGCAGCCGGATCGTCGGTCAGCGAGATGAGAGCCGTCGGACGTCCCTCGCGAACTCTGACGGCGTCGTTTTCCATGACTGTGAGGTCGGCGCCGACGTACGGCGCGAGGTCGGTCTTGTTGATGACCAACAAATCCGAGAACGTAACTCCCGGACCGCCCTTCCTCGGCACCTTGTCTCCACCGGCGACATCGACGACGAAGATCTGAACATCGATCAGCCCTGACGAGAACGTGGCTGTCAGGTTGTCGCCACCCGACTCGACGAGTATGAGGTCGAGCGGCGGGTTGACGTCGACGAGGTCGTCGATCGCGTCGAGGTTCGCAGTGATGTCGTCACGAATCGCGGTATGAGGGCATCCGCCAGTTTGAACAGCGGTGATGCGTTCGTCCGGCAGAACGGCGTGTCTGCGAAGGAAGTCCGCGTCTTCGGTTGTGTAGATGTCGTTCGTGAGCACACCGAGCGACAGTTCTTCGCGTAGTTCACGGCACAGTGCGGCAACCAACGCGGTCTTTCCCGAGCCGACGGGGCCTCCGATGCCGATACGGAGTGCTTCACCCGGCACACGTGTGCGCTTCGGGCGATCGTGGCTGTGACTGTGGGGCTCTCCATCGATCAGATGCGGAGGCATAGTTGTCACCTTTCGAAATTCGTTGTGTGAGTGTGAACTTCAGGATACGAACAGGGGTCTTTCGCGTATGACATGAGACTCGGCAAGAACGTCGAGCAGTGGGTCCGACAGATCGACCAAGCCAGGGAGACCGGAACATACCTGGTCGGTCACTTCGTCGCAGATGCTTGCCAGTCGCAGCGTGCACGCGGCGACGTCCGAGGGGTCGAGAGCGAGCAGCCTCTGTGCTGCAATGGCAGATCCGGTCATGCTCGTGTAGATCTGAATCGACGCGATGTCGTGTCCGGACAGACCGGCTACCCGGCCGACCATTCCGGCCACCACCGCGAGGTGGGGCTTTCTTGCCAGTTCCGACCACGCCTCCCCCGACCAGCTGACGGCAGCGAGACGAAGCAGGCCACGCCCCTGTGCCCGCGACGCGGCACGCGCCGCGGGTGACGGGGTCCTGGCATCGCACTCGGCATCGGCATCGGTTGTGGACACCGTCGATGTACAGACGGCCGCTGCGATGGACGCTGCCACTGCCCCCGTAGTTCGGATTCGCCTCAGCAGGAACGCTTCGACCGTCGCGACATCGCGGACAAGGCCCTGTGCAATGGCCTCCTCCACTCCCCCGGAATGAACGTGTCCGCCGGTGGGAAGACGCGAGTCTGCCAACGTCAAGATCGTCGACACCTTCGTGATCGCAGCACTCAAAAGAGAAAATACCTTTGAGCCATGGGCAATTCGCTTGCCGGTTGCTCCGCCCACACTTCGCCGTCGATCTTGACCGTGAACGAGTCCGGATCGACTTCGATCCTCGGCTGTGCGTCGTTGAGCGGCATGTCGGCCTTCCCTACCGACCGAACGTTGCCGACCGCGACCAGGCGGCGTTCGCAATTCAAACGATCGGCGAGCCCGTCCTCGATGGCCTGCGGCGACACGAAGTGCACGGAAGTGGCAGCCGCTGCTTTGGCGGATGCCCCGAACATCGGACGCGGCAGTTCAGGCTGGGGAGTCGGGATGGATGCGTTGGCATCGCCCATCTGAGCCCAGGCAATCATGCCGCCCTTGATGACTGCGTGGGGGCGCACGCCGAAGAATGCCGGATCCCACAGCACGAGATCGGCGAGCTTGCCCGGTTCGATCGATCCGATCTCATGTTCGAGTCCGTGCGCGACCGCTGGGCAGATGGTGTACTTGGCCACGTATCGCATGACCCGATTGTTGTCTGCGCGCACGTCGCCGGCGAGCAGTCCCCGACGCTTTTTCATCACGTGCGCCGTCTGCCACGTCCTCAGTACCACTTCACCGATACGACCCATTGCCTGCGCGTCGCTGCCGATCATCGAGATCGCGCCCATGTCATGAAGAAGGTCCTCGGCGGCGATCGTAGACGGTCTGATGCGACTCTCGGCGAACGCGAGGTCCTCGGGGATGGACGGACTCAGATGATGGCAGACCATCAGCATGTCGAGATGCTCGTCGAGGGTGTTCACGGTGTGCGGCCGAGTCGGATTCGTCGAACTCGGCAGCACGTTCCCGTACGACGCGACCGTGATGATGTCCGGTGCGTGCCCGCCGCCCGCACCTTCGGTGTGGTACGCGTGGATTCCGCGTCCTGCGATCGCATCGAGGGTGCTTTCGACGAAGCCCGCCTCGTTCAACGTATCCGAGTGCAAAGCTGCCTGCACTCCCGCGGCCTCGCACACTTCGAGGCATGCATCGATCGCTGCCGGTGTCGATCCCCAGTCCTCGTGGAGTTTGAAACCCGAAGCGCCCGCCCGTAATTGCTCCCACATGGCGTCACGGCTCACAGTGTTGCCTTTGCCGAGCAGCACGATGTTCATCGGCCAGTCGTCGAGGGCTTCGAGCATTCGCGACAGGTGCCACGCCCCAGGGGTGACAGTTGTTGCCTTGCTTCCTTCCGCTGGACCGGTTCCGCCACCGATGAGAGTCGTGATGCCTCCACCGAGCGCTTCGTCCATGATCTGCGGACAGATGAAATGGACGTGGCAGTCGATTCCGCCCGCTGTCACAATCTTTCCGTTGCCAGCGATGATCTCGGTCGACGGACCTATGACTAGGTCCGGATGCACGCCGTTCATCGTGTCCGGGTTGCCGGCCTTGCCGAGCGCAACGATTCGACCATCCCGAATCCCGATGTCGGCCTTGATTATTCCCCAGTAGTCGACGACGACCACTCCGGTGATGACGGTATCGGGAGCGCCGTCTGCGCGCGTTGCCCTCGACTGCCCCATCGACTCTCGGATCACCTTTCCACCGCCGAACACTGCCTCCTCACCGGCGAGGCCCGGTCCACCGCTCCGATCCTCGGTGATCTCGATCAATAGATCGGTGTCGGCGAGTCGGATTCGGTCACCTGTGGTCGGGCCGAACAACTGCGCATAGCGAGACCGGCTCAAGTGGGCCATCAGGCATCCAACTTTCCAGGAGGGTTCGAGCTCAGGCCGTAGACCTCGCGGGTGCCGCCGAGCGGGACGAGATCGACTGTCATGGGGATTCCGGGTTCGAAACGAACCGCCGTCCCGGCCGGAATGTCGAGGCGTCGTCCGTACGCGCGCGAACGCTCGTAGGCCAGTGCATCGTTCGCCTGGGGAAAGTGAACGTGACTTCCTACCTGCACCGGACGATCTCCGGTATTGACCACTTCGAGGGTGACGACGTCGGCACCCTCGTTGATTTCGATCGACCCCTCGGCGGCGATGACCTCGCCGGGGACCAGGTGTCCGTCTCCGCGCTTGGGTGAGATGGGCTCGTGAACCGTGATGAGCTTGGTTCCGTCCGGGAACGTGGCTTCGACCTGCACTTCAGGAAGTAGCTCCGGCACACCGCTGATCACGTCGTCGGCCGTCAAGACCTCGCGCCCCGACGACATCAGATCAGCAACCGACCGTCCGTCGCGGGCACCCTCGAGCAGGTGGTCGGTGATGAGAGCCACGGATTCCGGGTGGTTGAGCAGAAGCCCGCGGGATTTACGCCTGCGGGCCAGATCGGCTGCGTAGCTGAGGAGCAGTCGGTCCTGCTCGTGGGGAGTCAGCCGCATCGGGATCTCCATCTGTTCATCGCTCGTACACTTCGTTCGACACCGACGCTAATACTGACATGGTTCCGGCTTTCGAGCAGCGGAGAGGAACGACGCAGCGGCACTCGGGTCAGACGAGCGGGCCCCCGACCGTGCGAGTGAGCAAGCCTTGCAGCACGTCCCGAGTGATCGAGCTCGACACTTCCTGTAGGTCCTGCTCCGTCGTCGCTCCACAGTCGAGTCCGCGCACGAGTACGGCGGCAAGTGCTTGTGCGGTGGCAGGCTCGTCCATCATTCCGCCCGACGCGCTGTCGAGATACGCCGCGACTCTCGACGCTGCGGTCGGCATAGCCGTCCGGAAGAACGCAAGCGTTGCAGTCCACCGGGTGGCCAAATGCGACGGGTGCATATCCCAACCCTGGTAGAAACCCCGCTCGAGCGAGCGTGTGACCAAGTCGAAGTGGCGTCGAGTGGCCGCGTCGACCTGGTCCTGTGATCCCGACGGCACGACCTGGGTGGATCCATCACACACCCAGACGCCCGTCTGCGCTGCTGCAACGAGCATGACGTTCTTGGCGTGGTCGGCGACCGGATGCGCCAAAGACTGATGCGCAGAGGTGATTCCGCACGCAGCGCTGTAGTCGTAGGTCCCGTAATGCAGTGATGTGCAGCGCCCGTCGGCACGGTGAAGCGCCGCTGCCAACGTCGCCGACCCGTCCGACCCGATGATGGCCTGGGGGCTTTCGATCTGAAGCTCGAATCGAAGCGACCGCTCGTCCAGTCCGTGTGCGCGCTCGATTTCTTCGCACAACGCGACCACGGCGTCGACCTGCTCGACCGCACGCAGCTTGGGCACGGTGAAAACGAATCCGTCCGGCACTCCGCCGGCGCCGTCCAATACGAGTTCGAGAGTCCGGAATCCCCGTCGTCGTTCGTGCGGCGCGAGCCCTTTGGATCTGATTCCCAGCCACTCCGGGCCCGAAGTTTCGGACGACAGGGCCGCGAGCACCTGGCCCGCCAGTCGTGCGTGACGGTCCTCGACCTCGTCGCTTCTCCACCCGTATCCGTCTTCGAAGTCGATTCGTAGATCCTGAATGGGTCTCCGCGCGAGCGTCTCTCGGACCGTCTGCAACACCCCCGACGAATCGAGTGACGCGAACAGGTCGGGGTTGGATTCGATCGACGTCAGTGCGGAATCACCCCACTCACCCGGGACATCTACTGACGCAACGGAAGCCGGAATGTAGACCGTGTGAATCGGCTGACCGCCGATCTTGTCACCCGGGAAGTCGCGCGCGAGGGCCGCATCGACCGGATCGAGAATGCCTTCGATGCGCAGACGCGCCGGTTCACTCAAGCGTGCCGGAGCGGATTCGGGTTCCTGGGATGGAATGTTGCTCACTTCCCTAGTGTCCCAGAGTCCCGGTGTCCACGATGTTCGCGAGACGAACCTTCCCTTGTGCGACGTGCTTTCCGGCTTCGTTCGTGATGTCCACCTGCCACAACTGTTGGGTCCGACCGCGATGAATCGGCAGCGCTTCGGCAGTGAGTCGGCCCTCCCTCGACGCGCGAAGGAAATCGGTGTTGTTGTTGACGCCGACGACATGCCCGCGGTCGCCGAGCCAGACTGACCCGCCGATGCTCGCCAACGACTCGACGACCGCGCACAGAACACCGCCGTGCATGATTCCTGCGGGTTGGTGAAGAGCCGGCGTCACCTCCCAGGTGGCACGCACGCGATCGCCGCTCACCTCGGTGTACTGGAGGCCGATCGCTCCATCGAATCCTTTGGCGCAGAGTGCGGTCATCGCCGAGGGGTCGAGTGCGTCGAGGGTCGCATCGTCGCGGTTGCCGGTCTCGCTCATCGGTCCTCCTGATCTGCGCACCGAAGGTGCGCGCGGGTGATGCCAACCAGGACTACACGAGGACTCGAGCGAGAAAATCGGCGGGCCCCGCATTCGTGAGAATGCGAGGCCCGCCGTGGCAAGGACCGGGAGTCACTGCAGCCCTCAGGACTCCGGCGCGATCCGTTGGTACCTGTTTATCGTAGGCTTGCCTTACTTCCTTTGCAAGGGCTACGAAGCACGAAGCCTGAGCCGCCCCGTGTGTGCGGGTCGAGAACGCACCGGCGCGCCGGCCGCAACAAACGCATCGAGTAGTGCCTGTCCCCGGCGCGCACCGTCCGACGCGTACGTGCCCGCGAGCACCGGTACGTAGGTCGAGGCACCGAGAATCGAATCACCGACCAAGCTCCAGAACGTCCGACCGTCCAAGGGCGCTCTCTCCGCAACGGACCGCAGGATTGCGTCCAATGACGTGATGCAGCGATGCGCTGTCCACACGAGCAGAGCCTCCTCGCACGGCAGCGTCACTGCGCCGTGCGAGGTGTCGAGGGAATCTCCGTCGAGAACCCTGAGGATCGGAGACGTGACACCCGCCCAGTCGATACCGCCATCGCTGTCCATGTGAATCCACAGGTTGTCGATGCCGGGATCCCAGGCACGGCCTTCGAGAACGAGGAGCGCCGACACGCGTCCTACGACGGAATGGATCAGCGCGGTCGCAACTTGAATGGCCGCAGCTTCCGGAATTTTGAGGTCCTCCAGGGAGCGTTCGATCATCAGGTCCACTCGCCCGTCTTCGAGGCCGCCTGCGAGTTGCCACCACCGCCGTTTGCCCTCACCTGCCATCGCAGCGACCGCGTACATCCGCGGATAGTCCGGGTTGAGTGCACGAAGCCGGTTGCACGACCGCGTCAGCGGACTGCATTCCGCGCTGCGTTCGCGAGAGCGATACACATCGGCCCAGGCATCGGACACCGTGGTTGCAAGTGACACCGGAACACTCCTTGTCGTCGACGACATGGCCCCTGAGGACCGCTATAGATAGGTTAGCCTAACCATCAACGATGCATCAGAGTGAGTCCAGCGATGTCTCCTCGATCACGCTTTCGGCTTGGCTTGCCTAACCCGGGGAGCGCAGAATGAACAAGGGTTCCGTAACCTAACGCAGGATCCCCCCACACAGTGAGGAGTCACGAACACAGTGACGACGGCACCAATGCTCGGCTCGGGAGGACCTCATCCGAACCCGAACGAAGATTTCGCGAAGGAAGAGATCCCACGAGGACCGGCACCCTGGCCGCCTCGAATCGCAGCCTTCGCCGTCGACCTGGCGATCGTTCTGCTGCCACTTGGCATCGGTTGGTCGATAGTCGATTCGCTCCGAGACGACAACGGCGGCGGCGAAGCCGACAGATTCGTGTTCGGTGCAATCGCGGTTGCCGTTGCGTTCGGTCTTTTCCTGTGGAATCACGGTTTTCGCGAGGGTAAGGACGGCCAAAGCGCCGGTATGCGGTGGACGAACCTCATCGTCCGTGACGTTTCCACCGGCGATGCCATCGGCGTGAAACGCTCCATGCTGCTTCCGCTCGGTGTCGGCCGGAGTTCCACCGAGGTGGTACGGGAGAAAACTGCGCTCGACGAGTTGTTCGAGCCGATCGCACGAGACAATTCGGTCGCCGGGATTCGTCGACGACGCATACTCGGTCTCGTCATCCTTACGCTCGCTCTGGCCGCGGCGATACTGGCCAGCATCGCAATCGGGGCAAGGCCACTCACGTTCGCCGAGATCGGCCACGCACTGCTGAACTCGACGGGAACCGACACCGACATCATCGTCCGCACCCTCCGTGTACCCCGCACCTTGCTTGCATTGGTCGTCGGAATCGCACTCGGGATTGCAGGTGCGCTCATCCAGGGCCATACGCGAAATCCGTTGGCCGACGCCGGTTTGTTGGGTCTCAACGCCGGTGCCGCGTTCCTCGTAGTCCTGTCCATCTACTTTTTCCGATTCAACTCACCAAGTCAGTACCTGTGGTTCGCGTTCGCCGGGTCGGCGATCGCGAGTGTCGTGGTGTTCGGGTTGTCCTCGGCCGGCAATGGCAAGGCAAGCCCTCTCAACCTGGCGTTGGCCGGCGCGGGCGTTGCATTCTTCCTCGCGGCGATGACCAACGCGATCGTTCTTCTCGATCAGACGAGCCTCGACGGATATCGATTCTGGTCGGTCGGATCGGTGGCGGGGCGAGGGCTCGATGTTCTCTGGCAGGTACTGCCGTTCCTCGTTGTCGGAGTACTGATCGCGGTGGCCAGTACGCCCGGGCTCAATGTCATGAGTCTCGGTGAAGACGTGGCGAGATCGCTCGGCACGAACATCGCACTCACCCGCACCATCGGCATCGTTGCCATCACGTTGCTCACCGGTGCTGCGACCGCAGCGTGCGGCCCGATTGCATTCATCGGACTTGTCGTTCCTCACGTCGCCCGTGTGGTCACAGGCCCCGACTACCGATGGATCGTCCCGTATGCGGGGTTGATGGGCGGGGTGATGCTGATGATCGCCGACGTCATCGGACGAGTCGTCGTCCGGCCGGGAGAGCTTCAGGTCGGAATCGTCCTTGCGTTGTTCGGTGCACCGTTCTTCATCGCACTCGTACGTCGTCGGAAGTTGGCAAGCCTGTGACCACAAAGACGGAGTCGTCGTCGGCGACGCTCGACGGCCACGACCACAAAGTCCCCTCGCGTCCGCCGTTCCGACTCGGACGCATCTCGCTCGTCAGACGGCCGATCATGGTACTGGCCAACGTTCTTCTGTTGGCTGCGCTCTTCCTGGTCATGTGCGTCAACATCGGTCGCGGCGATTTCCCGCTGTCGATCCCGCAGGTGACCGAGGTTCTGTTCGGCGGCGGATCGCGGATCGACCGATTCATCGTCATGGATCTGCGGCTGCCTCGCTCGCTCACCGGCCTCCTCGTGGGAATGGCGCTGGGAATGTCGGGCGCTGTGACTCAATCCATCTCACGCAATTCCCTTGCAAGCCCGGACATCCTCGGGATCACGGCGGGAGCGAGTGCAGCGGCGGTTGCGCTGATCGTGCTCGGAGGCGGTGGGACGTTCGTCGGAATTCTGGCAACCCTCGGCCTGCCGATCGCCGCGTTGATCGGCGGAGTCATCACTGCAGTCTTGATCTACGCCCTCGCCTGGAAGCGTGGTGTCGAGGGGTTTCGGCTGATCCTGGTCGGTATCGCAATCAACGCCATGCTGACCGCAGCAATCGGCTGGCTCCTCATCAGCGCGGACATCAACGACGTCTCGCGTGCGCAACTGTGGCTCAACGGTTCGCTCAACGGTGCCGATTGGAGCAAAGTCTGGCCCGTGCTCGCGGCCGTTGTCATCGTCGGCGGTTTCACCATCGTCTCCACTTTCACCCTCGGTGCGCTCAGGCTCGGCGACGACAACGCGCGCTCGCTCGGCGTCCGACTGCAGTACGGACAGGCATCTTTGTTGCTCGCGTCGGTTGCCCTCGCCGCCATCGCCACTGCTGCGGCAGGTCCTATCGGATTCGTCGCTCTGGCCGCGCCACAGATCGCACTGCGGATTCTGCGGACCCCTGGCCCGCCGATCATCGCCTCTGCATTGATGGGCGGACTGCTCGTCGTCGGAAGCGACCTCATCGCCAGAACGATCCTGCCCGTCGAATTGCCCGTCGGCATCGTCACCTCCGCTCTCGGTGGCCCGTTCCTGCTCTACCTTCTCGTTCGCAGTAACCGAAAGGTCTCCGCATGACCACCACAGAACCGTCCCGCCTCGTTGCCCATGACCTGACCCTTGGGTACGGCGATCGCATCATCGTCGAGAATCTCGACCTCGACGTGCACACGGGGGTCATCACTACCGTCATCGGTCCCAACGGCTGCGGAAAGAGCACGCTTCTCCGTTCCCTCGGACGACTACTGAAGCCGAAGTCGGGAAAGGTCGTCCTGGACGGAAAAGCCATTTCTTCCATGCGGACCAAGGACGTCGCGCGGGTTCTCGGGATGCTTCCGCAGGCGCCGACGGCGCCCGAGGGACTGACCGTCGGCGATTTGGTGTCGAGAGGTAGACACCCGCACCAGTCGTGGGTTCGCCAGTGGAGTTCCGACGACGAGTCCGAGGTTGCCAATGCTCTCGAGCTCACCGGTGTAGGCGATCTGGCCGATCGCCCGGTCGACGAACTGTCCGGCGGTCAGCGTCAGCGAGCCTGGATTTCGATGGCGCTTGCGCAAGGTACGGACATCCTGCTCCTGGATGAGCCCACGACGTATCTCGACCTGGCCCACTCGGTGGAAGTTCTCGATCTCGTCGATCGCTTGCACGAAGAGATGGGTCGCACCGTCGTCATGGTTCTGCACGATCTGAACCTGGCGGTCCGATACAGCGATCGGATCATCGTGATGTCCCAGGGCAAGATCGTCGAGTCCGGCCGACCACAGGACGTCATCTCGGAGAAGCTACTGCTCGACGTATTCGGCCTCGACGCGACGGTCATCGAGGATCCAGTCTCGGATCGACCGTTGATCGTTCCGATCGGCACGCGGCACGTCTACGGAACAGTCGGCGGCCCGGTGAAGTCGACCACGAAGTCGGTCACGAACTAGCGCTCGATCATCGTCTTCACCAACCGGTACCCCTGCCCGAGCGATACGTCCGGTAGGTAGGCCCGACCGACGGCATTTCCAATGCTGGGCAGCGCAGCCGGGTCGGCGAACGTCATGTGCATGGGTTCGTAGCGAGGCTGGAACTTCGACTTGAACGCCAGAAGCGAGCGGAAGCCGTAGACGGGTTCCAAAGTCTTCCCGAGAACGTCGAGCAGACGATCCAGCAAGTTCGAAAAGGTGAGCTCGTCCTCGGATGTGTCCGCGTCACCGCGTCCGTCTTCCACCTTGGCAAGCGGGGCCCCCGACAAGCTGAGGAATCGGACTCCCTCTGCCTGGAGCAGGATCGCGGCTGACGCGATCAGGTACTCCATGGTCGGTCGGAACCCCTCGGAACGGCGCCGCATGAAGTCGAGGGTCCACCCCACGATCGCTCCGTCCTCGTACACCGGCATCCACGACGTGATTCCATGGACCGTACGATGCTCGTCCACAGCGATGAGGCATCTCACCTGCGGATCATCGACCTCTTCGAGTCCTCCCAAGGTGAACCCCATCTCGGGCATGCCCTTGTCGGCGACCCACTCTTCGGAAATCGCGGTGATCTGGTCGGTGATCGCAAGGGGTGCCTCGCCGAAACTGATCCACTCCGCCTCGATACCGACCTTCTTCGCACGATTCAGAGCCGTCCGCACGTCTTGGAATCGTTTGCCGGTGAACGCCAGGTTCTCGAGGTCGAGGATGGTCTCCTCCCCCACCTGGATGCCACCCCATCCGATGCTGTCGGTGATTTCACGTACGCGAGGAGTGACCGAGTAGAAGCACGGAATCCAGCCGTTGTCGGATGCGAACTCGGCGAAGTCGACGACGTTGTCACGCAGTCGATCCGGAGGGCCGACGGGGTCTCCGGTCGTCAGGGCGACACCCGAGATGACCCGATACGCGACGTAGCTCGTCCCGTCGGCCGAGAACCAGTACGTATTGCCCTTCCATGTAGTCATCCACGACAGCGCACTCCCCGTGCTCGAGGTCAGTATCGCGCGGGCCCGATCGGTTGCTCCGCTGTGGACGCCGTGCGCCTTGGTCAGAAATGTCCCGAGAACGAGCATGCAGAGCACGCCCCAGAAGATGACGCCGGTCCACTCGAACAGCAACGTAGCAAGCACGCTGTCCGGCAGGAACCGGGGTTCGAGCCACTGCAGGTATACGGGCGGTATCAAGCGCTGCGGAAAATCGGCGAGAAGCCCGAGCACCGTGGGTTCGCGGTCGAATCCGGACCGGTCCGCCAGACCCCCGAGCACGTACAGAACAGCCATGACCGCGCCGGTGACGGCCACCGATATCGTGAACCGTTTGTACGTACCTCGGGGCGCTGTCAGATCGAAATATTTCCGCGTGAGCAGCAGCAGAACGAGCACCGCAAGAGGGAGTAGGAACGGCACGATCGTCCGGTACGCAGTCGGCGACTCCAAGCCGTAGAACAACGTTTCGTCGTCGCCCGCCTCCACGAAGCGGATGGCGTAGTTCGCAATCGAGACCACGAGAAGTACAACCTGCGCGAACAACGCTGCCCACCATGCGAATCGGCGGCCCCTGCGCAACCCGTCGGCGAGGAAAAGCAGGAAGATCGACGGCATCAGCGACAGGATGGTGGGTCCTATGCCACCCAACCGCAGTTCGAGCAGACCGGTTCGGCACTCGGGATCGGTGGCCGAGTCGGCGCAGATCTCACGTACTTCGGCAGCTGTGTACGGCACGCCGCTGACCACGTCACGAAGAACCGCGAAGGGGCCGACCGCATCGGGGCTCAACGCGGCCAACACCGGACCGATCGAGCTTGCCGCGACGACGAGCGCGACCAGCACTCGCCCCTCCCGCACCGTTCCGGCCAAGCGAGGCCCGCGTGCGGATCTGCCGACAATCGTCGGACCGATGAGTAGACCGATAACCGCAGCAGCCAGTCGAACGACGTCCTGAAGGTGGCCACTGAACAGTGCCGACGTGATGAGCAGCGCGAGCAGACCCACGCGAATGCGTCGACGCCACAACGTGTCCATACGGGCGCTCGCGACCATGAGAACGCCCACGATCCATGTAGTCGGACCGATCGCGGTGCCGACGTGCAGGCGAAACCCCCAGTCGGCGTCGAAAAGTTTGGCCAGAGCGGCGATCCCCAAACCGAACAGAGCGCCCAGAACCTGGGTGACCACCGCCGCGAGGGCAAACTTCTTCGAGCCGATTCTTCGTTCGATCGGCGCGGCGGCCACGAACACAGCAACGACGAACACCACGTAGCCCAGAACGCCGGGCGCGAACAGACCCGCGGTGAGAACCGTCCACAGTCGAAGCTGCTCGAACGGCATGATTCCGAGCGCGAAATTGTGCCGGACGGTTTCCGCGCCGATCACGGCTCCCACGATTCCGAGCCCAAGCACGACGACCAGCAGCCCAAGGCTTACCGGCGCGCCCTTGATGCCGAAGACGATCAGTGCTCGCAGCCTGACGAGCTGCCGGATAGTCCTGCGCCAGAACGCAGTAATGCGGGATCTTCGTACCTCGATCCACGACGGTTCCTGCACAACGATCGGATCTGCCGCCCGGGTCGCGTCATTCACGAGATCAGTCCTACTTTCTGCATCAACCACGGAAGTTCCTGCTTCAAGCCTTCGGACCAGACGGCGAAACTGTGCCCGCCCGGTACTTCGAGATAGCGCACGTCCATACCTGCTGCCTTGGCGGCGTCGAACATCGCTTGTTGTCCAGGTCGGTAATCGTTGTCTTCGGCTCCGACAACGAAAGCGCCTGCGGAATTCGGGTACTTTCTCGCCTTCAGCAGGTCCATCGGGTTGACCGCAACGAACGCCGCTTCATTACCCCCGAAGGCCTCGGCTACAGTGCGGGCGCGATCGCCCAGAGTCGGTTCTGCCTGGCCCGACAGGTCGAGGAAGTTGGGGTAGACGTCGGGATGATTGGTTGCCAGTTGAATCGAGCAAGTCCCGCCGTAGGACAAACCACCGATCACCCAGGCGCGTGGGTCGGTGTTCACCTGGAACGTCGACTCGATCCAGCTCGGCACGTCCCGTGCGAGATACGTATCGACCTTGCCGAGCACGGAGTCGACACACAGAGGGTTGGCGAGCTCGGACCCTGTCGCGTCGGGGACAACGACCACCGGGCTCAATCCCGCGTGGTCCTTCGCGAACGCGTCCATGGTGCTCGCGAGCAATCCACCGGTCAGCCAATCTTCCGGCGCACCGGGCTGGCCGGCGAGCAGGACCAGAACAGGCAGCAGCGGCCGGGGGTCGGCGAAGTACGCCGGAGGTAGGTAGACCTGCGCGTCACGAGCGGAGAAGCCTGACGCGGTGGGCGGAATCGTCCCCGACGTCAGCCTGCCCGACGCCTGCATCGAATTCGGAGCGGTCCATACCGAATCGAGTGGACTCCCTGTGACGACCGAGGTCTGTGGCCCCGGAACCTCGGCGAGATCGATTCTGTCCACCTCGTCGACCCCGAGCAACGTTCCCACCGTCGGGTACGCAGCGAAGACCAGATTGACCTGTGCGCACGCAGCCACGACGACGAGCACAGCGGCGACGAGGGTGACGACCTTTGCCAGGACGCCACGTGCCACGGTCATGCGCGGCACGACCGCGAACACAGCTGCAAGACCGACACCGACCCAGACGTAGATCAAGGGCTCGATGGGGTCGGGAAAGGGCCGCCACACTTGTTCGACGACGTAGTACAGCACTGCCGCGACCATGGCAGCGGCGAGAAGACAGAAGGGAAGGATCCGAACGAGATAGCGCCGCGTGCGACCGGCGACGAGCCACGCCGCCCCGAGGAGCCCGAGCACGAGGGTGGCCCACGACGTGGTGCCGCTGACCAAAGACAACGAGACGAACCAGTTCACAGCTCTCTCCCGAGACGCCGACACGGTGACATGAGTGCAGAATAGGCACAGTTCGACGCCGAATCCCTCAAGCCGGCCTCAACCGGTCGATAAGTCATCCTTCACGGGCGTATGACGCATCCCACACACGCAGGGCGCCCTTACTACCGGGAGTAGTACGCATTTGTGTCGGACTGCCCGTAGACTCGCAAGAATGGCAGGTCTAGGCGAACTCGAGCGTGCAGTGATGGATCATCTGTGGGAGTCCTCGGAACCACAGACAGTTCGACAAGTCCACGAAGCGCTGGCCGCTCACCGCGAACTCGCCTACACAACGGTGATGACCGTTCTGCAACGGTTGGCCAAGAAGCAGCTCGTCGTTCAGCAGCGCGACGATCGAGCTCACCGCTACGTCCCCCTTCACAGCCGAGACGAACTCGTTGCCAGCCTCATGGTGGATGCGCTCGCTCAGGCGCCGGCCTTCGGTGGCCGCGCCGCAGCGCTCGTGCATTTCGTCGGTCAAGTCGGAGCTGATGAAGCTGCAGCCCTCCGAGAAGCTCTTGCCGCGTTGGAAGTGGCACAATCGGGCGGGCGGTCCGCCGCGCTCGTCGAAGATCGACAATCCGATTGATTCCTGCCCTCGGTTAGTGAGGAAATGAACTCCACCACAGCGCTGGTATTCGCAATACTCGCCCTGCTGTTGACGGGGCCAGTTCCTGCGTTTCTGAGCCGCGCCACGTGGCCGTATCGAGCACCCCGCGCGGCCCTGGTGTTGTGGCAGGCCATCGCCGTGGCTGCGGTCTTCTCAGCTTTCAGTTCTGGACTGGCGATCGGCGGTCTACTTCTCGTTCCCGGGCCCGACGGGCGTCCGACCACGGCACCGACAGACGAAATCCAAGCCCTCGGCCTGCCGCTGTGGCTTCTGTACGTCGTCGTACTCGCAATCACCCTCGCCATCGGCGCGAAATTGATGTTCTCGGTTGTCCGGGTTGCGGTGCGTACTCGACGGCGGCGTGCACGCCATCGAGTACTCGTAGACCTCCTCGATCGGAGCGGTCCGAACAGTCGCCCGTTCCCCGGAGTAAGGGACGCGGATGTTCGCGTTCTGGATGCGATCGAACCGATTGCCTACTGTTTGCCGGGTCTACGCCAGAGGGTGGTACTCAGCGAAGGCGTTCTGACCAATCTCAATCTGTCGGAGCTCAAAGCGATACTGAGCCACGAACGGTCCCATCTCCGTTCGCGCCACGATCTCGTACTAGAGGCTTTCACCGCAGTGAACGAAGCATTTCCTCGCATCGTGCGAAGCAAGTCGGCGCTCGGGAGTGTCCAACTACTCGTCGAATTGTTGGCGGACGACTCTGCAGTCAAAGTGACCGGGCCGACGCCGCTCGCCCGCGCCCTTGTGACCTGCGCCGGATCGACGGCTCCCCGCGGGGCACTCGCCGCCGGAGGGCCGAGCACGCTTATCCGCGTGCAGCGCCTGAGTGGACCTCGAACCGACGTCGCTACGAGCATCGCCGCCTACTCGGCTGCCGCAATCATCCTGGTTGTTCCCACGATCTTCGTCGCTATGCCGTGGCTCGTCGAATTGAGTCGGCTGATGAATCACGGCTGACGAGTCGGGCAGCTCACACTGATTCGAATCGGTGTTTGATCACTTCTCGCGTACACTCGTACACGGTCGCCATTGCGGCCTAGCAATTCGAAAAGGCACAAACAGCCCCACTCTGCGCAGTATCCAAGCGCACGGATGGCCAGGTGACAGTGCCCTGGCTCGTCATAATTGTGTTCTAGCTGTTGTTTGTGCCCATCTCTCACGGGCGTTTTCCCAGCTGTAGCTTCGTGGCGTGCCCGTAATCCGGAGAGGTTCAACTGCGTGACTCACGCTGTCTCGACTAGTACATCCACCCCCACCACAGCGAACGCCACAAGCGCGTCGCCCGTGGTTACAGATAGTTCTGCAGATTCAACACCTGTGATCACCTTCGCCGAGCTCGGACTGCCGGAACCGGTCGTCGCAGCTCTGGCGCGTAACTCCATCACCGTGCCTTCGCCGATTCAGGCCAAAGCACTTCCAGACGCCATCGCGGGCAAGAACGTCCTCGGCCGTGCACAGACCGGATCCGGCAAGACCCTCGCATTCGGCCTGCCGATTCTTGCGCGCCTCGCGCTGCACACCGATCGTCCGTCTGCCAAGCGCCCGCGTGCACTCGTTCTCGTGCCGACTCGCGAGCTGGCCTTCCAGGTCGTCGAATCGTTGGGGCCGTACGCAGGTGCGCAAGGTCTGACCGTCCGTGCAGCAGTCGGCGGCACGCCGTTCAACAAGCAGGTCGAGCAACTTCGCCGCGGCGTCGACGTCCTCGTAGCGACCCCAGGACGTCTCGCGGACCATCTGCGTCAAGGAACATGCGTTCTCGATTCGATCGAGATCACCGCGTTGGACGAGGCCGACCAGATGGCCGACATGGGGTTCCTCCCCGAGGTCCGTGCAGTTTTGGCCGACACTCCGGCCGACGGACAGCGGATGCTGTTCTCCGCAACGCTCGACCGCGAAGTTCAGTCGTTGGTTCGTCAGTTCCTCCCGGACCACGTGGAGCACTCCACGCAGGACGGCAAGGCGAGCGTTCGCACCATGGACCACTACCTTCTTTGTGTCGATCGCGGGCAGAAGGACATCGTGCTCTCCGAAATCGGCGCACGTGAAGGCCGAACGATCATGTTCGCCCGGACCAAGCTCGGATGCGACGGAATCACCGATCGCCTCCGCGCTCTCGGCATCGCTGCCGAGTCGCTGCACGGCGGCAAGGCCCAGAACCAGCGGACTCGTGTTCTCGAGCGATTCAAGAACGGCCGCACCCCTGTGCTCGTCGCGACCGATGTCGCAGCACGCGGAATCCACGTCGACGGTATCGATCTCGTCGTCCACGTCGACCCGCCCGCCGACCACAAGGATTACCTGCACAGGGCAGGCCGCACGGCGCGCGCAGGAGAAAAGGGCACTGTCGTTGCGATCGTGCTCCCCAACCAGCGTCGCCAGGTGCAGCGCTTGACCGGAATGGCAGGGGTCAAAGCAACCTCGGTCAACGTCGGCCCCGGATCGGCCGAGCTGTCGTCCATCACGGGCGCAAAGAAGCCGACGGGTGAGGCGTTGCGAGCCGAGAGCTCCGCGCCCCGAGATCGTCGCGACAGCCGTCCCCGCACCGGCGGCTATCAGGGCGACCGTCCCCGCACCGGCGGCTACCAAGGCGACCGTCCCCGCACCGGCGGCTACCAAGGCGACCGTCCCCGCACCGGCGGCTACCAAGGCGACCGTCCCCGCACCGGCGGCTACCAAGGTGACCGCTCGAGCACCGGCGGCTACCAGGGCGACCGCCCGCGTACCGGCTACCAAGGTGACCGCTCGAGCACCGGCGGCTACCAGGGCGACCGCCCCCGCACCGGTGGCTACCAAGGTGACCGCCCCCGCACCGGTGGCTACCAGGGCGACCGCCCCCGCACCGGCGGCTACCAGGGCGACCGCCCCCGCACCGGCGGCTACCAGGGCGGCGGCGAACGGCGTCAGCCGTCGTCAGTTCAAGAGGACAGCCGGTCGGGTGGGTTCCGTAGCCGCACCGATCGTCGTTCGTACGAAGGATTCGACGGGCCGGCTCGCAACCGCTGATGTGACCTGACCGCCGCTTTCACCGACAGGACGTCGTCTCGATACCGAGACGGCGTCCTGTTCTGGGTTCGAGGTCTCTGGAGGCAACGCAAGCGACGGTGTTCGGACTAACCGTGTCCCCCAACTTTCCTTCGTCGGCCCGGCAGGGAAAGCTGTACCCATGACCTCAGCAGTGGACTCGTCAGAACTTGCCCAGATCGGTGTCACCGGACTTGCCGTCATGGGCTCCAACATCGCCAGGAACTTTGCGCGCAACGGACATACCGTTGCCCTGCACAACCGCAGCATCGCCAAAACCGATGCGCTCCTAGCGGAACACGGCAGCGAAGGGAACTTCGTGCGCACCGAAACCATCGAAGAGTTCGTTGCAGCTCTCGCCAAGCCGCGCCGTGTCCTGATCATGGTCAAGGCCGGCGATCCGACCGATGCCGTCATCGAAGAGCTCGCGTCTGCAATGGAAGAAGGCGACATCATCATCGATGGTGGAAACGCCCTGTACACCGACACGATTCGCCGTGAGTCCTCCCTCAAGGAACGCGGGCTGCTGTTCGTCGGTGCGGGCATTTCCGGCGGTGAGGAAGGCGCGCTGAACGGCCCGTCGATCATGCCGGGTGGGCCGGTCGATTCGTACAAGGCGCTCGGCCCGTTGCTGGAATCGATTGCCGCACAGGTGGACGGAACGCCGTGCTGCACTCATATCGGTCCCGACGGCTCGGGCCACTTCGTGAAAATGGTGCACAACGGTATCGAGTACGCCGACATGCAGCTCATCGGGGAGGCCTACAACCTGTTCCGCGACGCACTCGATTACACGCCGCAGCAGGTGGCCGACGTCTTCACCGAGTGGAACAACGGCGACCTCGAGAGCTACCTCGTCGAGATCACCGCCGAGGTGTTGAAGCAGGTGGACGCCAAGACTGGCCAGCCGCTCGTCGACGTGATCGTCGACGCCGCCGAACAGAAGGGCACAGGTCGCTGGACCGTCAAGGCTGCGCTCGATCTGGGTGTTCCCGTCACCGGAATCGCAGAGGCCGTCTTCGCTCGCGCTCTGTCCGGATCCAGGAGCCAACGCAAGGCCGCAGTAGGACTCGCATCGGGCACGCTCGCCGCAAAGCCCTCCGACGCCGAGCAGTTCACCCACGACATCTCCCGCGCACTCTATGCATCCAAGATCGTGGCCTACGCACAGGGATTCGACCAGATCGCGGCAGGCAGCGCCGAGTACGACTGGAATCTGCATCCAGGTGATCTGGCGACCATCTGGCGCGGCGGCTGCATCATCCGCGCCCGATTCCTGAACCGCATCAAAGATGCGTACGACGACAACGCCGAACTGCCAAGCCTGATTCTGGCGCCGTACTTCCGCGACGCAATCGAAGAGGCGATCGATAGCTGGCGCCGCGTCGTCATCACGGCGGCTTCCCTCGGAATCCCGGTCCCGGCCTTCGCGTCATCGCTCGCCTACTACGATGCGTTGCGTGCAGAACGACTGCCTGCCGCCCTGACTCAGGGGCAACGCGACTTCTTCGGTGCGCACACGTACGAACGCATCGATGCCGAAGGCAAGTTCCACACTCTGTGGAGTGGGGATCGCAGCGAAGTCGAGGCGTGAGACTCGACGCCCAGCGATAGCCCAGCGAGGCGGTCGGGATCTCTAGCGATCCCGACCGCCTTTCGCTGCCGCCGGCAGTAGCGTGCGCGCGACCGAGCAGCCTGTTCGGCTCGACCTCGGCGACGGAAGCCGATTCAGTCGAATTCTTCGTCCCATCCTGGCGGCGGGCCGAGAACGGGTTGCACTACCGTCGATGGAAACGGGCCCTCCCACGGCAGATTGCCCTCGACATCCCGCCACACAGCCTGGACCGCTCCCACGTCCCGACCCGGATAGACGCGATGTGCCATCAGAAGCCAGTCCCCCGGTTCTGCGACGTCGACGAACGACAATCCCAAACCTCCTGCGCTGCACTCGCATCCCGCTTCGAGTGAATGGCCATCGAGCAGCACCCTGCGTGCGAGGATGTTCAGGACCGATGCCGATTCGCTCGCAGAGCGCCCGGTCAGGATCAGCTCAGGATGCCCAAGGGCGGTGAGTCCCACGGTGTAGCAGAACGCGGGAATAATGTGCTCCTCGTACACCAGGTCCTCGTGCACCAAGTCCCCGTACACCGCATCGTTGTCCACCCGGGCACTGCTGGCGCCGAACACGGTGTCTGCATCGGAGTTGACGTACTGAAGGGCCCAGCCGTATCGGTCGATCAATCCCTCCACGCCGAGAACGTAGTCATCTATCGATCGGCCGTCACACAGTGCACACATAGTCTCCCCGTTTCGATACGAATCCAGTCGAATGAATCCATCCATTATCGAACACATGTTCGAATGCTGACATGATGGCAAGGACCACCGACATGTGGCGGTGGCCGCGGTAGTGTTCGGCTATGACGGGACCGATTTCTTCGTTTGCAGACCTGGGCCTGCGACCCGTCGTCGTGCACGCACTTCGCCGAGTGGGCGTAGAGGTGCCTTTCCCCATTCAGTCCGCAGCCATCCCCGATGCCCTGTCCGGTCGAGACATACTCGGACGAGCCCCGACCGGATCCGGTAAGACTCTTGCCTTCGGTCTTCCTTTGCTGCACCGCCTGTCCGGCCGAGCCAGCAGACCGGGTAGACCTCGCGGCGTCGTCCTCGTCCCCACTCGTGAGCTTGCTCTCCAGATCGCCGAAGCCTTGGAAGAACCGGGTCGCGCTTGCGGCATTCGCGTGTCGAGCGTGGTGGGGGGCGTGCCAATGAAGCGGCAACTCGACGGAATTCGCCGGGGAGTCGACGTCGTCGTTGCAACACCGGGTCGACTGCAAGATCTCGTCTCCACGACGGAGTTTTCGCTCGACGACGTAGAGATCACGGTGCTGGACGAGGCCGACAGAATGGCCGACCTCGGTTTTTTGCCTCAGGTCGAGTCGCTGATCGACGGGACTCCTGCCGATGGACAGCGAATGCTGTTCTCCGCCACCCTCGACGGCGACGTCGATATCTTGGTCGAGCGCTATCTCGATACGCCTGTGCTCCATCGGACCGACGATGTTCCGGTGGCACATTCGCCGGTCGAACACTATTTCTTTCGTGTCACCCACGAAGACAAGGACCGGGTAGCTGCGGCGATTTCGGCACGAGCGGGCAGCACGATGCTGTTCCTTCGTACGAAACATGCCGTCGATCGACTTACCGAGAAGCTGCGCGCCGACGGTATCTCGGCGGCAGCGTTGCACGGGGACAAAAGTCAGGCGTACCGGGCCCACACCCTGGACGCATTCACGGCCGGGTCCGTACCGGTACTCGTTGCGACCGACGTCGTTGCACGAGGAATCGACGTCGACGCAGTCAGTCTCGTCGTTCACGTCGATCCCCCGGTCGATGGCAAGGACTACACGCACCGCGCCGGGCGAACGGGACGTGCCGGCCGATCGGGAACCGTGGTCACCTTGTTGACCGAATCACAGGAGCTGCAGGTTGCGGAGCTCATGCAGCAGGCCGGGATAACAGCAGCGATGGTCGATGTGGGCCCGACGAGTCCCGAACTGGTCGCAGCTACAGGTGCCCGCAGACCCAACGGGATCGCGCTGAGCGCCGTGGAACGGACTACGCCTGACACTCGCACGAGGCCGAGCTCACGCCGTTCGACCGGGTCCACTCCTGGGCGTACGCGGTCGCGACGGTCGGGACGACGTTGAGCGGCTCGGCCGTGTTGCCAGTGCTCCTTGCCCTGGTCGCGGCGATGTTGTTCGCCTGCGCATCCGTCGCCCAGCAGAGCGCGGCCGCGTCGGTGCCAGAAGGTGACTCGCTCGTCGCCGGACTACTGCGAAGCCCTCGATGGTGGGCCGGAGTGATCGGTGACGTCGGCGGATACGGAGTGCAGGTTGCCGCACTGTGGGTGGGCTCCGTCCTCGTCGTGCAGCCGCTCGTCGTCTCGATGTTGCTGTTCGCCCTGCCGCTGTCGGCAAAGTTCTCGGGCTTCCGAATGACACGCAGGATCTGGTTGTCGGCTGTATCCCTTGCGCTCGCGCTCGCTGTCTTCATCGTTGTCGGTGATCCCACCGAAGGCCATTCGAATGCGCCATGGTCCGAATGGATGATTCCGTTGGTCATCGCGGGGGCCGTCGTCACCGGCTGCGTCGTTGCCGGCTTGACCTCGAAGAATCCGGGACACCGAGCTCTGTGTCTCGGCGCCGCCGGCGGACTGCTGTTCGGTGTCGCCGTTGCGTTCACGAAGTTCGTCACCGATCTCGTCGACAAGGACATTCTGGGTGCACTCACTGCGTGGCAGACCTACGCATTGGTCGGGTGCGGCGTGGTGGGCTTCTATCTTCAGCAGCGCGCGTTCCAAGCGGGCCCGTTGTCGGCATCGCTTCCAGCTGTCACCATCGGCGAGCCCTTCGGAGCCGCGTTCCTCGGGATCACCGTCTTGGACGAACGCGTTCGCGACGGCCCCGTCGCGCTCGCCGTCATCGCGGGCTCGGTCGCGGTCATGATCTACGCAACGATTGCCCTGTCTCGAACACAGGCCGGCGTCACCGAGGGCGCAGCGGCCGGTTGACAGGTAGGCTGGCGCAACGTGCAGTTCCTCGACGGCCACAGGCCCCCATACGACCTCACCTACGACGACGTGTTCTTCGTTCCGAACCGGACCGACGTCACCTCCCGATTCGATGTGGATCTGTCCACGGTCGACGGCACCGGTACGACAATCCCGATCGTCGTATCGAACATGACGGCGGTGTCGGGGCGGCGTATGGCCGAAACCGTGGCCCGCAGAGGCGGTATAACCGTCCTTCCGCAGGATCTCCCTATCGACGCCGTGTCCGAGACAATCGCATTCGTCAAGAGCCGCGACCTCGTCGCGGATACACCGGTCGTTCTCGGGCCGGACGACTCGGTCTCGGACGCTCTCGCACTCGTACACAAACGGGCGCACGGCGGCGTAATCGTGGTGAAAGATGGCCGCCCGATCGGAGTCGTCACCGAAGCCGCGTGCGCAGACGTGGATCGGTTCGCGCGCTTGCAGACGGTCGCGGACACCGACTTCGTCACCGCACCGGTGAACGCATCGCCGCGGTCGGTATTCGAGATGTTGGAGTCCGCTCACGGCAGCCTTGCCGTCCTGGTGAATCCGGATGGGACGCTGGCGGGTGTACTGACCCGAACGGGAGCGGTCCGCGCCGGAATCTATTCGCCTGCGATCGACGGCTCCGGACGGCTGCGAGTCGCTGCGGCAGTCGGCATCAACGGCGACGTTGCGGCGAAGGCGAGGGCGCTCGTCGAGACGGGGGCCGACGTCTTGGTGATCGATACCGCACACGGACATCAAGAGAAGATGCTCGATGCGCTGTCGGCCATCGCCGCACTCGATCTCGGCGTTCCCCTTGCCGCAGGCAACGTCGTGTCCGCGGCTGGTACGCGCGACCTGATCGCTGCGGGCGCGAACATCGTCAAGGTCGGTGTTGGACCGGGTGCTATGTGCACGACCAGAATGATGACCGGTGTCGGTCGTCCTCAATTCTCTGCTGTGGCCGAATGTTCGGCCGCCGCAACGGAGCTGGGCGCTTCGGTGTGGGCGGACGGTGGAGTTCGTCATCCGCGAGATGTTGCGCTGGCGCTCGCTGCAGGTGCAGCCAACGTCATGATCGGATCATGGTTCGCCGGAACCTACGAGTCGCCGGGCGACCTCCGATTCGATGCTGCAGGACACGCGTACAAGGAGAGTTTCGGGATGGCGTCCAAGCGCGCAGTCGCTGCGCGTACAGCTACCGACAGCGCATTCGACCGGGCCCGAAAGGGACTCTTCGAGGAGGGTATTTCCTCTTCGCGGATGCGCCTCGACCCGGACCGACCGGGCGTCGAGGACCTCATCGACCACATCTGTGCCGGAGTTCGCAGTACCTGCACCTATGCAGGCGCCCGAACGCTCCGAGAGCTTCACGACCTCGCCGTGCTCGGAGTGCAGTCCGCCGCAGGGTTTGCCGAAGGAAGACCGCTGCCCAGCGGTTGGTGAGCTCGTCCCACTCGCCCGTTCCCGCATCCGTCCGGCGAGCGGTTAAGATAAGGGCTTCGGGATTTACATGCACTTCCTGATGCGCTGCTCGTCGGGCGCACCAGGGAGCGAGAGAAAGGAACCAGGTGCCTGAGGCACCCGTCATCAGCATTGCTGCGATCGCACCTAGCGATCAGGGCGACGAGGGCTCCACTTCGGAGGGCTCCTCTATCGGGCCGGGTGACCAACCCGGCGACAAACGTTCGACCGCTCGTCCACATTCCTGGTCAGGCCCGCACGCGGGACGTGACGGCTCGGACAGTGGCGGCGCATTCCTTCTTTCGCAACTCCGGCGGCGATAGCCGGTGCAGATCGCCATCAGCATTCTGAGTCTTCTCGGATTCGTTGCACTTACGGCCGGCACAGCGCTGTTCGTCGCAGCCGAATTCTCGCTGACTGCGCTGGAGAAAAGTACGGTCGATTCCGCAGTAGCGAACCGCGACGACATTCGGTCGCGACAGGTGCAACGAGCACATCGGACCCTGTCGTTCCAATTGTCGGGTGCACAACTGGGTATCACCATCACCACGTTGATCACCGGCTATCTCGCCGAGCCGGTCCTCGCCGGATTTTTCGTCCCGTTGGCGTCGATGCTCGGCGCTTCGGAGACGCTTGCGTCCGGAATCTCGCTCGCCGCAGCGCTGATCATCGCAACATCCTTCTCGATGATCTTCGGTGAGCTGGTGCCCAAGAACATCGCAATCGCGATGCCGATGGGAACCGCTCGGGCGACCGCAGGTGCGATGTCGGGTTTCTCAGCGATTTTCCGATGGGCGATCAGAGGGCTGAATGGCTCCGCCAACTGGCTCGTACGCCGATTGGGTGTCGAGCCTGCCGAGGAACTACGGTCGGCGCGTTCGCCGCGTGAACTCGGTTCGTTGGTTCGCACATCGGCGAAGCAAGGTTCGATCGACGAGAGAACAGCACGTCTGGTCGATCGATCGCTGCAGTTCGGAGAACGCACCGCGGAGGAATTGATGACTCCGCGAGTGAAAGTGGAGTCGCTTTCGGTGACCGATACGGCGTTCGATCTCATCGAAACTGCTGCACGGACCGGGTTTTCGCGGTTCCCGGTGGTCGACGGAGACCTCGACGACACGGTCGGGGTCGTTCACATCAAACACGCGTTCGCCGTACCCGCGGTTCGCCGACGCACGACCCGACTCGACGCACTCGCTCAGGATGTCCCCGTGGTGCCGTCGAGTCTCGATGGCGACACAGTGATGGAACGTGTGCGTTCGGATGGAATGCAGGTTGCACTCGTCGTCGACGAGTACGGCGGGACTGCGGGCATGGTGACCATGGAGGACCTGATCGAGGAGATCGTCGGAGACGTCCGAGACGAACACGACGAGCCCGAGGTCGACGTCCAGCGGGTCGGTGACAGTTGGATCTGTTCCGGTCTGCTTCGCATCGACGAGGTGGCGTCCGCAACCGGATATCGAGCACCCGAAGGCGAATACGAGACCATCGGAGGCCTCGTTCTCTCGGAACTGGGGCGAATTCCGGAAGAAGGCGACCGGACGATCCTTCCCGTACCGGACTTCGACGATCCGTCGGAATCCGATGGTGGATGGGTGGCGAAGGTGACTCGAATGGACGGGCGGAGAATCGACCGAATTCTTCTGCAACCGGTCGCATCCGAGCGATTGGCCCAGCTGAGGACGGAGGAGAACGGCCGTGGGTGACATATTGTCGGTTCTGCTCGCTGTCTTCCTGCTCGCGGGCAATGCATTCTTCGTCGGCGCCGAGTTCTCGTTGATCTCAGCACGCAGAGACCGACTGGAGTCGCTGCTCGCACAGGGAAAGAAGCGAGCGAAGTCCGTCATCGAGGCGGGTCAGAATTTGTCGCTGATGCTTGCGGCAGCCCAGCTCGGCATCACGATTTGCTCCATTCTCTTAGGTCGAGTGGGCGAGCCGGCCGTGGCGCATCTGTTCGAGGCTCCGATGAAACTGGTCGGGATTCCCGACGCGTTCCTGCACCCCATCTCGTTCGCCGTTGCCCTCGGCCTCGTTGTCGTTCTGCACATACTCGTGGGTGAGATGGTGCCGAAGAACATCGCGATCGCCGGGCCCGAACGCACGGCCATGATTCTGGTGCCGATCCACCTGATGTTCATCAAGCTCGCAAAGCCGCTGATCTCCTTCTACAACGTCTGTGCCAACCTGACGTTGCGAGCGCTGCGTATCGAACCGAAGGACGAGCTGGACTCTTCGGTATCTGCCGACGAGTTGTCACAGATGATCGGCGAATCGCGCTCGGAAGGTCTGATCGACGAAGAAGAGCATCGGCGACTTACTCAGGCACTCGACACGTCCGGTCGGACCGTTGCCGAGGTCTTGATCCCGTCCGCTCAGGTTCGCAGCGTGCGACTCTCAGGGTCGGGCGTCACATCCGGCCCGACGCTGAGATCAGTCGAGGAAGCGGTGACCGCGACTGGCTTTTCGCGCTACCCCGTCGAAGCGTCCGATGGCTCGCTGGTCGGGTACCTGCACTTGAAAGATGTGCTGGAGTACATGGTCGACGATTCGGCCGGGCCGGATACGATCATCCCCAGGTCGGAGGTCAGAACCCTGCCTGTCGTCACCGACGACACCATGCTCGACGACGCTCTCACTCGACTGCGCCGCACAAGAAGTCATCTGGGCGCGGTCAAGGATTCGACGGGGGCCATCGTCGGAATCGTTGCACTGGAAGACCTCGTGGAGGAGTTCGTCGGGACCGTCCGCGACGGCACCCACCGAGTCGCGGGGCCTGCTCCGGGTGGGTCGCGGCGATAGCGATGGTGACCGTTCTTCGGCAGTCGGAATGGACGACCTCGAGGCAAGCACACGTCGAACGCGTCGAGCGACTGGTCGGTGACTATCTGCGAGACCGCGCCAGCGGTGCCTATCACCCGGTCCTCGACTTTCTCTTCACCTACTACAGCTACAAACCAGGTCACCTCAAACGATGGAACCCCGGTTACGGCGTTGTGCTCACAGGAGAGCGAGCCCACGACTACGCCGACCTGGCCTCCTACGAGCCGACCGAAGGTGGGTTCGCAGTACGTGAGTCACTACTGGATCGCCGCAGATCCGCGATCGAGTTCATCCTGGGCCTACTGAGCGCAACCAGAGATCGGCAACCGAACCTGGGTTGTTTCGGCCTCCACGAATGGGCGATGGTCTACCGAGGCGGCAAGTCCGCCCTTCGCCACGGGAGCGTTCCGCTGAGGCTGGGGCATACGGGCACCGACGACGTGGTCGATTCGATGAAGCTCAAATGCACTCATTACGACGCGTTCCGGTTCTTCACCGACGCCGCCGCGCCCCGCAATGCACTCGAGCTCGACTCGTCGGGACGAACCGCGCGAGAACAGCCAGGATGTGTGCACGCGAGCATGGACTTGTACAAGTGGAGCTACAAATTGTCTCCGCTTGTCGATTCTCGGTTGGTGACGGATTGTTTCGAGCTCGCGTTGGCGGCGCGGACCGTCGATATGAGAGCGAGCCCGTACGACTTGACTGCCTATGGTCTCGACTCCATCCGAATCGAAACACCCGAGGGACGTGCCGAATACGTACGGGCTCAGTCGGACTTGTCGAACAGGGCTGCCCCTCTCCGATCGGCTTTGATCGCTCGGTGCGAGAATCTACTGGTGAGCGGCGGTGCGATTGTCGGACCTACCGCCGAGTAACATCGACGTCGTTGTCGTTGGGGTACCCGACACGGTGCCCGTGACCGGAAAGAGCGAGGGATTCATGACCGATCGAGTTCGTGTTGGTGGTCTTCAGGTTGCCAAAGTGTTGTACGACTTCGTGCAGACCGAAGCACTTCCGGGCACCGGGGTAGATTCCGACCAGTTCTGGTCCGGCGCCGAAGCGGTGATCACCGATCTCGCCCCGAAGAACAAGGCGCTGCTGGCAGTGCGTGACGAGATCCAGGGCAAGGTCGACGCCTGGCACGGAGAGCACGCAGGCCCCGACTACGACAAGGCCGCGTACAAGACGTTTCTGAAGGAGATCGGCTACCTCCTCGACGAGCCGTCCGACTTCGCTATCACCACTGGCGGAGTCGACACCGAGATCACCTCGACGGCAGGCCCACAGTTGGTGGTTCCGGTGCTCAACGCCCGGTTTGCGATCAACGCGTCGAACGCTCGCTGGGGATCGCTGTACGACGCTCTGTACGGAACCGACGCCATCTCCGAGGAGAACGGCGCGGAAAAGGGAAGCAGCTACAACAAGGTCCGGGGCGACAAGGTCATTGCCTTCGCGCGTGATTTCCTCGACGAGGCAGCACCGTTGGCGTCCGGCTCACACGTGGGTACCACGAACTATGCGATCGACGTTGCGTCGTTGACGGTTACGTTGGCCGACGGATCGACCGTGGGGTTGAAAGATCCAGCGCAGCTGCTCGGCTACCAGGGCGCCCCGGACGCACCCACGGCGATTCTGCTGGTGCACAACGGCTTGCATTTCGAGATCCAGATCGATGCCGACAGCCCGATCGGGAAGACCGACGCGGCCGGTGTCAAGGACGTTCTACTCGAATCCGCGGTCACCACGATCATGGACTTCGAGGACTCCGTCGCCGCTGTCGATGCCGACGACAAAGTTCTCGGCTACCGCAATTGGCTCGGGCTCATGCGCGGCGATCTCACCGAAGAGGTCTCCAAAGGCGGCAAGACCTTCACGCGTGCACTGAACCAGGACCGCACCTACACCGCGGTCGGCGGCAGCGAACTCACTCTGCATGGACGGTCGTTGCTGTTCGTGCGCAACGTCGGCCATCTGATGACCTCCGACGCCATACTCGATACCGACGGCAATGAAGTGCCCGAGGGCATCCTCGACGCACTGTTCACCTCGCTGGCGGGACTGCATTCTCTGGGCGCCGACAATGTGCTGAAGAACTCTCGTACCGGGTCGCTGTACATCGTCAAGCCGAAGATGCACGGACCCGACGAGGTCGCGTTCACGGTCGAACTGTTCGGACGTGTGGAGAAGGTGCTCGGATTGCCCGAGAACACGCTCAAAGTCGGCATCATGGACGAGGAACGCCGCACTACCGTGAACCTCAAGGGTGCGATCGAAGCAGCCAAGGAGCGGGTGGTGTTCATCAACACCGGATTCCTCGACCGAACGGGCGACGAAATCCACACCTCGATGGAAGCAGGCCCGGTCGTTCCCAAGGGCGAGATGAAGGCTCAGAAGTGGATTTCCGCGTACGAGGACTTCAACGTCGACACCGGACTCGCAGCGGGCCTCGAAGGTAAAGCGCAGATCGGCAAGGGCATGTGGGCGATGCCCGATCTGATGCACGACATGCTCGAGCAGAAGATCGGTCACCCGAAGGCCGGCGCGAACACCGCATGGGTGCCGTCTCCGACGGCAGCGACGTTACACGCCCTGCATTATCACAAGGTCGATGTCTTCGCCCGTCAGGAAGAGATCGCAAAATCCAAGCGTGCAAGTGTCGACGACATCCTGCAGATCCCGCTCGCACCGTCGACGGACTGGACGGACGAGCAGAAGCAAAAGGAACTCGACAACAATTCGCAGTCGATCCTCGGATACGTCGTCCGCTGGATCGACCACGGCGTTGGATGTTCGAAGGTGCCCGACATCAATGACATCGCGTTGATGGAAGACCGAGCGACCTTGCGTATTTCGTCGCAGTTCCTCGCGAACTGGTTACGTCACGGCATCGTCACCGAAGAGCAGGTGCGTCAGTCGTTGGAGCGGATGGCTCCGGTCGTCGACCGGCAGAACAGCTCGGACCCGACCTACAAGAACCTGGCCCCGGACTTCGATTCGAACATCGCCTTCCAAGCGGCAAGTGACCTGATCTTCCAGGGAACCAGCCAGCCCAACGGCTACACCGAGCCGATCCTGCATCGCCGCCGGCGCGAGTACAAAGCAGCCAACAGCTGACCGGCTTGTAACCTTCTCCCGTGGGCGAACATCGGACCTCGGGGGGAACCCGAAGTATCAGCAGAGGCCCCGTGATCGCGGCGGGCACCATCATCGTTCTGGTGCTCGCCGTGCTCGGGTGGTTTCAGCTTCGTGACAGGATCGCGGACCAAGGAGTCCAAGCGGCCGACACGTGTGTCGAGGGCACCGAGGTCGTTTCCGTCACAGTTGATCCGGACATTTCGTCGCAGGTGACTCAGCTCGCAGCCGCATTCGACGAAACCGGTCCGGTGGTGCGTGACCACTGCATCGCTCTCGAGGTGACTACACGCGAATCGAGTGCCGTGGTTGACGGACTCCGAACTGGCGTAGACAGTTGGGACACTGCTGCACTGGGAGATATCCCGTCGCTGTGGATACCGCAGTCGTCCGATTGGATCGTCGACGTCCCTCCGGGAATCATCGACGGGACACCGCGATCTGTAGCGGGCACACCCGTCGTTCTGGCGACGCCGCCGGTCGTCGCCGATGCGTTGGGTGCGGCAAATGTCGGGTGGGCCGATCTCCCTCGCCTTCAAAGTTCGCCCGACGGGCTGGACTCGATGGGTTTGCCAGGTTGGGGTGGCCTACGGCTTCGGCTGCCCGTCGGACCCGAATCACGTGCGACTGCATCGGCGCTCGGTGCGGTCGCGGTTGCGACTGGCGGCGACCAGCAATCGACGCCAACACCCCTGAGTCGCTCTGTCGCTGCGGCGATGGCGTCGCTGGCCAAGACGGATCGCGGAAGTTCGTCGACCACGGACGATTCCACCGACAATGCCCTCGCGCAGTTGAGTGGTGACGCATCGGAGACCGCCGAATATCACGCTGTACCGGTAACCGAACAACAACTCGAATCGTCTGCGCAGAACGGTCTGATCGCTTACGCGCCGAGCGGACCGACCCCGATTGCCGACCATCCTGCGGTAATTCTGTCCGGCCCGTGGACCGACGAGACGTCGAGTCGCGCTGCTGCCCAGTTCGTGGAGTTCCTACGCGAGCCTCGCAACGCACAACTGTTCGTCGACTCCGGATTCGAACTGCAGGATGCGCCCGCCGGCCTCCCCGGCCTCGGCAGAGATGACCGTAGTGCCCTTCTCGACGCCGTTCTCGATCCCGCGACGCCGAAGCGTGTCACGACGTTGCTCGATGTTTCGGGTTCGATGGATACGACGGAGGGGTCGGGGACGCGTCTGTCGAACACCGTGTCGGCGCTCGACCGACAGTTCGATTCCGTGACTGCATCGTCCGAGATCGGACTCTGGATGTTCAGCAAGGATCTCGACGGACCGCGCGCCTTCCGCACGCTTGTACCCACGGGCCCGATAGACGAGGCGGTCGATTCCGAAAGTAGGAGGGATCGGCTGAAGTCGGCCGCGGACGGAGTACGGCCTGCAACGGCGACGTCGACCTACGAATCTGTCACCGCCGCTTACATCGACGCACTTGCCGGATATTCCCCCGGCAAGCCGAACAGGGTGTTGGTGATCACCGACGGTCCGAACGACGACACGTCGATTTCCTCGGACGACTTCCTGACTGTGCTCAGGTCCACCGTGAGTCCCGCACGCCCGGTCGCCATCGACGTTGTGTCCATCGGAACCAATTCCGATTCTTCTACGTTGCAATCCATGTCCGACATAACGGGCGGCTCCTTCACCACCGTCGCGTCATCCGATGGAGCGGAGTTGCCTGCACTTCTCCGAAAGCTGTTGTACTGAAAAATGGCACGACTTCTTGCGTTCGGCACGTTTCTAGCTCTGGTTGGGCTGTTCCTTCACTTCAGGTACGTGCGGGCACCACGGGTACCGCGGCCCTACTCGGTCGCCATCGACTTCGTGTTGGTCCTGGCATGGGCGCTGGCGCTGGTTGGTATCGGCTCGGGTGAATTGTTCGACCCCTCCTGGGCGCGCCTTCCTGCCTTCATCGGACTGAGTTGGTTGGCGGTGGTGCTGTATCTGGTTCTCGGCACGGTATTGGTCGGAATCGTCACCCTCTCGATCCGCGTCGTGTACGCCGCACGACGGCGAGACTCCACCGCGCTCCGTTTGCGCGCTACGCGAATCGGCTCGGCCACAGTCGCGGCAGTGTCGCTCATCGCGGTGTCGTACGGTCTGTTCGAGGCTGCGAACCCCAGAGTCACGAATACAACCGTCGCGCTCGAACGTTTGCCTGCACAGTTCGACGGCACCCGCGTGGCGTTGGTTTCCGACCTGCACGTCGGACCTGCGCGAGGATCTGACTTCGTCCAGAAGGTGGTAGACGACGTCAACGCTCAGAATCCTGACATGGTCGTCCTCGACGGAGATCTCATCGACGGAACCGTCGAACTGGTCGGGTCGGACCTCGATCCTCTGCGACATCTGTCGGCACCGCTCGGGGTGTTCGCCGTGAGCGGGAACCACGAGTTCTACGCGGACGATGGCGGTAAGTGGCTCGATCTGTGGGAAACGTTGGGCGTGACCGTCTTACGCAACGAACGAGAGACCGTCACCAGGGGCGGCGCGACCATCGACATCGCCGGAATCAACGACGCGACTGCGCCCTCCCCCTACGAACCCGACCTCGGCGCGGCGCTCGCCGGGCGCGACGCAGATGACTTCGTGTTTCTTCTCGCGCATCAACCTCTGCAGGCTTTCGGTGCATCCGACGCGGGCGTCGACTTTCAAGTGTCCGGGCACACGCATGCTGGCCAGATCTGGCCCCTCCGGTATCTGGTGCCTCTGCAGCAGCCGAGCGTGGAGGGACTCGACACCGTCGGAGCAACGACCCTCTACACCACGCGAGGCGCAGGAGCGTGGGGTCCGCCGGTCCGCGTTGCAGCACCGCCGGAAATATCGATGCTGCAACTCACTTCGAGCTAGCTGACGTCCGACTACGAGCTCGAAACACAGACGCGACGGGTCAGGCGAACGCCTCCATCGGAGGGCACGAGCAGACCAAATTTCTGTCTCCGTGCGCTCCGTCGATACGCCTGACCGACGGCCACACCTTTGCTCGCCCGGCCACGGCGTCGGGAAAGACCGCCAGTTCGCGCGAGTAGGGGTGGGTCCACTCGCCCACAAGGCACCGAGCGGTGTGCGGCGCTCCGCGAAGCGGATTGTCGTCGACCGGCCACTCCCCCGACCCCACCCGATCGATTTCTCTCCGAATAGCTATCAGCGCATCACAGAATGCGTCGATTTCATCGAGGTTCTCGCTCTCGGTGGGCTCGACCATCAACGTACCGGCGACCGGGAAACTCATGGTCGGTGCGTGAAAACCGTAATCCGCCAAGCGTTTTGCGACGTCGTCGACGGTGACACCTGTCGCTTTGGTGAGACCACGCAGGTCGAGAATGCACTCGTGGGCGACCATCCCGTTGTCTCCGGTGTAAAGGACAGGGAAGTGCTCGTCGAGCCTGCGAGCTATGTAGTTGGCAGATGCGATCGCGGTCAGAGTCGCACTTCGCAGACCCTGCGCGCCCATCATTCGGACGTACGCCCACGTGATCGACAGAATCGACGCGCTTCCGAAGGGCGCCGCGGCCACCGGAGCTCCCCCGCCCAACTCGGGTCGCATGGGATGACCCGGCAGGTAGGGCGCGAGGTGCGATCGAACACCGACCGGACCCACCCCGGGTCCGCCGCCCCCGTGCGGGATACAAAATGTCTTGTGCAAGTTCAGGTGGCTGACGTCGCCACCGAAACGTCCGGGCCGAGCAAGGCCTACAAGTGCGTTCAGATTCGCTCCGTCGACGTAGACCTGGCCGCCCGCGTCGTGGACTGCCGCACAGATCTCGTCGATCTCGTGCTCGTACACGCCGTGGGTCGACGGGTAGGTGATCATGATCGCAGCGAGGTTATCCGCATGCGACGCGATCTTCGCGCCGAGGTCGTCGACATCGACATCGCCGTTGGCACGACAAGCGACCACGACAACCTTCATTCCTGCCATGACAGCGGACGCGGCGTTCGTACCGTGAGCGCTCGACGGGATGAGGCAGATCTCGCGCTGTGCCTCGCCTCGATCCAGGTGGTACGCCCTGATGGCGAGCAACCCAGCGTATTCACCCTGGCTGCCTGCATTGGGCTGCAGGCTCACCGCGTCGTAACCCGTGATGTCGACGAGCCACTTCTCCACGTCGCCGATGAGGGCGCGAATTCCCGCGGTGTCCGCGTCCGGCGCAAACGGATGAAGCCGGGCGAATCCCGGCCACGTGATCGATTCCATCTCCGCCGTAGCGTTCAGCTTCATCGTGCAGGAGCCAAGAGGGATCATGCTGCGATCCAGCGCGATGTCCTTGTCCGACAACGTTCGAAGGTACCGAAGCATCGACGTTTCGGTCCTGTACCGAGTGAACGCGGGATGAGTCAAGAACTTCGATGTACGGTCGAGCTCCGCGGGAATCGAGGACATCGTCTCGGATGTCGGTGTGCCTGCCCCGAACGCAGACAACACAGCGTCAACATGCGCAGCGGTGGTCGCTTCGTCACACGAGATGCCGACGGTGTCTTCGTCGACCAGACGCAGATTGATTCCTTTGGCCTTGGCGGAATCGACGACGATTCGTGCCCGACCGGGAACGGTTGCCGTGACGGTGTCGAAGAAGACGTCGCTTGCAAGGTCGATTCCCCCGTCGCGCAACCCCGACGCCAAGCTCGCCGCGTGTCCATTGACACGCTGCGCGATGGCGCGCAGTCCTGTACTGCCGTGATAGCTCGCGTACATTGCCGCGACGATCGCCAGCAGCACCTGCGCCGTGCAGATGTTGGACGTGGCCTTCTCCCGCCTGATGTGCTGCTCACGGGTCTGAAGTGCGAGTCGATAGGCGAGGTCACCGTCTGCATCGACGGACACGCCGACCAAACGGCCTGGCAATTGGCGGGCATGCGCGGACCGAACGGCCAAGTAACCGGCGTGCGGCCCTCCGTACCCCATCGGAACGCCGAACCGTTGTGTAGTGCCGAAGCAGGCATCAGCGCCGAGTTCGCCCGGCGGTGTGATGACCGTCGACGCCAACAAGTCGGCTCCGACCGAGACAAGTGCACCCCCCTCGTGCGCCTGCTCGATGATGCTCTTCATGTCGACCACGGCACCCGACGCGCCTGGGAACTGAGCGAGGACACCGAAGAACTCGCCGTCGGGAAGCCCTGACGTGAGATCAGCTCGGACGAGCTCGATCCCGAGCGGTTCGGCTCTGGTCTCGAGGACGGCGACGGTCTGTGGGAAGACGTCGTGGTCGACGACGAAACGCGACGACGACGAACCCCGGTTCGCGCGGCGGAGAAGGGTCATTGCTTCGGCGGCAGCCGAGGCCTCGTCGAGCATCGACGCGTTGGACACGTCCATGCCTGTCAGATCGGAGACCATCGTTTGGAAGTTGAGAAGTGCCTCCAGCCTGCCCTGACTGATCTCCGGCTGGTACGGCGTGTATGCGGTGTACCAAGCCGGGTTCTCGAGAATCCCGCGCGTCAGAACCGGCGGGGTGAGTGTGTCGTAGTACCCGAGGCCGATCATCGATGTTGCGACGGTGTTCATCGCAGCGAGTTCGGCGAGTTCGGCCAAGGTCTCGTGCTCGCCGATGGGCGGTGGGAGTGCGTCCAACCCGTCGGCAACGCCCTCGACGGAGCTGTCGAGAATCGATGCAGGCACGGCGCGGGTGGCCAGTTCGTCGAGCGAACCTACGCCGACGACGTCGAGAATGCGCGCCATCTCGTGACTGTCGGGGCCGATATGACGGTCCGGAAAGGTGTGGCGGAGAGTTGGTTCGGTCACGGGGCGCTCCAAGGCTGCATGCTGACGGGTGGCGACCGTGCGCACGCACGGCTCATCCTCCCCCTCTGTCGCATGCTCGCCTTCGGCGAGCGCCTGAGAGATTCACCGGATGTGGACGTCAGGTCCGTGGCCGGCTTTCCCCTTGGGCGGATGGGTGATCCCATCACTTTCCAGAGTCGTCGAAGCTCACACGGTCCGTGTGCCTGAGAGATTGACGGGGAGGTATTGCTCCTTCGGCGTCCGGAACTGGCGGTCCCGGAACTCTCCCGTGCAAGCGCGACGAATTCGATCCTAGCCGGTCTTGCGGCTGGCGCGACTCTTGCGCCTCGACGCCAGCTCGTCCTCGGGCGAGGACTCCGCCTCACCGCCGTCGGCGCGCTCGGCGGGGAAGTCCGCGATGAGCCCGGTCAGTTCACGCATCGCACCGTTCACAGCGATGCCGAACACTCCCTGACCACCCTGGAGCAGGTCGACGACCTCTTCGGCCGAGGTGCACTCGTACACGGTCGTGCCGTCGGAAAACAGCGTGATGTTGGCGAGGTCGCCCACCCCGCGCTCGCGTAGATGGTCGACGGCGACGCGAATGTTCTGGAGTGAAATTCCCGTGTCGAGGAGGCGCTTCACGATCTTGAGTACAAGCATGTCCTTGAACGAGTACAGGCGTTGACTTCCCGAGCCTGCGGCGCCGCGAATCGACGGTACGACGAGGCCGGTTCGAGCCCAGTAGTCGAGCTGCCGATACGTGATTCCAGCAATCTGGCACGCACTGGGCACGCGATAGCCGACGAGTTCGTCCGGGACGGAGTCGTCGGGAAACAGCCCGGGTTGAAAGTCACCGATCGGCGTAGCCGGACGTTTCGGCTCCGCGCTGCTGGTCGTGACGTCAGCGGACGATGTGTGCTCGTCTCCGCCCGTGAGATCACTCGCCTCCGGTGCAGCGGTCGCTGAACTCTGGTGGCGCTCCTGCGGCTGATCTCCCACTGACTGCTCCCTCATCGGATGTCTCGTTCACTGCGCTCGGACGAATGATTTCGCCCCCGCCGGGACGAATCCCGCCGTTGTGCCGCATGAAGCTCCACTCCGCGTACCAGGAAAAGACTACGCCCCGACGCGGTTCGGCGACATACGATCACCGAACGTGTGCCTCACAAACGGAACGCTATGGGTACGCGGTTTGGAGGTCAACGCAACGCGCCGTAAACCTGAACCTAAAGTTGAGGTTGAGACTCTTCCGTTACCGAAACCGATGGTTCAGCCATCCGTTGCCTTGAAATCGTCCGGCGATACCGACTCGAGAAACTCCTTGAACTTCTCGACCTCGTCCTCGCGCTCATCGGGCATGAGCAGGCCCGCTTCGGCCAACACCGGCTCCTCGGCGATGATCGGCACGCCTGCGCGCAGAGCGATGGCGACCGAATCCGACGGCCGCGCGGACACCCTGATGTCCTTGTCGAAAACCAAGTCTGCGTAGAAGGTGCCTTCTTGGAGATCCACGATGCGCACCTCCTTGAGTCGGTGCCCCAGCGCACTGATCAATTCCTTGATCAGGTCGTGAGTCAGTGGACGCGCTGGCTGCACTCCCTGTTGCTCGAGTGCGATGGCTGCCGCCTCGGTTTGCCCTATCCAGATCGGAAGGTATCTTTCGCCGTCCGTTTCGCGTAGCAACAGCACCGGTTGGTTCTGTGGCTGCTCGACGCGAATGCCGACTACACGCATTTCACCCATGGTGACTGCCTCCCACATGCGTTGAGAATCGGGCCGCAGGTCCGAGTTGACTCGACTGTCGACAATTCTATTGGAATGGGCGTGCTCGGTGGAATTGCCGTGCGGCGACTCCACATACGATCACCGGTCCAGCGCGCCGCGCACTGCCGCTTTCACCAGGCAGGTGTGCAGTGTCAGAGACAGAGCGGCAAGTTCGCGAATCATTTCCTCTGCGCGATCGCGTGCACCGGCGTCACGCCCCTTGGCCACCGGTCCCGCGATCTGAGCGACGAGTCCTGCCTCACGGTCCGCGGCCAACTTGAACGCGCGTAGATGCCGGACTTCGAGGCCGAACTGCGACATCGCGTGCGCAGTCCTCGCCAATACGACAGATCCTTCGTCGTAGAACCCCGCCTGCCCCGGAACGATCAAACCGGCCCGGAGTAGTTCCGTCATGAACGAATCATCGATACCAGCGCGGTCGACGAGATCGGACCGGCTTATTCGAACCTCACGGTCGGCCAGGAACTCCTCCGGGGACACCTCTCCAGGTGCGACCGACAACGTTCGCGGCTTGCGTGGGGTCGGATCGGCGCTCTCGACGCGAGCGACGCCGCTGTCGATTGCTTCCAGCTGTTCTTTGATCACCTTCAACGGAAGGTACTGATCTCGCTGAGCAGTAAGGACGTAACGGAGCCGTTCGCAGTCGGAGACCGAGAAACGCCGGTAGCCCGACGGAGTCCGCTCCGGCGAGATCAGACCCTCGGCTTCGAGAAATCGGATCTTGGAGATCGTGACGTCGGGAAAGTCGGGCCGAAGCCGATCCAGGACGGAGCCTATCGACATCCCCCCGGGAGACTGCTGCCCGACGGCGGTCACTGGCTGCCTGCACCCGCAGACGACTCGCCGACCTGCGAGCCTGCGCCGCCGCGTGGGCCGGTCAGGAAAACGAGCCGGAACTTACCGATCTGCACCTCGTCACCGTTGGCGAGCACAGCCGAATCGACGGGCTCACGGTTGACGTAGGTGCCGTTGAGGCTTCCGACGTCGACTACCTGGAACTGATCTTCTTCTTGGCGGAACTCTGCGTGACGACGACTCACTGTCACGTCGTCGAGAAAAATATCGCTGTCCGGGTGACGGCCCGCCGAGGTGGTCGGCTGATCGAGAAGGAATCGAGATCCCGCGTTGGGACCCCGCTTCACCACGAGAAGCGCCGACCCGACGGGCAAGCCTTCCACGCCCGACACCGGAGCCTCGGAGGACTGACTCGTCGCCGAGTTGTCCAGCTCCTGGAGGAAGTCCGCGCGAAATACCGAAGTGGTTTCCGCAGGCGACTCTCCGTAGATGCCGTCGTTGTCGTTCTCGCTCACCGTTTCTCCTTCTCAGTCCGATCGCCCGGGCTTGATACCACCCGTGTTACGCGGTGTTCGACTTGCACGTTCTCATTGTTCATGCGGACCATGCGCCACATCGCAGATGTGAACGCCTACGGCGGTAACTGTCTCATCAACGACCGTACCTTGCGCACGGACGCGCGTGTAGACGGTTCCCCGCTGTGCGTGGGTGAAGTTACCCGGCCGTAATTCCAGCATATCCGGCGGCGTCGAGCATCTGCCCCAACGACTCGTCCAACGACTCCGACGACGAGACCTCCAACTCGACGAGCCACCCGTCCGAGTACGGACCCGAGTTCACCTTTTCGGGCGAGGCATCGAGTTCCACGTTGACTGCAATGACTTTCGCAGTCAACGGCGCGAACACGTCGGAGACGCTTTTAGTTGATTCGACCTCACCCAGGGACGACCCTGCGGTCACTTCGTCACCCACCGCCGGAAGCTGCACGAACACGACGTCACCCAGCTGCCCCTGTGCGAAATCGGTGATGCCGATACGGACGGTGGTCGGCCCGAGTCGCTGCACCCATTCATGCTCGGGCGTGTACAGCAGGTCGCCCGAGGGCTCGATGTCGCTCAATTCGACTGTCCTCTCCATGGTGGCAGCTCTTCCGCGCGCGGGCAGAGCTAGTTTCCGGGCTGAGAGTATTGAGGGGAGGATTGATCTCGCAAGGTGGACACCTCGACCTGCGCCGACTCGGACACTTCGCACAGTCCGCCGAAGCGCGCGACTGTGTCGATCACGCCTCCTGGTATGTCGAGTGCCGCAGCGAGTGTCGGCGGGTCGCCGATCGCGGTGAAGACGAACGGAGCATCCAATTCGACGCCGTCGACGATCACTGATCCAGCCGAGCCTGCAATCCACGACTCGACACCGATCCGCACCGACGCCCCGCCGTCAGCCGAGACTTCGATCGCTTCGGCGCCGGCTGCTCGCAATTCCGCAAGGGTGTCGAGTAGAACCTCGGATCCGACACCAGTTCGCGGATCGCTCACGGTCACCACCACTCCTGGTCCTGTCGCGGCGACCGTGCCTACCTGAATGGCCAACGACTCGACTCGCCTCCGCGCTTCGACGAGAACACCGTCCGACCCACCGTCGGTTCGTGCCAGTGACTCGAGGGTGTCCTCCAACTCCGCAATCTCGTCGCGCAACGAGGCCTCCCTCCGCCCGACATTGTCGAGAACGACCAGAAGGTCTGCCGGCCGAGCCGCATCGAGTGCGTCACCACTGTCGCCACCACGAACCTGAACGACTGTCCCGAACCCGAGCAACGCCATCAGGATCACGGTGGAGACGCCGAAAACAACAGTCCTCGGGCGTGGTCCACCGCGGACTCGGTGCCTGGCAGCGTTGGACATGGCCGGCCTCACGCTCCGAACAAGCGACGTCTGAGGGCCGCCGCATTGCCGAAGATCCTGATACCCAGTACCACCACGATGGCGGTCGAAAGTTGTGTGCCCACGCCGAGTTGATCGCCCAACCAGACGATCAGGGCCGCGACGAGGACATTGAAGACGAAGGACACTACAAAGACCTTGGAATCGAATATGTCGTCGAGGAAGGCGCGGAGACCGCCGAACACGGCATCGAGAGCCGCAACCACTGCTATCGGCAAGTAAGGTGCGACACTGACGGGCACCTCGGGTCCCGAAACCGAACCGAAAACGGTCCCCGCAGCCAGTGCGATTGCCGCGAGAAGCACGAGCCCTCTGCCTCGACGTGCGGGCGGCTTCGATGCGGCGTGGATTTCGATGTCGCCATCGGAATTGCGATCTTGACCGTCTCCCGTCACGGTGCGCCCTTCCCTGCCGCAGTTCGAACCGACCGGACAGCCGACGGCTGCATCTCGATCGTGTCCTCGGCTGTGACGTCGAAACCGATGCCGTAGAGCTGCTCGAGGCCGCTCATGCGTAGGTACGCGTCACTGACCGAGAATTGCGCTTGCATACGGTTCGACGGTCCGATTGCGGAGACGGAGTAGGGCGAGAACACAGGTCGATTGTCGACCAACATCGCTCCGCCGGCCTGGCGGATCGTCACCCCAGGTCCGATCCGCACGTCGTCGACGGACACCGCCTCGGCGCCGCTCACCCACAACGAATTGACGACGACTTGCATGTCTCGGTCCAGCACCGCGGCATTGGCCGATCCACGCGTTCTGTCCGTCACATCGGACAAGTCCGGGAGTGTCGGTGGCTCGGAGACCGTGACCACGATGCCGGGTCCGCGCACGCTCCGCGCTCCCGCGGCGAGTTCCAGTCGATTCAGGTCGGCCAACAGTGACGCTCCCCCTGCATCGTTCTGTAGGGCACCCGCTCTCGCGGTCTGGATCTCGTCGATCAACAGTGCTCGGTCGGAGTCCAACTCTGCTGCTCTGCTCTCGGCGTCGCGAACTCGCGAGAGGGTGTCACTACGTAACTGCTCGTCCGACGACCGATCTGCCTGCGAGAACGCGACGCCGAAGACGCATCCGACGAGCATTGCTCCCACGACGAGCACGGCCGCTTCGCGCCTACCGGGTTCCCTCGGATCGCTCGCTGCTGCTGCCTCATACCCTGGATCCAGATGATCGGTCATCAGCGCCCGCAGCAACGATGGAACTGGATTTCGGACGACCGGCTCACCCATCGGCGCGACCCACCGCATCCTGCCTGGGAACATGACGGGCGACGAGAACGGCCTTGTACGAGTACAAAGCGCCGGTCCACACGTAGAGTGCGGTTCCCCAGATCAGAAGGGCATATCCGAGTGGCGATGCAACGGCTGCGACACTGGATGTTCCGGTCGACGCCAAGAGAACCGGGAGCGCAATCATGATGACGAACGTCGCCGCTTTTCCTAGATATATCACTTCGGGGGGCGGGAGACCGCGTCTGCGGTAGACGAGCATCGTCCCTGCCAGCAGAACATCCCGTGCGACAAGCACGACTGCCACCCACCAGGGGATGATCCCGCGAACGACGAACGCCGCCAGAGTCGACAGCACCGACAAGCGGTCGACGAGAGGGTCCAGCAGAGCGCCCAGTCTCGACGTCTGGCCCAGCACCCGTGCGAGCTTGCCGTCCAGCCAATCGGTCGCGCCGCTCGCCAGAAGCACGGCGAGGGCCAAACCATCGGCTCTCGGGCCCAGCAGTAGATACAGAAAGAGCGGGATCAACAGCAGCCGAACGACGCTGAGCATGTTGGGCACGGTGAGAATTCGGTCGCTGACCGTGTCCGATGGTGCAGGGTCCGACAGTGCAGGGTCCGACGCTGCTGGATTCAATACAGCAGAGTGGCTCGGAACATTCTCGCGGGGGGCTTTGTCGCGGGAGGCCTTGCGGTTCGGTGCGTCACCGGCATCGTGGTCGATCATGGTTGGCACCTCGATTCGCTCGTGAGCACTGATTCGACGCCGGCAATCGGTGCGCTCAACGCCACGCGAATACCGGCTGTTCGAAGTGTGCCACGCGCGTATGACGTCCGTGGAGTACCACTTCGCGAAACTGATGCACGATCGCTCCGGTGGGAGCGTGGACCAGTGAATCCCGAAACGGCCACTGTACGACCGGGCGCGGCGACTCCGCGATGGCCACGAACCGTGCATCGGTATCGAGCTCGGCCGCCGCCACCTCGAACACGATGTCGACCTCGCCGACACTCGGTGCGACCATATCGAGCCGGTCTCCAACCCAGACGACGAACGGCGTGATGGTGTAACCCGAACGTGTCGGGTAATCGTCGAGGCGGCCGATGATCTCGGATTCGACGACGCGAAGCCCTAGCTCTTCGCGGAGCTCTCGTACGCAGGCCTCCTCGGCGCTCTCTCCCGGATCGATGCGTCCGCCGGGGAGAGCGAACTGGCCAGGATGCGCACGCATTCGATCCAACCGCTTGGTCAACAGCATTCGTCGGTCGAACTCTCGCCCACCTATTGCAATCGCAACTGCCGCGGCACTGGTGTTGCCGACTTCGCATCGACGCGGACGGAATTGCTGGAGTGCAGCCGCGATCTCCGCGCGCTCGAGCCGCAGGTCGGGGTCGGCTGTCATGGGTACGAGTGTATGAAGGGCGATTGCTTCACGACGACGCCGAGAGGACGACGACAGGGATGATGCGCGTCGTCTTCCTTTCGTAGTCGGCGAAGCCCGCGTACAGATCCGCCTGCTTTCGATACAGTGCATCGCGCGCGTCTCCGGTGACTTCCTCGGCGGCAACAGAGATCGTGTCGTCACCGACCTCGATGGTTGCGCCGGGGTTCGCTTTGAGGTTGTGGTACCACGCCGGGTTCGTGTCCGACCCGGCCTTCGATGCGAAGATCACATAGTTGTCCCCGTCGGGAAGGTACATCAGTGGGCTGATGCGCTGCTTGCCCGATTTTGCTCCGGTCGTGTGCAACAGCAGCAAGGGTGCGCCCTCGAACGGTCCACCCACCTTGCCGTGGTTGGCACGGAACTCCGCGATGACCTGCTCGTTGAAATCCGCCACCGGATACTCCTGACGTCGCCGTGTCACTCTCGGATGATCACCCTACCGCCGGCGCGTCGGTGTCGGAGCCGACAAGCGTGTCGACTCTTGTCCGTCCGTCACGCCTGCGTTGACTCGAGCGGTGACTGTTGCGTGATCTCGGTCGACGGGTCATGGTGCCGACGGGTCGGTCGCTGCCGCACTGCACGAAGCTCGCTGGAACACGTGTTCACGAAAGTGCTGGCGGCCGAGCTGTTTCCGGTGTCTCGACCCGTACGTGATCAGTCTTCCGCTCCGATGTCGGCAGAATATTCGTTGCGGATCCTTGTCGAGCCCACATTGTCGGCGCGGTCGTCTAGTCTCCTATCGACGTCGACCGGAAGGTGTTGTTCGTGCCCATTAGTAACAGCTCACACTCGAAGCTCGGCCGGCATGTGATCCGTCCGGTGGTACCCCCGTTCCTGTTGGAACGAATAGCCGATCACGCCGTCACAGACGCTGGCCAGGGGGTCGCGGTCGCGCACGCGTCCTCGAGCGCTGCGCGCACGTTGGCCATCGACCGCGAACTCGTCCGTGGCCGAGTCGATGCGCCCAAAACAAGCGCTCGTGGTGCGCGGCCGGCAACAGAAAAGTCCGTCCGCTCGATCTACGATGCCGAGAATGCACCTGTTCTGCCCGGAAAGCTCGTGCGCGCGGAGGGACAATCTGCGACGGGTGACGAGTCGGTCGACGAGGCGTACGACGGGCTCGGAGTGACGTTCGAGTTCTTCCGTGACGTGTACGGCCGCAACAGTCTCGACGGAAACGGACTTCCGCTCGAGGCGACGGTGCACTACGACCGTGATTACGACAATGCGTTCTGGGACGGCGACCGCATGGTATTCGGTGACGGTGACGGCGAGGTGTTCGGTAGGTTCACCGCATCGCTCAGTGTGATCGCCCACGAGCTGGCACACGGCTTCACCCAATACGCTTCCGGTTTGGAGTATTCGGGTCAGTCCGGAGCCTTGAACGAATCGATCTCCGACGTGTTCGGCGTTCTCGTGGAACAGTTCTCGCTTGGAGTCCACGCCCAGGACGCGACGTGGCTCGTCGGCTCGGGCTTGTTCCTTCCGGCTGTCGAAGGGCTGGCTCTGCGGTCGATGGTCAAGCCGGGAACGGCGTACGACGACGACGTACTCGGGCGAGATCCACAGCCCGCCGATATGGACGGTTACGTCGATACCTCGGCGGACAACGGTGGGGTACACATCAATTCCGGTATCCCGAACCGCGCGTTCGCATCCGCCGCAATCGCACTCGGCGGACCGGCGTGGGACCGAGCAGGTCAGGTGTGGTTCGACGTAGCGACCGACCCGTCGTTGCCGTCCACGGTCGATTTCGAAGGTTTTGCGTTGGCGACCGTCGCCGCCGCTGCGCGCCGGTACGGCGCTGAGTCCGATGTTCGTCGTGCGGTCGCCGCAGGCTGGTCTACCGTTGGAGTTGTGGTGGACGATCCCAAGAGTTCGGACTCGGCCACACAACGGGTATGACTGCGCGAAAGGCTGTGGCTGCGCAGCGGCAGTGACCATGAGGGTGTGAGCCCCACTTTCACGAGACGCGAGGACGCGAGATGTTCATCGAGGTGGTCAGAGTGGGCGGAGTGGCGGGTGCCACGAAACGCGCCCAGGTCGACACGGACGCGATCGACGACGAGGACTCGGTTCGGCAGTGGCAGGAACTCGTCGACCAGGCCAGGCCACTTCTACTGTCCCATCGGGATGTCCCGCCGACTCCGGCTCGGGAGCGCGACACATTCGTGTGGACGGTGTCCGTCGACGACACGACATGTCAATTCGGTGATTCGTCGATCACGGGAGCACTGCGGGACCTCGCGCAACGCACGTTGCGCGAGGGCCGTAGACCCTGAGACGCGTCTATCGAGAGGTGTCGTTCAACCGGTAAGTGATCAGTCGTGAGCTGTTGGCCACCACCGCGATCGACGATGCGTTGTGCAAGATCGCTGCAAGAACAGGTGACAGCCCTCCCGCCGCGCTGACCAGCAGTCCGATGGCGTTGACGGCGATGGACATTCCGTAGTTCTGTCGAATGACGTCCACGGCATGACCACCCAGGTCCCGTACATCGAGCAGCCTGCGCAGGTCGTCGCTCGCCAGCGCCACGTCTGCCGTCTCCACCGCGACGTCCGTTCCGGCCAGACCCATGGCGATACCGATATCGGCGGCCGCTAGTGCTGGAGCGTCGTTCGTACCGTCGCCGACCATGGCCACGATGTGGCCCCGCTGCTGCAGGTCCTGAACCACGGCCAGCTTGTCCTCCGGCATGACTTCCGCACGCCATTCCGTGATCCCGAGCTCTGCAGCCACCGCTGCGGCGGTGTCGCGGTGATCGCCGGTCAGCATGACGATCCTGCTTACACCATCGGCGCGCAGGCGTGCCAGTACATCGAGGGCTTCCGGCCTGACCTCGTCACGAAGACTGATCAGGCCGACCAGATCGCCGTCGACTGCAAGCAGCAGCGGCGTCTCGGCCTGCTGCTGTAGTCGCTGAACCCAGCCGGCTGCTTCGTCCGAGACAGCGACGTCCTCGCTCCGGAGTAACGACGGGCTCCCCAACAGAAGGGTTCTGCCATCTGCCCACGTTCTCATCCCGAGACCGACGAGCACTTCGCATTCCTCGTGTGGAGGAATCTCGATGTGACGCTCCTCGGTCGAACGAATGACTGCTTCGGCCAACGGATGTCGAGAATGGATCTCGGAGCTTGCGGCGTACGCCAGAACTTGCTCGGGCAACCAGTCCTCGGCGAACGCGACTACGTTCGTCACCACGGGTCGTCCGACGGTCAACGTTCCGGTTTTGTCGAATACGACGGCATCGACGCGGCCGGCCAGTTCGAGGTGCGAACCGCCCTTGATGAGAATGCCGCGCCGCGCGCCGTTGCCGATCGCGGCGCTGATCGCAGTGGGGGTCGACAGCCCCACCGCGCATGGGCATGCGACAAGCAGCATCGTCATCGCTCGTCGAACATCCCGCGTGACTATCAGAGTGAGTGCAGACAGCACGAACGAAGTCGGTACGAAGCGTCGGGAGAAGTTCTCACCCACGGTCTGAATCGGAGCTCGATCCTCCTGAGCTTCTTCGACCCGAGACACGATGCGCCCGATGGTGGTGTCGTTTCCGACTGCGCTGGCGCGCACTACGATTCGTCCACGTACGACTACCGATCCCGCATGTATGTGCGACCCAGCGGACACCGCGACGGGAAGCGTCTCGCCGGTCACCGCCGACTGATCGACGATCGACTCGCCTTCGACCACTGTGCCGTCGACCGGCGAGGCGACGTGATCGTGAACCACCACGTGGTCTCCGACCGCGAGAGACTCGGTGTCGACGGATATCTCGCTGCCGTCGTGCAGCCGAATCCACGCAGTGTCCTGGGTACCGTTCAGAAGGTCGGCGATCGCGCGCCTGGTTCGTCGAAGTGTCAGTTCTTGCAGGTATTCCCCGATGTTGAGTAGCCACAGGACCGTGAGCGCCACAACGTTCTCGCGCAACACGAGGCTGGCCACCGTGGCGGCGGAGACCAATGCATCCGTGCCCGCACCCTTGTTGCCCGCTATCGAGCGCAGGGCGCCCTTGAGGAAGGGATACCCGGTGAACACGGTGGCACCGGTAGCAACCAGGCGACTGGTGGGACCGAGAACGGGCGGACGGCCTGCGCCGTAACGCCGCAGACCGAGCAGGACCAGCGCGGCACCGCCGACCGCCATGCGAAGCACTTCTGTGCTGGCGATGTCCGCGGAGCGGGGTGTTCGGACGGGGACCATAGCCCACTCGACCTCCCGGCCGCCCGCAATTGCAGCGACGACCGAAGCTCGATCGACACGCGAAGGTGACACCCAGACCACGACCGATGCGGTACGTGGGTAAGCGTGGACCGCTCGGACGCCATAGACCTTGTCGACGGCATCCTCGATCGCGACTGCACGACCGGGACTCGATCGGAGCCACGGAACGTCGAACCGGATTCGACCTGCTGCATCGGACAAGACGGTAATCCCGGTATCGGCGGGGCCGATCAAGGCGGGGCCCAGTGGTTCCGGGCCCAGCGAGTCGGGGCCTAGTGGTTCCACGCCCGGCGCGTCGGAGGAGGACGGAAGTATCGTCGACACGCTCAGTGATTGTGGCCGTGGCCGGTTTCACCTACGGCCGGCGGAGGAACTTCCTCCCCGATCCGTTCCTTGGCTTCTGCGACGACATCCGACACCTTCAGGCGCGCCGACTCCGCGCCTTCTTCAGCCTTGCGGACCCCGCGTAGACCCCACGCAGTCGTGACAACCGCGGCCTCGCGCAACGGTGCCTTGTCGAGCAATGTCCGCGCGCCGTTGTAGGCAGCGACTCCGACCGCACCGGTGACGACAGTCGACACGGCCTTGACGAGTAGAACCTGAAATGCCATTCGTCCACTATATGGCCGATCGCGCTGGAATCTCGAACCGACGTAGGTACCCGATTCGAGGTGCACACGTGCGCATACGGACACGCGTCTGCGTTGTACCGACTCCAATCCTGACGGCCTCGATTTGTGATCGGTCGGCCATCGCCGTAGATCTGGGCACTCGCCGTGTGCTTTGTCGCTAACGTGCGACCATGTCGTCCATTCCGAGTGTCCTCTGCGTCCACGCTCACCCTGACGACGAGGCGCTGTTCACCGGCGGAATCCTCGCGCGCAGCGCAGAGCTCGGCGCGCGAACGGCCGTCGTCACCTGCACCTGGCGCGAGGGTGATGAACGAGTCGACGAGCTGAAACGGTCCTTGGCGATACTCGGAGCAGGCGAGCCACGCCTGCTCGGTTACACCGACAACGCATTCGACGGCGGAGTTCTATTCAGTACGTCTCCGTTCGACGAGGCCGTCGGCAAGCTCGTCGGCCACATCCGCGACTTTCGACCGGACACCGTGGTCACGTACGACGCCTTCGGAAGCTACGGACACCCCGACCACATACACGCCCACCGAATAACGCTTGCGGCCTTCGAAGCGGCCGGGTACGCACAACTGTTTCCCGAGGCCGGCGAGCCATGGAAACCGAGCCATCTGTGTCTCGCAACGTTCCCACGCAGCGCAATCGAATCCACCTGGGACACTCTGTTCGGATCACCGCCGCCCCCGCCCGGCCCCGGTGTACCCGGCATCCCGGACGCCGAGGTGAACCTGGCCGTCGACGTCAGCTCGTGGTACGAGCCGAAGTGGGCGGCATTCTCCGAACACCGAACCGAAATCGAACGCGGTGGCGGCGCGTCCCAGTTCGCCTCTCTGTCCGAGGTGGACCGCAGGGCTGCAATCGGTACCGAATGGTTCGTCCATCGAGGCACCGACGGGGACCCGTTCCTTCCTCGATGAACCTTTAGTGCCGAAAAGAGCCGGCCAGCGTCACGACATGCTTGAGTAGACTCGACCAGCGTACAAGGGAGAAAGCGAGTCGCTGCGTCGTGGAAGACCGCCAGTACAGACGTATGTTCGAGGCCAGCCCGGTAGCGCAGGCCCTCTCCGACGAACACGGTTTGCTCGTGGAGGTCAACAACGCGTATTGCCAATTGGTCGGTCTTACACGAGAACAGCTCATCGGTCGCTCCGCGACCGTGCACACCCACAGTTCCGACCTGGAGCTCCATTCGAGTGTCGAGGACCTCATGTCGGCAGGTGCGTCGGCCGATCGCTCCGTGGACATCGAAGCTAGATTTGTACGTCCGGACGGCGAAATTCGACCCGTTCTTCTCACTCTCGTCCCTTTCACCGGTCCGTCCGACGCCGAGTGGACGCTTGCATCCGTCGTCGACATCACGGACCGAAAGGCCGTGGAGGACAGTATCCTGCTCGCCTCGCGCACTGATCCTTTGACTGGGGCACTCAACAGACGCGGCTGGTTGAACTACGCTGTCTCGGTCAATTTCGACGATGCCCGAGACGCCGTGGTCGCCGTTCTGGACCTTGATCATTTCAAGCAGTTCAACGAACGGCGCGGGCACGCTGCGGGTGACGCGGTTCTACGGGAATTCGCGGACATTGCTCGCCGCTGCATTGGTGAGGATGGCCTCCTTACGCGTTGGGGCGGCGAGGAATTCGTCGTTACGTTCCGAAACAGCGACCGCGCCCGTGCGTCGAAGGCATTGGAAACCCTCGCCGCGTCGACGCCTGCTCACCTGACCTTCTCGGCGGGGTACACGGTGCTGAGATCGGGCGAGGGGCTTCGTCACGCGCTCGACCGCGCGGATCTTCTGATGTTTCAGGCCAAACGCGAGGGCCGGAACCGGATGGTGACCGATCCACCCCAATGAGCCAGACGCGTAGCCTTGATCGACAACGACCTTCGTCACCGAATTCGACCGACGAACCGGAGACGCGTGTGGACTGGGATGACGGACGACGCAAGAAGAGACTGGCCGAGACCCGACTCGGACACGACTGGCAGGTATTCGGTCGGACCCGGCGCGCGTTCCTACGGCTCGCGCTTGCATCGATCCCTGTTCTTCTGACGATCGGCGTCTACTGGCAATGGGACGTCCTGCCCGAGCAACGACGCCTCGCCACCACGCAACCTCGCGTGGAGCAGATATTCGAGGCACGGTACGCAGAGGGCAATTCGACCGCGGTCGTGGACTTGGTGGGACTGGGAAACGTCGACGCCGCGCCTACTGCGCGCGCACTGACGAGCTTCGCCGACATCGGCAGGGTGTGGTCGGTGCGGTACGACAACAGAGGTCTCGATACCAAGGTGATCAGCGACCTCGTCGATAGACGCGCGACGACGGCCGGCGTGCGCAACATCGTGCTCGTCGGCCACAGCATGGGCGGAGTCGTGGCCCTCGAGGTTGCCAGGCATCTGTACGAGGACACCGACACCGCGGTATCCGGAGTCGTGCTCGACTGCACGCCCCTAGATCTGCACGCAGTGCGCGACTCGAGCCGCGACGCGGGTGAGGACCTGCTCAGGTGGATCGGGTGGCTCCCCGGCGCGCGCGAAAGTCGCACACTTCGTTCCGTTGTCGAGATGGCCGCTCGGCAGGACCGGTACGTAGACATGCAGTCGTCCTGGTACCCGCGAGTCGACTGGGGTGCAGCACTCGACGCACTGAACGAAGTGCTGACCGACAAGGTGCTGAACCCCTCTGCTGCGAGCAACGGGTTCATCGAATCTCAGTTCAGGACGATCGTCGCGTCTGGTGCGTTGAAGGACCTCGATGCACTCGCCGAGACCGTGGGCAGCAAGCCGCAGCCTTCGATCGTGTTCATGCGACCCGAGGATGCGACAGCAGACACCGTAGTGGATGTCGACTACTCCCAGCGGATCCTGTTCGAACGAGTGGGAGGCACCGAGGGAATGTTGCGCGTGGTTCGGATGGCAGGCACCGGGCACGCCAATCCCAGGCAGGCACCCGGCGTGTACAACGCCTCTATCAGCGCCCGCGTGTTGCCATTTCTCCAATCCACACTCGTTCACGAGCGGCGTTCGCCTGGTGCTGTGGACAAATCGCCGAAGCAGAGCCTTTCTCCTCGATGATGCATTCACAGCCAGCGGGTCCGACGGCGCAGGTTTCGAATGAACCCGATCGTGGTTGATCGTGCTCCGAAATTGCCTACTCGACCGAGGCGGTAAGCGTGACCGACGTTCCTCTCAGCGCTGGCGCCCCTGCCGAGGTGACCCACGAAGGAACGTCCTCCGGAGCGGTCCCCGTCTGTCCGCCGTAGATCACGGCGAGTGTGTCACGTTCGAAATCCGAGCCCGCGTAGCTCGCCGGAGCAGCGTTGTCCAGTCCGGGCAAGGCCGAGTACTGCGGCGCCGGAAGCTCCGGAATATCCTGCGGGCCCGGGTTTCTCGACGGCACCTGGTAGGAGCCGTCGTTGGCCGAACCACCCGGATACTGCGGGAAGAACTCCCCCGCAGCCGTGTCGGCCGGCGTGTAGCACCGCGGACCACGATCCTCGAACAGTCTCGGCTCGTCCTGGTTCGGGAGGTATCGACCCTTCGGGTTCACAAGTGGCATGTCGACGTTGATGCCTCGGTATTCGTCGCCGACCCCGATCACCTTCTGTGCGCGCTCGACGACCGGTACGAACTGACTGAACGTGCAGCCGAACGACGGCGAATACTGGGCGAGCAGTTCGAGTGCCTCACGCGAGTCCCGGGAAATAGTGATGAGGTCGTTCGCGTTTGCCTCGACGAAGTCGGCCGTCGAGCTGCTGGTCGCCGTCAGCGACGAAATCAGGGTGTCCACGGCCGGACGCTGCTCGACCAACGTGTTACCGGTGACCGACAGGTTGTCGAGTGCATCGATCAACTGCGGGCCCGCATCGGCGTAGGTCTGCGAGAAGTCCGCGAGACCGCGCAGGTCTTCCTGGATGTTCGGCAGTTCGGTGTTCAGACCCTTGAAAATGTTCTCCAAACGATCGACCGTCAGACCGAGCTGTTGTCCGCGCCCACTCAGACCTTGTGCGAGGGCACCGAGGGTGCTCGCCAGATCCTGCGGCGGAATCGCTTCGAGCAGTGGGAGCAGGTTGTCGAGCAACTGCCCGACCTCGATTGCGCTTCCACTGGTGTCCTGCCGGAGCACGGTGCCGTTGGTGATCGGCGATGCGGTGTCGTTCTCAGGAATCTGCAGTGCCACATAGCGTTCACCGAACAGTGTCTTCGGCAGCAACCGCGCGGTGGAGTTCGACGGAATGAGTTCCGCCTTGTCCGGGTCGATCGCGAGCTTCGCGGTGACGACACCGTCGACCGAAGACGCCGAACGGACCTCACCCACGATCAGACCGCGAACCTTCACATCGGCATTCGACGGCAACGCATTGCCCACCGAGTCCGTGACCAGGTCGATACTGACGACCTTCTTGAACGTCTTGCTGTACGAGGTGACCGACCAGCCGACGAAAAGGATGACCATGACAAACAACAGCAGGCCGAGCAGTCTCCGCTTGACCACGGACGGCGAATCGATCATTGATCGAACATTAATGTAACCGCGGGTAACGTTCACTATCCGCGGCTCGTAACGTACGTCACTCCCACCCCATCCAGCCTGCTGTCGTCAGCGGCTGCAACTCACCACGCATCGTCCCTCAAGGCGATACAGCGGGGGGCTTCCGCGAAGCATCGTCGGGTGGCACGTGGGGCAACTCGGGAACATCGGACACTTCGGGTTCGACGAGGTCGGACGTCCGAAGATCTCCGCGCCTGTCCCCTAGTCGGACGCTGCTGAGCGCGCGCGGCACGATCCAGAGCGTCAGCGCCCCGAAAAGGATCAGAATGTTGGCCCACTGCAGCACCATCGCGGCGCTGTCGTAGCCGATCACACGATCGAACGCCTGGATGTTCATGATGAGTCCGTGTACGACGACCAGCACCCAGAGCCGTCGGTACTTGAAATACACCCACACTGCAGCGGCGCCCCACAATGCCGCCCACACGAATCCGCCGCCGCCGAAGTAGAGATACAGAAATCCCCGCATTACGCCCGCAACGACCATGATCGCGCCGATCGGCACTCGGCCGGCGAGAAGCACGACCGGGAGCGCCGCCATCAAGGGCTCTTCCCTGAGTCCTGCGGATACAGCCGACAGCGCAGCCAGTGCCGGCGATTCGACAACTGCAGGCACCGAGATGTCGAACCGAGCCAGTCCTGAACTGTCGAGAGCCAGCACCAACGCCGACGACGCTGCGATCGCGGCGCAGAACGCAACCGCCGCATCGGCCGCGCTTCCGCGTCGCGCCGGAAGCGCGGCCGCCAGAGTCCGCTTACGTATCAGCAACACCGATGCGACAGCAATGGATCCGACCACGAACTGCACGACGAGAACAGCAAGGTCCGCGCGCTGATCAGCGGCGGAAAGGACTGGCGCAGCGGCGTCCGGCTCACTGAACCGCCACAGCGACCCCAGGATGCTGATCGAAAACAGCAGAGTCCACAGGCACGCAAGTCCGAGCAACAATCCGATCGTGACAAGTAAATTCGGGCGGTACGACGAGTCGGGCCGCACCCACACCTGGGTTCCGTTCGGCACCGACCACCTCGTTCACTCATTCCGCGCGACCGGCATCTGTCTACCACGGCACGCACTCGAACGTCGTCTCGCACGCAATCTCGATTCGGCCGCCGACGATCCCTGCCGCACCTAGACTGAGCCGACTCGACTCGACAAGCGCGGAGGCGGTGTGGCCGTGGGGACCGATCTCGGAACGTCGTCCCGGTGGAAGGTTGCGGCCGTCGTCGGCGCAGTAGTGGTCTGCTACGTCGCTGTTCTGCTGTCGTACGCTTCTGCGCATTCGACCGACGAGGTCGACACGCACACACCGGATCCAGGCGGCGCCTTGGTGTACGTCGACATGAGTTCGGTTGCCGGTACCGACTTCTCGCTCGACGCTCGCGTCTCGGTGTATCCGGGTAGCGAATTGATGGACAACAACGGTCATCTCGACCGTGATGTCGTGGTCGATCTGACTCCGATGCAAGCCGAGAACCAATTGGAGTTTCCGGCCGGAAGCGCTGCCGGTCCCCTCCCCGCCACGATCTACGCTGACGGCGACGCCAGATCCTGGCCGTTCGATCGGTACACCGCACAGTCGGTGACGGTCCGGGTGTTCGGTCGGACGGACGCTGGGCAACAACCGATTCCGGCAGTCGTGGTGGTCACGAATTCACTGACAGGATGGAACGTCGACGCGGGCTCGACGGAGATTCGCGACGGTGATGAATTCGACGTGACGGTCAGCCGAAATACTGTCTCGAAGGTGTACGATCTGGCCATCTGTTTGGTCCTGCTCGCGTTGCCGACCTGCGCGCTGTTCGTTGCAGTGTCCACGGTGCGTAGGCGTAAGAAGTTTCAGCCGCCCATGGTGACGTGGTTCGCCGTGATGCTGTTCGCTGTCTTGCCGATCAGGAATTTGTTGCCGGGTGCACCACCGATCGGGTCCTGGGTCGACTACACAGTCATACTCTGGGTTGTGATGGGTCTGGTCACGGCCATGATCTCCTACGTCTACGCATGGTGGCGAGACGCACCGTAACCGCCGGGCACGACTCGAACCGTGCCCGGCCGCGCACGCCTGAGAATCTCAGATCGACGAACGATCGACCATCTCGACCGCTACGCGCTCTCCGGTCTCGAGCGACTTCACCCCTGCCGCACACACTGCCGCTGCGGCATAACCGTCCCACGCTCCTGGTCCGTCGATGTAGTGTCCGGTCTCACGACCAGCCACGACGGCGTCGACCCAGCGCTGGATCTCGCTGTCGTACGCCCGCCCGAACCGCTCCTTGAAGGACGGAGTAATCGACCCGCCCCATGATCCGGGCGCGCTCTTGCGCACCAATCCGACATCGAGACCGATCATCGCGCTCCCGAGTTCGGCGACGACCTCTGTGCGGACCTCGTACGCAACGCCGGTGGTCACGAAGACCTCAGCATCGACGTGACGACCTGATTCCGTCGCGAATAGTGCGATCTGCGGATCTTGAAGCCCATGCGGTGCAGCGGAGTTCGCGGACGGCTTGATGATCTGAACCGATGCGATTTCCTCGTCGAGCAGAAATCGCGTCACATCGACTTCGTGCACGAGCGAGTCCTTGACGATCATGGCGCTGTCGAAGTTCGGAGGGACTGCCGGGTTGCGATGCACGCAGTGCACCACGAGAGGACGGCCGATGTCGCCCGAATCGATGAGCGCCTTCAGCTCGACGTACTCGTCGTCGAAGCGGCGCATGAAACCGACCTGGATCAGTGTTTTACCCAGTGCTGCTTCGGCTTTCACTACCGCGAGTGAGGTCTCGACGTCGGTGGTCAGCGGCTTCTCGCACAGAACGGGCTTGCCGTGCTCCAGGCAGGCCAGTAGTTGCTTCTCATGGGTGGGACCGGGGGTTGCCAGGAGCACTGCGTCGACGTCGGGATCCGAGATCGCGTCGATGGGGTCCGCCACGACGCGGCAGCCGGGAATCGACGCTGCCAGTTCCTCTGCCTTGTCGAGGAAGTAATCGTTGACCACCGCGACGCGTGCTCCGGCGATCTTCGATGTGATGCGAGCGACGTGATCCGCGCCCATCATCCCCACACCCAGTACGGCAATACGCAATTCGTTCGACATCGTGAACCTCTTTCTACGAGTGCTTGTCGTGCGTGCGTAGTTACGTCGCGAGGTAACTACGCACGCACGGGCGCGGAGCGCCTAATGGAAGGTGACGGACGGGATTCCGCAGGAACCCAGGTATTTCTGCGTGCGCTGCGCGATCGGCAGCGGGACGTCGGGTGCGCACGGATACATGTCCTGCTCCACGATCGCGAACACGTCGATGTCGAGTTTTTCGATAGCCGCGAGCAGCGGCGGCATGTCCGGGATGCCGAGAGGCGGCTCGGTCATCGCACCCAGCTTGACTGCCTCGCCGAACGGAAGATCCCCGCCTCGACCTTGGCACGAACCTCCTCGTTGACCTGCTTGAGGTGCAGGTAGCCGATTCGCTCGGGCGCGCGTTCGATGATTGCGATGTTGTCGCCGCCGCAATAACTGATGTGCCCGGTATCCAGGCACAGGTTCACGAACTCGCTGGAGGTTCCGTCCAGGAACCGGTAGACGTTGTCCTCTGTGTCGACGTGGGAATCCGCGTGCGGGTGATACTGCGCCGAGACTCCGTACTGCTCGAACATGCGCCTGCCGAGCTCGTTCATGCCGTCGGTCTTCCTCCGCCACTGATCGACGGTCAGGTTGCGATCCTCCAGGACCGCACCGGTGCTCGGGTCGCGCCACATCTCCGGAATCACGACGACATGCTTGCCACCGACCGCTGCGGTCAGTTTCGCAACGTCTTCGATCTGCGTCCATACCGCGTCCCACGAATCGTCCTGGTGCAGGTGTTCGAACACGGTTCCTGCGGACAGACGGAGATCGTGCGCGGCGAGTACGTCTGCCAACTCCTTCGGGTCGGTCGGGAGGTAGCCGTACGGTCCGAGTTCGATCCACTTGTAGCCGGACGCCGACACCTCTTCCAGAAATCGGGTGTAGGGGGTCTGCTGCGGATCCTCCGGGAACCACACTCCCCACGAATCGGGAGCAGATCCAACGTGGATGACGCTCATAGTCGTCCTTTCGAGAGGTCTCGGCGTCGGCGCATCGGCGCTCGGAAGCCCAGCGGGTGAAACGAACTGTCGCGCGTTACTAACGCGCTTCAGTCGCCTACTATTATGATCGCCGAACAGTTTGTCAAGACATTCTCGCTGCATGGTGTACGCGAGACCGACAGGAGTGCACGTGCCGAACACGAACGGGCCCATGGACTCGTCGCCTCGCAGGCGCACGACGATGGCCGAGGTAGCGGAGCGGGCCGGCGTTTCGCGCACACTCGTGTCGCTCATTTTCAGCGACAAACCCGGCGCATCGGTCAATACCCGCGATCGCGTACTACGCGCCGCCGACGAACTGAACTACCAACCGGACCGGGCGGCGCAACTGTTGGCCCGAGGGCGAAGTCGAACTCTCGGCGTTCTCACCGACGTCAAACAGACCTTCCAAGCCGAGATGATCGGCACCGTGTACGACGCGGCCGAACTCGCAGGGTATGAGGTACTGCTCTCGGCGAGCGGCCCGTCCCGAGACGAACAAAAGGCCATCGAGGCACTCTTGAGTCATCGATGCGAGGGGCTGATCCTGATCGACCCACTGTCGCCTTCCGCGTATCTTCGTTCGGTGGCCGAGCGCGCCGTGCTTACGATCGTCGGTCGCGCAATCGATCCCGCCAACACCGTCAGGTCCGCCGACAGCAAGGGAATTCGGCAGTCGGTCGATCATCTCGTCGAACTGGGTCACCGAGACATCGTTCACGTCGACGGCGGTGAGCACTTCGTTTCCATCGATCGGCGACGAGCATACGTGGAGTCGATGCGTTCGCACGGACTCGACGCGCACATTCGAGTGATCGCAGGGGCGCACGACGAACCTGCGGGTGCGGCCGCGGTCACGCTTCTCCTAGGGGAATCACGCCTGCCCACTGCAATTCTTGCCGGTAACGACCGAAGTGCACTGGGCGTCATGGACGAGCTGACAAGGGCTGGGATCTCGATTCCCGAGGACGTCTCGATAGTGGGATACGACGATTCTCCTCTGTCGAGCCTGGCCAGAATCGACCTGACCACGGTCCGACAGGACAGCGACGGACTGGCACGGAACGCGTTGGCGTTCACTGTATCCCGGCTGCAGGACCCGAATCTCGCACCCGGGGAGAGCGTCATCGAGCCGCATCTGGTGATCCGCGGGACCACAGGTCCCGCGCCCACCAGGTAACGCCCGGCAGCGGCCGGCCAGCGGACCACGAAACGCCCAGAACTACACGCGCGCGGCGAAACGCTTGGAAGTCAGCGCACCACGTCGAAAACTTGCTTCTGAATGCCGTTGCCGAACGCCTCGTATTCGGTCAACCGCAGCTTCGTTGCATCCATGTCGCTTTCACTGAACAGCCGCTTACCTGCACCGAGCAGCACGGGAAAAGTCAGGAGGTGGTAGCGATCCACGAGTCCAGCGTCGGCGAGGCTCTTGCCGAGGGTTGCACTTCCGTGGACGGCGATCGGGCCGCCTTCCTCTTCCTTGAGTGCGGCCACGTCTTCTACCGACCTCAATATCGTTGCGGGCCAGCGTGAATCGTCCTGCTCGAGCGTTGTGGACACAACATAGCGCGGCATTGCGTTGTATCCGGCGAAGTCGTCCATGGTCGGCCAGATCGGCGCAAAGGCTTCGTAGGACGTCCTGCCCAGCAGCAGCGCTGTTGTTTCCGCCTGCTCACGGCCCTTGATCTCGTACGCTGCAGGGTCGAACTCGACTTCGTTGAAAGTCCAACCCGCGTTCCGGTAACCGGATTCTCCGCCAGGCGCTTCCATGACACCGTCCAACGACACGAATGCAGTAACGATCAGGGTACGCATCGGCAATATCTCCTGATGTGAGCAGATTCAAGGTGACCCAACCGGTGAATGATACGTCGAACACCGACGGCGTCACCTCCAACCCACACCGACACCGATCGCGGAGTCCAGCCAGCCAGCGCTCGTGACTCTCATCACAACGCCGTACAGGTGTTTTATGTTGCTACCCGCGGGTAACCATTGTGTCAGTGCCTGAAGATTGTCTTGTTGGCACGCCCACGACCCAAACAACCCCAAGGAGCGCACGATGGCTACACCCACCTTGCTCGCACAGTTGCGGGCCGTACTGCAGTTGACCAACACCGAAATCCAGGTGGCTGAAACTCGCGTCGTACAAGCTCGTACGGAAGCCGTACGGACCGAATTGACCCAAAATGCAGCGAACGGACGTGAGCGCGCGGAAGCGATCGAATCGACCCTGCGAGAGCTCGGCGGATTGCCGGACGTAGTAGGTCCGTTGGTCGGACGCACCCTCGCTCTGTTCAAGACGCTCGCCGAACAGGCACAGCCGTTCGACGAGGCGCTGTTCGGCGACCTCGCGCTCGAACATCAGCTGGTAAGCCGGTCCAAGTACATCAAGGCGCTGGCGACGGCCGCTGACGAACCCTCTGTCGTCGGTCTGGCGAATCGCCTGATCACAGCGCACACCGCCACCGTCGAGTGGCTGGAAACCGTCCTCGCCGAGGATGCCCTCGGTGGTCCTGCTGCACTTCGGCGTACGCCCCTCCAGGCCGCTGCCGGAAGTGCGGTCAAGCTCGTGAACGCACCAGCAACCTGGTCTGCTCGCGGACTCGACCGAGCTCTCGACGTCGCTCGTGCGACCCCCAGCCGCGTGTCGGAGCTGCTCGGACGTGGAGCTCACGCCGGAGATATCGCAGTCCGTACCTTGTCCGCGAGCCGTGACGCTGCGCTCGAAGCCGCCGAGGACGTCACGCGCGACGAGGGTGTCGACGGGGTTGCCGACGCTATCCACTCGGCCCGAGCCGGAGGCGGCATTCTGGAGCCCAGCGAACTTCCGATCGAAGACTACGAGACCTTGAACGTCTCCGAATCCGTGGCCGCCATCAAGGAACTGGACGATCCGAAGGACGTCCGGATCGTGTTGGCATTCGAAGAAGCACACAAGAACCGCCACGGCGTCGTGTCAGCAGCACAGACTCGACTGGCCGCAATAGCCAAGGACGTCATCGCCGTTCACTGAGTCGATGCGAAATACTTCGGCCCGCGCTTTCAGCGCGGGCCGAAGTGCGTTGTACCTGGTTTCCGCGGGCTTCACTCGGGTATTGCGACATTCATGAACCACAGCGATGTCGTTGCCACACCGAATAATTCGGGTTCCGATCCGTCGAGCACAGCGCAACGCATGTTCGACGTTGTGGTCATCGGAGGTGGTAACGCCGGGATCAGCGCCGCGGCACGACTGACACGCAAAGGGATCGACAACGTTGCGGTAGTCGAAATCAACCAGGTGCACACCTACCGACCGTTGCTGTCGTACGTCGGTGGAGGTCAGGCGCAGCTGTCCGCTGCCGAACGCACGCAGCGCTCGGTAATTCCCGCCGGTGTTACCTGGGTCGAGGATTCAGCGGAGTCGATCGATCCCGGCGCGCACACGGTCACGACAGCATCCGGGCAGCAACTCCGCTATCGCGACCTCGTCCTGGGCACCGGTCTGGTTCCTGATCACACCGCACTGCCCGGCATCGACGAAGCACTCGATTCCCCTTCGGTAGCAAGTAATTACGTACACCGAGCCGAAAAGACGTGGGAGTTGGTCCGGTCCATGTCTCCGCGAGGCCGTGCAGTCTTCACCGTTCCCCGCGCGCCGGTGAGTTGCACCGGTACGACACTCAAACCCCTTTTCCTCGCTGCCGCGCAGTGGCGGAGCGACGGACGATTGCCCGGCATCGACATCACGTTGGTGATCGACCGACCGAACATGCTCGGCGTTCCGGATCTGGACAGACGAATTCGCGAGCGCCTTCGCCAGTTGGATGTCCGCGTCGTCGAGCACGCTGCGGTGACCACCCTTCGCCCAGGGCAGCGCAGCATCACTGTCACCGGTGCGGACGGGTCGTCCGAGGATGTCCAGTATGACTTCCTGCACCTCGTGCCGCCGTTCCGAGGGCAGGAGTGGCTGGGACACACTGGCTTGACAGACCCGAATCGTCATGGTCTCGTCGACGTCGACCCGCACACGTTCCAACACCGCAGCCACCCCGACGTATGGGCTGTGGGCGACGGTGCGGCAATCGAGACCGATCCGTCCGGCGGCGGATTGCGGAAGCAGGTCGGCATTCTCGTCGACAACATTCTCGCCGCGCGCGATGGCCGAAAACTCGGTTCGTACGACGGCTACACCGTCGCCCCGATTCCGATCGACGCGCACACCCTCATCGCCGGCGAGTTCGACCGCACCGGACAGGTGACGTCCTCACTGCCCTCGTTCCTCGACCCGCTCGAACCAAGAAGGTCCGCGTGGGCGTTCGATCGTTACGTCCTACCCCGTGTCTACTGGTACTCGATCCTCAAAGGCCGGGTGTAGCGCGTCTCGGCGGGACAACCGCTTTCAGTCCGGACGGACCTACACCTCGATCGAGTGCGAGTAGAAGTACAGCACAGCCGGCACCCGACAACACCGTCGCGACGACGAACATGACCGTGAAACCGAAGAGGTCTCCGACGACTCCGGCCGTCACACCGGCGGCACCCTGTGCAACCACGACCGCACAGGCGACAAGGGTGTAGTCGCTTCCTGCGAACCGTTTCTCGGCCGCATCCATCATCAGCGCGAACACCGCGACGGTTGCAGCGCCACCGAGGACGTGCTCGGCGATACTTGCCGTCACGATCAACGGGAAACCGCCGATTCCCAACGATGCAATTACGTACAGCACCAGGCTGACCGTCTGCGCGATCCCGCCGAACAGCAGCGCATGCCGTCGTCCGTATCGGAACGACAACAACGCACCGAGCCCAGCACCGACGAGCGCCGCCACCGATGACAGCCCACCGTCGACGAGGGCGATCTGCCCCAGGGACAAACCGCTGTCGGACATGAAAGGACCGACGAGCGCCGAACCCATCGAATTCCCGAACTTGAAGCCGCCGATCAGAAGGATGAACGCGATCATCCCCGGCCGTCGCAGACGTTCGACCCAGCCGAGAGCGAGTCGAGCAGCGGACTTCTCTCGGTCGCTTCCCTCGTCCTCGGTGTGGACGTCTGCGGCACGAAGTTCCTGCCGCAGAAACAACACCGGAACCGTCGCGAGCAACAGCAGTACAGCCATCGAGGCGAACAGCAATCGCCAACCGGACACCGAGAACAGCCACAGCAGTAGTCCCCCGCCGCAGACCATTCCGATCCGATATGCACCCACTTGAAGTCCATTGCCGAGCCCGCGTTGTCGTGTACTCAACAGACGCACCGCCATGCCGTCCGTCGCAACATCCTGGGTCGCCGACAGAACATTGACGACGAAGATTCCGACGAAGAGCCATCGAAGCGATGTCGACAGGTCCAAAAACGACAAGCCGAGCGCAACACCGGCCGACGCGATCTGCAGCGACAGCAGCCACGTCCTGCGGGTGCCGTACCTGTCGACGTACGGCGCCCATAGGAATTTCAGCGCCCACGGGAGGAAGAGGACGCCCGTCGCACTGATTTTCACCAGCGAGTATCCGGACTCTCGCAAGACCACCGGCAACGCACTGGTGAAGAACCCGAAAGGCACGCCCTGAGCGAAATACAGCGCTCCCAGCAGTGTCAGAGTGCCAGCGGTGAACGAAGTCGTCCTGGGGGCCAACGTCATGCGGGACATCGTGTCAGAGCACAGTCAGCTGCGCTCGTTCACGCCCGGCTTCCAACGGCTGCGTCGAACATCGTCGATCGATCCCGGTAGCACCGAACGCCACACAACCCGAAGAGATAGCCTGGGAGCGGACTGCAACGACAGATCGGAGCCCGCCGTGACGGACATAGACACTCTGATTGTCGGGGCCGGCATCGCCGGCCTAACGGCAGCGAGGATCCTTGCACGCCATGGCAGAAGCGTCGTCGTACTCGAGGCTCGCGACCGAGTGGGCGGCCGGGTATGGACATCTCGCTCGGATGGAAATGTTCTCGATCTCGGCGCGTCATGGATACACGGCGTCGACGGCAACCCTGTCGCGGATGCCGCTGCCGCCTTCGGAATTCGTACGACCGAGTTCACAGTCGGCAGTTATCAGCCGGACGGCAGACCGATCGCGTACTACTCCCCCGCCGGTACCCGCTTGAGCGCGCAGGCCGCGGCAGATTTCGCCGCGGACGTGCACCGTTTCGCGGCTTCGTCGACATCGACGATTGCCTCCGCCGAGCCGATGACCACTTTCGGGCAGGCAACCGAAGCCACGCTTGCACTGTTCGATTGGGATACCGAACGCGCGGAACGTGTTCGGGAGTTCGTGTGGCACCGATCCGAGGAACAGGCTGGTGCGTCGGTCGACGATCTCGACGCCCACGGACTCGACGACGACTCGATCGAAGGTGACGAAGTCGTATTTCCGGACGGGTACGACGAACTGGCGCTGCGCCTGGCCGACGGACTCGACATCCGGTTCGAACACATCGTGACACGCGTACGCCGGGGTGAATCCGGCGTCACGATCGACACCCAACGAGGAACGTTCGCGGCAGCACGAGCAGTGGTCACCGTGCCCGTCGGCGTACTGAAGTCCGCGCAATTCGTATTCGATCCGCCACTACCCGAACCCGTCGCCGGTGCACTCGACGGATTGGAGATGAACGCGTTCGAGAAGGTGTTCCTACGATTCCCGGTCAAGTTCTGGGACGAGGACGTCTATGCAATTCGGCAGCAAGGAGCCGCCGGCCGATGGTGGCATTCGTTCTACGACGTCAGTCCCGTGGACGGGCCACCGATGCTGCTGACCTTCGCCGCGGGGTCATGTGCGCGCGAAACCCGGACGTGGTCGGACGAATCGATCGGAGAATCGGTGATGGCCGCATTGCGAGGAATCTTCGGCGACCGCGCGCTCCCACCCGAACTCGTGCACGTCACCCGCTGGCAGGACGACCCGTACTCGTCAGGGTCCTACTCGTATATGACTGTCGGCTCGGAACCCAATGACCACGACGCGCTTGCGACGCCGATCGACGGTGTGCTGCATCTCGCCGGTGAAGCCACGTGGACCGACGACCCAGCAACTGTGACGGCGGCGCTCAGGTCCGGTCACCGCGCGGCCCAGCGAATAGTCGACCGCGCGGTGGCTCTCACGGAGATATGGGAGCCCTGACCGAGACCTCCGAGGTGTGCTACCGAGCGAGTGCCGGGTAGTCGGTGTAGCCCTTCGCCCCGTCCGAGTAGAACGTCGCCTGATCAGGCTCGTTCAGTGGCAGGTCCTCGTGCCACCGGTACACGAGGTCCGGATTCGCGATGGCGGGGCGACCGACGACCACTGCATCTCCTATGCCGTCCGCCACGAGCGTCAGCGCTTCGTCCCTGCTGGTTATCTCACCGAATCCGGAGTTGACCAAGACTGGACCGCCGAAAGAGCTCTTCAGGTTTTGCACAAGGTCACCCGACGGAGACTTGTGCAGCACGCTGAGGAAAGCAAGCCCCAGAGGAGCGAGTGCGTCGATCAACGCGCCGTATGTGGCGGCCACGTCGGCGCGGTCCGTCTCGAGCGCGTCCTGAATGTTGTGCTCAGGCGAGATTCGGATCCCGACCCGGCCCGCGCCGATCGCATCGGCCACCGCCTTGACGACCTCGATGACGAAACGTGCGCGATTCTCGGGCGTGCCGCCGTAAGCATCGTCGCGACGATTGGATGCGGGTGAGAGGAACTCGTGTAGCAGATACCCGTTCGCCGAATGTATTTCGACGCCGTCCATCCCGGCTTCGATCGCGTTTTTCGAACCCTGTACGAACTCGTCGATCACCGAGGACAACTCGTCTGTGTCGAGCGCGCGGGGAACGGGGTAGGGCGCCTTACCGTCGTACGTGCGTGTTTCACCGTCGATGGCAATGGCGCTCGGGCCGACCACCTCACGGCCGCCGGTCGTACCCTCGTGCGTGACGCGGCCGGCGTGCATGATCTGCGCAACGATCAACCCGCCCTCGGCGTGCACTGCATCGGCAACTTTTCGCCAGCCATCGATCTGGGCGGGCGTCACGAGCCCGGGCTGCCCCGGGAAGCCCTGTCCCGCCTGCGACGGGTAAGTCCCTTCGCTGACGATCAAGCCGAGCGAAGACCGCTGCCGGTAATGCTCGACGACCAGCGGGCCTGGAACACCGTCCCGCCCTGATCGCACGCGGGTCAGCGGGGCCATCACCAGGCGGTTGCGAAGGGTCAGGTCGCCGAGGGACAACGGGGTGAACAACTTCACTGGACTCGACTCTTTTCCGTGTTCGGATATGTACCCATCAACTACTGAACCTTGCTAACCACACGTTCCCGGTTACCTATTCCGATTCGAGACCGGCATCACGCCGTGTTTGGTGTGCACGCCGATCGGCTATCGCGGTCGCTATGCGTTTGAAACTGCGTCGCGGTATGCCATCGGTCGAACTGTTCATGGCGACCCCGCCCGCGTCCGCGTGGAACGTTCTCGTCGACCTCGACGCATGGTCCGACTGGGGGCCCACCGTATCGGGCGCCGAGCTCGACGAGCCAGGTCCGCTGTCCATGGGCTCGACCGGGAAAGTGATCACGGCCGTCGGTGTAGCGCTGCCGTTTCGCATCACCGAATTCCAAGACGGCCGCATGTGGGGTTGGACTGTGGCCGGAGTACCGGCAACGAGACACGAGGTAGTACCCCATGCGCGTGGATGCGTTGTCAGCTTCGGAGTCCCGCTTTGGGCACCGGCCTACCTCCCTGTGATGGCACTCGCACTACCACGGATCGAGCGACTGGCGAAGCGCACATCCGGCTGAACACATCAAGCGGACATCCCGGCCGATGAACGCGTCCCGTGATCGAGATGTCCGCGACCTCCGAGAACGTGTGAGAGTCTGTGGATCCGACCGCGGCCCGCACGAACCACTGGAGGCACCCTTTCATGAGCTCCCCCACCCGAGTGCATATCGAGCACGACTTCGCATCCGATCCTGCGACCGTTTTCGAGGCATTGTCCGAACACGAGAACCTCGGTCCCGTGTTCAAGTCGAAGATCGACCGGGTCTGCGACGGCGACTCGACCCGCAACGGTGTCGGTTCGACGAGGCGGTTGAAAATCGGTCCGCTCCCCGCATTCGAGGAAACCACGACGACGTCGCAGCCGAACTCGCTGATCGAGTATCGAATCACCAAGGGCAGTCCGTTGCGTGGTCATTGGGGCGTCCAGCGCCTCAGCCCAACCGCCGATGGGGGCACCCACCTCGACTACACCATCGGCTTCGACGCACCCGTCCCTGGCCTGGCATTTGTCGTGGGCAAGATCTTGACGCTGGCCATCTCGCAGGGGCTTCGCACTCTCGCACCATGACCCGTGAACGTCCGCGTCCTCACTGTCGGCCGGCGTTATCCGTCTAGCGCGACGTCCATTCCTGCTCGTCGACGCCTGACACGGGCGTCTCCAGTGAATCGAGTACGCGGGCATACATCGTCCGCTTGATGTCGCCGAGGACATTTCCTCTCGTGCTGACCAGAGCAGACGCGCGGGCTACAGCCTCGCCCAGTACTCGATCTGCGGGTACTGCTGCGTCGACGAGTCCGAGTAGTGCCGCATCGTCCCCGCCGTACCGTCGTCCGGTGGTCAGCGCCTCGTGAAAGGCATGGGGAGCCAATTTTGCCGCGACCATGTCGACTGTCCCCGGACTGTAGCTCGCTCCGATGCTCACCCCCGGAAAGCAGAGGAAACCGCGGTCCGAGCGCATGATCCGATGGTCGTGCGCCATCGACAGGAACGCGGCTCCGCCGAAGGTGTGACCTTGGAGCGCCGCCACGGTCTGCATCGGGAAGGTGAGAATGCGTGACAACAGAGTCTGGACCGAGCCGATGAACGTGTTGACCTGATGCAAGTTCTCAGCACCCCAGGACAGATCGACGCCGGCCGAGAAGTATTTGCCTGTTGCCGTCGTGACGAGTGCCGTGGGACCGTCGGAGCCCTCGACCTCGTCGAGCAAGGCGCCGACCGTCTCCAGCCATCTCGGACCGATACGGTTCTCCGTGTCGACCTCGTCTCGCTCTCCGAGGTTGAGTACGAAAACGTCGTCGATTCTGTCGAGGTAGGGCATATATTCAAACTACGCAGACTCTCGCGGAACGAAACCTGCGTGTTTGGTTGCTTTCGCTCCTCGGGTACACCCGGTGGATGCCCGAACTCCCCGAAGTCGAGAACGCCCGGCAGGTCGTCGAGAAGGCGCTGGGACGCGTCATCACCGACATTGACGACACCGACTCGTTCGAATGCCGCCCGCACGGACCAGGCGACATAGCGCGCGCACTCGAGGGCGGCACACTCGTCGAAGCACGTCGGCGGGGTAAAGCGATGTGGTGCGAAACCACCACATCAGACGGGTCCGCTGGACCAACACTCGGTATTCACCTCGGAATGGGTGGGCGAATCATCGTCACAGCGCCGGATGGTGAGCAGACCTCCAAGTATGGCGGCGGAGACCCTCATGTGGGTGAGCGGGACACCGACAAGCCGGAATGGACTCGCTTTACGATGACGTTCGACGACGGCGGTCAGCTGCGCCTTTTCGACAAGAGACGCTTAGGCCGAGTCCGACTCGAGCCCGACATCGATGCGCTCGGCCCCGATGCGGCAGAGATCAGCCGCGACGACTTTCGAGCACGAGTCGGTTCGAGCGCCGCACCTCTCAAAGCCCGGCTGCTCGACCAGGCTGCGATCGCGGGTATCGGCAATCTACTGGCCGACGAAGTGCTGTGGCAGAGTGCGCAATCGCCGGCCAGACGCGCCAAGTCCCTGACCACCGACGAACTCGACGAGTTGCGGATCGTGTTGCGACGCGCCATACGTGCAGCCATCAAGAAGGGCGGCGTTCACACGGGTGAGATAATTCCGTTCCGGAACGCCGACGCTCTGTGCCCCCGTTGCGGCGCACCCATGACGCGTGGGACCGTCGGCGGCCGAACGACATGGTGGTGCTCCGAGGAACAGAAGTGAGCCTCGCAGCTCTGCCGCTGCACTCGTCGCGACAGACGATCACAGCACTCGCGCGATCGGTCGAGCCCAGCAGTCATCGGTTCAGTTTCTGCTCTTCCCGGATCAGGCCTCCCCCGACGATCAGTCGTTGAATTTCGCTGGTGCCCTCGTACAGACGCAGGAGTCGGACGTCACGGTAGATTCGCTCGACGGGGACCTCGCGCATGTAGCCTGCGCCGCCGTGGATCTGAACTGCGAGATCGGCGACCTTACCGACCATTTCGGTGCAGAACAATTTGACTGCCGACGGCGCGATACGTCGGTCGGTGTTCTGCACCCACGCCCGGGCTGCGTCGCGGACCATAGCTCGACCTGCCATGACTCCGACCTGTTGGTCGGCGATCATCGCCTGAACGAGTTGGAAATTTCCGATGGGCTCGCCGCCCTGCGTGGAAACCGCTGCGTGCGCAACGGACTCGTCGAGTGCCCGTTGGGCTTGACCGACGGCAAGGGCAGCGATGTGCACTCGCCCCCGAGCCAGTGATGTCATAGCAGCCTTGTAGCCGATATCCCCGCTACCACCGACCAACGCGTCGAAGCCCACCTTCACGTCGGTGAAGGTGACGTCGGCCGTTCCGGACCCCTGCTGTCCCATCTTGGCGTCTTTGACGCCGACCACGATGCCTGCACTGTCGGCCGCCACCAGAAACACGGCAATTCCGTTGCCGGTCTCCGGCTTCGGGTCCAGTCGGGCGAAGACCACGAACATGTCCGCTGCCGGGGCATTGGTGATGTACCGCTTGCTGCCGTTGATCGTCCAGCCATCGCCGTCCTCCTGCGCCGTCGTTCTGAGGCCGGCGGGATTGGATCCAGCCCCGTCCTCGGTGAGAGCGAAGGATGCGACGATCTCGCCTGCGGCCATACCCGGTAGCCACCTCGCTTTCTGCTCCTCGGTTCCGAAGCCGACGAGTACCTGCCCGGCGATACCGTTGTTGGTGCCGAACATCGAACGCAGCGACAGTGAGGTGTAGCCGAGTTCCATGGCGACCTCGACGTCCTGGACGAGATCGAGGCCGAGCCCGCCCCACTCCTGGGGTATCGCGTACCCGAACAACCCCATGTCTGCCGACTGACGGCGGAGGTCGTCCGGAATGGAATCGCTGTTCATGATGTCGAGTTCACGCGGAACCACCTTCGACCGTACGAACTGCGTGATCTGCTTCAGCACGTCGGCGAAGACGTCCTCCGGTACATCGGGGTTCTGAGGGTCCATGCGTCCACTATCGGGCCGAGCCTCGGAATCCGTCCAGTGACGTCGGCAAGCAGTTCCTACCGCCGACGTCCGAACGACCCCGGACGAATCAGGTTTGAACTCATCTGAAGGGGGCATCCGCGAGCTCATGAGCGTCACGCCCGTCAAGGCAATGCGGCACGTCGCCACGCTTGTTGCTGCAGCCGGCGTGCTGTGAACAACACGTCGGCACCCAGCCGAGAAAGTCGAGAACCGACGTCGCTGAAACGAGCAATCAGCGGGAAGATGCTGTTCGTTTTCATCCTCGGCGACGTACTGGGCGCCGGCATCTATGCCCTGGTTGGCGAGATCGCAGGCGAAGTCGGAGGCGCAATCTGGCTGCCGCTCGTAGTCGCACTGGTCATGGCAATGCTCACTGCAGCCTCGTACGCCGAGCTCGTCACGAAGTATCCGCGCGCGGGCGGTGCTGCAGTCTTCGCAGAACGTGCCTACGGGTTGCCGATAGTCTCGTTCATGGTGGGTTTCTGCATGCTCGCGGCTGGGGTTACCAGCGCAGCGGGTCTCGCCCTCGCGTTCTCCGGCGACTATCTTCAGGTCTTCTTCGATGTCCCCGCTGCACCCGCGGCCCTGGCATTCTTGGTCGTCGTTGCCCTCCTGAATGCCCGCGGGATCACCGAATCCTTGCGCGCGAATCTCGTCATGACGGTCGTCGAGGTGTCCGGGTTGCTCGTGATCATCGCGCTTGCCGGATTGGTACTCGGACGTGGTGACGGAACTCCTTCGCGCGTACTCGAATTCGACGATGGCACTACCCCGGCACTGGCAGTGTTGGGCGCAGCTTTGCTGGCGTTCTATTCGTTCGTCGGTTTCGAGACATCGGCGAACATCGCCGAAGAAGTTCAGGACGTTCGCCGCGTGTATCCCCGGGCACTGTTCGGGGCTTTGGCAGCGGCAGGCGTCGTCTACGTGTTGGTCGGCCTGGCCGTATCCACCGTCGTCGATCCGGAAGTCCTTGCGGAGTCGAGTGGCCCTCTACTCGAGGTGGTCGACGCGGCTGATGCTGGCATTCCGCCGTGGCTGTTCAGCCTGGTTGCACTTGTCGCCGTAGCAAACGGTGCTCTCCTGACCATGATCATGGCGTCGCGCCTCACCTTCGGCATGGCCCGAGACAATCTGCTTCCCTCCGCTCTGAGCAAAGTCCTCCCTGTGCGCCGAACACCGTGGGCCGCGATCATCGCAACCACTGTGGTCGCCATGGCGCTGAGCGTCACCGGGTCCGTTGCAGCACTCGCCGAAACGGTGGTACTTCTGCTGCTGTTCGTCTTCGTCAGCACCAACATCGCGGTTCTCGTGCTCCGCCGGGACAACACCGATCGCGACCACTTTCGCGCCCCGACGATACTGCCGATCTTGGCCTTGATCACGTGCGCGGTGTTGGCGACGCAACAGTCCGCCGAGACATGGCTTCGTGCATCGATACTCCTGATCGTGGGTGCAGGCCTGTACTTTCTGCGTCGTGTCGCGTCGGGCTCGAAGAATTCCGGTGTCCGGGCATGATCGGTAGCTCTCGAGGCACGCCGCACCCCTGAAAGTAGAAATGCCCTTGCCTCGATGAGTTTCGCTCTCCGCTTCGGTCCGATACACATGGGCAAACTCATCTATGGCTTCAACGTCTCGGTCGACGGGTACATCGCCGACGCACACGGCAGCATCGACTTCTCCGATCCGAGTGAAGAACTGCACCAGTACTGGAACGATTTCGAGCGAGAGACCGCACTGTCGTTCTACGGCCGTCGGCTGTACGACATGATGGCTGCATACTGGCCCACCGCGGGCAAAGATCCGGACGCGACCCCGATGATCGTCGACTTCGCGCGCATCTGGTGCGATATGCCGAAGGTCGTGTTCTCGCGAACCTTGGAGTCCGTCGACTTCAATTCACGACTCGAACGCGGCGACCCCGTCGATGTAGTGAGGAGACTCAAAGCAGAAACCGACGGCACGATGGAAGTGGCAGGCGCGACGCTGGCTGCCCCTATCGTGCGTGCGGGGTTGGTCGACGAGTATCGAATTGTGCTCACGCCCACCATCGTGGGCGGCGGCACACCGTTCTTTCCGACCCTGCCGTCGTGGATCACGCTACGTCTGCTCGAGAACCGAACGTTCCCAGGTGGCACAGTCCTGCTCCGCTACGAAGCGAAACACGACTGACCTGATTCGCACAGGGATCGACTCGTGCGCCGTCGAGTTCGGCGCGCCTGCCCGCCCCGAAAACCGATGCTGATCGACCGACTCGGGTGTACATCGGCATTCAACGGGGCATATCCCTCTTGCCCCTTTTCGCTGACTGACTTTGGAGATCCGATGACGATGCCGACCGACGCCGATGCAGCGGTGGAAAATCATGGCAGCAACGATGGCCCTCGTGAACATGAAACCGAGCCGGGCACCGTGGAAGGCGCACGCGTCGACGACGAGAACGTGCCCCATCCTCCCCACGACGAAGCCGTTGAACACAACTGACCAGTTGTGTTCGACGGCCCATCGCGGTCACCGCTGGAATTCGAGAGCCGTGGTGGGTCCGAAGAACTACTGACTCGCTGTGACTGGCTGCACGGCCAACTGGGTGATCGACGTGTCGCTCGTGCCGCATCCTGTTGTGGGATAGGGAAGGTAGACCGCTTCGGTTGTGTTGGGTGAGTAGATATTCAGGCCGGCAACCGGGGTGGGCTCGCACTGGTCTGCGGGGTAGTTGCCCACCACGGTTGCTTTCACCAACGCGCTCGCGGAAGCAGCGGGGGCCAGTTCCACCGGCGTCATCTCCGAGCCCGACCGGACCGCGGCCTGCCCGACCTGGGCGCCGCCTGGGCTGGAGACATAGGAAACACCTGGATACCCATCGAGCGTGCACTGGCTGGTGCCGGTGTTCGAGAACAAGATGGGTAGTTCCGTCGAACCCGCGGCGCCGTTGGCAGCGCCGAGGGTAACGGTGAGCTGAGCCGCAAGGCAGTTCTGGGGCGATGGCGTGTTCGACGGGGCACCAGCAGCGCTCGATTCTGCCGTGTTCGTATTCGCGTTCGAGGTTGTCGACGCTGCGGACGGCGTTTCCTGCGACGGAGGAGACACGGTGACGTCCTCGGACGCGCAGGCAGCAGAAACTGCGATCAACCCGACAGCGAGAACTGACCCGAAGGTTCCACTTCTGTTCATGGTCAAAAGCTAGTCCGGTTGACAGCTCCTGCTGAGCAGAACCTGCACATCCGGACGACCGAGTACACATTGGACTGCGAACGGCAAAGCAGCCCGACCCCTCGGCGTCCTTCGATCGACGCCGACGGGATCGGGCTGAGCGAGAAGTCCTGGGCCGCTCCGCTACCTATGCACGGGTCCCCTGCCGAACGTCGGGAGCACCGAGACGTGCGGCGTCCGCAGTGTCGTCGTCGGGTTGCTGCTGCGAATCTCGTTCTGCCAGCACTCTCAGTCGGTAATGCTCGATCTCGTCGGTGATGTGCTGCTCGTTCCAACCTAGAATAGGTGCGACCAGTCGAGCGACTTCCTCGGCGGCTGCGTCACCTCGATCGGGCACCTCGATCGAAATGCGAGTTCGACGGGTCAGGATGTCGTCGAGATGTTGCGCCCCTTCATGACTCGCTGCGTAGACAGCTTCGGCCTTCAGGTACTCGGGCGCACTGACGAGCGGCTTGCCCAGCTCCGGATCCGTCTCGATCATGTCGAGCAGTTCGCCCGTGAGCGTGCCGTACCGTCCGAGCAGATGTTCGACGCGTGAGACTCGCATGCCGGTGCGCTCGGCCGTCAAGGCGCGAGAGTTGTACGCACCGAGGTAGCCGTCGGCCCCGACCAACGGAATGTTCTCGGTTACGCATTTCGGGACTGTGCGCTCGAGACCGTGCACCGCCGCATCGACTGCGTCCTTCGCCATGACGCGGTAGGTGGTGTACTTACCTCCTGCGATGACCGTCAGACCGCGGACCGGGCTCGAGACCGCGTGTTCCCGCGAGAGGGTGCTGGTGGAGTCGGACTCGCCGAACAGAAGCGGGCGCAGGCCTGCATAGACCCCCACAACGTCTTCTCGGTCGAGAGGATCGGCCAGCAGTTTGTTGACATGACCGAGGATGTAGTCGATGTCGCTCTGGCTCGCAGCCGGGTGCGCGAGGTCGAGCTTCCAGTCGGTGTCGGTGGTACCGATGATCCAGTGACTTCCCCAGGGGATGACGAAGAGCAAGCTCTTCTCGGTCCTGGTGATGATGCCGGTAGCGCTGTTGATCCTGTTGCGCGGCACAACCAGGTGGACGCCTTTTGATGCTCGAACCTGGAACTGTCCTCGGCCCCCGACCATCTGCTGAATCTCGTCGGTCCACACGCCGGCCGCGTTGATGACCTGCTTGGCACGAACCTCGAAGGATCGACCGGTTTCGAGATCGCTTGCCGTCACCCCGACGACCTGGTCGCTCTCCCGTATGAAGCCGGTGACGCGAGTGCTGTTGGCACACAACGCACCGTAGGCCGCGGCCGTGCGGGCAATCATCATCGTGTGCCGGGCGTCGTCCACCTGGCCCTCGTAGAACTTCACGGCGCCGCGTATCGCGGATCGCTTGCCGGACGGGAACGACTCCAGAGTTTTCTTCTTGCCGAGGTGCTTGTGGTGCCCCGGCACGCCGCGGCCGGCGCCCATGACGTCGTAGACACCGATGCCGAGGCCGACGTACGCACGATCGATGGCCTTCTCGAGCGGATAGATGAACGGCACCGGACGAGCCAGGTGCGGACACAATGTGTTCAACACGAGAGACCGTTCCTTCAGCGCCTCGAAGACCAGCGCGAAGTTGAACTGTTCGAGATACCGCAATCCGCCGTGGAAGAGCTTGCTCGAACGGCTCGAAGTTCCCGCTGCGTAGTCGCGCGCTTCGAGCAATCCCACCTTCAGGCCGCGGGTGACGGCGTCCAACGCAACGCCGGCGCCGACCACTCCGCCGCCGATCACCAGTATGTCCAGCTCTTCGGCCTCCATGCGAGCCAGTGCGTCGGCCCGCGACCCCGGACTCAACGCTGTTGTGGTGGAACTCATTCGTCATCAACCCAATCGAGAGTGCGTGTTACTGCCTTCTTCCAACCGGCATACAGTTTTGCCCGCTGGTCTTCGTCCATGGACGGAGTCCATGTCTTGTCCTCGGCCCAGTTCTGCCGGATGTCGTCCTCGCTTTCCCAGAACCCGACGGCTAGCCCTGCCGCATACGCCGCACCGAGTGCGGTGGTCTCGGCCACAACGGGCCGCACCACGTCGACGTTCAGGATGTCGGATTGGAACTGCATCAACAGCTCGTTGACGACCATTCCGCCGTCGACCTTCAGCACTTCGAGATCGACCCCGGAATCGGCGTTCATGGCCTCGATGACCTCGCGTGTCTGGTACGCGGTGGCCTCGAGTACCGCACGTGCGAGGTGCCCCTTGTTGACGAACCGCGTGAGCCCGACGATCGCGCCGCGCGCATCGGCGCGCCAATGCGGGGCGAACAGCCCGGAGAAGGCGGGGACGAAGTATGCACCGCCGTTGTCCTCCACCGAACGGGCATCGGTCTCGATGTCCTCGGCCTTGGCGATCATCCCGAGATTGTCACGAAGCCACTGTACGAGCGACCCGGTGACGGCGATCGACCCCTCGAGGGCATACACCGTCGGCTGATCGCCGATCTTGTAGCACACCGTGGTCAGCAGACCGTTCTTGCTCATGACCTTCTCGGTGCCGGTGTTGAGCAGCACGAAGTTGCCTGTGCCATAGGTGTTCTTGGCCTCGCCAGGCGACAAGCAGGCCTGCCCGAACGTCGCAGCCTGCTGGTCGCCGAGGATGCCGGCGATCGGTACGCCGCGGAACGGTCCCCGTTCACGGCCGGTTCCGTACACCTCGGAACTCGAGCGGATCTCGGGCAGCATGGACATCGGGATATCCATGTCGGCGCAGATGCTTTCGTCCCACTGCAGACTATCGAGATCCATGAGCAGCGTGCGCGAGGCGTTGGTGGGATCGGTGTAATGCAATCCGCCGTCCGTGCCGCCGGTCATGTTCCACAGCACCCAGGTGTCCATGTTGCCGAAACACAGTTCTCCTGCTTCGGCTTTGGCGCGGGCACCATCGACGTTGTCGAGGATCCACTTGACCTTCGGTCCGGAGAAATACGTCGCCAACGGCAGACCGGTCTTGGCGGTGTACTTGTTTGCATCGCCTCCACCGAGAGCCGTCGCGATGCGATCGGTTCGTGTGTCCTGCCAGACGATCGCGTTGTAGACCGGCTTACCTGTCTTCCGATCCCACACCAATGCAGTTTCGCGTTGGTTGGTGATGCCGACGGCAGCGATGTCCTTGAAGGTGATGTCCGCAGCGGCCATTGCGCCTGCGGCCACCGCGCGCACGTTGTCCCAGATTTCCGATGCGTCGTGCTCGACCCAACCCGCTTGCGGGAATATCTGTTGGTGTTCTTTCTGATCGACGGCGACGACTGTGCCGGCGTGATCGAAGATCATGCAGCGCGAGGACGTGGTTCCTTGATCGATCGCGGCGATGTACTGCCCTGTCGAGTCGGTCATGGCTTCTCTCCTGGTGTCTGGGTCTGTGGAAGTCGCGAGGGCCCCTCGGGTGTCGCTCCTTCTTGCTTACGAAGGTTCTTTCCGATGAGCAGGTCGTACAGGAATATTCCGATCGGTCCGCCGACGAGTGGTCCGACGATGGGGACCCAGAAGTACAGGCCTCCGTATTGATCTCGCCACGCTCCACCGTATCCGGTGAAGTACGTCACGAGGCGAGGTCCGAAATCTCGGGCGGGATTGATCGCGTAACCGGCGTTGGTAGCCCACGCGAATCCGATACCGACGACAATGAGCCCAACGATGAACGGAGCGAGGTTCGCCATCGGCGCTGTCCCGAGCGAGTCCGTGACGGCCACGATCAGGAAAAGCAGGATCGCTGTTCCGATGATCTGATCGAGCAACGCCGAACTGACGCTCACCGGCAACGTGCCGTTGCCCGGCAGCGTCGAGAAGATCGTTTGAGTCGCCGTGGTGTGGCCGGGGTCGATTGCGTTGATCATGTCGTTGTAGTTCCACCGCACCAAGAGCGCTCCCACGAAAGCGCCTGCAATTTGGGCGACGACGTAGGGTGCAACCAACTTCCATTCGAAACCGCGGAACAGAGCGAATGCGAAGGTGACCGCCGGATTGAGGTGTGCTCCGGTGACGCGGCCTGCGACATAGATGCCGAACATCACCCCGAGGCCCCATGCCCAGGCAATCGAATCGTGACCGCCGAGACTGCCCGATTCACCCCCGGAGGTGACCTGCGCTACGACACCTACCCCGAACAGAATCAAAATCATTGTTCCGGCGAATTCAGCCGCCATGTGCGCCGGCAATCCCCATTCCGCGTCCTTCCGCGACATGTTGGATCCTTTCGTGGATCGGTGATGCACGCCACAGTGCGTGCTATTCACGACGGTAGACGCCCTGCACTACGTTGCAAAGCCGCTGCACATATGTGCAAATCGGTCGTATAGTTGAACGGGTGACGAATCAACAGGTCATTCCCGAGTCCGATCTGAGGATCGGTCACGCCACGCAGGCAGCCCGTCTCTATTACTTTCAAGACATGACCATGGCGGCCATAGGCCGCGAGCTGGGTGTATCCCGCTCGACGGTCTCGAGGCTGATCACGTACGCGCGGGCATCCGGACTCGTCGAAATCAAAATCTCGACACCCCTTGGTCAAGCCCCTCGGATCGAGCAAGCACTGGCCGATCTGTACGACATTCGTGCACACGTGGTTCCGGTTTCGGAAACGGTCGACGACATGCAACGGCTCGACCGAGTGGCAACGTTCGGCGGCCGTCTGCTGACGTCGTACTTCGAGTCGGACATGGTGATGGGTGTTGCCTGGGGAACAACCATCAGTGCGGTGAGCCGGAAGCTTGCTCCCAAACGCACACACAACTCGTACGTGGTCCAACTCAACGGCGCAGCCAACACCCGCACCACGGGTGTTTCCTACGCCACCGACATCATCCGCACGTTCGCCGATGCTTACGGTGCTGTGGCACAGGGCTTTCCGGTCCCTGCGTTTTTCGACTACCCGGAGACCCGCGAGCACCTGTGGCGTGAACGGAGCATCAAGCGGGTATTGGAGTTGCAAGACAGCATGAACCTCGCGGTGTTCAGCATCGGAGTCATGAGCGGCGCCGTTCCGAGCCACGTGTACAGCGCCGGCTACCTCGAGCACAGCGACCGCGCCGCACTCAAACGTGACGGCGTCGTCGGCGACATCGCAACGGTCTTCTTGCGCTCCGACGGCAGTTACGACCGAATAGCGTTGAACGACAGATCGAGTGGGCCCAGCCTTGACCGCCTCAAAGCCGTCCCGCGGCGCCTCTGCATCGTGGCCGGCGAATCGAAGCTGGACGCCCTGACCGCAGCGTTACGTGGTGGCCTCATCACCGATCTGGTCATCGACGACGTCAGCGCGGCGGAACTCGTCCTCGGTCCGCGTTGACTCGATCGACGTTCTACTTCGCGCCCACCATCCGCGCCGAAGTCTCGGTAAGAGCAACGGCGGGACTAGGGAAGGGTGTACCCGGCAGCTCGGAAGATTCGGTACCACTGCTCCCGGCTGAGATTCACCTCGCTCCCGGCGACGGCTTCGGACACCCGGCTCGGCGTGGTCGTGCCCAGTACTACCTGCATTTTCGCCGGATGACGAGTGATCCACGCAGTCGCGATTCCGGTGGGAGTCACGCCGTAGTCACGAGCGAGTTCGTCCAGGACATCGTTCAGTTCCGGATTGTTTTCGCGGTCACCGATGAAAACACCACCGGTGTAGCCACTTTGGAACGGTGACCACGCCTGCAGGGCCATCCCATGAATGCGCGAGTACTCGAGTAGACCATTGCTTCGGTCGATGGATTGGTCCAGTCCCCCGATGTTCGCCGCAACCCCGGCCGCGATCAAAGGCGCGTGGGTGACGCTCAACTGCACCTGATTGACGACCAGTGGCTGCCTCACCTCGGTGGCGAGGAGCGCGATCTGTCCAGGCGTGTGATTGGACACCCCGAAAGAGCGCACCTTGCCCGCCGTATGCAACTCGTCGAAGGCCTCGGCGACTTCAGCAGGTTCGACCAAACTGTCCGGCCTGTGAAGTAGCAGCACATCGAGGTAGTCCACACGCAGGGAGCTGAGCGATTCCTCGACGGTGGCCACGATGTGATTCTTCGAGAAGTCGTAGAACCCGTCCCGAATTCCGACCTTGCTCTGAATGACCACCTGTTCGCGTTCCGAGGGCGTGAACGACACCGACTCACCGAAGCGACGCTCGCACGCGTGCCGGCTACTTCCGTAGATGTCTGCGTGGTCGAACACCGACACACCCGCATCTCGCGCGGTCCCGACGAGCTGGGCGATGCTCGCGTCGTCGAGCGTTTCGATACGCATCAAACCGAGCACGATGCTCGACGCAGGCGGACCGGCCTCGGTCAGGTCGTAGAACTTCATTTACATCCTCGCTCGTGGCATCCCAGCGGCGCAATTTCCGTTCGAACCCGTCCGTCCGAACTACTCGAAGACTAACTGGAGAGACCGGACACTCTAGGCAAGGCCGTCCACTGGCCGTCAGGGCGTACGAAACGACGGTCTCCTGCGATCGATTCGACTGATTTCATGCGTGTAACCGACCGCAACAGCTACTATGACGGCTTCGTCCAGGTAATCGACCGGTCGTGGACACGAGCGGCCTTTACCCGGAATGTGCCGAGTGTGTCGCAATTATCGTCCGCCCGGCAGTGAATCCAAAGGGGTTGGCATGGTCTCGGACGTTATCGACTGCAGTGTTGTCTTCGCGCACGACCAGGACAACGTCTGCAACATCTTGACCGCCCTCGAAACGTTTCCTCGGTTCTTCGCCGGTATCGAGTCCTGCTTCCTGAGGGACGACGCGCTCGGCGGCGGATACTGGTGCCGCGTGAACGGTGTCGACCATGCACTCGAGCTGGTCGTTCGTCGAAGTGCGCGGCCAACCATCACCATCGAACACCTCGCTTCGGGCGGATTCGTGCGCTTCACGCTGGGAACGCTGCCGGACGGGTCGACGAAAGTCGACGTCACGGCGTTCAAGGCCGGCCTCGGTGGCAGCTACGCGCCACAGCCCGAGCACAACAAGGCCGTGGTCGAATGGGTGTCGGCCGGGTTGAGGCGGCTCGATGATGTGCTCAGCGGCACTCCGACCTCGATCGTCTCCAACGGCGGCGACTCCAAGTCGATCCAGATCGCGATCCTCAAGACGATGGTCGGCTCGGGCGTCGTGCGTGCGGCCCGGCCCGATCGAGCATTCAAGCAACTGCATTCTCTGTCGCGATGGGGCTTCACGCTCGGCGGTGGGTTTGCAGCTGCGGCTGCGCATTCTCCTGACCGCATCGCGATGATCGATGACCGAGGAACACGCACATTCGGGGAGGTACATCAGCGGTCGCACAGAATCGCGGCGGGTCTGAGTGCATTCGGCATCGGTACGGACAGCACCGTCGGGATATTGGCCCGCAACCATTCGACGATGACGGAATGCATCGTCGCGTGCGGATTGCTCGGTGTCGAGGTAGTCCTGCTCAACACCGGTCTTGCGGCACGGCAGATCGAGGCGATCGCCGAGCGCCAGCGCTTCGACGTGCTGTTCGTCGACGACGAATTCGACCCGATGGTGCGATACCTCCCCAACGCGACGACACGGATCAGCCTGTCGCCTCGCACTGGGGTACCTCGTCGGCGCACCCTCGAACACTTCGTGGCGGCGCCGTCCGCCGAGTTCGAACGGCCGGAACACCCGGGAAAGGTCGTCGTACTCACTTCGGGGACCAGTGGCTCCCCCAAAGGTGCACAGCGACCCACTCCGAAGGGATTCGGAACTGTCGCTGCCATGTTGTCGCGCATGCCGCTACAGATGAACGAACGGATGCTGATCGCTGCGCCGATATTCCACAGTTGGGGCCTGGCAGCGCTGCAGATAAGCACACCGCTTCGTGCGACGGTCGTTCTCCTGGACCGTTTCGATGCAGAGGACTGCCTCCGTGCAATCCACGAACATCGCTGCACGTCACTCATTGCAGTTCCCATCATGCTCCAGAGGATTCTCGACCTGCCGGATCACGTTCGGGCTCAGTACGACACGTCGAGTTTGCGCGTGGTTGCCTGTAGCGGATCCGCGCTCACCGGATCGACCGTCAGTCGCTTCATGAACGTCTTCGGCGACGTTCTCTACAACTTCTACGGCTCGACCGAGGTGTCTTGGGGAACCGTCGCGACACCGCAAGACCTTCGAGAATCTCCCGCGACTGCGGGTCGGCCGCCTCTGGGGACCACGGTGGCAATCCTTTCTGCTGATGGCAGCGTCGTACCGACCGGCACTCTTGGACGAATCTTCGTCGGAAACGACATGCTGTTCGACGGGTACACCAACGCCGAACCGCCTCCCACCGCATCCGCGCTCGGATCGGCGATGATGGATACCGGGGACATCGGTTACCTCGACTACAGCGGCAAGCTCTTCGTGTGCGGCCGCGACGACGAGATGATCATTTCCGGCGGCGAGAACGTTTTCCCAGGGCCCGTCGAGGATGCTATTGCCAACCTCCCGCAGGTGGGCGAAGTCGCGGTGGTCGGTGTGCCCGACAACGAGTACGGGCAGCGATTGGCGGCCTTCGTCGTCGGACGAGGCGGTGCTGGCCTCGACGCCGACATGGTGCGAACCTACATCCGAAACCGGTTGAGCCGCTTCTCTGTTCCACGAGACGTCACGTTCCTCGACGAGTTGCCCCGCACCGCTACCGGCAAGGTCGTCAAAAGGTTCCTCGTGGAGCAGTTCCCACTACCGGGGGCATGAGGTTCCCTCGGGACGGGCACCGTCGCTTGAATGGTCCATTCATGTTGTCTGTCAACATGAATGAACCATTCAAGCGATTAAGGTAGTGCCGATTCCTCGCTTACCGATGCAGCCGCCAGTTGCACTGCGGGCCAGTCGTGGACGTCGGCGAGAAGCTGACGATCATGGGTGGAGAGGACCACCGCGGCCAGGGTTACGGACAGAGCATCGGTGAGTTCGTCGACCAGCGCCATCGACAGGTGATTGGTCGGTTCGTCGAGGAGCAAGACATGAGGTTTGGTCGCAAGCACAATGGCCAGATCGAGTCGACGCCGCTGCCCCATCGACAGTTCACCGATCCGCTTGCTCGACTCCTGCGCACGAAGTAGACCGAGGTGCGAGAGCCCAATTGCGTCCGAAAAATCGAGAACCCCCGCAGCGACGAGCGCATCGAGGTGCGAGGAGTACGCCTCACTGGCACGTCGGTTCAACGGCAGATCGGTTTCCTGGTGCAGGAAACCGAGACGGACACCCCCTGAAATGTGAACTTCGCCTGTTGCGGGTTGCAGCTCGCCGGCGAGCACGCTCAACAGCGTCGATTTCCCGGCACCGTTCGGACCGGTTACGACGAGCCGGTCGCCGCGCGAGAGAGCGCAGGACACCTCGGAGGTCAGGCGATCGGCCACGGTGATCCGATCCGCACTCAACAACACAGATTCGGTGCTCGGTTGGAGTTCGGGGAATCTGAACTGCCGCGGTGGTTCGGGCACCGTAACCGCGTGCGCGTCGAGTTGCTCCTGTCGGCGATGAACGCGCTGTACGAGACCACCTGCGCGGGTCGCGCGGCCGTGCTTGTTCGTTCCTTTACCCGGTCGCCACCCGGATTGCAGACGATTCTGCGCGGCGCTGAGACTGTCCTTCAGTCGGGCATGCTCGGCTTGCTGTTGGTTGTACTCCTGCTCCCACAGGACACGCTCAGCGAGGCGGCCCTCCCGATATCCGGTATAGCCGTTGCCGTACAGACGGATTCGCCCATCAGGTGACGGATCGAGATCGACGATAGTGTCCGCCACCTCGGCGAGCAATGCGCGGTCGTGGGTGACCACGACGACGCCGCCGTTGCGCTTCCGCAGCTGTGCGCTCAAGAATTCGAGACCGCTCCGGTCCAGGTGATTCGTAGGCTCGTCGAGAAGCAGAAAGTCATCGTCGGCGCCCAGCAGGCACGCCAGCCGTACCCGGTACCGCTGTCCGACGGACAGCGTGTCCAGCAACCGCGCGGGCTCGGTTTCCGCGTCGAGTGCTGCCAACGCGATCTGTACTCGCCGCTCGGCATCCCAGGCGTCCAGCGCTTCGGCCCGCTGCAGTGCTGTTTCGTATCGCTGAGCTCCGACGGCAGATCCTTTGGACAAGGCAAGCATGGCCGCGTCCAGTTCCGCCAGCGCCCTGAGCGGTTCGGCTATCGCGTCGGCGACGGCTTGCCCGACGGTGCGGCCGTTGTTCGCAGGCATCTCCTGTTCTGCGACGCCCAGTGTGCCGATGCGCTGCACCGTGCCGGAGTCGGGAGGAAGGGTTCCGTCGAGCACGTGCAATAGCGTCGACTTTCCGCGCCCGTTTTCACCGAGTACGGCGATCCGCGATGTAGGAGTCACGACGAGGTCGACCTGGTTCAGGACCAGGGTGGGTCCACGCGTCACGGACACGTCGGAGGCAATGAGCTGAGCACGGTCTCGTGCTGGTTGAGCGTTCGTAGAGATGAACATTCGAGTCCTTCGAGAGGACGCGCCGAGCCGGAAGACGGCAAACGGGCGCGCCGATGGCGGCGACCACGTTGGGTCGAGAACGAGCGGCCACCGCCTGGCTCGGATCACTCCACGAGCGCGGTAGGCCTTACTCGGCCGTCTCAGGAAAAGTACAAATGCACGACACGACGGTAAAGGAAGGTCTATCTGATTGCAAACACTTTTCGGAATCGGTTCGGCAGGGGAATCACTCCCCTGCGCCGTGCTCCGTCGCGCGCACCCGGAGTTCGAGACGAACTCAGCCCAGGCGGCGGACTCGCCACATTCCGATCCCGCTGACCGCAGAGCTGAGCGCGAGCATCAGTCCGGTCTCGACAGCTTGGAATTGCCAGAAGTTGCTCTCATCGAAATAGCGAATGTCGAATCGGTCGACGCCCTGTTCTCGGAGGCACACATCGAACCGCTCTGCGCGGATGCGGTCCTCGATACGATTTCGCTCCCAACGCTGCTCGTTCGACTCGCCGTCGCGGCTTCGGCCGTAGTCGTCCGAATACGACTGTTGGCAACGTCGAGTTTCGGGTCGCACGCGGTTGCCGCTCGCATCTACGTACCCGGCACCGACGACCCACGTCCCGTCCTGAGTGAAATACGGACTCGAAGCGTATTCGGACTCTCGGGCCAGGCCGCTGATCGGCTGGCTTTTCACATCGGGGGTTCCGTAGTGCTCGCGGGCTGTCCAGGTGAAAGCCACCGGGACAAGCACGAACACGAAAAGTGTTGCCACCATTGCCGTTACTCCACTGCGCAGGACCAACGCCGATGTACTGCCGATGAGCAACACCAGGAGCGTGTAGGCGCCGAGAACGATACCTGCAGTCTCGAAATGTGGAAAGTCGAACCACGAGAAGCTGACATTCGGCGTGCCTGCCATGCTCACCGAATCTCGTGACGGTCCCGATGCCCAGTGCAGCGCCAACCCCAAGCACGTCATTGCAAGGGAGATGGGCAGAAACACCACGACCACGCGTGCCAGATACCAATGAGCCCGGCTGGTCGATTGTGTCAGTGCCAGAACATGGATGCGCGGATCTACTTCGCGGGCGAACGCCGGGACTCCGACGAAGACGCCGAATATCAATGGGAGTAGGAGCGCGAGCAGGGTAGACAGTGTCAATGAGGTCCCGGGCCTGCACGGGCCCACATCGTTCCATCGTGAACAGATTTCGCCGAAGGACCACGTCCAGTTCGGATAGCGTGGAATGTACATTCCGGCAACCATCGTCGCCGCAATCAACAGTGCGATGAGGGTCAGCGAGATCACCAGCGGCGTACGGTTCGCTCGCCAGGCAGACCACATCATGGCCGCAGCCGCCGAACCAACAGGCTCGACCCGCCCAACAAGATCGCCGAAAGCACCAGGCACAACGCGGTTTCGGTGAACTGGAACCGCCACAGCATCCGGTCCTCGAATTGGAGGTTCACGAAATGGTCGGCGCCCTGTTCACGAAGACACTGGACGCGACTCAGTGAACGCTCGGCTACGAATGCGTCGGTCCGAGCGTCGAACTCGACTGTTGTTTCATCCGGTCCAGGCTCAGGCCAGGCTTCATCTCCGAACGAACATGCATCGAACTGCACGGTGACACGGTCACCCTCTGAATCCGCGTAGTACGAATCCACGGTCCAACTAGGGTAACTGACGCTGGAAGGATCCATTTCGTACGCGACACTTCGACCGGACTCGCTCATCTCGAGGGAGAGACGGTCCGCATCCGGCGTTGCATAGTGCGCGCGTGCCAGGGCTGGTAGGCCGACGATGACGCTCGTAACGGCGACAAGCGTGAGCGCCATTGCGCCGATCGTGTTGCGCAGCAACAGGGCCGTCAGACTACCGATCGCCAATCCAAGGACGGTGTAACCGGCCGGTACGACGCCAATCGTCCCAAACGTAGGGAACTCGAGACGCGAGTAGAAGGCGTCGACGAAACTCCCCCCATACGGGTTTGGCCCGAATCGTGACCACAACACCACGTAACCGAGGACAACCATGGCAAGAACTACCGGAGTGAACACCACCACAACGCGTGTCCAGTACCATCTCGAACGTCCAGTTGCCTGAGTCAGGCCCAAGACATGAGTACGACGTTCGATATCCCGCGAAAATACGGTCACGCCGACGAACACGCCGAGTACCACGGGCAGAGCGAGCGTGGCCAAGCTTGCAAGGGTCAGCGCCGATTCAGTCAGGCACGTTGTGGTCGACAATCCGAAGCATCGGAACAGGGCATAGTCCGAACTCACGCGGTCGGCGAGAAAGGTCACCACTGCAATGCCCGCGGCAAGCAGCAAAGGGGCCAACGACGCGACGGCGATCGTTCCGCGGAATTGTCTCCACGTCACCCATATCACGAAGCACTCCGCGCGGAGAGATATGCAAGAACGACGTCGTCGAGCGATGCGTCGTCCACGTGCCAACCACCAGTGGGTGACGGGCGGGGTCCACGGACGACGAACGCGACGCCACCGGATCCATGGATCTCGGCAATGACCGATCCGCCGTTCGCGACGCCGCCAGGATCACCGGATCCCACCAACAGGTAGTGCTCCTCGGTGACGTCGTCGATGGCACCCGAGAGTCGAATGTGTCTGTCTTGTAACAGCAGTAGCTGGTCCGCGACATTGACCAATTCGGAGAGGACGTGCGAGGACAGGATGATGGTTGTACCGCGCTCGGCTGCGTCGCGCATCAGAGTCCGTGCAACGTCTCGTCGGGCCACGGGGTCCAGATCGGCAAGCGGCTCGTCGAGCAGGAGTAGTTCGGGTCTACGGCCAAGGGCAAGCGCAAGAGCGACGCGCGTTCGATGACCGGGCGAGAGCGACTTGACCCGCGCCGACATCGGGACTTCGGCAGCTTCGACGAGTTCCGTGGCGTAATCGTTGTCCCACGAGGGGTTGTTGCTTCGCCCGAATCGCAGCATTTCCGTCACGGTGAAACGTGGGTACAACGGCTTGTGCTGTGCGAGATAAGACATTCCAGGTGTGATGCCTCGTTGCCCTACGCGCTGACCCAGTGCAGTGATCTCACCCTTGGCGGGGGTGAGCAGACCGACCGCCAGCGACATGAGTGTCGACTTGCCGGCTCCGTTGGAACCAACGAGTGCAGTGACTGTTCCACGTTCTGTGTCGAAGGTGCAGTCGCTCAACACCGAAGTTCCGCGGAAGGACATTTCGACGCCGCTCATGGACAGTACCGAATCCGTCATTGCTGATCTCCTTCGTCGTCGTAGCGGTCGTCCAGCGCCGATGCAACCAGGGCCTCGAGGTCGGCCTTCTCCAAGCCTGCCGAAATGCCGTGGTCAAGCCACCGGTTCAGCTCCCGCTGCAATGCGGTTTTCTCTGCCATGCCAGGTTTCGCAAGGGTCGCGACAACGAAGGTTCCGACGCCGGGGTGCGGCTCGACCAATCCGTCTCGCTCGAGCTCGCGATAGGCCTTCAGGACGGTGTTGGGGTTGATCGTGAGAGCTTCGACAACATCTCTGGCGGTTGGCAATTGGTCGCCGACTGCCAGCTCCCCCCGGCGCAACGCCTGTTTGGTCTGCAGAACGATCTGCACGTACGCGGGGATGCCGGAACGCCGGTCGATCCGATACGTGATCATCAAACCCGCATTCCACTAGTCTGTTAGTGGAATGAGTATTGCACAACGGCAGGTCGGATAGGAAGCGTGCTGTCGACAACGTTCGGACTGGTCGTTGTGGATGGGAAGCCAGGAGTCGCATCACCTGAATGGGCGGACGTAACGGCGAGGGCGGTCAAGCTGCCTCCGCGAGCGGGGTTTGCACAATAGTTGCACTCCCCTGTTCTCATGATGTCCCGGTGGAACCAGACTCGAGTACAGACATAGCTCCCGAAGGAAGCACACAAAGTTCTCGAACCCCCGTCGGCTCGAGGACCCACCCACGCCGCTGACGGTCGCGCCTGCAACAGCCGACCCGAGTAACAGGAGGTCACCCGCAGTGAACACCGACTCTTCGAGGGCTCCCGTGTGCCGTGTACGCCGTCCGCGCCGTGTGACCCGAGCAGCCGTCGCAGCTGCGACCGTACTGTCTACCGCGATCGTTGCGACCCCTGCCTCCGCGGATCCCATCACCGATCTTCTCGGCCTACTCGGCAGCGGATCTGCAGGCGCCCAGGCCCCACCGATGTCCACAAATGACATACCGGGAACGTTGACAGTGAGAATCGACGCGCCGCCTGCCAACGGCGACGCCATCGTGACGGCGCTCGGCTATGACTGCGTCGTCTACGACGCCCCCGGTGACAGCGACAAATTCTCCACGAGCAACACTGCGGTACTCACCTTCTCGCGGAACACGTACCCGCCGCACTGCACCACCTCGACGAACTACACGATCCAGATGATCACGATCTACTACCCAGCACCGCAGGGTCGCGCCAACTTCTCGGTCACCTGGGATCCAACGACAGGCCACATCACCGCCCGCTGCGGCAGCACACCGCACCTGAGACTTCTCGCCTGTACGGTCACGAACGACAACGTCATCACCTTCAGGCTCACGTGAACACAGGCAGATTCGAAGAGCCGGTCAAGCCGGTCGCTCGACGACTTCGAGGAGTTGCATCATTCCGTGGTCCTCGTGAAACAGAATGTGGCAGTGCATGACGAACTGCCCGGTGAAGTCTTCGAACCGGTGCCGAATCGTCAAGCTGCCGAACGGCGGAAGCATAGCGGTATCTCGGTAGTGTTGTTCGTCGACTGGCTCATCGTTGACAGCGACGACCTGAAAATCATTGACATGTATGTGCACTGGGTGTGGTTCGTAGGTGCGATTGACGAAATGCCACTCCTCGGTGTCGCCGAGAATCATTGTTTCGTTGACAACGTGGTGATCGAACATGACGCCGTTTATGTAGTACATGAAGTGGCCCATGTCGCCGGTGCCGCGTGGCTCGAGCTCTTCGAACACGAACTCGCGGCGTCGATCGATCACCGCGTCGCGTAGGTCGTCGAACGGCAACAGTGCTGTGGGAATGGGTTCTGAATCCTGCGTTTCCCCGGTTGATTCGAGGTTGAGCAGCGGCATCGCCGCAGGGACCATCGAGGAGTAGAACGGACCGAACTCCTCCCAGCTCAACGAACGTAGTTGATAGGTTCCGGTGTTCGCTCCCTCGATCAAGACGTCAGCGCGACCGCCCGGCACGATTTCGACGACGTCCTTGGCCGTCACCGACGTCAGAGCATCACCGTCGATCGCGATCACGTGCATCGGATGGCCGTCCAGTTGCAACCGAAGAAACAGCGAACTTGCGTTGATCAAGCGCCAACGCTGGATCTCTCCCGGTGCGATGTCGGTGGTGGGCTGGTACGTGCCGTTGACGAGTGTTTGCTGCAGATCGTTCGAACTCTTGTCCCCGGGGACCATCTCGCCGTCTTCGATCTGAGTCTGGCTCAACACCAACAGTCGTTCGGGCCTGCCCCGTACACCTGGAAGGTCGTCGAGCTCACCTCGTACGATGAGAGCGCCGAACAACCCGCCGAAAACCTGGGTGTCGCTGATCGTGTGCTGATGCGAGTGGTACCAGAACGTGCCGGCGGAATGATCCGCCGGCAGGTCGTATGCATAGTCGAACGTGTCCCCGGGCTCGATGGCCAACAACACGTCGTCGCTGGGTGCTTTCGGTGATACATGAAAGCCGTGAGTGTGCAGGTTTGTTGGTTCGTCGATCTCGTTGATCAGCGACACCTCGATCCGGTCACCCGGTCGCACGTCCAAGGTTGGTCCCGGATAGGTCCCCTCGTAGGTCACCGCACGGACCTGCCCGCCGCCGAGAGCGACGTCTCGATCGACCACGCGCAGTTGCGTCTTCAGTACACCGTTCTCGCTGGTGCGCACCTTCGGCTCAAACCATGTCGCGCCCTCGGTTGCGTCTCTGCCGGAGGTGCACGCGGACAAGATCGGGGCGCCGAGTAGCGGAAGCCCGGCCAACAGTGCCATCCGGCTCAGGAATCGTCGTCTGTCGAGTGAGTCTGTTCGGCGAACCAGGTCAGCCATTCTTCGACTCCTTCGTGATCGTGACGGTGCGGGACTGTGACGACGTACCGTCTGTCCACACAACCTCGATGGTGTGGACATCGGAGCTGCGACAGTCGAATACGACTGCGGCACCGATGCCCGTGGGTCCACCTGCAGGAACCTGAAAGGGAACCTCGGTTCGAATGCCGGTCTGCAGTGGCTGCCCGTCGAGCGACAGTGTCACCGCGGTGGCGGAGGGAGCGCTCCATCCGACAGTCACGACGGACCTGGCAGGTTCGTCTTTCAAACATGTAAATGTGGGAAGGACGGTGAAATTGTCGACAGCGGGCGCCGTGCTCGTTCCGGCGGCAGGTGTGGGCGCATCCGATGTGGTCGCAGCTGCTGCAGTCCTAGTGGGTATGTCGACCAGACCGGCACGTTGGTCCGAAGTTTCGGCGCACCCAGCAGACGTTGCAGCCACACAGACGGCCACGGCGGCGAGCACGACCAGGCGCACGCCGTTCGTGCTCTGCAGCGATGCCGACTGTCGCGGCGGTGTTGTTCGCATCGTCCGGTTCCTGACACGTCGTAGTGGGTGTTCGGCTGCGCACCGACGGGACACAGTTGTGCTCATCATGGTGCCGGAGTGCAACTTTTTTGCATACCGCCGCGCAGTTCCCAGCGATGAACGGTTGCACTGCTGTCTGCGGCGGTGGGAAATCCGCTGACTCCCCCAACGGCTCGTACCCATGCGCACTCTGGGCAGTAGCGGCACAGCTCAGACTTCTTGATTCGAACCGAGCATGTCCAAGCGTCGGGCGACCGCAGTGGCACCGGTATCAGCTGCAGCTCGGCGTGCTCTCCGGGCCAGCTCCTCCGATGTTTCGGCGGAGGTTCTGGTTGCCAACAATGCTGCTAGATAGAGTGTTTCGGCGTACCAGCCATCGTAACCCCGGGCCCGGTGCGCCGTAAGTGCATCATCGAGATGCAGCCGCGCTCGCTCGTACTCGCCCAGCGCAATGGACAGGTGCGCCAGATGGTGATGCGTCACTCCGTACACAATCGAGACTGCACTGAGTGTGGTGTCAGCATGCGGACGAAGAAGATCGTAAACTGCTTCGCACACAACGGTATTGCCGATAAACGCTGCGGCGCGCGCGAGGACGCCCATTGCGCTGGGCCACACGTGATCGACCGCGATGGCCTCCACCCTAGGCCGGTCGTACCAAGCCAGGAGCTCGGTCGCGGCATCGACGTCTCCGACATCGGCGTACGCCAGCGCGAGGATCGGCCGATAGGAATCGACGATGTCGAACCGGGCAGTCAGTTCGTCTGCGGCGTCGACGATCGTGCGCATGTCGCCGCGAAGCGCGCGCAGTCCGCAGATGAACGCAAGCATCCGACCGAAGGAATACGTCTCCAACGGATACACGGGAATGGCGGTCAACGCCTCTAGGTCGCGTTCACACCGTTCGAGTCTTCCGGCAGCCAACGCCACCCCGAACTGAACGCTCGACACGAGCCACGCCAGCTCTGGATCGCGACTCGTCTGCGCCGGGGACACCATTCCGATGGTGCGCCTGGCGAAAGCTAGTTGACCGAACTCGATCTGAGCTCGCGCTACCCAGATCGCGGTCAAAGGTTCCTGGGCCCGCCCCGGTGATGAGCCGAGGAGTTGCAACAATTCGAGATAGCTCGTGTACCTGAGATCCGCCATATGAGGGGTGCGCAATGCGACCAGTACAGCGCAATGAACCTCCCTTTCCGCGGCTGCGTCTCCGGCAGCGCGGGCGACGTCGATGCCCCTCATCAAGAGTGCGCGCCTGACCTGGTGGTCCGCTGTCCAGATCAACTCGACGGCCAACTGTGCGAGCACATGCGCTACCGCGGAGTCGTCGACCCGCCCAGTGCTTTCGAGTGCGTGCAGAGCGTCGTACAGGCTGTCGATGCGTTCGTGATCGGCGAAGATCTGCACAAAGAGGATCCCATGCATGTTGTTGGCGAGCGTGGCGGCCACCTGTAGGTCGGTGTCGCCTAGTCGGCGCGCCATGTGCGCGGCTTCGAGCAGCGTGGGCCGAAATTCCGGGTCGCGAGCCTGGCGTTGTGCTCGACCCAGGTCGATCAGCAGCCGGCACCGCCGCGCTGAATCCCCTCGGGGGGTCAACCGTTCAGCGGCAGCGTGGTACAGAACGACCGCATCTTCGTATGCTCCGATCGCAGCGGCGGCATCGCCGGCACGGATGGAGTAATCGACCGCGCGTGACCGGTCTGCGTCCAAACCCCGGCTCGAGTGATAGGCCAGTCTCGCGTAGCCGTCCGGTTCATGGCCCAGTCCGAATTCCTGGAACGCGCGAGCAATGCGCGAATGGATGTGCGCGCGGCGTCCATCGGCGATGCCGGAGTAGACAGCGTCACGGACCAGAGCATGGCGGATCGCGATCTCGTTCCGAGCATCGTACTGAATGATCAAGCGGCCGCGGCTCAGCTCGTCCAGCGACGATGCGAAGACCTCGTCGTCGAGAGAGCTTGCAGCCGCGCGTAATACAGCGCGCGGTACCAGCAGGCCGACGACTGCACAGAGCGCCAACAGCTCGTTGGCGGGCTGGCCGAGCAAACGGATCCGATTCGCAACAGACTCCGCAACAGACGCTGGGAGTTCCTCGGTGTCCTGCTGGTGCGCCGACAACAGCGACGAAACGAAAAACGGTAAGCCACCGGTACGTTCGTGTAACAGCGTCGGGTCGTGAGCGCTTCCTGATGCCTCGACGAGCTCCTTGACTTCAGCCAAGTCGAACGCGCCGAGTTCGATGCGGTGGACCCCGCGCGAACGGGAGGAGCTGACAAGAATGGAGCGCAAATCGGGTCGGTCGACGAATTCTTCACGCAGTGTTGTCAGAACCGTCACGCGCGCAGACTCGGACGAGTGGATGACGTAACGCAGGACGTCGGCCGTTGCGGGCGAGGCCCAGTGGAGGTCGTCGATCACCATGACTACAGGCGAGGTCCGATCGGGCGCGGTGAGCCACTCCGACACCCCGGACATGATTTCCGCTCGGTCATCGTCGGTAGCCGAGGTGGTCTCCGACTCACCGAGGACGCGCGCGGCACCCGGAATGAGGCGCCTCAGAGCTGGTCCCACGGCCCGTAGACGCTCTCGGGCGCGAGTTGGCCCGAGGTCGTCGATCTCTCGGCCGATTGCCTCGACAAACGGCTCGAACGACACGACAGCTTCCTCGCTGCACCGGCCGAACAACACCGTCGCCCCGAACTCAGCCGCCCGGTCCATCGCATCGAGTATGAGATAAGTCTTGCCGGTGCCGGCTTCACCGACAACCGCAACGAATTGACCGCTGCCGACCGACGCACGCTTGACCGCATCGCCGATGACCGCCAGTTCCGCGGCGCGTTCGATGAGTCCGTGACGAGGGACCACCGACTGCTCAGCGAACTCGTCGACGGCGGCAGGGGTCGCGTGATCTCGCAATATCTCGCGATACAACTCCTCGGTTTCCTCCGACGGCGCTGTCCCCAGCTCTTCGGCCAAGGCCCGCCGGCACCGGGCGGCGGTAGCCAACGCATGCCCTCGTTCACCCATAGCAATCTGACCGCGCATGGCCAGTCGATAGGCGTTCTCGCGTAGTGGATCCAATCCGATCAGGATCTGCGCAGACTCTGCTGCGCGGGCCGCAAGCGCGGCCCGCAGCGACCATTCTGCGTCGAGTTCGAGCGCTCGTATCCTCAGCATGGTGGCCTCGGAACGCACGGCGTCGGCCCACGAACCGGAGATGTCGTCGAGAAATGGGGCGGAGAGGAGATCCAAAGCCCGTTCGGCGTTCGCGAGAGCATGTTTCGGATCGTTGAGGGCATCGTCGACGTAGCGGCGCGCAAGTTCGAGATCGGTGCACATCGACTTCGGTAGCGTCAGGCGCACACTGCTGTTGCGAGAGCGAAGGCATTCTGCAGGCAAACCGACGTGTCGCACTGTTTCCCGCACCCGCGACAGGGAGACCCGCAACGCTGACTTCCATGTCGGCGGACGTTGTGACCGCCACAGCACCTCCGCTAGTTCGTCGAGAGGAATGTCGCGGTGACGGTTCAGCGCCACGAATGCAAGAACCTGAGCGCACCTCGGACCACCGACAACATGGGGATCGACTTCACGGCCGCCGAACGTGAGGGTTACATGCCCGGCAAGGCGGATCACGACTTCCGCTGCATCGGCTCTCACTGTCGGAGTGTAACTGCGGCCGGTATGGCCACGAACGCTTACCGAATACGCCGCGCCGACGCGACTGCGTCGCGAACCCACCGCGTACCGGATGGTTTGCGAAGCCGACTCTTTCAGGTGCTCCCGTATGCAGAAAAATTGCACAGTGTTTCTAAGTTCCTTTTCCAACGGAGACGACCCTTCGGCACCCATCTACGAGGACAGGAATTTCATGCCACGAGTTTTCGGGATCGCTCTCGGCCGCGTGGTGACAATCGCTGTAGTTGCGCTCATTGCGTTCACCGCTTGTCTGACATCCGCGGTGGCCCATGCAGACCCATTTACACTCCCCGGCACCGGCTCGAGCCTGAGCGGAGGTTCGGCCGATGGGCCGCCCGGATCCGACGGCGCACCAGGAATCAACTTCGACCGTATCCACAACGTCGACGACATCACTTTCAAACAGGGCTTTGTCAATCCGACGGTGCAGTCGAAGTTCCTCAGCGGTAAGTGCTTGGAGCAAGGGCGGGACACATTCTTCGAGACGGAAGCCTCCGATCCCTTCGAATCCTGCTTCTACCGGGATTCGGAGGCCAACTACGACTACGTGGTGACCGACTCCGACAATCGGGTGTCCGTTGCCCGCGTCATATTCGTCAAGAAACCTGTGTTGCCAGTGCTGATGGGAGCTTGCATCATGGGCGCGGCCACCTGCGAAGTAAGCGACACAGCAGTCCGGCGCGAGCCACTAATTGTCCTGGGACCCCCGCTGCACTACACGGCAACTTCCGATGGAGGCCCTTACTACTGCACGGCAGAGGGGTACACGTGCAACTCCCCCGCAGGCGCGAAGTCTTACAAGGTGACGTGGGCAGCGACTTTCGAAAGCAGCAGTCACGTCGAGAAGCGTGTCAATGCCGGGTCCTTCAAGTGTGAACAGCAATTCTTCGGTGCTACCGATCCGGCACCCGGGACGTTGAAGGCGTGCTACCTGTCCGAGATTCAATACTCCTGACCTTCGACGAGCCAGTGCGTCGTCTGTCGGTGCGGTGCGCCATTTCCGACCGATATGCAAAATCTTTGCAGTTGAGTGGTCGAATGACGCATGCGTATTCCCACGTTCAAGAACGGCGTCGTATCTCGGCTCGCAGTCGCGACCATCGCAGCGGCGTCTGTGATCGCCTTGCCGCTGGCAGCCCAGCCCGCCGGGGCTGCACCAGCTTTTCCGAACTTTGGTTCGAGCGGGTCGGCCGACAGCGGCCCGATCGTCGGCGAAGAGCGCGTAGCCCGGACGTTGAAGTGGGACTTCCCCGGTGGCGGTTCCGGGGGAACGACGTGGGAAGCATCCGTGTCGCCGGACGATCGCAGCGATCAGGCCGGCTGGGGTCGGCAGTGCGTCAACGACCGCACAGGCGGGTTCGCGTTCAAACAGAATGTCGCCTCCGGTCAGACGTACAGCCGTAGCGACGAGCTGTGGATGTTGGCCAGCTACAGTTTTCCGATCTGCGTGATGAAGGAGAGCTTTCAGTCGTGGGTTGTGGAGCTCAAAGCCACATCCGCAGACGGTCGCTACATTCGGACGTGGAGATCGCGCATCGACTACCGTTTCATCGGCGGGAACCTCAGGGTTTACATCATCGGTCAAAGCTCACCTCCACTCGACATCGCGCAGGTCGGATCTGAGCTGCGCATCGCCCCGCCGTTCTGAACGAAATACGTCCTCGATATTTTTGCCTGCGATCAACCACCGTTTTTGCTGCGTGCGCGCGACAAATGTGAGAACTTTGTCTGACGAATCGTCTGAGAAACGAAGGCGTCTCCTATGACCACGTCGGCAGAACGCGCAGAACAACTCGACCTCGTTGCACGCCTGAAATCCGCGTACCCCGAACTCCCCGACGCGCCGACACCCGACCTCATCGACCACGCCAGGTTCGCGGCCTATATGAAGCCGCCACATGACGTCGGCGGCGAACCGGATGCCGCAATCAAGTACCAGAACAAGGAATACGAAAACTGGGAACACCTGACCTACGTCCTCTGCGAGGTGCTCGCATGGCGAGGCGTGTGGGTGTCCGAAGAACGCCGACGGATGGGCAACGTCGACCTCGGCCGCGCCATTTACCTGGGATTCCCTTACTACGGCAGATGGCTGCTCGCGGTCGCGCGCATTCTGCTCGAGAAGCAGTACATCAGTTCCGGTGAGCTCAGCGACCGGATCGCCGAGGTGACCCGGCGGTTCGAAGGCGGTTTGAACGGTGCTCTGCCGCAGGCCTATCCGAAGTTCGCAGGAGACGGTTCTCAGGTTCCGCGCAACACCCACCATGTGCACGCCATGGGGAAAGGTGATCCGCAGGTATTCGCCGGGCGCGCGGGCGCGCCGGCATTCGGCGTCGGCGATGCAGTTCGAGTACGCAACTTCCCTGTGCTCTTCTACACCCGCACACCGGAGTACGTGCGCGGCGCGGTGGGCGAGATCGCCGCGGTTGCCTACGAGAGCCCGGCACCCGAGGACGAGACCTGGGACCGAGCCGACGCAGTCCCGGAATGGTTCTACGTCGTCCGGTTCGAGATGTCCCGGCTCTGGGACGGCTATACCGGCACCGCCGAGGACACCCTGCAGACCGAGCTCCCCGAACGCTGGCTCGAACCCGCTCCGAACCGGAGGCCCCTGTGACCGACCCTGAACACGAACACGAACACGACCACGACCACGACAATGGCCATGGCCATGGCCATGATCACGCTCGCACCGTTGCACCGATGGTCGAGGAAGTCACCGACTTCGAAGTCCTGGAGATCGCGCTGCGCGAACTCTGCATCGAGAAGGGACTCTTCACTGCCGAGGAACATCGACATTTCACCGAATTCGCCGAGCAGATCGGCCCGACGCCCGCAGCGCGCCTGGTCGCCAAGGCGTGGCTCGACCCCGCGTTCAAGGAACTGGCACTCGCGGACCCAATGGCTGCCAGCAAAGAGGTCGGGGTCGATTGGCTCGATCCGACCGGCTTCGGCACACCGAGCGACTTCACCGCCTTCGCGATTCTCGAGGACACCCCCACGCTGCACAACGTCATCGTGTGCACACTGTGTTCGTGCTACCCGAGGCCGATACTCGGTAACTCGCCCGAGTGGTACCGCACGCCCAACTATCGCCGACGCCTTGTCCGGTGGCCGCGCCAGGTGCTCGCCGAATTCGGACTGTATCTCCCGGCCGAAACAGCAGTTCGCGTGCAGGATTCCAACCAGAAGCACCGGTTCATGGTGATGCCGGTGCGCCCGGCGGGCACCGAGGGGTGGACCGAGGATCAACTCACCGAGATTCTGACGCGGGACTGCCTCATCGGCGTGGCTCTCCCGAAGCCTGGGGTCACCACCAATGCCATCACCGACACCCGGCCCGCACTTCATCCTGCCGACACGGAGTCGTCGGAGGTGCTGCCGTGAACCGGCCACAGAGTCCGTCCGCCGAACCGATCGAAACGTTGCGCGACATCGTCGCCCGCGATCAAGTGTGGCCGCACATGGCGGCCAAGCACGGGGTCAGCAACCCCTTGCCGCCGTGGAAATCGAGCCTGGACGCGCTGTGCGACGTTCTCGATCGATCTGCGTGCGATGCACAGATCCCGAATTTCTCGGCGCGTCGAGACGAGGAAGATGAACTGTCCGCTACGACGTACGCCGCACTGCCGTACCCGGAGAACCAGTTGGTCGCACTCGCACACTCCCTCATGACCCACGGCGTCATCGACGAACAGGAGTTGCGGGAGCGGATCGTTCTCGTTCGTGAACGCTTGGAACGGTAGGCGACCGACGGCGATCGAGCAGGTACGTCACTCCAACACCTGCGACCAGTCCCCAGAACGGTGCGCCGAGTCCCCCCACATCGGTACCGGAGATGGTGACCAGCAAGGTGACCAAGGGCGCGAGCACCGGCCGACCGACCGAATCGGAGAACGCGGCGGTGAATGCACCGCGCAGTGGCTCGAGCATAGCCAGACCCGCAAGGGCGGCGATGAACGTTGCAGGCACTACGGACAGACTGCGCACCAGCAGTGGTGCCGATAGGCCCACCACGACAGCGATTGCGCCACATGTCATTCCGGCGATGTACTGCCGTGACCGTGCGCCGACGGCAGCAAGCAGAGCGTTGGTAGGGCCGGCAAGACACGTCGACACCGCACCGAGCGGCGCAGCGAGAAGCGACCAGATCCCGCACGCGATGGTGACGACGGTCATCGGGGGCCGATGGCCCGCGGAGTTCAATACTGCAGCACCCTGACCGTTCTGAACCGCGACCACGGTGATGGCGAGCGGTATCACCAACTGCGCCATTGCTGCACCACTGAACGCCGGCGCAACGAGTTCCGGCAAGCCGATCAGGGGCAACTCTGCCGCCGGACCGCTCATGCGGGTGAATCCGCCGGTTACCGCAAGAGCAACGAGACCGGCAGCCAACGCAGCGAGCACCGGCGGTATCCGCGTCGACCACGTAGCGGATCGGGTCAGCGCTAGCCATGCAACCACCATGGCCCCGGCAACGATCGCGTTGGTCGAAACAGAATGGACGAGTCCGGTTCCGAACGACAGAAATGCACCGGCGACCATTGCCATCACGACGCTCTGCGGCAGAAATGCCATGAGCCTCGTGACCACGCCGGTGACTCCGAGAACGATGACGAGGACTCCGGTAGCGAGGTAGGCCCCCACGACTTCCGGCCAGGTCAGCGACGCCAACGATTGACCGACCAGAACGGTGCCCGGAATGGTCCAGAAGAAGCTGAGCGGCATCCGGTACACCCAGCTGGCTACCACGGTCAGGATGCCGTTGAGCACGAACACTCCGAAGACCCACGACGCGGTCTGCACGGCGGTGAGCGCGCCCGCTGCCGCGGCACCCATGATGACCGCAACCGGCCCGGTTGCGCTGAAGAGCACGCCGGTTGCCCCTGCGCCGACGTACTGCCAGCCGAAGTCCGCGCGTAAAGCGCGCAGACTCGGCGGGCGACGTTCGGGTAGCTGGCCCCGGGTCGGTCTCTCGTACGTATCCGTCATTCAGCTACTTTCACTGGCTCACTGAGTGCTGGATCAGGTCGGCGCAGGGCCCGAACCGCGGGAACCGCGGTGGTGACGAGTGCGCCGAGCAGCGCTACGACGGCAAAGATATAGAACGCGGTGGACGACGCGATGCCGGCTCCGAGCAGAATTCCCCCGAGCAGTGGTCCGAGGATGCCGCCGAGTCGGCCGAATCCGGCGCACCACGCAACTCCTGCTGCACGGGCGGTGGTGGGGTAATAGTTCGAGACGAATCCGTAGATCAACACCTGCGTACCGATGGCACCGATGCCTGCACCGGCCACGGCGACGAGCAGGACGCCGAGGGGGAAGCTCAGGGTCAGCAGAACCAACGACAGCGCCGCAAGGCAGAAGGTGACGGCAATAACGCGTTGGGGTCCGGTGCGGTCAGCGATGCGTGATGCGATCAGACCTCCGACGATGGCACCGCCGTTGAGCACCAGTAGGAACGACAGCGAACCCTTGGCGTTGTACCCGGCCTCGGACATGATCTGTGGCAGCCAAGTGTTGAGGCCGTAGGTAAGCAGCAGCCCGGAGAAGCTCATCAGACCGAGAAGAGCCGTCGGACGCAGCAGAGGCTTGCGGGTCAGTGCTGCGAATCCGACGCGATCGCCGGTAACGAACGGTTCGGCCTCGGGCATCGGAATACCGGTCCTCGCGCAGATCTTCTGTGCATCGGCGACGCGTCCGTGCGCCAACAGCCAGCGCGGGGACTCCGGCATCCGAAGCAGGGCCAGCGGTAGCAGTACGAACAGTGGGAGGGCACCGATCCAGAACAGTCCGCGCCAGCCGACCGAATCCTGCAGGGTGATCGCGGCCAACGACGCCAGCACGCCACCGGCCGGAATGCCGCTGTAGACGATGGCGTTGAACAGGTTTCGGCGTCCGGGTGGTGCGAATTCGGCAATCATCGCACCGACGGTGGCGACGAGTCCGCCGACTCCGATGCCGGTCAAGAACCGAAGTGTGCCGAACATCGTGACGTTCTGTGCGAGTGCGGTTGCCCCCATCCCGAGTGAGAACCAGACGATGCACGTCAACATCGTTCTGCGACGGCCGATCCGATCTCCGAAGGCTCCGGCCGTCAACGCGCCGACCATGACTCCGATCAGAGCGTAGGAACCGAGCGCGCCTGCAGTCTCGGGATCCAGTGCTCCCAGTTGGGCGGAATCGGCGAGCAGAGTCGGTAGCACGGTGCCGTAGACAACGAGGTCGTATCCGTCGAAAACGATTGCTGCCGTGGATAGAGCGACGATCCACAACACGCTGCGGCGGTGTCGGTCGCTGGCCCAGGTGGTGTTGGCTGGAGCGCCGGTCGTGATGGAGTCCGGTGAAGTCATCGGTGTCCTTATCGGTCAGGGAAATCCGCTACGAGGATTGATCGGCGCTGACGGCCGAGCGGGTTGCATCACTGTCCCAAATCGTGGGCTGAGTCACACCAGGGCTTTGCCTAGTGCTTACCTCGGCATTGCGAAATTGGATGGGCTGCGGTCAGGTCGTCGAGCCGTCGTCGGTGGATCGCGCAGCGGCCAGCTCCGCTCTCGAGCGGATACCCATCTTGGCGTACACCCTGGTCAGGTGAAACTGAACAGTCTTGACCGACAGGAATAGTTCGGCCGCGACCTCGCGATTCGTCAATCCGGTGGCGACCAGGCTCGAGACGGCATCCTCCTGCGGGGTCAATGCATCGTGAGCTCTGTCCTTCAGAACGGCATGCACGCCACCGGCTTTGAGTTCACGGTCGCACCGTCGTACGTACGTGGTGGCCCCCAATGCCAGATAGCCCTCGCGCGCCGCGCTGACGACGGCATCGGCTTCGCGTCGCTTCCCGGCTCTGCGCAGGGTCTGTCCATAGGCGTAGTTGACTCGGGCGCGGTCGTACGTCAGGGGCAGTGGTGTCAATGACGCGAGCGCGTCCTCGAATGATGCTCGGGCAGAATCGAGATCGCCCATCGCGCCGTGCAACCGGCCGCGAGCGCAGGCAAGGCGTGCGTGCGCGGAGCGATGCCCGCGATCGCGCACTCTGGCTTCGTGCGGACTCAGAAACCTGTCGGCTTCGTCGAGTCGACCCTCGACTATCAGCGCATTGGCATACACATCGGGCCACGCCCAGAATCCGGGTTCGGATACATCGGCTTGAGCCCACTGCTCGGTCAACGGGGCGAGGGCACGGAGGACCCCGGCATAGTCGGCTTGTGCCTCCGCGATGGCAGCACGACCGAGAGCCGTCGGCACCCTCATGATCTCGTAGTCGCGGGCGCCGGAATCGCCGCGGTGTGCGCTGGCTGCAGCAGCCTCCCAGTCTCCGCGGAGCGCGTGGATCTGCGTCGCGGTCCACTGGAGCAGCGGAACGATCAAAGCGGCACCTGAACGGTCGGCCAGGTCGGAACCAGCTCCGACCAACCGAAGCGCTGCATCCCACTCGCCGGTGGCGAAATAGGTGCGCGCCAGCCAACCGTGAGCCCAGAGCGAGATTCGCGTCGAACCGCCGAGAAAGTCGGTCGGTGCTGCGGCTTCGAGTTCCGAGCGTGCGAGATCGATGTGGTCCGTTGCGAAGTGGAGCCAGCCGGCGCCCATCTGCACACGTTGTCCGACGGCTCCGGTATGGGCGTGGCCCCACAGATCTCGGTAGCTGCTCAACGCTTCTGCGACACGGCCCGTGCCGGCCAGGCCGAGGCCTCGAATGGACTGCGCTTCCACTGCGGTTGCGTGGTCAGCTCCGACGAGTTCGACTGCACGATCGGCCCACAGCACGAGGTTGGCACCGTCGCAGCGCGCCAGATTGTGCAGTACCAGCCGATGGCAGATCACGGCAGCGACCTCGGGGTCGTGCCGCGTCCGCACCAGCTGCCATGCCCGAATGAGTCGAGCTTCGGCTTCGTTGGGGCGGCCGCGCAGGATGGCAAGATAGCCGAGTACGGCATTGCGAGTGGGGGTCTCGCGCAGACTTTCGATTTCGGCGATGTAGTCCGAGGCCGTGCGCATGTCCCCGGCACCGATGAGGGCGTCAACCGCGCGAACGAGCCGATCCTCGCGTGCATGCGGTTCTTTGGTCGATCGACTCGACAGAAGGTACAGCCTTGCCGCCGTGGCCCATTCGCCGATTCCTGCGCGTGTCGCTGCCAGTGCGTCCAAGCGGTCCGAGACCAGTGGATCGGGCAGCGGTGCCGCGTGAACAAGGTGCGCCAGCTGATCGGCCGGGTCGGACTCGGCTGCGGCAGCGGCTCGATGCACCTGCGCGCGCTCGACTCTGCTCATCGTCGCGAGCACCGCGGCGCGAACTGTTGGATCGCGAACCTCGAGGATGGTCGCCGCGGAGCTGCGTCGGACGGTCACCAGTGCGAATTGTTCTGCAAGATCGACAGCAGGCCAGGGATCGTCGATACCGGCGACCTCGCACACCGTGGTCAACGGTCGGCCGTCTTCGAGAACGGTGACGGCCGAGACCAGACGCCGAGCCTCGTCCGTACATAGAGCAAGAGTGCGCCGAACGTCTGCTTCCACGAAGGCGGGCGCAGGCAGGTCGGGGCGAACGCCCTTCCACGTCTCGCGCGGCACCTCGTCCAGCAGTGCCAAGGCGTATCGAGGGCGCCCACCGGTGTGACGCGTGAGATGAGCAGCCGAGGACGGTGACAGGATGATCCCCTGCAGCGCGGCGAGTTCGGTAACGGCCGACGCCGTCAGCGCTGCCACCGCCGGGGTCAGGTCGGCAGCGCGGTCGAGAACCCGGTGCGCCTCGATAGAGCCGTCGGGCAACGGCTTTCGAGTACATACGACCGCAAGTCCTGCGGATCGATGGTGACGAACGGCGGAAGCGAGTGCACGGAGTGAGTCCGCGTCGCAGTCGTGTGCGTCGTCGATCAGCAGAATCGTCACTGCGTCCGTCGGCAACGTGTCGGCGATGCGATGCCCCCGCTCGACCGGGTCGGTCCCATCGATCCGGACTCCCGGGACGAGTTGCGCGACGAGGCCGAACGGCAGGTGCGTTTCCCACGGCACCGCACCTGCGCGGCGCACAACCGTGCGCTGCACCTCGCTGCTGACCGTCCGTTCGACTTCACGCAGAATCGACGATGCACCGATGCCTGCCGGGCAGGTCATCACCACGAAAGTCGACGTCGTCGCCGAGCCGTCGAGCGCCCGACCGAGGACGGCCAGCAGTTCACCGCGGCCAATCAACGGTGAGGGGGACATGACGTCACCGTATCCGCGACGCATGAGTGCGTCCTGCGATCGAACCAAGACGGTCATGACTCAGCCCGGGTCGCCGCCGGCCACCGGGAGCACGGTGCCGGTGATGTACGACGCCTCGTCGGAGGCGAGGAAGCAGATCGCAGCGGCTTGCTCGTCGAGTGTCCCGTAGCGTTTGAGCAACGAGGAGTCCACGGTCTGGTCGACAATCGCCTGGTACCACTCCTTTTCCTGCTCGGTCGAGGGTGCGGGCCCACGAGCGACGCGGCGCGGCGGTGCGTCGGTACCACCGGGGGCCGTGGCAACCACTCGAACGCCGTGGGGTGCAGCCTCGAGGGCCAGAGTCGCTGTGATGGCGTTGACGCCTCCTTTCGCAGCCGCGTAGGGCACTCGATGAATGCCGCGAGTGGCGACCGAGGAGACGTTGACGATGGTGCCGGCACCGCGCTCGATCATGTGCGGGATCACGGCGCGGCAGGACCACAGCGTCGGGAACAGCGATCGGGAGATTTCCTTTTCGATCTGCTCGGGCGGGTACTCGGCGTACGGTTTGGCCCAGATGGTGCCGCCGACGACGTGCACGGACACGTCGACGCGTCCGTGCACCGTGAGGGCGGCGTCCACCACCGACGAAGCGCCCGACCATGTTTCGAGGTCGGCGATCACGGGAGCGGCCTCGACACCGTCTTGCTGCAATTCCTCGGTGAGAGATTCGACCAACTCGGACCGATCGGCCAGAATCAGTGCTCCGCCTTCGGCTCCGATTCGTCGAGCCACGAATTCGCCGATTCCCTGAGCCGCGCCGGTGATCAGCACGACCTTGCCTGCGAATCGACCCGGGCTGAGAAACTTGGGTCTCTTGTTCGTCCGAAATTCGTGCATGGCACGTTTCATCGTCGCCTTGGAACGGTCGGCGTGATCGGCGATCAATGTTCGGGCGCGGTCACGGTCTCCGGCCTCGAACGCGTCGACAATGTCGAGGTGATCCTGGGCGCAGAGCGGATCGCACCAGGTCGCGTTACGTAACACGTCCTCCATTGCAGCCTTGACGCCGAGAGCCTGATAGGCCTGCAGCAGATGCTCGTTGCCTGTTTGGGTGAAGAGGTAGTCGTGAAAAGCGGCATTGGTCTCGGTGTACGCGGCTGCATCGACGAACCGATCGCCGTCTACGTAGCGAGTGGTGGTCTCGGCCAACAGCCGGTATCCGGAGATCTGCTGCGAGGACAGTCGGCCGATCACGAGTTCGAGGGCACCGAGTTCGAGGGCGCGCCTGGCCTCGAACACTGCGTCTGACTCGTGCACCGAAGGATGCTCCTCGCCGATCTCGTACCCCGAACTCGAAGCCGGGGCGGGTTCGGGACCAACCGCGACGAGCGGCTCGATATATCGCGAAGGCCAGATGCGCTGGGCTGCCACGGAGTGTGCCTCCGGCGCAACAAGCAGATCGGAGCTTTCGTCCAATCCGACTTTGTCGGCCGTGGATCCGGCCACGGCGACGCGCTGACCCGCGATCGCGCGCATGTTGTCTGCTTCCTCGATTGCCGAAATGCCCGTGCCGTGCGAGCACAGAGCCTCCGCTACGCGACCGTCGAAGACAGCTCGGCCGAAGATGCTTCTGCCATCCGGGTTGGACTCGACGTCCCGCTCGAAGTCACGCATCGCCGCCTGTTTCGTGGGCGCGTTGGCTGCTTCGATCGGCGACTCGGCCGCGTCGTCGACCGAGGTCCGCTCGTCATCCAGCACAGCTACCGGGGCCGAAACGGTGTCGACCTCGATATTCTCCTTCGCCGCTGCCGACGAGGGTGCGAACTTCTCGTAGTAGAAGCCGGTGGGTTCGATGCCTTCTTCGGTGAAATGCGTTCGGACGGCCTCGACCATCGGCGGTGGTCCGCACAGGTACACCGCCACATCGCCGCCATTGAGGTGCGCGTCGGTGATCAGTGCAGTGACGTATCCCTTGTTGACGGCGGTGGTCGAGGGATCCGAGACGCAGTGATCCCACGTGAACGAGTCGAGCGTCCCAGCCAATTTCTCGAGTTCGTCCAGCTGGACGACGTCGTCGTCGGTACTCGCTCCGTACACGAGATGCACTGGACGCGAGCTGAATTCGGACGCCATGGTGCGAAGAATCGACAAGATCGGAGCCAAGCCGGTACCGCCGGCCAACAGCAGTGCCGGCCGCTGAGCCTCACGCAAGAAGAAACTGCCGTGCGGACCGGTGAACGAAATCTTGTCGCCCACGGCCGCGGTGTCGGCTAGGTAGGTGGACATCAGGCCTCCCGGGGTGAGCTTGACCAAGAACTCCAGTTCGTTCGAACCCGAGACGCAGCTGAAGGAGTAGGACCTGGTCTCCTGCGACCCGGGCACGGTGATGTTGACATACTGCCCGGGAAGGAAAGCCAGTGTGCTGCCTGCCGGTGCCTCGACGGCCAGCCGCACTGTTGTCGGAGAGAGGTACTCCACCGCGGTCACCACGGTGTCGTGCGTCGCCGCTCGAGTTTTCGCAACGGCCGAGGTGCTGGCAATCTGCAACACCAGATCCGACGACGGTTTCATACTGCAGGGCAGGCAGTAGCCCTCGTCCGATTCGGACTGCGAGAGCGCGTCGTCGAGGTAGGTGCCACCGTCGTACTCACCCGATTCGCACAGTGCCTTGCATGTGCCACACGCGCCATCGCGGCAGTCGAGGGGAATGTTGATCCGCGACCGGTAGGCGGCGTCGGCGACGGTTTGATCGTCCTCGCAGGTGATGAAGCGGGTGACTCCGTCCTCGAAGGACAGTGCGACGGAATGACTCACGGTGAAACTCCTCTGGGGTTACGCAAACGAATCAGAAGTGGTAGATGTCGACGACGTGGTGGATGTAGTCGTTCTTCAACACCACAGTCTTGCGTCGGATGAGCGGCGAGTCGCCGGAGAAGTCGATCGTGTAGAACGAGGTCCCGTAGTACGGATCGATGGTCTTGTAGCGAAAGTACATGGTGTGCCAGTTGAATCGGACGTCGACGATATCTCCGCGACGCTCGATGACCTCGACGTTGCTGATGTTATGACTGGTCCGCGGTTCGGGTATCGACGTGGCACTGGAACGTTCGGTCCTGATTCGGAACACTCGATCCTCGAGACCACCCTTGTTCTCGTAGTAAATCAGTGAGATGTCGGTCTGGGGATCTTCGGTGAGCAGGTCGTTGTCGTCCCAGCAGGGCATCCAGTATTCGACGTCGTCCGCGTAGCACGTGAGCCACTTCTCGAACTCCCGGTCGTCGAGGTAGCGAGCTTCGCGGTAGAGGAACTGCTCGATGGAGGACTGAGTGATCAGGCGCGAAGAGGCGGCCTGCGCGGTGTCGGTGTTGTCGACGGTGGCAGTCATGTCAGACCCCCTGTGCTGCAACGGGTGCGGAGTCCGCTGCGCGCTGCTTGTCGAGAGCGGCGAGCAGGGTCTTGCGCCAGTAACCGTGTTGGACGGGGAACAGGCCCTCGTCTTCGTTTTTCAGACCGGCCGAGATGACGCCAGGCATGTCGAGTGCCTCGGCAACCGGGTCGGGTCCGGTGATCCAGTGCTCCGCACCCCGACTCATGTCGTTCCACGGGGCATTGGTCGCCTGGAACGTCAGCTGGCACGAGCGGAACTCCTCCAGGTCGTCAGGTGTCGCCATGCCGGAGGCGTTGAAGAAGTCTTCGTATTGCCGGATCCGATGAGCGCGAGCCTCTCTGCTCTCCCCCTTCGGCGCGATGCAGTAGATGGTGACCTCGGTCTTGTTGGGCGCGATCGGCCGGAAGTGCCGGATCTGCGTGCTGAACTGGTCCATCAGATAGACGTTCGGGTACAGGCACAGATTGCGTGACCCCTTGACCATGAATTCGCCCTTGGCGTCGCCGAACTTCTCTTTCAACGAGTCCATCTGGTCCCACAGCGGGCGGTCCTGCGGGTTGGCAGCCCAGGTCCACAGGCAGAGATGACCGTTGGGGTACGACCAGTAGCCGCCACCGGACTTTCCCCAGCCGCCGGCGTCGAGCGCCTTGGTGGTGTTCGTGGATTCACCGTTGTTGCGGCGCGAGGTGGTCGCAGCGTAGTTCCAGTGCACGGCACTGACGTGATATCCGTCGGCACCGTTCTCCGCCTGCACTTTCCAGTTCCCGTCGAAGGTGTACGACGAGGATCCGCGGAGGACCTCGAGGCCTTCCGGTGACTGATCGACGAGCATGTCGATGACCTTTGTCGTATCACCGAGGTGCTCGGCGAGGGTCGACACGTCGTCGTTGAGGCTCGCGAAGAGGAAGCCGCGGTAGCTCTCGAAGCGCGGGACCTTGGTGAGGTTGTGTGATCCGTCCACGTCGAACGTGTCCGGGTAGCCCGCGCCGTCGGGGTCTTTGACCTTGAGCAATGTGCCGTCGTTGCGGAACGTCCAACCGTGGAAGGGGCAGGTCAGAGTGGTGCGGTTGTCGGTCTTGCGACGACACAACATCGCACCGCGGTGCGCGCACGCGTTGATGAGGCAGTGCAGGTCGCCATCTTTGTCGCGAGTGATGACCACGGGCTGACGACCCATGTGCACGGTGAAATAATCCCCGTTCTTCGGCAGCTGACTCTCGTGAGCGAGGTAGATCCAGTTGCCCTCGAAGATGTGCGTCATCTCGAGCTCGAAGACCTCTTCGTCGGTGAAGATGCTTCGATTGGCGCGGTAGATGCCGGCCGCGACGTCGTCGATCACCGCTTTGTCGATCGTGTTCTGCACGTGATCCAGCATTTCGGTCATATCGGTTCCTCCAGGCAAGTCGACTTCGATATCAGCGACTGTGACAGCAAGTGGTCGTGGTCACACCAGGGCTTTACCTAGGCTCGACCTGGGCAGGTATTCATGCATTTGGCTTATCAATCAGCGCGAAATAGGTCTTTGTCATCGATGGATTCGGCGCATAGTGTGGTCGCTATCACCCTTCGAAGCGCGGAAAGGATCGGCAATGGAGCTGCGGCATCTGCACCAATTCGTGGCCGTCGCCGAGACGTGCCACTTCGGGCAGGCCGCCAAGCGCCTTCATCTGGCGCAGCCGGCGCTGTCGCAGTCGGTACGGCAGCTGGAAGCCGAACTGGGCGTCACCCTGCTCACCCGGACCACGCGGCAGGTCAGCCTCACGCCGGCCGGCGAATTCTTCTATCGAGAGACCGTCCGCAATCTCGAGAATCTCGAACGTAGCACCCGCGGTGTTCGACGCATCGCCGACGGCCGATACGGCTTGGTACGCATCGGTTTCACCGGTACTGCGGCCTTCGATCAGTTACCGCCGATCGCGCGTGCGATCAAGCAGAGACTGCCCGGTGTAGCGCTGGAGATCCACGGGGACTTACTCACCCCTGCACAAGTGGAGGGATTGCGCTCGGAACAGCTCGACGTGGCTGTGCTGCGGCCACCTGTGGCCGGCGACGATCTGGTTGTTCGCACCATCACCACCGAGTCGCTGTTGCTGGCCGTGCCCGTCGATCATCGATACGCGGCCGAGCCTGCGTTGGACATGACCGACCTCATGTACGAGGACTTCGTGATGTATGCGGACACGCATTCGGTGATGAACGATGCGGTGATACGCAGTTGTCGCGCAGCAGGTTTCAGCCCTCATCGCGAGCACGAAGCACCGGATACTTCGGTGCTGCTGGCGCTCGTTGCGGCCGGTCTCGGCGTGGCATTGGTGCCCGAATCGGTTCGTGCCCTACAGCTGACCGGCGTCGTCTTTCGTGAAATTTCCGGTGCCAGCACGATCGACCTCGCCTTGGCGTGGCACCGCGATCGGCCGTCTGCCCTGGTCGATGCTCTCGTGGCGGCGCTAGAGGACGCCGGTGTGCTGCCGCCGCTCGAGGCACCGTCTTCATTCTCCGATCCGAAAGCAGCGTTATGAAAATCGTGTCGGTCGAGGCAATTCCGTACTCGATTCCGTATCTCAAGCCGTTGAAATTCGCCAGCGGCGAAGTCAGTGCAGCCGAGCACGTTCTCGTGCGAGTGCACACCGACGACGGCGTAGTCGGTATCGCCGACGCTCCGCCGCGTCCATTCACCTATGGGGAGACGCAGCGTGGGGTCGTGGCGGCGATCGAGACGCTGTTCGCGCCTGCCGTCGTCGGTCTTCCGCTCACCTCCCGTGAGGTGGTCAACGCGAAACTTGCTCGTACGGTCGGCAATCCGGTCGCCAAGTCCGCGGTGGACATGGCGATCTGGGATGCTCTCGGGCAGAGTCTGGACTTGCCGGTCACCGAACTTCTCGGCGGCTACACCGACCGTATGCGGGTGAGCCACATGCTCGGATTCGACACGCCCGCCGCAATGGTCGACGAAGCGACCAGAATGCGCGAGACGTACGGGGTCGAGGTGTTCAAGGTCAAGGTCGGGCGACGACCCGTCGAGCTGGACACCGCTGTCGTCCGTGCTCTCAGAGAAGGACTCGGCGACACCGTGGAACTCTACGTCGACGGAAATCGTGGATGGACCGCCGCCGAATCTGCGCGTGCCATGAAAGAGATGTCCGATCTGGGGCTCACTCTCGCCGAGGAACTCTGCCCCGCCGACGACGTACTCGGTCGCCGATGGCTCGTACAACAACTCGACGTCCCTTTCGTCGCCGACGAATCAGCGACCACCCCCGCGGAGGTCACTCGCGAAATCCTCGGTGGGTCCGCGACAGCGGTGAGCATCAAGACCGCCCGCACCGGGTTCACTCGCTCGCTCCGAACCCACCATCTGTGCGAGGGACTCGGAGTCGACGTGGTGATGGGAAACCAGATCGACGGTCAGCTCGGCACGGCCTGCACCGTCGCCTTCGGTGCTGCCTTCGACCTCAGCTCACGTCGCGCCGGGGAACTCTCGAACTTCCTCGACATGAGCGATGACCTACTGACCGAGAGCCTCGTCATCCGCGACGGCGAACTGCACGTACTTCCAGGCTCCGGCCTCGGCGTCCGTATCGACCCCGACAAACTCGCGAAATACCGAACCGACCACTGACCTTCAGCCCCGAAGAGCACAACTTCCATCCAAGGAGTACTCCATGAGCATCGACCACGCACCCTCGACAGACTCGGCCACCGAAGTGGCCACCGCGGCCGCGTCGGGTGCGAACGCCACCGAGCGTTTCACCTCCGACAAGCAGGCAGCCGCGAACACCCCGCCCGAGCGCGTCAGCCTGCTTGCCCGTCAGGTCATTTCGGCAGTCCACGACACCATCCGTGAACACAAAGTCACCTACGACGAGTACAACGCACTCAAAGCATGGCTGATCAACGTCGGTCAGACCGGCGAGTGGCCACTGTTTCTCGACGTCTGGGTAGAGCACGTAGTCGAAGAGGTTGCCGGCGAAACCCGCGAGGGCAGCAAGGGCACCATCGAAGGTCCGTACTACGTCCCGAATGCACCCGAGCTCGGATCGGCAGTAATTCTGCCCACCCGCGCCGGCGAACGGGGCACCCCGCTTCTGTTCCAGGGTCAGGTCACCAGCGTCGACGGCAGCCCGTTGCCGCACGCGGTCATCGAGATCTGGCACGCCGATTCGGACGGCTTCTACTCGCAGTTCGCCCCCGGCATTCCCGAGTGGAACCTGCGCGGCACGGTCACCGCGGACGATCAGGGCCAGTTCTGGATTCACACGATGAAGCCTGCGCCGTACCAGATTCCGACGGACGGTGCCTGCGGCAACCTCATCTCCGCGGCCGGATGGCACCCGTGGCGTCCCGCACACCTGCACCTCAAGGTCGCAGCTGCCGGACATCAGCAGATCACCACGCAGCTCTACTTCCCCGGCGACGCGCACAACGACGACGACGTCGCCAACGCCGTCAAGCCCGAGCTCATCCTCGATCCTCGTGAGGTCGACGGCGGCCAAGAAGTGACGTACAACTTCGTACTCGACAAGGGCTGAGCCACATGCTGTTTGCAGTGAAGATGCACGTCGCGTTACCGCAGGATCTCGACGCGGACGTACGCACCGACACTCTCGCCCGAGAGAAGGCGTACTCGCAGCAACTGCAGCGCGACGGGGAGTGGGTCAGCATCTGGCGCATCGTCGGTCAGTACTCCAACCTCAGCATCTTCGACGTGCGCGACAACGAGCGGCTACATGAGATCCTGTGGAATCTGCCACTGTTCCCGTACATGAGCATCGACGTGAGTCCGCTCGCCCAGCACCCGTCGGACATTTCTGCGGTGTGAGACGGCCGTAAGACCGAGCAGTGTTGACGGTTTGCATCGCACCCCCTCTCGCATACGCAACGTTATTACGCATAACGAGATATCGGGAGTGGGTGTTCAGCCTAGAAGTGAGAACACCAGTTAAAGGTGGATCTCTTCACGATTCAACCAAATGGGAGGGTGTGGTGGTTGACTGTTCGAGTATTCCCCAACTCCTCTTGCGTAGCGCTGCGCGTCGTCCCCACTCGCAATATAGCTGATGAGCTGCAGGTCCTCGCCCGCCTAAGAGCGCAGGAAATCACTGAGCTGTTGCCTATTACCAGCGAGTGCGGACGTCATGGGGACAAAGTACCGCCAGGAAAGTCGGCGTGCCTCGCAGATTCTAGACAATCCGAGGACGGATGGTTGGTTTGTGGAGGACATCATCAATGTTGGGCCAGATTCAGTTTCGGTCGCCACACGAGCGTCCATGCGCACAGGGCGCCGAGGGCGTAAGCGATGGTTATGAGGACGAACGCGGTGGATGCGCGCGAATACCAGTCGCTGCCAATAGTGATGACCACTCCCATCGCTGCGATGCCGAACAGTGAGCCGATCTGACGGTTGGCGTTGAGCACCGACCCAGAGACAGCAGCGTGGTCGACGCCCGCGGAATCGACCAGTACTGCGGTCATGGCCGGTGAGATGACACCGGCTCCGACATTGGCAAGTCCGACGGCGATTGCCAAGACCCAGTACGGGGTGCCGGGCGAGATGAAGATCAGTCCGAACGTGGATCCGGCGGCGATAGTGAGGAAGGCGGTGAGCAGGACTCCGTTGGAGAAGCGGCCAGAGATCTTGGAATAGACGATGTTCGAGATGGGGAAGAACATCGTCATCGGAAGCAGTTGGAGTCCGGCTTGGAAAGGGCTGGCGCCGCGGGCGTTCTGGAGGAACAGTCCGAGCATGAAGATGCCTCCAAACAGGGAGAAGTTGAACAGGAACCCGATGAGGTTTCCGCCGGCGAAGGCGGGTCGGCGGAACAGCGACCACGGCATGACGGTGGCGGTGGCGGTGGCGCCGCGCTCACGTGCGGCGAGGGCAATTGCTGCGGCCGCGGCGAGAGCAAATGCGACTACGACCGGGGCCGAACCCCACCCTGCTTTCGGGCCCTCGATGACCGCGTAGCAGATGGCGGCGAGCACCGAGATCGCGAGGGCGTGACCGGCGAAGGGCACCGGCGCGCGAGTGGGGGCAACGGGCACAATGAGCTTGTAGGTCATGGCTGCACCGATTGCGCCGATCGGCAGGTTGATCAGGAAGATGCTGGGCCAGCCGAACGCCGACACCATGACTCCGCCGACGGTGGGCCCGATACCGGATGCGGTGGCGACGATCGCTGACCACAGTCCGAGCATTCGGGTTCGTTCCGATGGGTCCGGAAACGAGTGGACCAGTAGGGCAAGGGAACTCGGCATGAACAGCGCGGCGCCGACACCTTGTACGAAGCGGGCACCGATGAGAATTTCGCTCGTGGGAGCGAGCGCGCAGGCCAGCGATGCCGCGACGAAGACGGCCATGCCGATCATGTAAACGCGCAGGCTGCCGATCCGGTTAGCCAGCCCGCCCGCGAGCAGTAGCAACGCAGCGAAGGTGAGGACATAACCGTCTACGATCCAGGTGAGCTGGGTGATTGTCGCGCCGAGATCGGTTTGGATTCGAGCGCCGGCGACGTTTACAACGGTAGTGTCGAGTGACGCCATGACGAAGCCCGCCGCGAGTGCGGTGATCTTCAGTCCGCGGCGCTCACCTGGTCCGGATTCGACTGTCGAAGAATGCTTTTCGGAATCAGTACTTGGGACGGCCATGATGGATTTTGCCTCCGTGGTGAGAGTTCCGCGGCGTGAGGCCGACGCAACTGGGTCAACGGGCTCGCGGACTCCATGGAAACAGATATGTTGACGTCCGTCAAACTTTGATAAGCATCAACAGATGACGACGGTGGTAGTATTGAGTTCAACGGAAGGATCGACGTGACTGCTGGAACCGACAATCGCATCACCGGGCATATCGAGACGGACGAGATCACAGCGCAAGGGCTGCTGGATGCGCTGGTGGATCCTGTGCGTCGCAGTATCGTTCGTCAGCTGGCCGCGTCCGATCACGACATCGCCTGCGGAACGTTCGATATTTCCGTCAGTCGTTCGACGGGCACCCACCACTTCAAGGTCTTACGTCATGCCGGAATCATTCGCCAGTACTACGTCGGCACGTCCAAGATGAACACACTCCGACGTGCCGATTTGGAGTCTGCTGCTCCAGGTCTGATCAAGGCAGTGCTGGCCGCCCGCGAGCAGCCCATCAAGTAGAGCCAAGGCTCTCACTGCGATGGGCCGATCACCTGCGCGAGCGCGCTTGCATCGCTCCGAACGACCACGACTACTACCTGGTGTGTGTGAACCAAACCAGCCGCAGCCAAGCCGTGCCTGACTAAGGGCAGTTAACGCACCGTCGTGGCGATCTGGCACGCACGGCCCGAGGATGCGCTCGTAATGTTGAGACACATCCGACGCGCCCCACGACCGCGCTGATCGGCAGCTATCCTAACTGTTCTGAGCCTAGAAGTCAGAGAGGAGCATGGTGGACATATACGAGACGTCAAAAAGCACGTTCGAAGCGCTTGCGGCCACAATTACTGAATTCAACGAGAACGAAGCAACAACCCGGCACCGTCTCATCGATGTGGTGCTCACTGACTGTTTGGGCTGGCACCGAGACGATATCAAGAGCGAGACGTATCTAAGCGGTGACTATTTCGACTATGTTCTGGGCAGCCCGGACGGCCGTGTTGTTCTGGAGGCGAAGCGAAGCTCAAAGATCTTCGAAGCGCCCGCTGGAGTGAAGTCCGGCATGATCTTACTTAGCACCATTCGAGACTACTCCGACCAAAACCGTGCAGCTGTCGACCAGGTAATGGGGTACTGCCAGAGCTCCGGAATCGCTATCGCAGTTCTCTCAAACGGTACGCAGTACCTGGCCTTTCTGGGTAGCCGTTCCGACGGAAAGCCACCCGCCGAGGGAAACGCAATATTTTATGCGTCTCTGCAAGACGCGAGTACCGATTTCACTCATTTTTGGAACTATCTATCGAAGGATGGCGTGGATCGTGGTGATCTCACATCACTATTGCAGCGGTCGACGGCACGTGCACTAGCACCTCAGCCGATGTCGAGCCGAATCGTCGATTACCCAGGATATCGAATTGGTAGCTCCATGGAGACGGACCTTCGTATACTTGGCGACCTATTCATTCAAGACATCACCAAGGTTGAAGCTATCACGGACGATTTTCTACGCGAATGCTACTGCCCAAGCGGCGCGTTGTCGCAGTATGCCACAGTCAGCAAAGAGATAATGCGGTCGAGATACATGGCACTGCAGAGCCACGTGAACACGGAAGATGCGACAACCAAAAAAGGCCTCAATGAGAACCTGCGTCACGACATTTTAGCTGGAGCCCTAGTGCGGCGCCCGATCGTGTTATTGGGTGATGTAGGCGTCGGTAAGAGCATGTTTCTGCGGCACCTGTTTCGCGTAGACACCGACCAACTAGCCGACCAATCGCTCGTCATCTACGTCGACTTTCTGAATCATTCAGGACTTTCCGATGATGTCCCGAACTACCTAGTCGACGCAATAAAATCCACAATTATGTCAGCATTGCAGGTGGATATAGAAGAGGGCGCTTTTGTTCGATCAGTTTACAATCGTGAGATCAACCAGTTCAAGAAGGGAATATACGGGTTTCTCGAAGAGGATGACAAACCCGAATTCCGCAAGCGCGAAGCCGCAATGCTTGGTGGTCACCTCGATGAACCCTATACCCACGCGAGGAGGTCGATTGAATTCTTGCAGACAACGCGAAGAGTTTCGTTCGTCCTAGCGCTCGATAACGTCGATCAACATCAACCTACCTTCCAAGAGCAAATATTCATGACTGGTCAATCTTTGGCCGAGACATGGCCATTGACTGTGTTCATGTGTCTACGTCCTGATACTTTTCACCTGTCCCGCAAGAGCGGAGCCCTGGCCGCATACCAACCACGCGTATTCACAGTGTCGCCACCTCGCGCTGACCATGTGATTTTGAAGCGTCTCACTTTTGCCAGGCAACAGCTTTCCGAGTTTGGACGGCTGCCCGGGTTTCCTGATGGCTTGACCCTCAACTCGGACAGCTTACTTGTATATATAGATGTGCTACTAGCCGCCTTCGAGTCAAACGACAAACTAATTGCGTTAGTAGACAACCTGAGCTCCGGCAATATTCGCCGAGCACTTGATTTCATTTCCACCTTTGTCGGCAGCGGTTATGTTCAAACACAACGGATATTAGAGGCAGACAAACGCGGCAATCGTTACACCATCCCAATCCATGAATTCATGCGTGCAATAATTTATCGAGACTACAAGTATTACGATCCCAGGCAATCAACAGTTCCAAACTTGTTCAACATACAAGATTCCGACAAGAAAGAACATTTTCTATCGCCACTGATTTTAGCACTCGTTGAGACAGCTGGCGAACGGGAACAGGGCGGATACGCTGCAACTTCAGACGTATACGCGCGACTGCAATCGCTTGGATACACAGGAGCGCAGATTCACCGCCACGTTACACTGCTGCACGACGCAGGGTGCTTAGAATCAGCCGAACACGGAATAAATGAGAGTCAGATTCGAATAACTCGATCCGGGTCTTATCTGCATAAATCCATGATTACAGAATTTGCTTACGTAGATGCAGTTGTAGTCGATACCCCCATCCTCGATATTGCAGCACGTCACGAAATAAGCGACGTATTTGAAATTAACCAACGCTTAGGTAGGGCCGAGCGGTTTGTTTCATACTTGCTAGACTGTTGGCCGTTTACATCGGTCGAAGATATTCCTTTTGACTGGAGGCGACACGCCGCGACTCTTCTTACCAATTTTGAGATAGTGCAAGAGGGAATTGAACGTGCACGTCAAAGACGCGAGCGCGGTCGATCATGAACAGGTATCCGCCCGCACCCAGTGCAGAGATCGCTAAGCGTGGCGTCTATGCGTACCTATCACGGACTGCAGTTCAGCAGTAATTGCAAGGCTCGGTCACATTCCTTGAAGAACCCCTAGAGGCCGATGTTGGTTACTGCATTGCCCACGAGTGGCGCGTGTTCGCGGCGGTACACCTCCACCGAGTCAAGACTGGCATGGCCGGTCTGCCGAGCGATGGCGGCCCCGTCGGCGCCGTTACGGGTGCCTTGGGTGACGAAGCCGGCGCGGAGCGAGTGCCCACCAAGTTTGGCGAGAGCGGTCGGGTCGTAACCGGCGTGATCGGCGCGGCGGCGGATGGTCTGGTGGACTGCTGCCCCGGACAGCGCAGTTGAACCGAGGTTGCCGTTCTTGGCGATGGCCCGGAACAACGGGGCGCGGGCGGCGATACGGGGTACTCCCCCACGGCATACGTGCTCAGTGAACGGTTCTGGCTTGCGGAGTAGGCGGATCACGGACGGTCTTCCGTCAACATCGAAGGCTGCGACGACCTGGATCCAGCGGACGTAGGCGCAGGGCGGGCATGTCTCGTGTGACTCGGTGTACGGCAGGGCTTTCACTGCTCCCCTGCCCTCCTGGTCGGTCTTCGATTTCCGTAGCCGCACGTGGAGGCCGTCCTGCCGGTGTACGGTGACGTCGCCGCACACCATCTCGGACAGTTCGCTGCGACGATAGGCGCCGGCGAAACCGAGCAGCAGGATTGCCGAGCCCCGGCGTTCGAGCACCTCGTCGGCCCAGCCACGGCACCGTTCCCGGGCCGTTCCGACTAGGGCTTTGATGTCGTCGACAAGTAGCGGATCCCGCGGGGTGCGGGGCCGGTCCCCCGCCGCGGCGTACTCGCGACGGATCCCCGACAGCGTCGCGGTGACCAACTCGTGCGCGGACGGTGACAGGTGTCCGGTGGTGCGGTGCTGGTGGTTGATGGCCGCGATCCAGGTACCGAATGTGGCGACGGCGTAGGCCCGCTCCCCGGTTTCTACCCGGGTGTCGGCGGCATCGACGAGATACGCGGCGACCGTAATCGGGTGCGCCGGCAACGCAACATGGCCCTCCCTCACGCACCAACCAGCGAAACGTCGCCACCCGGCGGCATAGGTGCGGTGCGTCCCTTCTGACCGCGACGATTCGACCGCCTTCGCGATCCGCTTGGCCACAGCCGGCGGAATCTCGGGCTCCACAGCGGTGGATGCGAGTCCTGTAGAGCCCACCGGGGGGTTCGCCGCAGGTGTTCGGCCTGGTCGGAAGTCCATGCCGGCAGACTAGCTCAGGTCACCGACATGTCCGCGCAGCGAAAACTGTGCTGAGCTGGCGTTTCGAGCTAGGCGGTGCGGAAAATGCAATTTACGTGGTCATGGTCCGGCTTACTGCTCCGACGCTTATGCTCCGCACCAAATGCCGTAGAAGGAACGGATGCACACGGGTCCGGTTTCGCTCAATCGGATGGGTTGCTCAAGGCTCCACGTACGGACGCGGGCAACTACCTGACTCCACCAGAGCTGCAAGTCTGCTGCCATCGTCGCGGCCCACAACTCGAGAATCGGGTGGACTTCGGGTGGACTCCGAAAATCAACTAAGGAACGAGTAGTGACACTGAGCGGCACGGAGCCCCATTTTCGAAGAAAAAAGGCGGCTCCGGATTTCTCCGAAACCGCTTCTGACCTGCATCTATGTGTCGGGCTGACAGGATTTGAACCTGCGACCACTTGACCCCCAGTCAAGTGCGCTACCAAGCTGCGCCACAGCCCGCCGCGCCGGTTAAGGCGCTCGATGAGATTACCCCAGCCCCACCCCTGAGACGAAATCGCCTGGTCAGAGGTGGGGCAGGACAATCAGCGGTTCTTGCCCTTACCTGGCCGCTCGCGCTTCTCGCGGATACGAACCGACACACGGATCGGGCTGCCGTCGAAGTTGAACTCCTCACGCAAACGCCGCTCGATGAACCGGCGGTAGCCGGCCTCGAGGAAGCCGGTGGTGAAAAGTACGAACGTCGGCGGACGCGTCGACGCCTGCGTCGCAAACATGATCCTCGGCAGACGACCACCACGCATGGGAGGTGGCGTCGCGGCGACGACCTCCTTGAGCCAGGTGTTGAGCCTGCCCGTCGGGACTCGCTTGTCCCAGGACTCCAACGCCGTCTCGAGCGCCGGAACGAGCTTCTGAACAGCCCTACCGGTGTGCGCCGAGATGTTGACGCGCTGTGCCCACGGCACCCGAGCGAGATCGCGGTCGATCTCCTTCTCGAGCTGCATACGGCGGTCCTCGTCGACCAGGTCCCACTTGTTGAACGCGAGCACGAGCGCACGACCGGCGTCGGCGACCATCGACAGAACTCGCAGGTCCTGCTCCGAAATCACCTCGGACGAGTCGAGAAGCAGAATCGCGACCTCGGCTGCTTCAATCGCCGACTTCGTACGTAGCGACGCATAGAACTCGGCACCGCTGGCATGGCTGACGCGCTTGCGCAGACCCGCCGTGTCGACGAATCGCCATGTCTTGCCGCCCAACTCGACGAGCGAGTCGACCGGGTCGACGGTGGTCCCAGCGACATCGTGCACCACGGACCGCTCGTCGCCGGACAGCTTGTTCAGCAAAGATGACTTGCCGACGTTCGGCTTGCCCACCAACGCAACTCGACGGGGGCCACCGCCGGGGATGCCCTCACGAGGCGTCTCCGGCAGAGCTTCGAGAACGCGGTCGAGCATGTCGCCGGTTCCGCGGCCGTGCGTCGCCGACACCGACAGCGGCTCGCCGAGACCGAGCGACCACAGTGCGGCCACCTCGGACTCGGTGCGACCATCGTCGACCTTGTTGGCAATCAACAGCACTGGAGTCTTCGAACGTCGAAGTACCCGCGCCACAGCCTCATCCGTCGTAGTTGATCCGACGCGTGCGTCGACTACGAGCAGAATCGCATCCGCGGTGTTCATGGCCAATTCCGCCTGGCGCGCAACGGACTGCTGCAAGCCCTTGGCGTCTGGCTCCCAACCGCCGGTGTCCTGCACCAGGAAACGGCGTCCGGCCCAGTTCGCCTCGTACGACACTCGGTCACGCGTCACGCCGGGCACGTCCTCGACCACGGCTTCACGACGGCCGATGATGCGGTTCACGAGCGTCGACTTGCCCACGTTCGGGCGACCGACGACTGCCAGCGTCGGGACGGCAACCGCCGCCTCGGCGTCTTCACCGTCGACGTAGTCGAGAAGTTCCCACTCCCCCTCTTCGCTCCAGGTGCCGTCGCCTGCGACCTCGCCTGCATAGAATTCCTCGGTCACTGCTTCACTCCAGTTCTGTCGTGCACAACCTGGAGCAACGCGGCGATGACGCCGTCCATGCCCAGATCGCTGGTGTCCACGATCACGGAATCCTCGGCAGGCCGCAGCGGAGACACGGCGCGAGTGGAGTCCGCGTGATCGCGGCGTTGAACGTCGGCGAGTACGGCGTCGTAATCGTCGCCTCGTCCTTCGTTGATGTTCTGCTTGTTGCGACGGTCGGCGCGAGCCTCGGGAGATGCCGTCAAGAAGACCTTGACGTCGGCATCCGTCAGAACGACGGTTCCGATGTCTCTGCCTTCCACAACGATTCGAGGAGACAACGCTACGAGATCGCGCTGCATCTGTACGAGGATTTCGCGCACGCGCGGAACCGCCGACACAGCAGACACTGCTTTGGTGACAGCGTCGCCGCGGATCTCGGCCGAAACGTCCTCTCCGCCCATTGTCACGGCTTCCGCCAGAGGGTCCGTACCGATATCCAAGGGCAGCGTCGCGACGACGTCGGCGACCTTGTCCGAGTCCGCCGGATCGATCCCCGACCGCAGCACCCACACCGTTGCCACTCGGTACATCGCACCGGTGTCGAGATAGCGGGCATCGAGTGCGGTTGCGAGTTTGCGCGAGACCGTCGACTTTCCGGTTCCAGACGGCCCGTCCATTGCTACGACGAGACCTGCCATCACAGACCGACCGACTCGTAGAGCTTGCCGATCTCGCCGCGGCCGAGCACACGCAAGGTACCGGGACGCTGGTCGCCCAGGGCAATGTTGCCGACGTCGGTGCGCACGAGGCGACCGACGGGGAATCCGACCTGATCGAACAGACGCCGGACGATGTGCTTGCGACCTTCGTGCAGCGTGATCTTGACGAGCGAGAGACCGTTGGAGATATCGAGCAGCGAGAAGCCGTCGACCTTGACGGGGCCGTCGTCGAGCGTGATGCCGTCGCGAAGCTTCTTGCCCAGATCGCGAGGGATCGCGCCGAACAGTGTGGCCAAGTAGGTCTTCGATACCTCGTACGAGGGGTGCATCAGGCGGTGAGCAAGATCACCGTCGTTGGTGAAGAGCAAAAGGCCTTCTGTGTCGGCATCGAGGCGTCCGACGTGGAACAAACGCTGCCCCGCCTGAACGCGCTCGGAGACGATATCGCCGACGCAGGGGCGTCCGAGATCGTCGGACATGGTGCACTGCCATCCACGCGGCTTGTTCATCGCGAGATGAACAAGCTCTTCCTTGACGACGATGCGAGTGCCGTCGACGCGCACGATCGCGACGTCCGGATCGATCCGGATTCCTTGCTCGGTCACGATGCGACCGTCGACCTCGACACGGCCGTCGGCGATCAGTTCCTCAGCTGCACGACGTGACGCGACGCCTGCCTGTGCGAGCACCTTCTGCAGGCGGACACCCTCGCCGCGCGGGACGTGGCGGCGCTTGGAGTCGGGCTCGGCGTACTGATGCTTCGCAGGCTTCGCGTTGCTGATGGTGGTGCTGGGCGTCTGCTTCTTCTGCGGCTTCGGCGGCTTGGGCCGAGACGGCTTCTTACGTGGGACCGCATCGTTGCTGCGGTCGTTGATTCCGCTGTCGACGGGCTTGTCTTCGAAGGGTTTACGCTGGTCGGCGCCCTTGCGAGGGGCGGCTGCACGGCGGCCGCCACGGGGGCTCTCGGCTCGTGCGCCGCGGGGCGCATCTTTTCCTCGACGGTTCTCGCGAGGATCCTCCGACCTACCTGCGGTCGGCTTCCTGCCGGGAGCCTGTCTTTTGTTCCTGTCCGGTGTGCCATCACGGCGAGCGGGCTTGTTCACTTCTTTACCTATCAGTCGTCCGAGTCGAGCTCGGCTACCGGATCGGGTTTCGATCCGCGGTTCTTGGTGGAGCGGGTAACTCTCGGGTCGGTATCCATGCTGTCACTGATCTCGTCGATCAGGTCCACACCCGGCAACAACGGCGCCAGTTCGGGCAGATCCGTCAATGAAGCCAGGCCGAGTCGTTCGAGGAACAATTCGGTGGTGGAGTACATGGTGCCGTTCGATTCCGGGTCCACTCCAGCTTCCGAAATCAGACCGCGAGCGAGCAACGTGCGCATCACTCCGTCTACGTTGACTCCTCGCACGGCACTGACTCGCGCGCGGGTCAACGGTTGACGATATGCGATAACGGCCAGAGTCTCCAATGCCGCACGTGTGAGTTTCGACCGAGCACCGTCGAGAAGCAGCCTCTCGACGTACGGCGCGTACACGGTGCGTGTGTAGAAACGCCAACCATCGCCCGCATATCTGAGGTCGATCCCACTGCGACGCTCGGTGAACTGCGCCGCCATCCGAGCGAGAATCGGCTTGATCCGTCGAACATCGCTCCCGACGGCGGACGCCAGTTGCTCGTTCGATGCGGGCGAATCAACCACGAGCAGGACTGCCTCCAGCGCCGACTCCAGCGTGGCGTCGTCGAGCTCGTCGGTCTCCTCGGCGGATTCACCGGCGCCCACCGCCTCCGGCTCCAGAGGCTCCGGCGAAAAGGGCTCCGGCGCCAAGGGCTCAGGCTCCGGCGTTTGCGTTTCGTTCAACTGCTCGTCTCGATCATCCATAGTCCACCGCCGCGACGAGTATTTCGTCCGACTTCGCCTTCCCCGTCCAGCTCACCATCAGTTCACCGAGGGGCTCGGGCTGGTCGAACGCGAGGACCTGCTCGCGGAACAACTCGAGCAGCGCAAGGAATCGGGCGACGATCTCGACGGTGTGCTCGCATCCTTCGGTCAATTCGGAGAACGGAGTCCACGCTCCCTCACCTTTACGTTCGAGGCGTTCGAGGACCCACTTCGCCTGTTCCGGCACCGAGACCGAGTGCTGGTGGATGTGATCGAGCCCGACCCGGGGAACGGGCTTCGGGCGAAATGCCATGGCGGCGATGTCGGCAAAACGTGCTGGGTCGACACCGAGCAGCACTTCGGGGATGAGATCGGTGTATCGGTCCTCGACCGATACCGACCGCGGATACCTGCGTAGCGCGGCAGCCTCCAGCTCGCCGAACAACTGCGCGACTTGCTTGTACGCGCGGTACTGCAACAGACGCGCGAACAGGAGATCTCGTACCTCGAGCAACGCGAGATCCTCGGCATCCTCGACGTCGCCGGACGGAAGCAAGCGAGCAGCCTTCAGATCGAGCAATGTTGCTGCGACGACAAGGAACTCGGTGGTCTGGTCGAGACCCATCTCCTTGCCGAGCGTCTTGGTGAAGGCGATGAAATCGTCGGTGACGGTGTGCAGCGCCACCTCGGTGACATCGAGGCGATGCTGACTGATGAGCGTCAACAGCAGATCGAAGGGACCCTCGAAGTTGAGCAATCGCACCCGAAAGCGCGATGGGTCGACGTCGCCGGGAACCTCGATAGCGTCGGTTGCGGTGTCGGCCATGACTTACGGGCCGGACCGGTAGATCACCTCTCGGGCCAAAGCCCGATAGGCCTGTGCACCGGACGATTTGGGTGCCCAGGTGGTGATCGGCTCACCGGCGACGGAGGTCTCGGGGAACCGGACGGTCCGAGTGATGACCGTGTCGTAGACGACGTCGCCGAACACCTCGACCACCCGCGTCATCACCTCACGCGAATGCAGAGTCCGCGCGTCGAACATCGTCACGACGATGCCGGCCAACTTGAGTCGAGGGTTGAGACGATCACGCACTTTTTCGACGGTGTCGTTGAGCAAGGCCAACCCGCGGAGGCTGAAGTACTCGCACTCCATCGGGATGAGCACCTCGTCCGCGCACGTGAGGGCGTTGACGGTCAACAATCCGAGCGACGGCTGGCAATCGATGAGCACGTAGTCGTATCGGTCGAGAATCGGGTGCAACACCCGACCCAGCGTCTGCTCACGTCCGACCTCGGTAACCAGTTGAATCTCGGCGGCGGAGAGGTCGATGTTGCTCGGCAACAGGTCGAGATTGTCGACGCGTGTGCGCATCAGGACATCGTCAGCGGAGACCTTGGACTCCACGAGCAGGTTGTACACCGTCAGATCCAGCTCGTGGTGCGCCACACCGAGGCCGGCAGACAGAGCGCCCTGCGGGTCGAGGTCGACGAGGAGCACCCGACGACCGTACGCGGCGAGCGAAGCACCCAGATTGATGGTCGAGGTCGTCTTGCCGACGCCGCCCTTCTGGTTGCACATCGCGATGATCTTCGCCGGCCCATGACTTGGCAACGGCTGAGGTTCGGGAACCTCTCGGGTCTTGCGACCGGTGGGACCTAGCTGGTCAGCCGCAGGAATGATGTTTCTCGTCTCACGGCTGGTTTCGGGCTGGCGGGTATGAAACAACGCGCCTTCGCTGTGCGGGTGCTGGGGACAATCCGTCGGGTGTCGCCTCGTAAGACCGGTAGGACGTGTCCGGTGGGGCGGCGTCCTCGGAGCCGGCGTCACATGCGGAGCAGGCTCGTGGTGCGCAGGCTCCTGGCGTGGGGCTCCGTAGGTGTGGGATCGGGGGCGGGCGAGTCGACGGGAGCCGAGTTCGATGGAGTCGGTGCTCCCCAGGTCTGACCTGAGCCTGACTCCGCCGCTGGCGGCTGCGGTGTCGACACGTGTCCTTCGCTCCCCTGTCCATTCGTACTTCGGCGGGCTTCCAACCGACTGTTGTCCAACGCTACCGCGTGCCGCGGCGGCACCTTCGTCGGACACGCGCAAAACCTGCCGGAGGTGGCCAGTGGCATGGATAGATGCCGTGGCGGGCACATATTCATGCCACTGCGGCGGACGCGAAATCCTCAGCGGGCCCGCGGATGCGCTTCTGCCCAGACCTCTCGCAGTGTGGTGACGGTGACGAGGGTGTAGATCTGGGTGGTCGTCACCGACGCATGACCGAGAAGTTCCTGCACGACGCGCACGTCGGCTCCCCCATCGAGCAGATGTGTGGCAAAGGAGTGCCGCAGCGTGTGCGGCGACACCGGTGTCGTGATCCCCGCCCGTTCGGCCGCCGAATGCAGAACCTGCCATGCACTCTGCCTCGACAAGCGACCGCCGCGCGCGTTCAGGAACAACGCAGGCGTCGCCTTCGTGGCCAAAGCTGGGCGTCCACGGACCAGGTAGGCGTCGACCGCATCGATGGCGGGCCGACCAACAGGGACGAGTCGTTGCTTGTCGCCCTTACCGCGCAACAGCACCGACCGGGTTTCGACGTCGATGTCGTCCACGTCGAGGCCGACTGCTTCGGAAATGCGGGCGCCCGTCGAGTAGAGCAGTTCCAGCAGAGCTTTGTCTCGCAACCCGCGTGGCGCATCGTCACCTTCGGTGGACGCCGAGTCCAGAATCGCGATGACTTGATCGAGCGGTAACGACTTGGGAAGTCGACGGCTCGGCGTGGGAGGTTTGACCCCACTGGCCACGTCCGCTCGCGTGATGCCCTCCAGGGTCGCGAACTTGTGCAGGCCGCGCACAGCGATGAGCGTTCTGGCGGCCGAACTAGGTGCGAGCGGCGGGAAGTCTTCGCTACCGCGTCGAAGATCGAGGACGAACTCGCTGACGTCGTTCTCCGTCACTTTCGCGAGATCGCCGATTCGGTAGCCGGTCAGGAACGCCTCGTACCGCCGCAGATCTCGGCGGTACGAGGACAAGGTGTTCTTGGCAGCACCTCGCTCGACCTCGAGGTAGTCGAGGTACGTCCCGATCTGCTCCGCCAGCACCTCTCTACCCGTGCGACTTCTTCCGACGCTCGAAGGTAGTCGGCAGATCCGGCCACGGAGCGTCGGCGGGGCGTAGTGCGACCGAGCCGGCTCGGGATGCCGCCAACGCCAGAATCCCCGACACAGCCGAGGCGTTGACGAACTCGCCCGACAGTGCACGTGCGATGGCCTCGTCGAGCGGAACGAACTCGAGGACGATGTCGGCTTCCTCGTCTTTCGGTTCCGGACGGTCCACCTGAGACAGGTTCTCGGCCAGGAATATTCGCACGCACTCGTCGGTGAAACCAGGCGAAGCGGTGACGTCCACGAGTACGGACCAGGTGTCCGCAGCAAGTCCGGTCTCCTCGGCGAGTTCTCGCTTGGCGGCGTCCACCGGAGGCTCGTCGATCTCGTCGAGCAAACCGGCGGGCAACTCCCAGAGGCGACGACCGATCGGATGGCGATACTGCTCGATCAAAGCAATACGATCCGACGCGTCGAGCGCAACGATCGCCACCGCGCCGTGATGCTCGACGACCTCACGCTCGGCAACCCGGCCGCCCGGCATCTCGACCTGATCGAGCCGAAGGGCCAGAATGGCACCCTCGTAGACGGTCTTGGACCCGACCGTCCTGAAATCGAAGCGCGGTTCGTGCTCTGTCATCCGACGCTTTCTGCGGTGGCCCCGGAGACAGGAAACTCCGAGTCCGTCGTCTTTTCCTCACCGTGGACGTCGACCGGAAGACGTTCCGCTGCCTTGTACTTCAGGGCCGCGTTGATCAGGGCTGCGAACAGCGGATGCGGACGAGTCGGACGGCTCTTGAGCTCGGGGTGAGCCTGCGTGCCGACGAAGAACGGATGCACCGAGCTGGGTAGCTCGACGAACTCGACGAGGTGACCGTCGGGTGAGGTACCGCTGAAGACCAGGCCGCTCTTGGAGATCCGCTCACGGTAGGTGTTGTTGACCTCGTAGCGGTGACGGTGACGCTCGGACACCTCGGTGGATCCGTAGGCACCGGCGACGACCGAGCCCTTGTCCAGCTTCGCCGGGTAGGCACCGAGACGCATCGTGCCGCCCAGATCGGCTTCGCCGGCAACAGCGTCTTCCTGATCGGCCATCGTGGAGATGACGGCGTACTTCGTATCGGGTTCGAACTCAGCAGAGTTGGCGTCGGTCAAGCCGACCGATCGCGCCGCTTCGATGACCATGCACTGCAGGCCGAGGCACAGGCCGAGCAGCGGAACCTTACGGGTTCGCGAGAATTCGATGGCGCCGAGCTTGCCTTCGATACCGCGGATACCGAATCCTCCGGGAATCAGAACAGCATCGACATCACCGAGCGCGGCCTGTGCACCTGCGGGCGTTGCACATTCGTCGGACGGCACCCACTTGATCTCGACCTTGGCGCGGTGCGCGAATCCACCGGCGCGAAGTGCCTCGGTGACCGAGAGATAGGCGTCGGGAAGGTCGACGTACTTACCGACGAGCGCGACTCGGACCGTTTCACGCGGCTCGTGGACGCGCTCGAGCAAACCGCCCCACACCGTCCAGTCCACGTCGCGGAACGGAAGTCCGAGCTGGCGAACCACATAGGCGTCGAGGCCTTCTCTGTGGAGGACCTTGGGGATGTCGTAGATCGACGGGGCGTCGGGAGTGGAGATGCAGCCGTCGACATCGACATCGCACATGAGCGCAATCTTGTTCTTCAGTCCGGGCGGCACGTCGCGGTCGCAACGAAGGATGAGAGCGTCGGGCTGAATACCGATGCTGCGCAGCTGCGCTACGGAGTGCTGCGTCGGCTTGGTCTTGAGCTCACCGGACGGCGCGAGGAACGGTACGAGCGATACGTGCAGGAAGAAGACGTTTTCGCGGCCCACATCGTGGCGCACCTGGCGGGCAGCTTCGAGGAACGGCTGCGACTCGATGTCGCCGACGGTTCCTCCGATTTCGGTGATCACGACGTCGGGCTGATGTCCCTGAAGATCCGGGCCGTTCATCGCGAGAATGCGGCTCTTGATCTCGTCCGTGATGTGCGGAATGACCTGAACGGTGTCGCCGAGGTACTCGCCGCGTCGTTCCTTCGCGATGACCGTCGAGTAGACCTGCCCCGTCGTGACGTTTGCGAAGCCCGACAGGTCGCGATCGAGGAAGCGTTCGTAGTGCCCGACATCGAGATCGGTCTCGGCGCCGTCCTCGGTCACGAAGACCTCGCCGTGCTGGAACGGATTCATGGTGCCCGGATCGACGTTCAGATACGGATCGAGCTTCTGCATGGTAACGCGGAGACCACGTGCGGTCAGCAGCTGGCCGAGGCTCGACGCCGTGAGGCCTTTACCGAGCGACGAGGCGACGCCTCCGCTGACGAAGATGTGCTTGGTGTCAGATCGCGACTGAAGGCGTGACAATGAATGCTCCCGTGACCAATCTGCAGGGCTTGCTCCTACCAGAGAGCTGGCAAGAGAGGTACTCCATCGATAATGGGCCTGCTACCCACGGGACTTCACGGTAACACCAATCGCCCCACTACCGCGAACGACGCGCCAAATCGGTGCGACGAATCACCGTGTGGACGTTACCGCGCCGGTGCCCCGACGGTGACTGCCGTCGAATTGGGTCCGGTTCCGTAGCGACCCGCACCGCCGTCGAGCTGCTCTTGAAGCGCGAGGGTGGTGGTGATTCGACCGGCTTCGCGATCGACGTTGTCGACGGTGCTGACTCCCGTGGACAGCGCTGAATCGGCGCGAACGACGGCGACGGGTCCGTTGCCGTTCGCCGCTCCCGTACGGCCTGCCAGTACGGTGCCCGCACCTCTGGCATCGAGGCCGCCTGCAAAACGGGCAACGATGGCACCGCGGTTGCCGTCTCCGTCCTCGGAGTTCCCCCCGGTAACGACAACAGCAAGCTGGGCCGGGGCTACCGCACCGTTGTCGTAGGCGATGAATCCGCCGCTGCGCAGCGTTTCGAGGGCCAGCGACAACTCTTCCGGAGTGGACTGCGGTTCGGCGGTCTGTGCGTTGAGCAGAAGCACCGATCCCAACAGGTCTCCGGCCAGCGAGCCTTGGTCGACCGCTCCGGTGCGCAACTGAACTCCCGCCGGTACGACGTTGGTCAGCCGGGTACGAAGATCGTCGCCGCTTGCGGCCGAGACGAACAAATCGGTGAGCGACACCCTTCCGGTCACCGCCGCTCCCGATGCTTCGATAGACCTGGTGACGCCGTCGACATCGCCGGGATCTGCGTCGGGAGTGGTGATGACCACGACGCTTCTGTCCAGCAGCGCGTCGCGCACCACACGTGCGGAAACAGCGGAATCGAAACCGTCCGCCGAGTTGAGCTGTTCGCCGAGCTGATTGTTGGAGTCTTGAAGCGCGCCGACCTCGTTCTCCAGATCTGTCTTGTCGTCACGTAACCCCGATACGAGTCCGCTGGACAGTAGTCCCGACCCGAGAACCACTCCGATCGCCAGGGCCACGAAGATCGCAGCGATCGAAATGGCATGTTGGCGCATCGAAATCACGCGAGCAACCCCTGAACCCACGTCGCGAACTGATTCCACAGATTGACAGCCCAGTCGAGAACGTCGCCGCCCATGTTGGACACGACCAACGCCACGATGATCGCGACGAGCGCCGCGAGGATCAGCAGTGCGATCGCACCCCCGGAGACCCGGCTTCGGTACAGCGTGGCAACGGCTTTCGCGTCGACCAGCTTGGCACCGACCTTCAACCGTGTCATGAACGCGGCTGGATTGGTGTTGCGTCGACCGCGATCGAAGAACTCGTCCAGGCTCGCCGGGCTGCCGACGGTGACGATCAGTGACGCACCGTGGTGGTCGGCGAGCAGTAACGCGAGATCGGCGGGCGCACCGGTCGCTGGGAACGTCATGGCACCGATGCCGAGGTCCTGGATTCGCTCCAGCCCGTTGGCGTGGCCGTCGGAATCGGCCGGAAGAACCACCTCTGCACCGCATTTGAGCGTCTGCGCAGTGATCTCCTCGGGATCGCCGACGATCAGGTCAGGCCGGTAGCCGGCTTTCATCGCGGTGTCCGCGCCTGCGCCGACGCCGATGATGATGGGCTGGTACTCCTTGATGAACGGCTTGAGACTTTTCAGATCCTCTGCGTGGCCTGGTCCGTCGGCAACGACCACGACATGTCGGTCCTGCAGGACGATGTCGATGTCCGGAACGCCGACGCCGTCGATCAGCAGCGGACTCTCGGTTCGGATGAACTCGATCGTGTTGCCGGAGAAGGCCTCGAGGTGATCGACGAGGCCGGTTTTCGCCTCGATCATCTTGTCCGAGATCTCGGCTTCGCTCTGCTCCTCGCCTTTGGCCAGGCGTCGGTCACCCGTGTAGACGCCGCCTTCGTTCAGGCGGATCTTGGTGCCGTCCTTGATCTTCTTGAAGACGTCGGTGCCTGCAGAGTCGATCAGCATGATCCCGTTGGCGACGATTACCTCGGGGCCGAGGTTCGGGTATCTGCCCGAAATCGACGGGGAGGCATTGACTACCGCGAGGACACCCGCTGCGACGAGTGCGTCAGCCGTCAGTCGGTCCAGGTCCAGTTCGTCGAGCACGACGATGTCACCTGGGCCCACCCGTTTGAGCAGCTTGGCGGTATTGCGATCGACCCGGGCGATACCACTGATTCCGGGTAGCGAATCCTGACTACGTGATAACAGAGCCGGCATCTTCATGGCACCCATGATGACGCCGACGACACGCCCGACGGTGGAGGCGCGCCGAAACAACTACCACACTGTGCACTCGAGTCCCACCAGTCTCGAGTGCGCGGGCGCTCAGTTCTCGCGGTCTGCGCGGGCTGTCGCCAGCAATTCTTCGGCGTGTGCACGTCCGGTTTCGGTGTCGTCCAGCCCCGCCAACATGCGGGCCAGCTCTACGACTCTCTCCGACGATGACAGCGACTTGACGCCACTGTCGGCCGCGCCCTTCTTGGCATCGGCCTTGTCGACGACGAGGTGCGTGTCGGCGAACGCAGCGACCTGAGGGAGGTGGGTGACGACGATGACCTGGTGTGTCCTGGCGAGCCTCGCCAGACGCCGCCCGACCTCGACGGCTGCACGGCCGCCGACGCCGGCGTCGACCTCGTCGAACACCATCGTCGCGCCCTTGTCCGAACCGGCGAGAACCACCTCCAACGCCAACATCACCCGGGACAGTTCACCGCCGGACGCGCTCTTGCTGATCGGTAGCGCCTGGGCGCCATCGTGCGCAGACAGTTTGAACTCGACCTCGTCCACACCGTTCTGACCCGCGTGGAGGTCGGCGCCGTCGACCGACAGCGGCGCGGAGTCCTGCGGACTCGCCGCAACCGTGCGGAGATCGAGCTGCAACTTCGCCTTGCCCATCGCGAGCCCCGCGAGCTCGGCGCTGACTGCCTTGGCCAACTTGGCCGCTGCCTTGCTACGCGCAGCAGTGAGCTTGACAGCCGCCGAGGCAACCTCAGCCGATGTCTCGTCGACGCGGGCCGACAGTTCGGCCAAAGCATCGGCAGACACGTCGATCTTGGACAGTCGATCCCGTGCGTCGTCGGCCCAGGCGATGACACCGTCGACGTCCGCTGCGTACTTGCGAGTGAGGCCCTTCAACTCCGACTGACGATTGAGCATCTTGTCGAGCGCCGATGGGTCCGACGGCAGATCCGCAAGATACGACGTGATGTCGGCACCGACGTCGGTGACCACTGTCATTGCTTCGTTGAGCCGTGGCAACAGATCCGTCAGAACCTTGTCGTCCGCACTTTCGAGCCGGGTACGAGCTTCTCCGAGCATGTGCAGCGCCGACAATCCTTCACCGGTGTCGTCTGCCGCTCCGACGAGGGCCGCCCCCGCGCCTTCTGCAGATTCACGCAGCGAATCGAGATCGCCGAGACGACGCACGTCGGAGGCGATCGCGACGTCCTCACCCGGCTCTGGCGCAATCGCGTCGATCTCTTGCAGACCGAACTGCAAACGGTCCGCCTCCTGCGCGAGTTCTCTGGTGCGCTCGGTGCGGTCGATGAGCTCGTTCCTGGCCGACAACCATTGCGTTCTCGCCGCGCGATACTTTTTCAGCGGCGCCGACACCGCGTCGCCTGCGAACCGGTCCAGCGCATCGAGCTGGCGATCAGCCCGGAGCAATCTCAGCTGGTCGTTCTGCCCGTGGACGGTGAGCAACGAATCGGTGAATCCGGACAGAACAGCTGCAGGAACACTTCGGCCCCCGAGGTGCGCACGAGATCGACCGTCCGCGTTGACGGTTCGCAACGCGATGATCGAGTCGTCCTCGTCGCGCTGCGCGCCCGCCGATTCCAGGACCTTCTCGACCTCGTCGACAACCTGGGACGACGCAGTATCCGTACTGAAACGACCTTCGACGACAGCCCTGTCCGCACCGAGCCGCACTCTCCCGGCGTCGGCTCTGGCGCCCGAAAGCAGATGGAGGCTCGTGACCACCATCGTCTTGCCCGCACCGGTTTCGCCGGTCAACACGGTGAGCCCTTCGTGGAACTGGGCACTGGCCGATGAAATTACTCCGAGGCTGTCGATTCGAATCTCTTCGAGCATGCTTACCTCGCTCTCCCCCGCCATCCGGATGTAGGTAGCGCGAACTTGGTCACCATTCGATCGGCGAACGGCGCCGAATCGAGACGCACCCATTTGATCGGTGCCGCACCGCGGATTACCTCGACGCGTCCCCCTGCAGGCAGCTTCATAGTGCGCCTACCGTCGCAGAACACCAGCGCGTCGTGCCCGCCTGCGTCTGTTTCGACCGCGATCAAGGATTCGGGACTGGTCACCAGCGGCCGCGCGAACAATGCGTGCGCATTGCTCGGAATCACCAGGATCGCTTCGAGTTCCGGCCACACGACCGGACCGCCCGCCGAGAATGCGTATGCGGTGGATCCAGTCGGAGTAGCCACGAGTACCCCGTCGCATCCGAACGCGGACACCGGACGGTCGTCCACTTCGAGCACGACTTCTAGCACGCCCAGCCGCGAACCGTTCTCGATGCTCGCCTCGTTGAGCGCCCACCCACGCTCGACCACCTGATCGCCGACCCGCACAGCGATGTCGAGCGTCATGCGGTTTTCGATCCGGTAGTCGCGACTGACGACGCGCGCGAGTGCTTCCTCCAGATTGTCGACCTCGGCCTCGGCAAGGAATCCGATCCGACCGAGGTTGATTCCGAGCACCGGAATGTCGGCCGCCTGAGCCAGTTCGGCCGCACGAAGAAAGGTGCCATCGCCGCCGAGCACAAGAACGAGCTCGCATCCGCGCGCCGCGTCGGGACCGAATTCGATGACGCTCAGCTCGAAATTGTCTTCGCCTGGAGCTTCGACCCGCGTGCGATCGACCTCGTCTAGCAGAACGCGCAGCCGGATTCCTGCTTCGCCTAACACTTTTGCAACACGCCTCGCTGTATCGGCGATGTCGCGACGTCCGGGATGAGCGACCAACAGCACCTCACGCACCAGAGAGGTCACCGGCGCCTCCATAGTCACCGGCACCTCCGTAGTCACTGTGGGCCCTCCTCGACTGCACGCTGCACCAACGACGTCACGTCCCGATCTGCTGAACCTTCGACTGCGTCGGAGTGAGACTCATCCGGGCCTGATCGTAGCCACAAAAAGTACTCGACGTTGCCCGAGGGCCCGGGAAGCGGACTTGCCGTCACATCTACAAGCGACATACCGAGCGCCGCCGCGGCCGAGGCAACTTCGATCACGGATTCCGCGCGCAACTGCGAATCCCGGACGACGCCACCGGATCCCACACGATTTTTGCCGACCTCGAACTGCGGCTTGACCATCAACGCCAGATCCGTACCCGGCGCCGAACATGCCACGAACGCCGGCAGAACGAGCTTGAGCGAAATGAAGGACAGATCTGCGACGATGACCTCGACGGGCCCACCGATGAGCTCGGCATCGATGGATCGCACGTTCGTGCGGTCGATGACACGCACGCGGTCATCGCTCTGCAAACGCCAGACGAGCTGCCCATACCCGACGTCGACGGCAACGATCTCGCGTGCATCCTTGCTCAGCAGTACATCCGTGAATCCGCCGGTGGAGGCACCAGCGTCGAGGCAGCGCTTTCCGGCCACCGAGAGTCCGCCGCGTTCGAATACATCGAGTGCACCCAGTAATTTGTGTGCACCCCGAGAGGCCCACTGGACTTCGTTGTCGGATTCCGACACCAGGAGGGGCGTTCCGGCTTCGACTGCCGTCGCGGGTTTGGTCGCTACGGTGCCTGCAATCTTGACGCGACCGGCGTCGATCAACTCCACGGCATGTTCGCGTGACCGCGCCAATCCTCGACGTACGAGCTCGGCGTCGACGCGTGCGCGTCGTGCCATGTCAGCTCTTGTCCACAGACGACAGAGCTTGAACGAGGACGTCGTGTGCGCGTTCGAGGATCTGTGCTTGCACGGTCAGGTCCATCGGCGCGTCACCGTCCCCGGGCAGCCGATCCAACAACCGATCGACTTCTGCTTCGACCGCGCTCGGATCGACCGCAGGGGTCGCTGCTTCGTGCGGACGGTGCTGTCCCGGGAGTGGAATCGACGTGCTCATCGTCGCTAACGCTATCGGATACGTACGACGTCCGCCCGAGTGCCCGGCGCTATGTCTCAGGGTGAGAGCAGTTCGCCCAGCGCCTCGGTCCCTACACCCGAGACCTGCACCGTCGTCCACTCGGTTACCTCGGACCACGCCGCTGCGGCCGCGGAAAGGAGACCATCGAGCATGTCGACGGGACCGGAGCCATCGTGCTCGATGCTCAGTACACCGTCGACCACTTCTACAGACCAACCGTCTTTGGCTTCGACACGAGACATGCCGGCCGCACTATTGAGAACCTCGAGGTCGAAGCCGATGTGAGTGGGTCTCTCGGCTGGAATTGCCCGGACCGCGTCGAGCGCACTGCTGACCCCGGTCAGAACGAGAAGCGACGGGATATCGGTGGCGTTGGCGCCTGCAATGTCGGTATCGAGCCTGTCTCCGACGACGAGAGGACTGGACGCGCCGCTCAGACGGATGGCTTCCTGCATGATCGGCGCTGCGGGTTTGCCCGCCACCAGCGGCTCGACTCCTGTTGCGGTTCGAACCGCCGCAACCATCGATCCGTTACCCGGTGCCAGGCCTCGTTCCGTCGGCAACGTCGCGTCTGTGTTGGTTGCAACCCAGACAGCGCCCTTCCTGATCGCGAAGGTGGCTTCGGCAAGGATTCCCCAGTCGGTAGCCACGTTGTGTCCCTGAGCCACGGCTGCGGGGTCACCGTCTGCACTACGTACCGGCCTCAATCCGACGAGCGAGATCTCGTCCGAAAGCGCTTCGGTGCCGACGACGACGACGGACGAACCGGCGGGAACGCGCGCGGCCAGCATTCGAGCCGCAACTTGAGCGCTCGTGACCACGAAATCGTCCGAGGTCTCGAAACCTAGTTCCTGGAGATGTACAGCGACGTCGGAGGGAGACCGACTGGCGTTGTTGGTGACGAAGAACTGCTTCTCCGTTCCGCTGCTCAAAGCCTCGACAGCGCCCGCAATCGGATCTTTGCCCTGATAGACGGTGCCGTCGAGGTCGAGAAGCAAGACGTCGTGCTCAGAACGAAGCGTCGACTGTCGGTTCACTGCCCGGACAGCTCCTCGACGCGTTCTTCGGCGTCCGTCTCACCGTCGACATCGGCAGCCGCAGCGTTGAGGAACCACGTCACGCCTTCTTCGACGCGACCCGCTGCGACCAAAGCATCCGCATACACGTAGAACAGTCGTGCTGCCGCCGTGCCGCTCCGAGAAGGGTCGAGATCCGGAGTCTGCAATGTGACGACCGCTTGGTCGTACTGACTCAGGTCCATCCGTGCGCCGGCGACGACAATGCGCAATTCCGACGCCTCGTCGCCTGTCAGTTCGCGAGCTTCATCGCTTCGACCGAGTTCGATGGCGCGCTCCGGTCGGCCGAGACCACGTTCGCAGTCGGCCATGACTGCCAGGTGGCCCGGGCCACCTGCCATGCGCCGAGCAGCGCGAAGCTCGGACAGAGCCTCCGCCCACTCTCCCGCGTGGTACGCAGTGATTCCTGCTGTCTCTCGGACGACGGCGATCCGGCCTGCTCGCTGCCGCGCCGCGCGTGCGTGTTGAAGGGCCAGCTGCGGATCGTCCTCGAGCAAACGACTCGCCATGATGAGATGTCTGGCCACTGCGGTCGCGTTGTTCTTGTCCAGGCTCAGCAGGTCGCGACGAATGGCGGGCTCCAGCTGCCCGGCTTCGACCTCATCAGGCAGGTCGGGCTCATCCGGACGAGGGGGACGACGATCGGACGGTCCGCTCGAACGCCTGTCACCGGAGAACCCACCTTCCCCGCCGCGGCGACGAGGTGGACCGTCCGATCGACCGGCACCGCCTTCGGTGCGACGCGGGTTCCCGGAGCGGCCGGCGCCACCCGTCCTACCTCGCGGATCGTTCGAGCGCGGATTTCCGTCACCACGGAAGGAGCGGCGGTCGTTGCTGTCTTCCGGCACAACGGGTCCTTTCGATAAAGAGTTGAAGCAATATGTCGGTCAACCGACACTGTCATCCAAACAGAGATGGTGGTGAAAACTGAAAAAAGAGCGGCCTAGTTGTGGGTCACGCAACTGAAGACTTGCCGTGCAATGACGAATTGGCTGCCACGCGGGTGATGTGTGACGGCGGATCGGTGTCCTGCCACAGTGACCGTTGAGCACCCTATTGGTCCGGTGCGATCCGGATTGCCGGTTGATCGACGCGCGATTGTCTGATCGATCCGCGGGTGTGGCCGCCTGTGCCGGATTTACCCTCGATATGTGTGGTGTCGAGGGGTGTGGGCGTACATCGCGGGAGTAGATCCGTTGTGGGCGGCGTATGTGGGTGGATTTACCCTCGTAATGTGCGTTGGGGAGGGTATTAAGCGCACATTCGGGGGGTGGATCCGTGGGTGCGGGTGGGTGTCCTGATTGGTCTGGATATGCGTCGAGCCCCTGAACCACGGTGGGTTCAGGGGCTCGACGATAAAATGTGTTCGGCGGTGTCCTACTCTCCCACACCCTGTCGAGTGCAGTACCATCGGCGCTGGAGGGCTTAGCTTCCGGGTTCGGAATGGGACCGGGCGTTTCCCCTCCGCTATGGCCGCCGTAACTCTGTGAAACAGTGTCACGAGCGAACCGAAGTCGGAGACACACAATTGTGTGTTCGTTCTTGGTTCTATCTAGTTGTGTACCGAAAATACACTTCGTGTGTTGTTTCAGATATTGCACAGTGGACGCGTAGCTTCTTTGTGGTAAGTCCTCGGCCTATTAGTACCAGTCACCTGCATCGGTTACCCGACTTCCAGTTCTGGCCTATCAACCCGGTGGTCTGCCGGGGGCCTTACCCTCGAGGGGGTGAGAAACCTCATCTTGGAACAGGCTTCCCGCTTAGATGCTTTCAGCGGTTATCCCTTCCGAACGTAGCTAACCAGCGGTGCTCCTGGTGGAACAACTGGCACACCAGAGGTTCGTCCGTCCCGGTCCTCTCGTACTAGGGACAGCCTTCCTCAAGTTTCTTACGCGCGCGGCGGATAGAGACCGAACTGTCTCACGACGTTCTAAACCCAGCTCGCGTGCCGCTTTAATGGGCGAACAGCCCAACCCTTGGGACCTACTCCAGCCCCAGGATGCGACGAGCCGACATCGAGGTGCCAAACCATCCCGTCGATATGGACTCTTGGGGAAGATCAGCCTGTTATCCCCGGGGTACCTTTTATCCGTTGAGCGACACCGCTTCCACATGCCGGTGCCGGATCACTAGTCCCGACTTTCGTCCCTGCTCGACTTGTCAGTCTCACAGTCAAGCTCCCTTGTGCACTTGCACTCGACACCTGATTGCCAACCAGGCTGAGGGAACCTTTGGGCGCCTCCGTTACATTTTAGGAGGCAACCGCCCCAGTTAAACTACCCACCAGGCACTGTCCCTGAACCAGATCATGGTCCGAGGTTGAGGTATCCAATACGATCAGAGTGGTATTTCAACAACGACTCCACAGTAACTGGCGTCACCGCTTCACAGTCTCCCACCTATCCTACACAAACCGAACCGAACACCAATACCAAGCTATAGTGAAGGTCCTGGGTCTTTCGTCCTGCCGCGCGTAACGAGCATCTTTACTCGTAATGCAATTTCGCCGAGTCTATGGTTGAGACAGCTGAGAAGTCGTTACGCCATTCGTGCAGGTCGGAACTTACCCGACAAGGAATTTCGCTACCTTAGGATGGTTATAGTTACCACCGCCGTTTACTGGGGCTTAAATTCTCAGCTTCACCACCACAAGGGCAGTTAACCGGTCCTCTTAACCTTCCAGCACCGGGCAGGCGTCAGTCCGTATACATCGTCTTACGACTTCGCACGGACCTGTGTTTTTAGTAAACAGTCGCTTCTCACTGGTCTCTGCGACCCCACCCAGCTCACACTGCAAGAGTGATCACCGGACGAGGTCCCCCTTCTCCCGAAGTTACGGGGGCATTTTGCCGAGTTCCTTAACCATAGTTATCTCGATCGCCTTAGTATTCTCTACCTGACCACCTGTGTCGGTTTGGGGTACGGGCCGTGTGAAAGCTCGCTAGAGGCTTTTCTCGGCAGCATAGGATCACTGAATTCGCCTCAATCGGCTACGCATCACCTCTCAGGCTTATGTGAACGGCGGATTTGCCTACCGTTCGCCCTACAGGCTTACACCAGTACAACCACTGACTGGCCCAGCTACCTTCCTGCGTCACCCCATCGCTTGGCTACTACCAGATCAGGTCCCACGCATCCACCACACGCCTCACTCTCGAAAGAGATCGGTCACGCAGATTCAGGGTGGTTAGTATCACTGATTCACCATGGGCGCGTTCACACGGGTACGGGAATATCAACCCGTTGTCCATCGGCTACGCCTGTCGGCCTCGTCTTAGGTCCCGACTCACCCTGGGCGGATTAACCTGGCCCAGGAACCCTTGGTCATTCGGCGGACGAGTTTCTCACTCGTCTTTCGCTACTCATGCCTGCATTCTCACTCGCACAGCCTCCACACCTGGATCACTCCGATGCTTCCACGGCTGCACGACGCTCCCCTACCCACCCACACACCTGGCCAATCCCTCGCAAGAGAAGGCGGGCTATTGTGTGAGTGCCGCAGCTTCGGTGGTGTGCTTGAGCCCGCTACATTGTCGGCGCAGGATCACTTGACCAGTGAGCTATTACGCACTCTTTCAAGGGTGGCTGCTTCTAAGCCAACCTCCTGGTTGTCTTCGCGACCCCACATCCTTTTCCACTTAGTACACGCTTAGGGACCTTAGCTGGCGATCTGGGCTGTTTCCCTCTCGACTACGAACCTTATCGCCCGCAGTCTCACTGCCACGCTCTCACTCATCGGCATTCGGAGTTTGGCTGATTTCGGTAAGCCGGTAAGCCCCCTAGACCATCCAGTAGCTCTACCTCCGATGAGAAACACGTGACGCTGCACCTAAATGCATTTCGGGGAGAACCAGCTATCACGGAGTTTGATTGGCCTTTCACCCCTACCCACAACTCATCCCCTCAGTTTTCAACCTAAGTGGGTTCGGTCCTCCACGACGTCTTACCGTCGCTTCAACCTGGCCATGGGTAGATCACTCCGCTTCGGGTCTAGAACACGCCACTACACACCAAACGGTGATACGCCCTATTCGGACTCGCTTTCGCTACGGCTACCCCACACGGGTTAACCTCGCGACATGCCACTAACTCGCAGGCTCATTCTTCAAAAGGCACGCCATCACCCCCAGTGACAAGTCACTCGAAGGCTTTGACGGATTGTAAGCGCACGGTTTCAGGTACTATTTCACTCCCCTCCCGGGGTACTTTTCACCTTTCCCTCACGGTACTAGTCCGCTATCGGTCACCAGGGAGTATTCAGGCTTATCGGGTGGTCCCGACAGATTCACAGCAGATTTCACGGGCCCGCTGCTACTTGGTATCCACTACAACAGTCACAGTATTTTCGTCTACGGGACTCTCACCCTCTACGACAGGCCGTTCCAGACCACTTCGACTAACACCATGATTTCTAACTGTCGGCCGATCCGGCAGAATCGACAAAGCAAACCCCACAACCCTCCATACGCAACCCTGCCGGGTATCACACGCACAAAGTTTGGCCTCCTCCGCTTTCGCTCGCCACTACTCACGGAATCACAATTGTTTTCTCTTCCTGTGGGTACTGAGATGTTTCACTTCCCCACGTTCCCTCCACACACCCTATATATTCAGGTGCAGGTAACACGACATCACTCGTGCTGGGTTTCCCCATTCGGACACCCTCGGATCACAGCTCGGTTGACAGCTCCCCGAGGCTTATCGCAGCCTCCTACGTCCTTCATCGGCTCCTGGTGCCAAGGCATCCACCGTACGCTCTTCATTACTTACAACAAAGATGCTCGCGTCCACTGTGCAATTCTCAAACAACACACCCTCCCCGAACTCCCATCAGCACCACGACCACCCGAAGATGCGGTATGACTGACATTCGAAAAGAATCGTTATCTTGCCTTGAAAGAAACATGCTTTCGCGTGTTCTCTCAGGACCCAACAGTATGCCGATATAACCAATTCGATGGACGACGCTAGGGCCGGCCACACGATGAAAAGGTTGGTTGTCAGTGTTCCACCCGTGAGCACCGCAGATTCACATATGGAATCTAAACGGTTTCTGTCGCTGGATCATCTGCTGACTGTTCAGCAGTGCATCCGAGCGAAGAGGCTCCTTAGAAAGGAGGTGATCCAGCCGCACCTTCCGGTACGGCTACCTTGTTACGACTTCGTCCCAATCGCCGATCCCACCTTCGACGGCTCCCTCCCACAAGGGTTAGGCCACCGGCTTCGGGTGTTACCGACTTTCATGACGTGACGGGCGGTGTGTACAAGGCCGGGAACGTATTCACCGCAGCGTTGCTGATCTGCGATTACTAGCGACTCCGACTTCACGGGGTCGAGTTGCAGACCCCGATCCGAACTGAGACCAGCTTTAGGGATTCGCTCCACCTCACGGTCTCGCAGCCCTCTGTACTGGCCATTGTAGCATGTGTGAAGCCCTGGACATAAGGGGCATGATGACTTGACGTCGTCCCCACCTTCCTCCGAGTTGACCCCGGCAGTCTCTTACGAGTCCCCGCCATAACGCGCTGGCAACATAAGACAAGGGTTGCGCTCGTTGCGGGACTTAACCCAACATCTCACGACACGAGCTGACGACAGCCATGCACCACCTGTACACCGACCACAAGGGGGGCCGTATCTCTACGGCTTTCCGGTGTATGTCAAACCCAGGTAAGGTTCTTCGCGTTGCATCGAATTAATCCACATGCTCCGCCGCTTGTGCGGGCCCCCGTCAATTCCTTTGAGTTTTAGCCTTGCGGCCGTACTCCCCAGGCGGGGCGCTTAATGCGTTAGCTACGGCACAGATCCCGTGGAAGGAACCCACACCTAGCGCCCACCGTTTACGGCGTGGACTACCAGGGTATCTAATCCTGTTTGCTACCCACGCTTTCGTTCCTCAGCGTCAGTTGTTTCCCAGAGACCCGCCTTCGCCACCGGTGTTCCTCCTGATATCTGCGCATTTCACCGCTACACCAGGAATTCCAGTCTCCCCTGAAACACTCAAGTCTGCCCGTATCGCCTGCAAGCCCGAAGTTGAGCCCCGGGTTTTCACAAACGACGCGACAAACCGCCTACGAACTCTTTACGCCCAGTAATTCCGGACAACGCTCGCACCCTACGTATTACCGCGGCTGCTGGCACGTAGTTAGCCGGTGCTTCTTCTGCAGGTACCGTCACTCACGCTTCGTCCCTGCTGAAAGAGGTTTACAACCCGAAGGCCTTCATCCCTCACGCGGCGTCGCTGCATCAGGCTTCCGCCCATTGTGCAATATTCCCCACTGCTGCCTCCCGTAGGAGTCTGGGCCGTGTCTCAGTCCCAGTGTGGCCGGTCACCCTCTCAGGTCGGCTACCCGTCGTCGCCTTGGTAGGCCATTACCCCACCAACAAGCTGATAGGCCGCGGGCCCATCCTGCACCACAAAAGCTTTCCACCACACAACATGCATCATGCGGTCATATCCGGTATTAGACCCAGTTTCCCAGGCTTATCCCAGAGTGCAGGGCAGATCACCCACGTGTTACTCACCCGTTCGCCGCTCGTGTACCCCGAAAGGCCTTACCGCTCGACTTGCATGTGTTAAGCACGCCGCCAGCGTTCGTCCTGAGCCAGGATCAAACTCTCCGTAAAAGACTCTAGATATCAGCAGCACCCAAAAGAGCACCACCTAATCAGTCATAAACCAAAAGAGCCAAATCACTAGCAAAAAAACTCAACTAGCACTAAATTCTTCGACATACGATCCGACGGGAAGAAGGACCGCAGCCGACACGCTCACACCAAGAGGCATGAGCGCCAAAAACATTCGGCACTGACATTCATCGACACACTGTTGAGTTCTCAAAGAACACGCACACACCGAACACACAAGAAAAACACGTTCTCAAGGTGCCCGGGGCAACTGTTCCAGTCTATCCCAGCTTGGTCTCGGACGCAAGGCCCGACTCTTGGGGGACAAACCATGCCACGCTCCGACGTACAACCTCGTTGTCTCCGGCCTCTCGGCTGGAGTCGGTGTCCGTCTCGCTCTGACTCGACAAAAGTTACGGCACGGGAAACTGCGCGTCAAATCGGCAGGTCGACAAGACCTCCAAAGACAAAAGCCGAGGTGGTGACCCGTACAAGTAGCCCAGTACCCCGATCGAGCCCGAATCACACGTATGTGACTCGCACCACCTCGGCCACAGTGCCTACGTCTGAATTCGGACGCCGGCGAAGTTCCGCTTACCGCGTCGCACCACCAGCCATCGGCCATGCAGCAGATTTTCGGATGACGGTGTCCAGTCCTCATTGGCGATCTTCAGGTTGTTCACCGACGCGCCGCCCTCTTTCACTGCGCGACGCGCAGCCCCCTTGCTGTCGCACAAACCGGTCGCAACGAGGAGATCGACGATGGTCGACGGCTCCCCCGGCGCCAGGTCGGCGACCGAAGTCTCGCCGAGCGCTGCTGCCAAGGTGGGCTCGTCGAGATCGCCCAGTTCGGCGCGGCCGAACAACGCCTGACTTGCGAGCTCGACAGCGCGGGTATTCGCTTCTCCGTGCACGAGCGTTGTCATCTCGGCGGCGAGACGCTTCTGCGCCTCACGTGCGTGCGGACGTTCTCGGACTGCTTCCTCGAGTTCGGCGAGCTCGTCCTGTTCGAGGAACGTGAACCAACGGAGGTATTTGACGACGTCCGCATCGCCGGTGTTCACGAAGTACTGGTACCAGGCGTAGGGGCTCGTCATCTCGGGATCCAGCCACAGGCTGCCGCCCCCGGTCGACTTGCCGAATTTCTTGCCGTCCGCGGACGTCACCAGCGGAACTGTCAACGCATGCACAGACTCTGCGTCCTTGCGCCTGTTGAGTTCGACTCCGGCGACGATGTTGCCCCACTGATCGGAACCGCCGATCTGCAACGTGCACCCGTAGTTGCGCCGAAGCTGCACGTAGTCGTTGGCCTGCAGGAGCATGTAGCTGAACTCCGTGTACGACATTCCGTCGGCTTCGAGGCGCGTCTTCACAGTGTCGCGGGCGAGCATGACGTTGACCGAGAAATGCTTGCCGATGTCTCGCAGGAAATCGATCGCGGTCAGTTCCCCCGTCCAGTTCAGGTTGTTCTCGACGATCGCACCCGTCGAGCTGTCGTCGAACTCCACGAAGCGTTCGAGCTGTCCGCGGATGCGATCAGCCCAGTCGCGAACGGTGTCGGTCGAGTTCATGACCCGCTCCCCGACGTCTCTCGGATCGCCGATCTGCCCGGTTGCCCCGCCTGCCATCACGATCGGCCGGTGGCCGGCACGCTGAAATCGCTTGAGTGCCAACAGCGGAACGAGGTGGCCGGCGTGAAGGCTTGGGCCTGTCGGGTCGAACCCCGCGTACAGAGTGATGGGCTCCCCGGACGTCGCCTTCTTCAGTTCGTCCACGTCGGTGGACTGCGCGATCAATCCACGCCAGGTCAGTTCGTCGATGATGTTCTCACTCACGGGATCGATCTTCCCGCATCGACCGACTTCCGCCAACGCCCACCCGGGACTCAGCCCGACTTTGTCGGACTCATACGGGTGGAGCGGCGCGAGGACTCCTGCGATAGGCCGAAACGGCAGACGAGTCCGGGATCCAGAATCGCCAGTTCCTGTCGGCGGCTGTGCTCACCCCCACGCGAGGTCCATCAGCGACTTCGATCGGAACAGACGCGTCCGCGCTCAACACGATCGGAGACCGCCCGTTCAACATGTCTTTTCCATTGTCTCCCAAAGCGATACCCAGCGCCTGGCCGAGGTTGCCCGGTCCGCTGGCCAACTTCGCAAAGTTCGACCGGCTCCCCGCCTCGAACGAACCGCTCCCTCACCCTCGATCACCTCCGCCGCCCGGAGAAGTACCGCCCCGGCCTCGCCGTCCGGTCCGCAAGTGACGTTCATACACAGGTGCATTCCGTAACTCAGGTATACGTACAGCCTCCCCGGCGGTCCGAACATCACCGCATTGCGCGGAGTCGGTCCGCGATACGAATGCGCCGCAGGATCGGGCCACGGGCCCCCGTCGGGTCCCCCGTACGCCTCTACTTCGACGATCCGCACGACGACATCTCCCACGCGCATCGACGCCCCGAGCAGGCGTCTGGCAGACACTGTCGGGTCACCACTGAGATATTCGGCATCCACACCGACCGATTGTGCCGTTCCGGCCGCTGTCGAACCTCTTGACCCCGCGCCGACGGAGGAATAAATTCATCACACGATGATTTCATCAGTTGGTGAATTAAGGAGGCTTCATGTCGACCACCCCTGACACAGCTGTCGTCGTCGATTCACTCGTCGTGACCCGAGGGCGAAAAACGGTCCTCGATTCCGTCGACCTGACAATTCCCCAGGGGAAGATCACAGGACTTCTCGGACCCTCTGGCTGCGGGAAGTCCACATTGATGAGGTCGATCGTCGGCACTCAGATCGTCGAGTCGGGTGTCGTTACCGTGCTGGGAGAACCGGTAGGCTCGAAAGTTCTGCGCAGAAAGGTCGGATATGTGACCCAGGCACCGAGCGTGTATCGGGACCTGACCGTCCGAGACAACGTGGCCTACTTCGCATCGCTCTACGGGCGTGACAAGGCTGCAGTGCGATCGGCCATCGAGTCGGTCGGGCTCACGGACCATTCGACGACACTCTCCGGCCAGTTGTCCGGCGGACAGCTTGGCCGAGTGTCATTGGCCAGCGCACTCGTGGCCGAACCCGAGTTACTTGTGCTCGACGAGCCGACGGTAGGACTCGACCCAGTCCTTCGAGCCGACCTGTGGGCACGATTCGTAGACCTCGCAGACTCCGGCACCACGATCTTGGTCTCGAGTCACGTCATGGACGAAGCCGAACATTGCGATCAGCTCGTCCTCATGCGCGACGGAGCAATTCTCGCCCAGGCGACTCCGCACGAGTTACTGAGCCGCACTGGCGACACCACTCTCGAACACGCATTTCTGACTCTTATCCGCACGACCGGCCGAATGGAGACCGCATCATGACCGCGACCATCTTTGCAGCAGGCACCGGTCGGATTCTTCGTCAACTTCGGGCAGACCGGCGCACCGTCGCACTGATTCTTCTCGTGCCGTCGCTTTTAATGGTGCTGCTGTATTTCCTGTATCAAAACTCCCCCACGGCGCCTGGAACACCTCCGCTGTTCGACCGCATCGCGGTCACGATGCTGGGCATACTCCCGTTCGTGGTGATGTTCTTGATCACCTCGATCGCAATGCAACGCGAGCGAAGCTCCGGAACCCTCGAACGACTCCTGACAACGCCGATGTCGAAATTCGACCTGCTGTCCAGCTACGCCACGGCATTTTCCGTTGCCGCCGTCGGCCAGGCGGTGATTGCGTGCGGAGTCACCTTCGGCCTCCTTGGACTCACCACTGCGGGGTCGATCGGCTGGGTGGTACTCGTCGCAGTGCTCAACGCCGTCCTCGGTGTCGCGCTTGGACTCTTGTGCAGTGCGTTCGCACGCACCGAGTTTCAGGCGGTCCAGTTCATGCCAGTCGTGGTCGTGCCGCAGCTCTTCCTGTGCGGCTTGCTCGTTCCGCGGGAGTTGATGCCGGATTGGCTGCACGCAATCAGCAACGTTTTGCCGTTGAGCTATTCGGTCGACGCACTGCAATACATTTCGTCGCAGCCCGGTTTTGGCGCCCAGCTAGGACTGGACGTAGGCGTCGTTGCCGGATTCGTCGTCGTGGCGCTGATCGCCGCGGCGGCCACCCTGCGTCGACGAACACCATGAACCGGCACGGCACAATGATCGTTGTGACCGAACAACCACGCACGGGCAGGCGCCCGGGACGGCCGGACACCCGCGAAACCATCCTGGCCGTTGCGAGGGCAAAGTTCGCGGCAGCGGGATTCGACAAGACTTCGGTTCGAGCCATTGCCACCCAGGCGGGTGTGGATTCCGCGCTGGTCCACCACTACTTCGGCACCAAGCGTGAACTATTCGTTGCTGCAATCGCTTTGCCCACAGACCCGTCGAAAGTGCTCGACCGCGTTGCCGCGGCCGACCTCGAAGAACTTGGTGCAACGCTGCTCGGCGCAGTCCTCGCCGTCTGGGACTCCGAGAACGGGGAATCGGTGATCGCCGCTTTCCGGGGAATGATCTCCGGCGGCGACACCACTCTGATCAGTACGTTCCTGATGCAGATCGTGCTGAAGGACATTGCCGATCGAGTGGACGAACCGCAGGGATCGGCGCCCCTACGCGTCAACCTCGTCGCGTCTCAGATGGCAGGACTTCTGGTAACCCGCCACATCCTCGAACTGGAACCTCTCGCATCGATGCCGACCGAGCGCATCATTGCGTCGGTGGCACCGACGCTCCAGCGATACCTGACAGGAGATTTGGACTAGCTCGACTGTGCCCGGCCGAGAATGGACTCGTGCTCGGCGTCGTCCACATCACGTGCATCGTCCACCAGCAATACAGGGATCCCATTTTCGATCGGATACGCGCGGCGAAGCCTGGGGTTGTAGAGCAACTCGTCTTCGATCAGCAACAGCGGCCCCTTGTCGACCGGGCAGGCCAGGATACCGAGCAGGGTCTGATCTATCGCCACTGATTTCCTTCTTTCATCAATTCATCGGGTCAGGCAACAATCGGCTCGCAGCCCGTCTGCACAACTTAACCGACCGCGGTCCAGCGATGTCACACCGATCCGCCAGCGCCACCGGATCCTGCGCCAAACCGTTCTGCCGCAACAGCTTTGGTCAACCGGCGGTACGAGCTGGAATCCACGTCGTAATACCAAGCACGTGCGCTCGGCGCCGGAACCCCGAGCTTCTGAAACTCCGACGCCCGCGGCCGGTACGCCCGACCGAGCGGAATTGCGTCGACGATGTGAACGATGTCCGGCCGTTGGGCGGGCAGTAAGACCCCGACGGCATCGGTGATGGTCTTGACGGGAAGGGTGTTCTCGCCGCGAACCGACAGTGCGCACACCGCGATCTCATCGGCGCGCTCGACCCATCGCGGCGCCCGTGCGTCCCCTTCCGTGGCAACGGCGTACACGACGACGGCTTGAACTACGGGCACCTCGCCGAACGCGTCGATGATCGGCTGCGTGAAGACAGGGCCTCTCACTGTCTTCACGACGGTGTCCTTGCGGTCGACGAGCCAGTAATCACCGTCGGAGTCACGTCGGAACAGGTTCTCGGTCGGCACCCATGAGTCACCCGGCTCGAACACCCCGCGCATGAGCGGACTGGTGACCTCGCCGTCGTTGCTCGGACGGCCGAGCAGCAGACCTACCTCGTTGTCCTTGCACACCCGTACGAACCCGTTTTCGTCCTCTTCCAGTTTCCCGGAGATCGGGTCGTACGCTGCCAGCGCAACCCGTGCGCTGCCGGGAAGCGGGCGTCCCTTGGAACCGACTTTGGAACCGCCGACGTTGGCGAGAATCACGTCGTTTTCCGTGGATGCATAGAACTCCAGGATGCGAGCAGGCGCGAACCGCTCCAGCGTGCGCTTCCACAGATTCACCGGCATCCCCGATCCGATGAACAGGCGCACCGGATGGCTGCGATCCAGGTCCAACTCCTCGTCGTCGAGAATGCTCTGCATCATCGCCCACGTGTAGCTGATAACGGTGACGCCGTACCGCGAGACCTCTTCGGCGAATCGCGTCGGGTCGAGCCCCCGCGACAACGCGATTCGCGATCCGCCCGCGAGCGCACCTCCGACACTGACCAGCAGACCGGCCGAGTGATGCAGCGGTGCAAGGCAATACACGGTGTCTCCGGCGCCGAGAGCCGCTGCGGTGGCAGTGCCGAATGCAGAGAGAGCCCACCTGTGATTGGTCACGTAGCGCGGCTCGAGGCCTCTGTCCGTAGCTGTGAACAGGACAACCGCCAACTCGCGGGCGCGCCCCGGGTTGGGCTCGAACCATGCGGGAAGCCGAATGGAATCGGGGTCGATCGCTTCCAGGTCCGTCACGTCCGAACCGCTCGGCGCATCCAACTGTCGAGAGTCACCTCCGCCGAGTACGAGCACGTTCGCGGCGACCAGCGTCGCCGCCTTCAGATTCTCTGGATCGGCGATCACGGTATCGACATCGACCGCGCGGAGTGCACTCTCGAGGTCGCCGCCAGGAGGCAACAACACTGCGATTGCGCCGATACGCGACAGTGCCGCAACGGCAGCCAGGGCGCTTGGCCGCGTTTCCATCAGCACACCGATTCGCGCCGACGGACGCACGCCCGACACGACCAACCCTTTGACCACATTGTCTATTCGACCGTTGACTGCTGCGTACGTGTGCACTCGATCGTCGAACAGGAAGCACTCGCCACCCGGCGACTTTCGACCCTGCTCGGCGATGAGTCGTCCGAGAGAGACAGACGAATGCGGTTGCATTTGCCCCAGTCGAGCCAGACGAGGGAGCGTTCTGACTGCCTCGGTGGAGATTTCTCGTGTACCGCGCACCGCCCCACTCGCGGCCGCAGCCAGCCCCCGACCGACACCGACACCGACTTCGGCGATCGATGCTGCCGTGTGAATGAGCCGATTGCTGATGGACACTCCGCTTTCGGTGTCGGGGTGCTCGTCGTACGTCATCTCGTATGCAGCGTCCGGCTTCTCGCCCAGACCCTCACGCCACCGGATCCATTCACCGGTCGTCGGCCAGGTCTGCGCCGCCGCGGTACTACCGACGACAAGACCGAAGTGCCCCGCGCGCAGCGTGCTCTCGTAGATTTCCGCGCGAGGCGCTGCTCGGCGGATTCCGCGAACAGCGAGAGGCTGCCCGATATCATCGACCTCGCCGACGAATGCCAGGACAGGCACGGTCAGATCGGACAACGTCAACAATCGGTCCTTGATGACGAAACCGCCGGTCATCATCCGGTTGTGCACGACGAACTGCTTGAGCAACTCGGCGACGGCTGGACCCGACCACGCCACCCAACCGTCCATCGCCAGGAAGCGACGCTGCGGCTCCCGAGGCAGCAAAGCCTCGCGGTCATGAAGCTGCCGAAGGAAGTCGAGTCGCGACCGCACGGTTTTGGCGGGATCGAGCAACTGAAAACCCGTACGCGCCATCCAACCCGAGACTGCGAGTCGGGTGAACACGTGATCTGCCAGGAATTCGGCGCCGCGGGTCGCCACGCCTGCCGGGATTCCCAGAGGCAATGCAGCCAAGGTGTCGACGGGTGCACCGAACGTGATGAGGCTGGCCAGATTTCGTCCACCACGGTATGCGGCAGCCTGGTAGCAGAACATGCCGCCCTGGGAGTATCCACCGAGGTGTACGTCACGTCCCGTGTAGTGGTGAACCTTGTCGACCACCTCGCTGATCGCGACCACATGATCGGCGAGTGTCCGGCTCCAACCGCCCTCTTCGGTGTCGGGAGACCCGAAATCGATCACCCACGGATCGAGGCCCATCCCGTGCAGGATTCCTGCTGCGCCATTCTCTGTAGTCACGTCGTAGACGTCGGCGGAGACCATCATCGGCGGTACGAGGACCACGGGTGGCTTCGAGACGTCGGAAGTTTCGTCGGCGAAATAACGCCGTAGCCGATACATCGGCTCTCTGTCGACGACCTTGAACGGCGACGGATCGACCTCGGTCTCCAGGCCACCCAATCGGATGACCTCGAGCCCGTTCTGTGCAGTCGCAACGGCGCGCCGCAACGGTCCGCGGACCGCGTCTGCATTCAGTCCAACCACTACAACTCCTGGCTCGATGATCGATCCCCGACCGCCCACTCACTGCGTAGTCCGAAGCTTCTCACACCCCCGCCACCGAATCCGTCGGCCCTGATTTTTTTGGTACATCAGCGCGTCGGAATACCTGATGCAAGCCAGGCCCGAGCGTGTTCCGCGGCCGATCGCACGCCACCGAGCTGACTTGCCACCTGGACCGCGGCGGTGCCGCCCCGGGAATCGCGCGAGGCGATCGAGCCCTCGACCGTGAGCACCTCGCGTACCGCCGGAGTCAGCGAGGGATCGATCGACGCCAGCTCCTCGTCCGTCAGCTCGTCGAGGCCGACTCCCCGTGACTCGGCGACGCGAACGCACGCACCCGCCGCCTCGTGCGCGACACGGAACGGTATCCCCTGTCGGACCATCCACTCGGCGATGTCGGTCGCGAGCGTGAAGCCCGCAGGCGCGAGCTCTGCCATCCGATCCACGTGGAATTCCAACGTCCCGACCAGTCCGGCGAGTGCCGGCAGCAGCAATTCGAGCTGCGCGACGGAATCGAAAACCGGCTCCTTGTCCTCCTGCAAGTCGCGGTTGTACGCCAGTGGCTGTGCCTTCAGCGTCGCCAACAACCCGGTCAGATTTCCGATCAGACGGCCGGTCTTGCCACGCGTCAGTTCAGCGACGTCTGGGTTTTTCTTCTGCGGCATGATCGAACTTCCGGTGGACCACGCGTCGGCGAGCGTCACGTACCCGTACTCCGGGGTGCTCCACGACACGATCTCCTCCGCCAGACGGGACAGATCCACCGCTGTCATCGCGAGCACGAACGACGCCTCCGCGGCGAAATCTCGCGAGGACGTGGCGTCGATGGAGTTCTCGGCGGACGAATCGAATCCGAGTTCGGCTGCGATCTTCTCCGGGCTGAGCCCGAGCGATGACCCGGCCAACGCCCCGGAACCGTAGGGTGACACCGCAGCTCGCTTGTCGAAATCCTGGAACCGTTGGACGTCCCGAAGCAACGGATGCGTGTGTGCCAAAAGGTGATGTGCGAGTAGTACCGGCTGCGCGGCCTGGGAATGCGTCTTACCGGGCATCACCGCAGCGGGATGGGCGGCGGCTTGAGTCGCCAACGCATCGACTACATCGAGGACGCCGGCCGACACTCGACGGACCGCATCGCGCAGCCACATCCGGAACAGCGTCGCGACCTGGTCGTTGCGCGACCGGCCTGCGCGCAGACGACCGCCGACCTCAGGTCCAACTCGATCGATCAGGCCACGCTCGAGTGCGCCGTGCACGTCCTCGTCGGACTCGGCTGCGGCAAATGCTCCCGATGCGACGTCGTCGGCGAGACCCTGCAAGCCGTCGAGCATCGTCTCGAGGTCTTTCGCGCTGAGCAACCCTGCGCCGTTCAGAACCCGTGCGTGCGCCATCGACGCTCGGATGTCGTAGGGGGCCAGCACCCAATCGAAATGCGTCGACTTGCTCAATGCCGCCATGGCCTCGGCTGGGCCCGACGCGAAACGTCCACCCCAGAGGGAGCCTTCGTTGGTTCCGTGTTGTTCGCTCACAGGCCGAGATCTCTCTTCTTCGCGATTTTGGACGACAGGCCGTGCAGCTGAACGAATCCCTTGGCCGACGACTGGTCGAAAGTATCGCCCTCGTCGTACGTCGCGAGGTTGAAGTCGTACAGGGATTCGCCGCTGCGACGGCCGTTGACGATGATCGAACCCGCGTGCAGCGCCAGGCGGATCTCGCCGGACACGTGCTGCTGGGTGTGCGTGGTGAACGTGTCGAGAGCGTCCTTGAGTGGGGAGTACCAGAGGCCGTCGTAGACCAGTTCAGCCCACTTCTGATCGCTGTGTCGCTTGTACCGACCGAGTTCGCGCTCGAGTGTCACGTGCTCGAGTTCCTCGTGCGCCCGGATGAGGACCATCGCGCCCGGAGCTTCGTAGATCTCGCGGCTCTTGATACCGACGAGACGGTCCTCGACGACATCGAGCCGCCCCACTCCCTGCGCACCCGCGCGAGTGTTCAGTTCCTGGATGGCCTCGAGCACGGAAACCGGACGACCGTCGATGCTGACCGGGCGGCCCTTGTCGAAACCGATGATCAGTTCGTCAGGTGACTGCCAGTTCGCCGTCGGATCCTGGGTGTAGTCGTAGACGTCCTTGGTCGGCGCATTCCACAGATCTTCGAGGAAGCCGGTTTCGACGGCTCGCCCCCAGACGTTCTGGTCGATCGAGAACGGTGACTTCTTGCTGACGTTGATCGGGATCTTGTTCTCCTCGGCGAACGCGATCGCCTTCTCACGAGTCCACGCGTAGTCGCGGACCGGCGCGAGAACGTCGAGTTCGGGTGCAAGAGTGTTGAATCCGACCTCGAAGCGAACCTGATCGTTGCCCTTACCCGTGCATCCGTGCGCGACGACGGTTCCGCCGTGCGAGCGTGCCGCCTCGACGAGATGCTTCACGATCAACGGCCGACTGATAGCCGAGACCAACGGGTAGCGATCCATGTACAGCGCGTTGTTCTGAATCGTCGGGAGACAGTATTCGTCGGCGAACTCGTTGCGGGCGTCGACGACGACGGCCTCGACGGCGCCGCAGTCGAGCGCACGTTGGCGGACGACCTCCATGTCCTCACCGCCCTGGCCCAGATCGATGGCGACGGCGACGACCTCTCGACCGGTCTCCTTGCCGATCCAACTGATGGCGACGGATGTGTCCAATCCGCCCGAGTAGGCAAGAACGACGCGTTCGGCCATGGGTGTGTACTCCTTAGTTGTTGCGTGGACCGGCCTGCGCTAGTGAGCGCGTCGGGCCAGTTTTTCGATCTTGTCGGCCACGTCGCTACCGCTGAGCGGCTCGCGTGCGATGACGAAAATTGTGTCGTCGCCGGCGATGGTTCCGACGATCTCGGTCAGAGAGGCCCGGTCGAGAGCACTTGCCAGGTATCCGGCTGCTCCGGGTGGGGTTCTCAACACCGCTTGATTTCCGCTCGAGTCCGTCGACACCAGCAACTCGCCGAGCAGCCGGGACAAACGATCGGTCCCGCCCGAGATACCTCTGACGGGGCTGCCGTCCTCGGGAACGACGTATACGCCGACTCCTCCATCGGCGGCACGCAGCTTCATGGCGCCGAGCTCTTCGAGATCTCGCGACAAAGTGGCCTGTGCGACCTCGATACCCTCCGATGCCAGCAACGCCACGAGTTCCGGCTGACTGCGCACCTGATGAGCCGACAGGAGCGAGATGATCCGCGCCTGCCTTCCAGCCCGAGTCGACGCCGTCAGCGGCACCGACGACACCTCCTCGCTCACGGTCGTCGTGCCTGCTCGAGTAGCCAAACCAGTAGGGCCTTCTGTGCGTGCAGCCTGTTCTCGGCCTCGTCCCAGACGACACTGTGCGGCCCGTCGAGCACCTCGTCGGTGACCTCTTCACCGCGGTGCGCCGGAAGACAGTGCAAGACAATAGCGTCGGGCTCGGCCAGAGACAACAGCTCGGTGTCTATGCGATACGGCCTGAACGGCGCGACGCGATCGAGTCCGTCGTTCTCTTGCCCCATCGATGTCCACGTGTCCGTGACGAGCACATCGGCGCCCGTGGCGGCTTCCTGCGGATCCTCCGTGATCGTGATCTTCGCGCCGGTCTCCTCTGCACGGGCTTTCGCAGCGTCGAGGACGAAGCTCAACGGGGCGAACTCTTTCGGCGCCGCGACGGTTACGTCGATTCCCGCGGTGACGCCGCCCAGCAACAGCGAGTGCGCCATGTTGTTCGCTCCGTCGCCGAAGTAGGTGAGCCGCAGCCCTTTCAGATCGCCCTTGCGCTCGGCGATGGTCTGCAGGTCGGCAAGCACCTGGCACGGATGGAACTCGTTGGACAGTGCGTTGACGATCGGAACTGTCGTACCGGTTGCCATCTGCTCGAGACGCCTCTGGCCGAAGGTGCGCCATACGACGGCTTCGACGTAGCGAGAGAGGACTCGTCCGGTGTCCTGCAGAGTCTCCTCTCGACCGAGCTGAGTGCTTTGGCCGTCGACCACGACAGCGTGACCGCCGAGTTGCGCGATTCCGATCTCGAACGAGAAGCGCGTACGCGTCGAGTTCTTCTCGAAGATGACGCCGACGCCCTGCGGGCCTTCGAGCGGACGCTTCGAGAACGGCGCGCGCTTGAGTTCGGCAGCGAGAGCGAGAACCTCGGCTTGTTGCTGTGGCGTCAGGTCGTCATCCCGAAGGAAGTTCTTCAGTGCCATGTCAATCCGTTTCGTCGGCAGTGTCGAGAATTGTGGGCAATGCCGCGACGAACGACACCGCCTGCTCTTCCGTGAGGACGAGAGGCGGGGCCAGGCGTAGAACGTCGGGCTGAGCGGCATTGATCAGGAACCCTGCATCACGTGCAGCGGCTTCGGCTTTGGCTGCGATTGCCTTGGTCAGAACCACGCCGAGAAGCAGTCCGGACCCGCGAACGTGTTTTACGAGTGGATGATTCAAGTCTTCGATCGAATGCGTGATGACCTTGCCGAGCCGGTCGGCGTGGGATATCAAATCTTCGTCTGCCAGGGTGCGCAGCACGGCGAGGGCGGCCGACGCACAGACCGGGTTACCGCCGAACGTGGTGCCGTGCTTGCCCGGATGCAGCAGTTTTGCGGCCTCCCCTATCCCGATGCAGGCCCCGATGGGCAGTCCACCGCCGAGGCCCTTCGCGAGGGTGATGACGTCGGGCACGATGCCGACGGCTTGATGCGCGTAGAACCAGCCGGTGCGGCCGATCCCGGTCTGCACCTCGTCGAGGATCAGCAGCGCCCCGTGGCGCGCAGTGATCTCCCTGGCGGCGACCAGGTAGCCGTCGGGAGGCACGACGACACCTCCTTCGCCCATGATCGGTTCGAGGAACACTGCTGCTGTGTCGGAGTCGACTGCCGCCTCGAGGGCGGCGACGTCGCCGTACGGAACATGGTGAACGCCCGCAGGCATGGGCTCGAACGGCGCACGCTTGTCGGGCTGGCCCGTGAGCGCCAACGCACCCATCGTCCGTCCGTGGAACGCGTTTTCGGCCGCCACGATGTTGGGCCGACCGGTGAGCCGCGCGATCTTGAACGCTGCCTCGTTTGCTTCGGTTCCCGAGTTACACAGGAACACACGACCGTGCACGCTCGCGCCCAGGTGCGCCAGGAGCTGTTCGGCCAGTGCAATACCCGGTTCCGTTGCGTACAGGTTGGACGTGTGACCGAGCGTGGAGAGCTGAGTCGTGACTGCCTCGATCACCGCCGGATGTGCATGACCGAGGATGTTGACGGCAATGCCGGCGAGCAGATCGAGGTATTGCTTGCCGTCGGCGTCGGTCACCACCGCACCTTCGCCGCGAACCAGAGCAACACGCGGCACACCGTAGTTGTCCATCAACGAGTTCGACCACCGGGACTGGAGGTCGAGGGTCGAGGTGTGCTCGGTCATGATTCACTTCCTGGGGTTGTGAGCTGGGTGGGCTTGAGCGCGGGCGGCCGGGTGGGCTCTACCATCGTGCCGATTCCTTCGCCGGTGAAGAGTTCGACGAGAACCGAGTGCGGCACTCGACCGTCGATGACGTGCGCCGACGGGACACCACCCTGCACAGCACGGAGGCATGCTTCCATCTTGGGCACCATGCCTGCGTCGAGTGACGGCAGCAATGCGGTCAAGGTGTCGACGTCGATCGCGGATGTGAGCGACGATCGATCGGGCCAATTGGTGTACAGGCCTTCGACATCGGTCAGGACGACGAGTTTCTCGGCTCCGATTGCTTCGGCCAGTGCGGCGGCTGCGGTGTCGGCGTTGATGTTGTGGACGACACCGTCCTTGTCGGGAGCGATGGTCGAGACCACAGGGATGCGCCCGGCGTCGATCAGATCGAGTACTGCCTCGGGGTTGACCGAGGTGACATCGCCGACGAGACCGATGTCGGTCAGGGCGCCCTCGACCATCACCGAGCGCTTGGACGCGGTGAACAGGTGCGCGTCCTCACCGGATATACCGACCGCGTACGGACCGTGACTGTTGATCAAACCGACGAGTTCACGCCCGACCTGACCGAACAGCACCATTCGTACGACATCCATGACCTCGGGCGTCGTCACTCGGAAGCCACCGCGGAATTCGCCGGTCATGCCGAGCCTGGTCAGCATCGCAGTGATCTGCGGACCACCGCCGTGTACGACGACCGGATGCAGGCCGACGGTCCGCAGAAACACCATGTCCGCGGCGAACGCGCGCTTGAGTTCGTCGTCGACCATCGCGTTTCCGCCGTACTTCACGACAACGATCTTGTCGTTGAACTTCTGGAGCCACGGCAACGCATCGGCGAGGGTGTGTGCCTTCTGAGATGCTGTCAGATTCAAGCCGGTCACGACGAGTACGCAGAGTTCTCTTCGACGTAGGCATGGGATAGATCAGTCGTTCTGATGCTCACTGACTCGGTGCCGAGACCGAGATCGATGGTGACGGATATGTCCTCGCCGGACAGATCGACGTCGCGGGCGCCTGGGGCACCCACTCCGTCGACGCACACCGGGCTCCCGTTGAACGACACGGTGATTCGATCGGGATCGAGCTCGATCGGAGCGATACCGATGGCTGCGAGAACGCGACCCCAGTTCGGATCGGAGCCGAACAATGCAGTTTTGACCAGACTGTCACGCGCAACGGTTCGCGCACCGATGAGCGCGTCGTGCTCCGAGACTGCTCCCGAGACGGTTACCAGCACACGCTTGGTGACGCCCTCGGCGTCAGCCATCATCTGGTCGGCCAGGTCGTCGCACACGGCGAGAACAGCCGCGTTCAACTCCTCCTGGCTCGGGGCGACACCTGATGCACCCGACGCCAACAGCAACACGGTGTCGTTGGTCGAGGTCGCGCCGTCGACGTCCAAACGGTCGTAGGACAACCGAGTCGCGTTGCGTAGTGCCGTGTCGAGTTCTGCCGCGGTGGCGACGGCGTCGGTGGTGACGACGCTCAGCATCGTCGCAAGCGACGGTGCGAGCATGCCCGCGCCCTTCGCCATTCCGCCGACGTTCCATTTGTTCTCGTGGTGGAATGCAGCTTGCTTCGGCACCGTGTCGGTCGTCATGATCGCGTACGCTGCGTCGGTCCCGCCCGAGATACCGCCCGCGAGTTCGTGGACGACCTCGGTGACTCCGGGTAGGAGCTTGTCCATCGGTAGTCGGTCACCGATCAAACCTGTCGAACACACGGCTACCTCGATGGCACCGGTCTCGGTGCCCCAGTTGCTCAGTGCGGTGGCCACTTCCTCGGCCGTGCGGTGGGTGTCCTGAAATCCTCCTGCGCCGGTACATGCATTGGCGCCCCCCGAGTTCAGGACGACGGCACGGAGCTTTCCGGAACTCAGCACCTGCTGTGACCACAGGACAGGGGCAGCTTTGACCTTGTTCAGGGTGAACACACCGGCCGCAGCGGTATCGGGTCCTTCGTTGAACACCAGAGCCAGATCGGGCTTGCCGCTGACTTTGATACCGGCGGCGATCCCCGCACCCTTGAAGCCGGCGGGCGCCGTGACGCCCTGCGTCCGAACAAGTTTGCCCGGCACCGATGCGGTCTCGGTAATGCTGCTCACGGTGCAACTCCTACTGTCGAGAGACCGTCGGTCTCAGGGATTCCGAGGGCCAGGTTCATGGATTGGACCGCCGCTCCGGCAGTGCCTTTGGTGAGATTGTCGATCGCGGCCACCACGACGAGGAGGCCGGCATCGGTATCGACGCTGACGCTGAGCTGGACTGCATTGGAACCCATCACCGCACCGGTCTGCGGCAACCGACCCTCGCCGAGAACGAAGATGAAAGGTTCTGCTGCATAAGCTTTCTCGTATACCTCGACAGCCTGCTCCTGCGTCGCGGTGGTGCGCGCAGTGCAGGTCGCCAAAATTCCGCGAGGCATCGGCGCGAGAACCGGGGTGAACGACACGGTCACCGGTTCGGGTGACAGGGCCGAAAGATTCTGCACGATCTCGGGGTTGTGGCGGTGAGCGCCGGCAATGCCGTACGCGCGAACCGATCCCATGACCTCGGAACCGAGCAAATCGGCCTTCGGCGCTCGGCCTGCTCCTGAGGTTCCACTGACGGCAACGATGTTGACCCGAGGCTCGACGATTCCGGCAGCGACAGCGGGAGCCAGTGCGAGGCTCGACACCGTCGGATAGCACCCGGGGACGGCTATGCGAGTCGCGCCGACGAGCTTCTCACGATGACCTGGCAGCTCGGGCAAGCCGTACGGCCATGTACCCGCATGCGGTGACTTGTAGTACTTTTCCCAGGCCGCGCCGTCGGACAACCGGAAATCGGCACCGCAGTCGATGATGAGCACCGACTCGGGAAGTAGCTGCGCGATCTCAGCCGATTTCCCATGCGGTAATCCGAGAAAGACGACGTCGTGTCCGCTCAGCTCGTCTTCGGTGGTCTCGGCGAGGACTCGATCGGCTAGAGGCAACAGATGCGGATGGAATTCACCGAGCGTCGCGCCCGCATTACCGCCAGCGGTGAGCGAACCAATGACGAGTCGCCCCGACTGAACGCCTGGATGTCCAAGCAACAATCGCAGGATCTCGCCACCGGCATAGCCGCTCGCCCCCGCGACTGCAATCCGCAGTGGGCCGTCCTTCACATCGTCCATACGGTTGATTATGCATCATCATGCAAGCTCATTCATATGGGGGTGTCGAATCAGCGCTCTTTCATCGACTGCCTGATCTCGTCGAGCTTCTTACGACCGGCAGCCTCGCGCTCGTTCCACTGTTCGTCGAGCGTACGGCCAGCCGGCGTCGCGTGGTCGAGTTCCTCCTGGCCGAGCGCAGTGGTAGTCCGCCCTTCCACCTTGTCACGAACACTGTCCCAGGTCGGCACACCTTGGTCGGTGAACCCGGTCGGAGACTCGTGATTGGAGAACCCCGAACTCACTCCCCCACCTATCGCCCCGTCGATGCCACTGTCGTCGACTAGCTCGGCATCGATGACTCCTGGTCTGACCTGGGCGGGCATTCCTCCCAGTGGCGAATACCCGGGCGGATCCCCCAAGGGCTGGTCGATCGTGGGCTTCGTCGTCTGCGGAACATCGACGTCCGGGATATCACCCGGTGGCACAGTCGACGGTTCGGCTCGCGTCGTATCGAGCTCGGCCAGCAACGCAGAAGCCGCCGCATGTACGGGTGCCAGCGCCGAACGGCCACTCACCGCGGAGAGCACCTCGCGCAGCACGGCGATATCGTTCCGATCGTCCGAAGTCATATGTCCTCCCGAGGTTGGAAAGCTTCTACGACCAGGCTACGGACTGCGCACGATCAGCCGCGCAGAACGGCACCGACCGATCCCTGCGCAGCGGCGACCGCGGCGTCACGTGCCTCGGTGGCCTGTGCTTCGGTGAGAGTGCCATCGCTGCCCCGAAAGACGAGTGCGAACGCGAGGGACTTCTTGTTCGCACCGACCTGCTCGCCTTCGAAGACGTCGAACAGGCGGATGCTCTCGAGGAGCTCGCCTGCTCCGGCTCTCAGAGCTGCTTCGACGTCGGCGGCGGGAACCGATGCGTCGACGACGACAGCGACGTCCTGCAGGACTGCCGGGAACGGGGACACGATGGGTGCGGGCAACGCCTCGACGATGGGAAGTGCGTCGAGGTTCAGCTCGACGGCGCATGTACGCACTGGCAGATCGGCGCGCTCGAGAACCGCCGGATGCAGCTCGCCCGCGTGCCCCACGACGACCCCGTCGACGAGCAATTCTGCGCAGCGGCCCGGATGCCACGGTAGGTACTGCGCGGCACGGAACTCGATGTCGACACCGGCCGCGGCCGCAATCGTGCGCGCTGCAGCGAATGCGTCGGACGCATCAGCGGTGCGGCCCTGACCCCACGGTCCCGACGGCTCGCGACTTCCGGTCAGGACCGCACCGACGTACACCGGTTGATCCGGAAGCGATCCCCTGAGGTGAGCGATCTCCTCCTCGCTCGGACGTGCGTGCACTGCGATCGCCTCGACGGGCACGGTGTGGTCGCCGGGGCGTACGACCTGCGCGATTCCGAACAGCGAGAGATCCCGCTGGCCACGGCTCACATTCCGGGCGAGGATTTCCAGCAATCCGGGCAGAATCGTCGATGCCAGCTCGGGTCGGTCGGCCTCGAGCGGATTGAGAACGGATGTCGTCCGGCGGCGGACATCGTCAGCGGGCAGGCCCCACGTATCGAAGACACCGGTCGGCAGGAACACCGTCGGCAACACCTCGACGTATCCGGCGAACGCCAGCGACTTCCCGACTGCGCGTTTGCGCTTCTGCGTGGCGGTCAGCCCGCGTCCGGCAGGCGCCGCGGGCAGAACCGACGGAATCTGCTCCAGCCCCTCCAGCCTCAGTACCTCTTCGACAAGATCTGCCGGCTGCTGCAGGTCGGGTCGCCAGGTGGGCGGCGTGACGACGAGTTCACCGTGGCCGAGTTCGTTGACGTCGACCTCGACGTCGCAGCCGATCTGCGTCAGTCTGCGTGACGCGGTTCCGTTCGGGTAGGTAACTCCCGCAACACGGTCGGGAAGGTCAAGCGCCATGCGGACTGCCGGGAACGTATGCGGCTCCCCGATGTCGGTCAGGACCGGCTCGATGCGGCCGCCTGTGATCTCGACCAACAACTGCGCAGCTCTGTCCAACGCCGCGACAGGAAGCGCGGAATCGACGGTGCGCTCGAAACGCTTGCTCGCTTCACTCGACAACTTGTGCCTGCGGCCGGTACGGAACACCGCAAGCGGGTCGAACGTCGCTGCTTCGAGCACGACATCGACGGTGTCGTCCCCCACTTCGGTCGATGCCCCTCCCATGACTCCGGCGAGAGAGATCGCACCGGAGTCGTCAGCGATCACGACGTCCTCGGCGTCGAGCGTGCGCTCCACGTCGTCGAGGGTCGTCAGCTTTTCGCCCGACTTCGCGCGACGTACGACGATGTCGCCGGTGAGTTTGGATGCATCGAAAGCGTGCAGCGGCTGACCCAGCTCGTGAAGCACGTAGTTGGTGACGTCCACCGCGGCCGATATCGGTCGGATCCCGGCGAGGAGCAAGCGTCGTTGCAGCCACCACGGGGTAACCGACTTGGGGTCGATTCCACTGACCTTACGCAGCGCGAATCGCGAGACCTTGGACTCGGGATCGATTGTCGTCGGCCATGTCTGACCCTCGGCGTTCTGCACGGGGCCCTGCGCGGGGTCCGCGAATTCCAAGTCGAAGCTGCTCGCGAGTTCACGAGCGAGACCTCGGACCGAGAACGCGTAACCGCGGTCCGGCGTCACGTTGAGCTCGATCACCGAATCGTCGAGACCGAGAACAGCCTTGGCGTCGTCGCCCGGGTTCGCGGTGCCTTCCGGTAGCACCAGGATGCCGGCGTGATCGCGACCGAGACCGAGCTCGAGCGTCGAGCAAATCATTCCGGCCGAGGTATGCCCATAGGTCTTTCGTGCAGCAATGGAAAACCCACCCGGAAGTTCACTGCCGGGGAGGGCCGCAACGATCAGGTCCCCCTCGACGAAGTTCCGCGCACCACACACGATTTCCTGTGGCTCGTCGTTTCCGACGTCCACCAGGCAGAACCGAATAGGCTTCTTGAACTCGGTGAGCTCGGTGATCGTCGTGACACGTCCGACGACGAGTGGTCCGGTGACGTTGTCCAGGGAGTCGAGCTCCTCGACCTCGAAACCGACGCGCACGAATCCCTCGTCGAGTTCCTCGGGTGTCACCTTCCACTGCGGCGCTGTCCGCTGCAGAACCTCGGTCAGCCAGGATTGTGGAACTCGCACGTCTGCTCAGCTCTTTCTACGGGTGAAAATTCGGTAAGGGCAGTACTCGGGTCAGGCGCCGACGCCGAAGGGCAACGTGAAGCGGATGTCTCCCTCGACGATGTCGCGCATGTCGGGTATGTCGTTGCGGAACTGCAGAGTCCGCTCGAGGCCCATCCCGAACGCAAACCCCGAGTACACCTCGGGGTCGATTCCACTGGCCCGCAACACCTTCGGATTGACCATTCCGCAGCCGCCCCACTCGACCCAGCCGGGGCCACCCTTCTTTTTCGGGAACCAGACGTCGACCTCGGCCGACGGCTCGGTGAACGGGAAGTAGTTGGGCCGCATTCGAGTCCGCGTCTCTTCGCCGAAGAGCGCCCTGGCGAACGCGTCGAGCGTTCCGCGCAAATTCGCCATCGTCAAGCCCTTGTCGATCGCCAAGCCCTCGACCTGATGGAAAACAGGAGTGTGCGTGGTGTCCAATTCGTCGGTACGGAACGTGCGCCCCGGGCATACGACGTAGATCGGCACCTCACGCGACAGCATCGAGCGAACCTGCACCGGTGAGGTGTGCGTGCGCAGAACCTGCCGAGATCCCTCCGGTGCAATGTGGAATGTGTCCTGCATCGTCCGTGCGGGATGGTCCGGCAGGAAGTTGAGAGCGTCGAAGTTGAAATGTTCGGTCTCGACCTCCGGGCCTTCTTCGACCTCCCAGCCCATGGACACGAACACGTCGGCGACCTGGTCGGCGATGATGGTGATGGGGTGACGGGCGCCAACTGGACGGCGATCGGACGGCAACGTCACGTCGATCGTCTCGGCGACGAGGATTGCGGCATCTCGCTCGGCCAGTAGCACCTCGCGACGAGAGTCGAAGGCCTTCTGCACGCGGTCGCGTGCCAGCTTCACCCGCTTGCCCGCGTCTGCCTTCTGATTACCTGGAATCGCGCCGAGTGCGCGTTGCGCCAACGCCAGCGGTGCGCGATTGCCGATGTGATCGATCTTCACCTTCGTGAGTTCGTCCAGATTCTTCGCGTCGTCGAACGCCTTCTCTGCCCCGGCTGCGGCTGACTCGAGCGCAGCGGGCTCCAGCACGCTCGGATCGACCGGCTGGGCGTTGTCGGCTTCTTTCTTCGCCACGAGAGGTGCAACTCCTTGATGGTGGTTGATATCGCTGGACGACAGACTTCTCGATCCTAGGCGAGCGACAAAGTCATTTATGCGCGGACCTGCGCTGAGCGCGGGCACTGGAGTAGAGGCAAATGGCCGCCGCAGTGGCGAGGTTCAAGCTCTCGGCGCGGCCGTGAATGGGAATTCGGACGCGGTGGTCTGCAGCAGCTGCCACCGACGGCGACAGTCCGTGCGCCTCGTTTCCGAACAACCAGGCCGTCGGGCCCGACAAGAGTTCGTCTGCGTCGTCGAGGTCGACTTCACCATCGGCCGCGGTCGCGAGAATCGTGAGCCCCGACGAGCGCAGCGCGTCGAGACCGGTGTCCACCGATCGCTCGCGTGCGATGGGGAGGTGAAAAAGACTTCCCGCGGACGCGCGCACACACTTCCCGTTGTGCGGATCCACAGAATCTCCGAGGAGAACGACGGAGTTCGCTCCTACCGCGTCAGCGACGCGGATGACGGTGCCGGCGTTTCCCGGTTCGGACACTTCTACCGGAACGGCGACGAGCTGCGGAGTGCCGACAAGAGCCGCCGTCACGTCGACGTCGACTGCTCTGCATACCGCCACGATGCCGGGCGGGGTGACGGTGTCCGACAGCCCTTTCGCCGCGCGCTCCGTAATCGGATGCGTACGAACCCCTTCGGCGTGCGCCAGGTCGAGTACGACGCCGTTGCGTTCCGCGGAATCCTCGCGGAAGAACAACTCGACCACCACGCCGGCGCGCACTGCCTCGGTGACCGCGTTGGATCCTTCGGCAAGGAACAGACCGGTCTTACGGCGCTCGGCCGCGCGAAGCAGCTTGACAGCCGAAACGACCCGTGGAGTCCGCTCGGTGAGCGAGTCCACGGGTCGTCTCGGATCGTGATCGTCGTGCGTCAGCTTGCTCAGGCTGCTTCTCCGGCAGGAGCGTTGACGTCGGCAGGCAATGCAGCCTTGGCAATTGCCACGAGGCCTGCGAATGCCGCTGCGTCGGACACAGCGAGCTCGGCGAGGATCTTGCGGTCGACCTCGACGCCAGCTGCCTTCAGGCCCTGGACGAAGCGGTTGTACGTGATGTCGTTGGCCCGCGCTGCAGCGTTGATACGCGTGATCCACAGCTTGCGGAAGTCACCCTTGCGAGCCTTGCGGTCGCGGTACGCGTAGGTGAGCGAGTGGAGCTGCTGCTCCTTGGCCTTGGTGTACAGACGTGAGCGCTGTCCGCGGTAGCCCTTGGACGCTTCGAGAATTGAACGGCGCTTCTTCTGGGCGTTGACCGCCCTTTTTACGCGTGCCACTGGTAAATCCTGTCGATCTGGGGGCTTGAAACAAAACCCCGAATGGTAATGGGAGGCGTCGGCGTAAAGCTATCCGACTGTTCGAAGTCCAGATCAGATGCCGAGAAGGCGCTTGATCCGCGGCACATCGGCCTTCTTGACAACTGCGACACCGTCGAGACGACGGGTCACCTTGGTGGGCTTGTGCTCCAGCAGGTGGCGACGGCCGGCCTTCTGGCGCAGGATCTTGCCGCTGCCGGACACCTTGAATCGCTTCTTGGCGCCACTGTGGGTCTTCTGCTTGGGCATGGAGTCCTCAGTTCTGTGTTGCTCTTCGGTCGAGCTCGGCACAGTCCGATCCGGTGAAACGCCGGATCGGACTGTCTTACTGGTCGTTATGGCTTCAGCTGCTGGGCGGTGTTGCGACCGCGGGAGCTTCCTCGACAGCGGCTTGTGCTGCCGGCGTCGGCTCGGCGGCCGGCGCAACTGCACGCTGCGCAGGCGGTGCCGCAGCGCTTTCCTGTGCCTTGACGCGAGTCTTGGCACCCTTGTGGGGAGCAAGCACCATCGTCATGTTGCGGCCGTCCTGCTTCGCAGAAGTCTCGACGAAACCGAGGTCGGCGACATCTGCACCCAAACGCTGCAGCAGACGAAAACCGAGCTCGGGACGCGACTGCTCACGCCCGCGGAACATGATGGTGACCTTGACCTTGGACCCGGCTTCGAGGAAGCGAATCACATTGCGCTTCTTGGTCTCGTAGTCGTGGGCGTCGATCTTCGGTCGGAGCTTCTGCTCCTTGATAACGGTGAGTGTCTGGTTCTTGCGCGATTCGCGCGCCTTCTGCGCTGCCTCGTACTTGAACTTCCCGTAGTCCATGATCTTGCAGACCGGCGGACGTGCGTCGGGAGCCACTTCTACGAGATCGAGATCGGCTTCGAGAGCCAAGCGGAGTGCATCTTCAACACGCACGATGCCCACCTGTTCACCGCCCGGTCCAACTAGACGAACCTCGGGAACACGGATGCGATCGTTGATGCGAGTCTCAGTGCTGATGGGGCCTCCTAGGTAGTGCGGTGTGGGGTCGAGCCGACCGCCTGCCTCTGGCACAGCCCGCCTGCCCGAATCCTTCGACATCTCGTCTTATGGAACACAGTGCCTGACTAGGCACTGTCCCTCTCAACGCAAAAACCCTGCTCCAGCATTCCGCTGGTGCAGGGCCCGATGTCGACCGATCGATGCACAACACTGCTGCTGCGTATCTCCTCTTGCGAGGAAGCTCGTCGAATATCTCGTCGAGCGACCGGACCGGAAGCAGTAATGAGGCTGCGTACCGGTGGGAGTCGGGCTCCACTTGCTGCCTCCGTACATGCCGACCATTGGGTGGAAGGCACGTCGAAGACGGTCGTTGACAGACAGTACCAGCCGAAACGGTGATACGCCGAATCGGCGCTGCTTCGTGCCGCCGTCATACCCCGTGACATCCTCGTAAGTATGACGAGCACACCCGAACCAGTCGACGGACCCGACGTACGCGAGCTCGCCGACGTCCCGGCAGTCGAAGTCATCAGTCGTGCAGCGGTGATGCTGATGAGTTCCGCAGCCGAGAAACTCGGCCTTTCCGAAGCCGACCCGTCGAGCAGCCCGTACCTCGATCTGGACGAGGCCCGACGAGTCATCACCGCGCTCGCGGGACTCGTCACGGCATCGGTCGAATACCTGGGACCGCACGCAGGCCCCATCCGCGAAGGACTGCAAGCTCTGCAGAAGGCATTCCGCGAGAATTCAGCGTATCCCGACGAGCCGGGCAAGGGGCCCGGAGAGAAGTACACGGGACCCGTCTACTGACCAGTCCCTTCGGATGCGACTGACGCCCCCTCGGTTGACCAGGACCGAGGGGGCGTTGTCGTACCGAGAATCGTCAGACCGATGCGGTCTTGCGCGGGCGACGCTTTCTCACGGGGGCCTTCTTCGCATCGACGGCCGGCTTGACGGTGAGTGCTTCCTGCAGGAATTTGCCCGTGTAGCTCTCGGGAACGGCCGCGACGTCCTCCGGCATGCCCTGCGCTACGACCATTCCGCCACCGGACCCACCTTCGGGTCCCATGTCGATGACCCAGTCGCTCACCTTGATGACATCGAGGTTGTGTTCGATGACGATGACGGTGTTTCCCTTGTCCACCAGCCCGTTGACTACGCCGAGCAGCTTGCGTATGTCCTCGAAGTGCAGACCCGTCGTGGGCTCGTCGAGGATGTAGACGGTTCGTCCGGTGGAGCGCTTCTGCAGCTCTGACGCCAACTTGACGCGCTGCGCTTCACCGCCGGAGAGTGTCGTTGCAGGCTGCCCGAGACGGACGTACCCGAGGCCGACCTCGACCAACGTCTTGAGATAGCGGTGGATAGAAGTGATCGGTTCGAAGAAGTCCGCGGCCTCCTCGATGGGCATGTCCAGCACTTCGGCGATGGTCTTGCCCTTGTAGTGCACTTCCAACGTCTCACGGTTGTACCGCGCGCCGTTGCAGACCTCGCAGGGGACGTACACGTCGGGCAAGAAGTTCATCTCGATCTTGAGCGTTCCGTCGCCCGAGCAGGCCTCGCAGCGACCGCCCTTGACGTTGAACGAGAAACGGCCGGGTTGGTAACCGCGAACCTTCGCCTCGGTGGTGGCGGCGAACAGCGTTCGGATCTTGTCGAACACACCTGTGTAGGTAGCCGCATTGGATCGCGGCGTTCGACCGATCGGCGACTGGTCGACGCGCACCAGCTTGTCCAGTTGATCCAGTCCGTTGATACGGGTGTGCCTGCCGGGTACCTGGCGAGCACCGTTGAGCTTGTTGGCCATCACCGTTGCAAGGATGTCGTTGACCAATGTCGACTTTCCCGATCCCGACACACCGGTCACCGAGGTGAGGACTCCCAGCGGGAAGCTGACGTCGATCCCTCGGAGATTGTGCTCGCGAGCACCCACGACTGTCACCAGACGCTTCTTGTCGACTACCCGCCGAAAGTCGGGAAGGGGTATTTCGAGTCGGCCCGACAGGTACGCGCCCGTCAGTGATTCCTCGTTGGTCAGCAGGTCCTCGTAGGAGCCGCTGTGGACGACGCGGCCGCCGTGCTCGCCGGCCAGCGGGCCGATGTCCACGACCCAATCCGACGTGCGAATGGTGTCCTCGTCGTGCTCGACGACAATGAGCGTGTTCCCGAGGTCGCGCAGGCGCGTGAGCGTGTCGATGAGGCGCCGGTTGTCACGCTGGTGCAGACCGATCGACGGCTCGTCCAGCACGTAGAGAACACCGACGAGACCGGATCCGATCTGAGTGGCCAAGCGAATGCGCTGAGCCTCGCCGCCCGAGAGCGAGCCTGCAGCGCGGGACAGCGACAGGTACTCGAGACCGACGTCGAGCAGGAAACCGAGACGGGCCTGTACCTCCCTCAGCACCTGGCCGGCAATGGCTTCTTCCTTCGCACCGAGCGTCAAACTGTTCAGAAAGTCCGCGGTATCGGAGATCGAGAGTCGGCACACATCGGCGATCGACTTGGAACCGAAGTTGCCCGCTTCGATCGTGACCGACAGGATTTCCGGCCGCAGGCGGTCGCCGTTGCAGGCAGGGCAGGGCACGTCGCGCATGTAGCCGTCGTAGCGCTCCTTCATCTGCTCCGACTCGGTCTGCTCGAGCCTGCGATGCAGGAACGGCATGACGCCTTCGAACTCGGCATAGTACGAGCGGGTCCGGCCGTACCGGTTCTTGTACTTGACGTGGACTTGATGCTCACTGCCCTCGAGAACGGCGCGTTTCACCTTCGCGGGGAGCTTGTTCCACGGCGCGTTCAGATCGAACCCCATGGCGTCGGCAAGACCCGACAGGAGACGACCGAAGTACTCGGACGTCTGACCCATCGACCAGGGCGCGATGGCGCCGTCAGCCAGCGACAGATCCGGATCGGGGACGACGAGATCGGGGTCGACTTCCTTGCGCACGCCGAGGCCCAGGCATTCCGAACACGCGCCGTACGGCGAGTTGAAGGAAAACGAGCGCGGCTCGAGATCGTCGATCGACAGCGCATGGGCGTTGGGGCAGGCCAGCTTCTCGGAGAACCGGCGCTCGCGGTCCTGCGCATTTTCGTCGCGGTCGACGAAGTCGAGAACGACAATGCCGTCGGCAAGCTTGAGCGCGGTCTCGACCGAATCGGTCAGGCGCTGCTTCGAACTCGTCTTGACGGTAAGTCGGTCGACGACAACCTCGATGTCGTGCTTTTCCTGCTTCTTGAGCTTCGGTGGATCACTCAGCTGATGAACGACACCATCCACCCGGATGCGGGAATATCCCTGGGTGTTGAGGGACTCGAAGAGATCGACGAATTCGCCCTTGCGCGTGCGCACCACAGGGGCGAGCACCTGGAATTTGATGCCCTCCTCCATTGCGAGGACCTGGTCGACAATCTGCTGTGGGGTTTGCTTGGCGATCTTCTCGCCACACACCGGGCAGTGCGCGGTGCCCGCACGCGCGAACAGCAGGCGCAGGTAGTCGTACACCTCGGTGATGGTGCCGACCGTCGAACGCGGGTTTCGGTTGGTCGACTTCTGGTCGATGGACACCGCGGGCGAGAGCCCTTCGATGAAGTCGACGTCCGGCTTGTCCATCTGACCGAGGAACTGGCGGGCGTATGCAGACAGGGACTCGACGTATCGACGCTGCCCCTCGGCAAAAATGGTGTCGAAAGCCAGTGACGACTTGCCGGAGCCCGAGAGACCGGTGAAGACCACGAGGCTGTTGCGTGGCAGGTCGATGTCGACCCCCCGTAGGTTGTGCTCACGCGCACCTCGCACGATCAGGCGATCCGCCACAGTGTTCCCTTCTTGTCGGAATAGTCGAACATCGGTCGCTTACCACCGACCGGCCCGATCGAACCGAGCTTCGTTGATACTCGCGCGAAGACGAAACTCACGCCGTCGCAATGTTAGGCCGACCCACCGACACGTTTTCGGCGATGCCCACTCGACTCCGGGGGCGAACAGGCAACTCACCCGCGCCGACGGTAGCCTCCTCGAAATGGACGAGCACCTCATGGTCATCGACGACCAGTACACCGGCGCGGTCTCTCAGGGATCGACGCCGCAGCGACGAACCATCTCCGGTGGCACCATCACAAAGATTTCGGTCGGCCCGATGGATAACAACTCCTACCTGGTCGTTTGTTCCATTACTGGGCAGGCTTTGCTGATCGATGCAGCGAACGAGGCTGCACGGCTCTCTCAATTGATCGACGAGAACGCTCCGACTCTCACTCTGATCGTGACGACCCATCAGCACGCCGACCACTGGCAGGCCCTCGAGGACATCGCGGGCGGCACCGCGTCTCCCACCGCTGCGCACAGCCTCGACGCCGAGCCGCTTCCCGTCACGCCCGACAGGCTTCTGGGCGACGAAGACACTGTGTCCGTGGGTGAACTCACACTGAAGACAATTCACCTTCGCGGTCACACACCAGGCTCGATTGCGCTTGCGCTGACCGATTCGGACACCGGAGTCACCCACCTCTTCACCGGGGACTCGCTCTTTCCGGGCGGCGTCGGCAAGACGTCGGATTCCGAGAACTTCACGCAGCTCCTCAGGGACGTGAGCGCCAAAATCTTCGGCAAGTACGGAGACGACACGATCGTTTACCCAGGGCACGGTAAGGATACGACTCTCGGCGCCGAGCGCCCCCACCTCGACGAATGGCGCGAACGCGGCTGGTGAAACGCGGCCGCGCTTGAAACCCGAAAACGCCGGGTATGGCTACGGTGGAACGACGCGCCCTTCCCGACCGGTAGACGGCTAAGGCGCGTCGACAAACGATGTTCATTCAACGAACCAACCAGGAGGCTGTCAATGCTGGTCCGCCGTATCGCCCGTCCGCTGATGTCGACCATCTTCATCGCCGGAGGCATCGACGCGCTCCGCAATCCCGCTGGAAAGGCCAAGGTTGCGACACCGCTGATCGAGCAGGGCCAGGACACGCTGCCGGACAGCGTGACGGCGAACGTACCCAGTGACCCGGAGACTCTGGTTCGCATCAACGGTGCCATTCAGGTCGGCGGCGGAATTCTGCTAGCGACCGGTAAGGCGCCGCGGATCGCGTCGCTCGCCCTTGCAGGCAGCCTTGTTCCGACGACCGTCGCCGGGCACGCGTTCTGGAACGAGACCGACCCGGCCGCCAAGGCCGCCCAGCGCACCCAGTTCTTCAAGAACGTCAGTTTGCTCGGTGGACTTCTGATCGCTGCCGTCGACACCGAAGGCAAGCCGTCGCTCGCGTGGCGCGGCCGTCGGGCAGCCCGAAAGGCGCAGGAGTCCGTCGTTGCCGCGTTGCCCGGCACGCACGACACCGCCGATCATCTCGGAGTCGCATCCGGCCGCATCAAGGAGCTGGCGTCCGTCGCAGCCTCACGCAGTGCGGAACTCGCCGAGGCTGCTCAGCCGGTCGTCTCCAAGTGGGCCGACGTCGCAGCAGAAAAGGGTTCGGACTTCGCCGAGGCAGCGCAGCCAGTCGTGTCGCACTGGGCCGAGGTCGCGGCTGACAAGGGTTCCGACCTGTCGGACGCCGCACAACCGGTGATTTCCCGGTGGGCACACAAGGCCGCAGACCGCGGTTCCGACATCGCCGAGGTCGCACAGAAACGCGGCTCCAAGCTGGCCGAGGAGGCCGCAAAGCGCGGATCGAAACTTGCCGACGAGGCCGCAGACCGTGGCCAGGATCTGGCCAAGGTTGCCCAGAAGCGCGGCTCCAAGCTGGTGGACAAGGCTGCCGACCGTAGCGAAGAGCTCACCGAATTGGCGACCAAGCGCGGCTCGAAGCTCGCCAAGCAAGCGCAGAAGCGCGGATCCAAGTTCGCCGACAATGCGGCGGACCGCGGCGCTGAACTCGCCGACCTCGCACAGAAGCGCGGTTCACAGTGGGCAGGCACGGCCGCCGATCGCGGTGCGGAGCTGGTCGACCTTGCTCAGGATCGCGGCAGTAAGTGGGCCGAGACCGCGGCCGTCCGCGCCGACGGCCTCAGCAAGCGTGCCCGTAAGCGCGCCGAAAAGCAGAGCCGTGAATTCGACAAGGCGACCGAGAAGGCTCGCGCGAAGCTCGAAAAGAGGGTCGAGAAGGCGCGCCAGGATCTCGACAAGCGCGTGCAGAAGTACTCCAACTAGCTTTCCCGACTCGACGAGGGCACGGAGCCCCGCCCTGAACTGCGGTTCTGCGGCGGGGCTCTTGTTCGTCGTAGACTGCTTTGGCTTGTTTTGCGCCGAATTTCAGCCGAACTCCCGAGGAGATCCTTTGCCGGACGACGGCCCCTCTGTTCCCGACAGCACCGCGGACGACACCGTCGTGACTACTGATCGGGACTTGTCCGACCAGGACCGCGAACAGTCCTATGTCACCATGCTGTACGACCAACTCGATGCGTTGCGCAGGTACGCGCAAAATCGCCTGAGCACTGTTCTGCTTCAGACCGGGGGCACTCCACAGGCGCGCAGCGAACGCGAATCGTTCACCAACCTCTACAACGACGACATCGCCAAGTACGACGCTGCCGAGAACGGCTTGTGCTTCGGACGGATCGATCTCAGTCCCGACGACGACACACCCGTTCGCTACGTCGGTCGCGTCGGAATTCTCGACGAGGCGCACGACTACGAAACACTGCTACTCGACTGGCGCGCACCGATGGCACGTCCCTTCTACCTCGCCACTCCTGCGGCCCCCGACGACGTTCTACGTCGCCGCCACATACGCACGAGGAGTCGGCGAGTGACGTCGTTGGCCGACGAGTATCTCGACCTCGCCGCAGCGCGCGAGGCAGGATTGAACTCCGACGCGACGGGAGTCGCGGGCGAGAGCGCATTGCTGTCTGCCCTCGATGCCGCTCGCACCGGCCACATGAACGACATCGTCGAGACAATTCAGAGCGAACAGGACACGATCATCCGCTCGGAGCATCGAAGCGTCCTCGTCGTTCAGGGCGGCCCCGGTACCGGCAAGACCGCTGTGGCACTGCACCGCGCCGCGTATCTCCTGTACACCTACCGGCAGCAACTCGCGAAGAGTGGCGTTCTGATCATCGGCCCCAACGCCACGTTCCTCGACTACATTGGCCAGGTACTCCCCTCGCTCGGCGAAACGGGCGTCTTACTGTCCACCATTGGCAACCTCTACCCGGGCGTACGCGCGACGCTCGACGAATCCCCCACTGCGGCACAGGTGAAGGGTTCCACTGCCATGGTCGGGATACTGGCCAAGGCCGTGCGTGACCGTCAGGAGGTGCCCACCGCGCCGAAGAAGCTGCGATTCGACACTTACGAGATCACCCTCGACCGAAAGCTCGTCACCCGCGCCCGTGGGCGCGCGCGATCATCTCGGCGACCACACAACCTCGCGCGACCTCTGTTCGTGGCGTCGGCCGTCGAAGGGCTCGCCCAGCAGCTCGCCGATCGGTTGGGTCAGAACGTCATCGACGGCGGAAGTCTGCTCAGTCGGGACGATATCGCGGACATGCGTGACGAGATGAAAGAAGATGCGGACGTCATGGCCGCGATCGACGAGTTGTGGCCGGATCTGAGTCCGCAGCAGGTACTTCGAGACCTGTTTGCGTCCCCGGAACGCATTGCCGCCGCCGCCCCCGAGCTCACGGAGAGCGAACGCGCGTCGTTGCTCCGGCGATCACGCGGTTTCTCCTCGGCCGATTCACCGCTTCTGGACGAACTCGCCGAACTCCTCGGCATCGATGACGCCGCAGAGCGAGAGCAAGCAAATCGACAGTGGCGCAACCAAATCGCCGACGCCCAGGGCGCGCTGGACATCCTCACCGGTTCCGCACCGCAGGACCTGGAGGACGAACTCGATCCGGAAATCCTGATGGCCTACGACCTCGTCGACGCCAGTCAGCTTGCAAGCAGACAAGATTCCGGCGTCAAGCTGACCACCGCCGAGCGTGCCGCAGGAGATCGCACGTGGACCTACGGTCATGTCATCGTCGACGAAGCACAGGAACTGTCCGATATGGCGTGGCGGATGGTGATGCGTCGAGTTCCGAACAGGTGGATGACGCTCGTCGGCGATGTCGCCCAGACCGGGGATCCCGCCGGAACGACGTCCTGGAGCGAGGTACTCGAACCCTATGTCGCACAACGCTGGAAGCGAACCGAATTGACGGTCAACTATCGAACACCGTCGGAAATCATGAAAGTTGCGCGTGATGTCCTCGCCGCGATCGATCCGGTGCAGACCGTTCCACGATCGGTGCGTGACTCCGGTCAGGTGCCGTGGGCGCAGCACACCACGGGCGACGAACTCGTGGCGACAGTGCAAGACAGACTCGCCGAGCACCCCCGCCCCGGCATCAGCGCTGTCCTCGCCCCGCACGCGCTGGTGGAATCGATGGCACACCTACGCTCCGACGTCGTCACCGTTTCGACCGTGAAGGACGCAAAGGGACTCGAATTCGACTCGGTTTTAATCGTCGAACCGATGGACATCGTAGACGAATCGCCCCGCGGAATGGGTGACCTGTACGTCGCGCTCACCCGCGCGACTCAGCGGATGGGCGTCGTCCACACTCGTCCGCTGCCCGCGGAATTGTCGGCTCTGGAGCCGTTCGACGCTCTCGTGCCGTGAACGAAGTCGATGGCCCGGTGGATCATCTCCACCGGGCCATCGACGTTCTTCGAAGAGACCGAGGGCTACCGCACCGTGTGCACGATCAGAACGTCACACGTGGACTTCCGAGCTGCGTCGGAAGGAACCGAACCGAGCAGGCGGCCCGTCAGCGAATTCAAACCACGGTTCCCGACAACCAACAGATCGGCCTTGACCTCGTCGACCAACTCCAGCAGCGACTCGACCGGCGCGCCGACGATTGCGCGCTCGTCGATGGTTTTGGCGCCCGCCTTCGTTGCGTGCTCGCGGGCAGTACGAAGGATGTCGTGTGTGGGGGCAGAACCGGTGATCTGGTACGCGTCCTCACGCAAAGCGTCGGCAGCCTTGCTCGTATCTTTGGGATCGGCCGGGTAGTACGCACACGCGATCACGAGAGTCGCGTCGGCATCACCGGCGAGAGCGGCGGCCTTCTCCACAGCCCGCAAAGACGATTCGGACCCATCGGTTCCGACGACGACGGTGCGGTAGGCACTCATTCATTCCTCCAGTTTTAGGTGTTCTGTCACACATTCGTTGGTACCTACGGCAGCCTGTTTGTGGTCCGTCATAGGCTCGATGTGCCGGTCCCCGTGACCGTTTCGATGACCTTATCCGTAACTATGGTTCCCGATGCGTAGTTCGCCCACAACGTGATCTCCGCGTCTCACCTACATTGGTTCACATGCACATCACCCGGCCACGCCGGTCGTCGAAAACCGTCGTGTTCGCCGCGCTTCTGGTCGCAATCGCCGTTGCGGTGTCGATACTTCTAGTGACACGTTCGTCGGAGTCCGGCGCGGACGTCATCTCGCTCGATTCCACGATCTCCGTACCCGAGAGTCCGGGCAGTGCTGAGGTCGTCGATCTCGACACCCGCCTCTATCTGCCGAACACGACACCCGCCCCCGCCGTACTACTCGCGCACGGATTCGGCGGCGACAAATTGTCGGTCGAAGGCCAGGCCCGTTCACTCGCCGCCGACGGATACGTCGTTCTGACATACAGCGCGCGCGGTTTCGGTGCGAGCACCGGAGCCATCTCGCTCAACGACCCGGATCGGGAAGTCGCCGATGGTCGCGCTCTGGTCGACTGGCTGTCCACACGAGCCGAGGTCCTCCAGGACAATCCTGGCGACCCGCGAATCGGCATCGCCGGAGGTTCGTACGGCGGTGCGCTCGCGTTGAGCGTCGCAGGTACCGATCCGAGAATCGACGCCGTGGCGGCGGCGATCACTTGGAACGATCTAGGTCAAGCGCTCTTCCCCAACTACGGAGTCACCACCGAAATCGGCCGGGAGGAGTTGGCGTCGGTCGACTCACCTGCTGGATCGGTCTACGGCGGACCCGGCGTTCTCAAGCGCGGCTGGGCGGGTGTCTTCTTCGGTGCAGGCAGCGCGCCGTCGGACGGTGCGGCCGAGAACGGCGAGGGGGCGTCGACGTCAGGATGCGGTCGCTTTGCGCCCGAGTTCTGCTCGGCCTATGCGCAGTCGGCGGTGACCGGTGTGCCGTCGGCCGAGTTGCTCCAACTCCTCACCGCACACTCTCCCGCAGCCGTCGCATCGAACATCACCGCGCCGACACTCCTGGTCCAAGGACTTCAGGACACCTTGTTCGGGCTCGATCAGGCCGACACCACCGCCCGGCAAATTTCCGGATCCGGCGGAGATGTGGAAGTTCGCTGGTTCGGCGGTGGTCACGACGCCGGAGGCACCAACGGCGGCTCGGACAACGCGATGGAAGACTTCCTCGACGCCCATTTGCGCGGCGAACCGGAAAGCGAGACTTCGCCGCCGCCATTCTCGTATGCGATTCAAGGATCTGCCGTCGAGCAGGAACGAACACGCAACCGGAGAATGACGGCACCCGACTATCCGGGAACGTCAGCCGGGAGTGATCCCACCCGAACTGTCCCCGTCGAACTGCGCCCCGCATCTGCACCCGGCGCGACGAGCGTTCCCGCCGAGCAGACGATCATCAGGCCGCCGGGTGCGTCACCGTCGGCAATTTCGTCGGTGCCTGGGCTCGGCTCGGTGCTTTCCACGTTGAGTGCAACGACAGCAGGCGCTCAGCTGTCCGCCGATATCCCCGGCCAGTCCGCGACATTCACCAGCGATGCAGTGACATCGCCGCTGACGATCACCGGATCGTCGCGGATTAATCTCCGGATCGGAGCGTTCGCACAGCCACAGGAGGCAGTGCTGTTCGCGAAGTTGTACGACGTCGGGCCCGACGGTCGTCGATCACTTCCCGGAGGCGCCGTCGCGGCCGTACGTCTTCCCGACTCCGTCGGCCAAGGCTCCATCCCGGTGACAGTGACCTTGCCCGGTATCAGCTACGTCGTACCGGAGGGACACCACGTCGAAGTTTCGGTGTCCACGACCGACCAGGCCTATGCGGTGCCTCTCGAACCAGCACAGTTCGTCGTCGCGCTCGATGATGCGACTCTGTCGGTGCCCTCGGTCGAAGGCGTGGCCGGCAACACCAATTCGGTGCCGACGGCCCCTCTCGTCGGTATCGGTCTGATCGCGCTGGCTCTCGTGGGATTGATCGGCGTCAACGTCCTCCGCGCGCAGAGACGCATCGTCGCGGAGGTCGACGACGATCTCGTCGACACCCCCCTCGTGATCACCGACCTCGCCAAGACCTATTCCAACGGGTTCAAAGCAGTGGACGGTGTCAGTTTCGAGGTGAAGCAGGGCCAGGTGCTCGGTCTTCTGGGACCGAACGGTGCAGGTAAGACCACTACGCTGCGCATGCTCATGGGGTTGATCACGCCGACAAGCGGAGACATTCGAGTATTCGGGCACAAGGTGTCGCCGGGCGCCCCCGTGTTGTCCAGGCTCGGATCGTTCGTCGAGGGGTCCGGATTTCTCCCACACCTCAGCGGCAAGGAGAATCTGCGCCTGTACTGGCAAGCCACCGGTCGGCCAGTCGAGGACGCGCATCTCGACGAAGCGCTGGAGATCGCCGATCTCGGCGCGGCTATCGACCGCAAGGTCAAGTCCTACAGCCAGGGTATGCGGCAGCGCCTCGCCATCGCGCAGGCGATGCTCGGCCTTCCGGACCTCATGGTTCTGGACGAACCGACCAACGGTCTCGACCCACCACAGATCAGAACCATGAGGGACGTCCTGATCAACTATGCGAAGACAGGACGCACGGTGCTCGTTTCCAGCCATTTGTTGGCCGAAGTCGAGCAGACATGTACCCACGTCGTCGTCATGAACCGTGGGTCCGTGATCAGCGCCGGAACAGTCCGCGAACTGACCGCCGCCGGCGGGCAGACCGAGATTCGAGTCAACGACACGACGCCGGCTACGTCTGTTCTCGAAGGACTCGGTCTCGTCCCTGTAATCGTGGACGACACGACGCTTCGAGTCGACCTCGGTAGCGTCGAACCCGCACTCGTCACCCGGGCTTTGTTCGACGCCGGACTCGAACTGCGAGGACTGTCCCAGTCGACCCGCCTCGAAGACGTGTTCCTCGATCTGGTGCACAACGACGCACTGCCGGCTGCATCGGCCACCGCAAAGGACGAAAAATGAGCCCGACACATTCCGACGGGAGGGCTGGGGGGTACACCGCGAGCAAGACGCTCCCTTTCAGGACCGAGCTGCGACGCCAATTCGGCCGTCGCAGAACACAACTAGCCATCGGCTTCCTCGCGTTGCTCCCGGTGATCCTCGCTATCGCGTTCGCCGTCGGCAGCACGTCCTCGGACTCCGACGCAGGCGGACTCATCGAGCTCGGCACGCGCGGCGGAGTGAACTTCACAGTGTTCGCGCTGTTCATGTCCGTCGGTTTTCTGCTGATCGTGGTCGTCGCACTCTTCTTCGGGGACTCGGTGGCGAGCGAAGCGTCGTGGTCGTCGCTTCGATACCTCCTCGCGATTCCGGTGCCCCGCACCAGACTGCTCCTGCAGAAGGCACTCGTCTCGGCGACACTCTCGATCGCCGCCATAGTGACGCTCGTCGTGGTGTCACTCGCGATCGGAACCGTGCTGTACGGCGCCGAGCCGCTCGTCACCCCGTTCGGAGACGGGCTGTCCTACACCGACGCACTAGGTCGCCTCCTGATCGCAGTTGCCTACATCTGCCTCAACCTGTTGTGGGTCGCGGGACTGGCAATGCTGTTGTCCGTCCTCACCGACGCGCCACTCGGCGCCGTCGGAGGAGCAGTGATGACATCTATCCTGATGCAGATTCTCGACCAGATCACTGCTCTGGGGTCGTTGCGGAACTATCTACCGGGTCACTACGCCAACTCGTGGATCGACGCGCTCTCACCCACAATCGAGTGGAACGACATCGTGGTCGGCTCGTTCTCCGCGCTCGCCTACGCCGCAGTGTTCGGTGTGGCTGCGTGGCAACGATTTTCGTCGAAGGACATCACGAGCTAGCGCTCGTACGAGTGCTGAGCTATCAGCGCGTTGTGCGGTGGTGCGCGTTGTGCGAAACCGTAAGACGCACAACGCGCACGAGCTCTACCTGCCGAAAACGCCGTCGGGAAACACGCCCTGCTCGACGACGCTGTCGCGCCACGGACTCCCCAGCTCGACCAATCGCGCGGCACCTTCGTCGCCCAGCGCAGCCCACGGCGCCAGCGCCAAGTCGTCGGTGATGTCCTCCACCAACTCCCTCAGGTCGTTGCCGTGGTCGGTGAGGCCACCGTTGGTATCGAGAATTTCACGGTCCTTCAACGCGTCCACTCCGTCGTTCCACTGCTCCTCCGACCATCCTCGCCGCTTCCGGGCGAATTCTTTCTCAAAGCCCTTGCCCGTCGCGGTGTGTGTGATCAACGCCTGAATGCCGCTGAGCTCAGCGGTCTGCAGAGCCGCGATATGACCGTCACCTCGGTGCTCGCGCAACAAGGTCAGCGCATGCCACAGCCTCAGATGCGGGACCTCCGGCCAATCGAGCTCGGCGTACGCCGAATACAGGGGCCTGCCGTCGTCGCCTGGAATGTGACTGGCCGCGATCGAGGCCAGCTCGGCGGCCTCGGCCATGCCCGGTGACGAGACCACATCTGCTCCGAGCAGACGCGTGTACGCGTCGCCGACCGCGCGGTACCGGATCTCGATGATCCGTTCCGGCGACACGATCGACCACGCCGCGGGCACGAACGGCTCGATGGCCTCGCGGTTGAAGTTGTAGAACGTCGCGGCTACAACACCTGCACCCACAGCGCCTAGAGGAGCCGCCCGTCCCGCGAAGTAGCACGCGCGCCCGGTGAGGCCGGCCTCTTCCAAACCGGTCTGGCTTTCCGGAACGAAATACGTCAGCGAATGAAGGAGTTCGAGCGCACGAGCGCTCCGGCCGGCAGTGGAGGCATCCATAGGAGAACCGTATCGAAGGTCCGCTACTTCAATCCTGCCGCATCCATCCCGCGCAGTTCCTTCTTGAGATCCTGAATCTCGTCACGCAGGCGACCGGCGAGCTCGAACTGCAATTCTCGTGCTGCGTTCATCATCTGATCGGTGAGGTTCTGAACCAACGCTGCCAACTCCGCTCGCGGCATTGTCTTGACGTCCTCGCCCTCGTATACCCCCGAGCTGACGGCCCGACCCTTCTCACCCTGCGCTCGGCGGCCGCGACTGGCGTTACGTCCCGATCCCCCGATCTCGATCGATTCCTCGGTGTCTTCCGCCTCTTCGTAGACCTGATCGAGGATGTCGGCGATCTTCTTCCGCAACGGCTGCGGATCGACGCCTTTCTCTTTGTTGTAGGCGACCTGCTTCTCGCGCCTACGGTCGGTCTCCTCGATGGCGTACTTCATCGAATCGGTCATTCTGTCCGCGTACATGTGCACTTCGCCGGAGACGTTACGAGCTGCGCGGCCGATGGTCTGCACCAAACTGGTTCCGCTGCGCAGAAAACCTTCCTTGTCGGCGTCGAGAATCGCAACGAGCGACACCTCGGGAAGGTCGAGGCCCTCGCGAAGCAGGTTGATGCCGATCAGAACGTCGTACTCGCCGAGTCGGAGCTGGCGTAGGAGCTCGACACGCCTGAGTGTGTCGATGTCCGAGTGCAGGTAGCGAACCCTGATCCCGAGCTCCAGCAGATAATCGGTGAGGTCCTCGGCCATCTTCTTGGTCAACGTCGTGACCAGAATTCGCTCGTCCTTTTCCGCGCGCCCCCGAATTTCGTGAACGAGGTCGTCGATCTGCCCCTTGGTCGGCTTCACGATGACCTTGGGATCGACCAGCCCCGTCGGACGGATGACCTGCTCGACGAACTCACCACCGGTCTGTCCGAGTTCGTATTTCCCCGGCGTCGCGGACAAGTACACCGTCTGCCCGATGCGCTGGGTGAACTCCTCCCACGTCAGGGGACGATTGTCGGTCGCAGACGGAAGACGGAAACCGAACTCGACCAAGTTCCGCTTACGAGACATATCGCCCTCGTACATCGCGCCGATTTGCGGAACCGTGACGTGCGACTCGTCGATGACGAGCAGGAAATCTTCGGGAAAGTAGTCGATCAGCGTCGCTGGCGCCGTGCCGGCGCCCCGACCGTCGATGTGACGCGAGTAGTTCTCGATGCCCGAGCAGAATCCGACCTGCTTGATCATCTCCAGGTCGTACTGCGTGCGCATCCTCAACCGCTGGGCTTCGAGAAGCTTGCCTTTGTTCTCGAGTTCGGCAAGGCGCTCTTCCAGCTCGATCTCGATGTTCGCGACGGCTTTCTCCATGCGCTCCGGACCCGCGACGTAATGGGTTGCCGGAAAGATACGGACCGAGTCGACCTTGCGGACCGTGTCACCCGTCAGCGGATGAAGGTAGTACAACGCCTCGATCTCGTCTCCGAAGAACTCGATTCGCACCGCAAGTTCCTCATACGACGGAATGATCTCCACGGTGTCGCCGCGCACTCGAAACGAGCCGCGAGTGAACGCCATGTCGTTCCGGGTGTACTGCACGTCGACCAGAAGTCGAAGCAAGGCGTCACGAGGCACCTCGACACCGACCTGCAATTCGATCGATCGATCGACGTACGACTGCGGAGTACCGAGACCGTAGATGCACGACACGGACGCGACCACGACTACGTCGCGGCGGGACAGCAGATTTGCAGTCGCCGAGTGACGAAGACGTTCGACGTCGTCGTTGACCGACGAATCCTTCTCTATGTAGGTATCCGTCTGCGCGATGTACGCCTCGGGTTGGTAATAGTCGTAGTAGGAGACGAAGTACTCGACCGCGTTGTTCGGCAACATGTCACGGAGTTCGTTCGCGAGCTGCGCAGCCAGTGTTTTGTTCGGCGCCATCACCAACGTCGGGCGCTGCAACTTCTCGATGAGCCACGCCGTCGTCGCAGATTTGCCGGTGCCGGTTGCGCCGAGCAGAACTATGTCCTTCTCGTCAGCTCGGATCCTGCGTTCCAGTTCGGCGATCGCAGTCGGCTGGTCACCCGCTGGTGTGTGTTCGCTGACGACCTGGAAAGCAGGGCCCGTCCGCTCGATGTCCCCGACGGGGCGATGTTCGGAGTGAGCCACCACGGGATGTTCGGATGCAAACGCCATACCACCAGGGTAGACGCGACCACCGACACGTTCGATCCGTGCATCGACCGGCAGCCTCGTCCGGAACCGGTAACTTGATCTTTCATGGACTCTGCTGACGCGCCGTACGTGCACGTCCACCCACCCAAGGTCGAATATTTCGACGTCGTCGGACTCACCAACACCGATCCGAAGGGTTTCGTCCGTCCGGTGGACGAGTATCGCGTCGAACCGTGGGGGCTGTACATGGCCCGACCGTCGGACCACCAACAATTCGACTACCTGCAGTCCTGGCTACTTCCGAGCCTGGGTCTGCGAGCCTCGATCTTTCACTACCTCCCAGGGCACGTCCGCGACCAGAACTATTACGTAGACGTAGGCGAGTTCACTCCCGGTGACGACGTGTGGACATCGGTGGATCACTATCTCGACATCGTTGTCCGTACCGGACGAGGATTCGATTTCCTGGACGCGGACGAACTCGTCGAGGCACGGGTGGAGAACCACCTGGACACCGCGACCGCCGATCTGGCGATGAACAGGTCAGTCCGTGCCGTCGCCGGACTCGCGGCGCACGACTACGACCTCGACGCATGGCTTTCCTCGCTCGGAATGCCGACCACCTGGCGTCCGCGGGCGGAGCGGTAGGCCATCCCGCTATCGCTTGAATGGTCCATCCATACGATCTGATAGCTAGCAAGGTCCGTACGCGCGGTCGCCGTTATCGCTTGAATGGTCCATCCATACGATCTGATAGCTAGCAAGGTTCATGCATGCGAGAGCACGTGCTACGCGGACCACCCTGATTTCGCGGCCCACTCCCAGGCGCGGTCGTATGCACGGTCGAACCACGGTTCCTTGGCGTTCGCGTAGGCATCGATCGCGGCTTGATACTCGGTCTCTCCGGCCGCTGCGGTGTTTGCGGCCTTCTTGATCTCGAGGTACTCCGCGGTGGCGTCGGGGTCGGCGAGCAGCCAATCCCTAAATACCAACGCGAATTGCTGACCGGGCCACCCGTCGACGCGTATGTGCACGTTTGCGGTGCGACCCGGATCTGCCGATCCATGGATTCGCTTCTGCCAGACCGCGGGGTCGGCCTCCCCTCCGATACCGTACGCGGGCTTCGGGCTGTCTGCCTTGATGTGTTCGATTCGGGGAAATCCGATCTGCCTCAACGGCTCTGCCAAGGAGTCCGCGGCGCCCAAGTGCGCGACGGTGATCTGGATGTCGATTACGTCCTTCGCGTCGAGGCCGGCAACGGCTGTCGAACCGATGTGATCGATTCGCACAGCGGCACTTCCGCACGCTACTGCGAGTCTCGCGATCAATCTCTTCGCTTGAGCGGGCCACTGTGGATCAGCAGTGACCAAGGTCGGCAACGTTCTGACGACGACGCCGTCGCGCATGTTCTGCTCGAATGGAACCAATCGATCGAACCACAGCGTACGTACGACGTCATCGAGATCCCCAGGCGCGCCGCTATTGTCGATCCAGACATCCGCCGCGGCTCGTCGCGCTTCGTCGGTCGCCTGGGCAGCAATCCGCGCCCGGGCGTCGGACTCGGGCATGCCTCTTCGGTTCACCAATCGATCCACTCGTTCCTCTGCGTCGGCGAAGACCACCGCGACAAGTTGGAACAGAGCACCCATCTTGCCCTCGACCAACAATGGAATGTCTTGAATCACGACGGCGTCGCCGGGTGCTGCGTCGATCAGCTCGGCGGTTCGCTTTCCGACGAGTGGGTGGACGATGGAATTCAGTTTCCCTCTGGACTCATCGTCACGAAATGCTTTGGCAGCCAGCGCAGCTCGGTCGAGACTGCCATCCTCCGCCAGAACGTCCTCGCCGAACGCGTCGATCAACTGCGTCAGACCTTCCGTCCCCGGCTCGACGACTTCACGCGCAATAACGTCCGCGTCGACCAGGACTCCGCCTAATGCGGTGAGGGTTTTGGACACCGTGGATTTTCCTGCTCCGATGCCTCCGGTGAGGCCAAGTCTCAACATGGCCTCAGTCTCTCATCCAACACGCCGAAGCACACCAGCCCCAAATACACCATGTTCGGCCCGATGTCCGTTATCTTCGTCGTGCGAGATAAGTATTTGCCGACCCACTGCTAGCGAAAAGGACTTTCGATGCGAAGCAATCAGATCCAACCGGGTCGGCACCGTCTCGGCATGGAGTTAGGAGTGCACGTCATTCTGATTCCCGAGGTTGCCTTGGCGTTGGCCGACCATCGGCGTAATTGGTTCACGAATCTGCTCAGCCCAGCTCGTCACAGCTTCGCTTCCATGCGCAAGCGAACGGGCAGTGTTGCTCAGTGGAGTCCCGCCGTCGCAGGTTGAGCCGACCCGTCGAACGAACGACGATGGACCCGTATCCCTCCGGATCGGGTCCATTTTTGTGCGCTCGATCTGGACCGAACGTCTGTTTCGGTCACTTGCATGGTGACCGAATGAGCCGTTCGCTCTTCTGAGCTGACCGAAGTAGACATTCACTCACTCAGAGTGACCGAATGAGCCGTTCGCTCAAATGAGGTGACCGGAACAGACATTCGGTCCAGCGGAGATAGCCGAACAGCGTACCCGAGAAAGAAGTGAGCCCCGGCTCCACAAAGGAGCCGGGGCTGCGGTCATACCCTTACGGGTAGACATCTTCTATCAGGCGTTGCCCGACAGCTTCTCGCGAAGTGCAGCGAGCTGCGCATCGCTGGCCAGCGAGCCACCGGTCGACGCGGGAGCCGACGCCACGGGAGCGTCGCCTTCTGCATCGGCGGGAGCCTGGCCCGACTCGGAGGAGTAGTTGGTGTTGGCGGCTTCGGCAGCCTCGTCCTTCGCCGTCTTCTCCATCTGAGCGGTGTGCATCTTGTGGCGACGCTCTGCCTCGGCGTAGCGGCCTTCCCACTCTTCACGCTGCTTCTCGTAGCCTTCGAGCCATTCGTTGGTCTCGGAGTCGAAGCCCTCGGGGAAGATGTAGTTGCCCGCATCGTCGTACGAGTCGGCCATTCCGTACTTGGACGGATCGAACTCTTCTGCGTAGTCCTCGTTGGCCTGCTTGAGGCTCAGCGAGATACGACGACGCTCGAGATCGATGTCGATGACCTTGACGAGTGCATCGTCGCCGACACCGACAACCTGGTCCGGAACCTCCACGTGGCGCTCGGCCAGCTCGGAGATGTGCACGAGGCCCTCGATGCCCTCTTCGACGCGCACGAAGGCGCCGAACGGAACGAGCTTCGTGACCTTGCCGGGCACGATCTGGCCGATCGCGTGGGTGCGAGCGAACTGGCGCCACGGATCTTCCTGAGTTGCCTTGAGCGACAGGGAAACACGCTCGCGGTCCAGGTCGACGTCGAGAACCTCGACGGTGACCTCGGTGCCGACCTCGACAACCTCGGACGGGTGATCGATGTGCTTCCAGGAAAGCTCGGAAACGTGCACGAGTCCGTCTACGCCGCCCAGGTCCACGAAGGCACCGAAGTTGACGATGGAGGACACGACGCCCTTGCGGACCTGGCCCTTCTGGAGCTGGTGCAGGAATTCGCTGCGAACCTCGGACTGAGTCTGCTCGAGCCATGCACGGCGCGACAGGACCACGTTGTTGCGGTTCTTGTCGAGCTCGATAATCTTGGCCTCGATCTCCTTGCCGACGTACGGCTGGAGGTCGCGAACACGACGCATCTCGACGAGCGAGGCGGGAAGGAAGCCACGAAGACCGATGTCGAGGATGAGTCCACCCTTGACGACCTCGATGACGGTGCCCTTGACGGCCTCGTCCTTCTCCTTGAGCTCTTCGATCGTGCCCCACGCGCGCTCGTACTGAGCACGCTTCTTGGACAGGATCAGGCGGCCTTCCTTGTCCTCTTTGGTGAGGACGAGTGCTTCGATCTCATCTCCCACGGAGACGACCTCATTGGGGTCGACGTCGTGCTTGATGGAGAGCTCGCGGGAAGGAATGACGCCTTCGGTCTTGTAACCGATGTCGAGCAGAACCTCGTCGCGGTCGACCTTGACGATGGTGCCTTCGACGATGTCACCATCGTTGAAGTACTTGATCGTTGCGTCGATGGCGGCGAGAAAATCCTCTGCGGAGCCGATGTCGTTGACGGCTACCTGCGGTGAGGTTGTGGTTGAGGGCATGTGTTGAGTTGCTCCGGACGGGTTGGGTATCGGTTGATGGATGTTCGGTCGGACTGTAAAACTCGATTCTGAACAGAACGCGAACCTTCTATGACCAGAAATGCCGGTCGTGAAACAAGAAGCGTCCGAGCTGTCAGAACACATCGAGCGCGAAGATGTTCCCACTGACATTCGAGGCGACCGGAAACCGTAGTTTCGACCGACCCTGACGCAGCATGAACACACTCGCGTCCAACAGGGTACGCGACCAGGTCACAGCTGGGCAAACGCGACAGGCACCCCAATCGGCACCGACTAACGTGTCTCGGGTGACCGACAGCCCTGACCCCTCCGAATCACTCCAGACTCCCGTTGTACCAGGGCGAACTCGGATCGGTTCGGAGTTGAGCGATCGTGCGAGCCGCTCGTGGTGGGACTCCGATGCCGACGAGTACCACCGCACACACGGGGATTTCCTCGGTGTCGGCTCCGAGAAGGGCGAGTTCGTGTGGTGTCCGGAAGGCCTGCACGAAGGCGACGTCCACCTGCTAGGTGACGTCGCCGGGAAGGACATCCTGGAGGTCGGGTGCGGTTCGGCACCCTGCGCTCGGTGGCTGGGCGCGCAGGGCGCTCACGCCGTCGGCCTCGACATATCGTCGGGAATGCTTGGAAAGGGTCTCGACGCCATGACGGCCGGTGGCGACCGCGTTCCACTGATCCAGGCAAGTGCCGAGTCACTCCCGTTCGCCGATGCGAGCTTCGACATCGCGTGCTCGGCATTCGGCGCAGTCCCGTTCGTCGCAGACTCTGCGAACGTCATGACGGAAGTTGCGCGCGTGCTTCGGCCGGGCGGTCTCTGGGTCTTCGCGGTCAATCACCCGATGCGGTGGATATTCCCCGACGATCCGGGCCCTGTCGGACTTACCGCGACCATCCCCTACTTCGATCGCACGCCGTACGTCGAGTTCGGTGCCGACGGTCAACCTACGTACGTCGAGCATCATCGAACTATCGGTGACCGCGTCCGCGAAATCGTCGCGGCCGGGCTCGAACTGCGTGACATCATCGAGCCCGACTGGCCGGAGTGGCTCGACCGCGAGTGGGGACAGTGGAGTCCGCTGCGTGGGCAGCTCTTCCCCGGCACCGCGATCTTTTCCAGCCGCAAACCGCTCTAAAGGAGTTTGGAGAGGAACAGCTTGGTGCGTTCGTGCTGCGGGTTGGCGAGCAGGGACCGGGGTTCACCCGACTCGACCACTACTCCGCCGTCCATGAACACCAGCTGATCAGCGACTTCGCGGGCGAACCCCATCTCATGGGTCACGACGACCATCGTCATTCCGTCTTTCGCCAACTCCTTCATGACTCCGAGCACTTCACCGACGAGTTCCGGGTCCAGCGCCGATGTGGGCTCGTCGAACAGCATCAGCTTGGGATCCATGGCAAGAGCCCGGGCGATGGCGACGCGTTGCTGCTGCCCGCCGGACAACTGCGCCGGATAGGCACCAGACTTGTCGCCGAGTCCGACCCGGTCGAGCAGTTCTTTGCCGCGCACCGTCGCGTCCTTCTTCTTCATGCCTTTCACCTGCGTCGGCGCCTCGATAATGTTCTCGAGCGCTGTGCGATGCGGAAACAGGTTGAAGTGCTGGAAGACCATGCCGATGTCGCGGCGTTGCTTGGACGCCTTCTTCGGATGCAGCTCGTAGAGCTTGCCGTTCTTCTCCTCGTATCCGACGAGTTCGTCGTCGACGTACAACCGACCAGCGTTGACCTGTTCGAGGTGGTTGATGCAGCGCAGGAACGTCGACTTTCCCGAGCCCGACGGACCGACCATGCACAGCACCTGGCCCTTGTCGATCTCAAGCGAAATACCCTTGAGGACTTCCAGTGCGCCGAAGTTCTTGCACACCTGTTCGGCCTTCACCATGGGACTCACAGCGGACCCCCTTCCGTCGACCTCGGAACGATCGAGGGTTTGCCGCCCTGGGCGTCGGCGAGCGCCTGAAGCTGCCTGTTGGTCAACTTCCGAGACACCCCCTTCGAGTAGTAGCGCTCGAGATAGAACTGACCGACCATCAGGATGCTCGTGATCAGGAGGTACCACGTCGACGCGACCAGGAGAAGCGGGACCGGTTCGAAATTGACCCCGGATATGTCACGGGCCCGTCCGTAGACGTCGCCGGTGAACGGCACGGCGATCACCAACGACGTCGTCTTCAGCATGCTGATTACTTCGTTGCCGGTCGGCGGGATTATCACGCGCATCGCCTGTGGCAACACCGTCCGTCGCATGGTCTGCGACCACGACATCCCGAGCGCGGTGGATGCTTCGACCTGACCTTCTCCGACCGAATTGATACCGGCGCGGACGATCTCGGCCATGTATGCAGCTTCGTTCAACGCCAGCCCGATCACGGCGAACCAAAAGGCCGAGTAGAGAGATTGCAGATCGAACTCGGCGAATTGGACCGAGAACGGGATCCCCAGTGCGACGTTCTTGTAGATCACGGGGAACAGACCCCAGAAGGTCAACTGAACGTAGATAGGGGTACCACGAAAGATCCAGAGGTAGACCCACGCTGCACTGCGTAGGACGGGGTTGGGCGACAGACGCATGACCGCGACCGCAACGCCCAAGATGATCGCGATGACCATCGAATACACCAAGAGCTGCACCGTGATCCATACGCCGGTACCGATCCGAGAGTCGAACAAGTAGCGGCCGTACGTGCCCCATCCGTACGCGGGATTGGTCGCTGCGCCGTATGCAAAGAGCCCGAACAGAACCACAATGACGACGGCAGCAACCCAACGACCGGGATGCTTCAGCGGAATTGCCTTGATCGGCGCGGGATCGGTTCCGCTGTCCAACGAGGGCGAACTCGTCACACGAAATCCTTTCGTCGAGTTGGCACGTTGGGCGCGATCAGTTGACTGCCCCGTTGATCTGTGCCTGCTCGATCACGCCTGCCTCGACGCCCCAGTTCTCGGCGATGGTCTGGTACTGCCCGTTGTCGATCAGGTACTGAACGGCCTTCTGGAGCGACTGCGCGAGCGGTGACCCCTTGGCCACCGGGTATCCGTACGGAGCGGAATCGAACACGTCGCCTGCCGCCTCTAGCTTGTCCCCGGTCTGCTTGATCGCATAGGCCGTGACCGGCGAATCTGCCGACATCGCGTCTACGCGTCCGAGGACGAGAGCGTTGACCGCGTCGTCCTGACTGTCGAACTTCACGATCTCGATTGCGGGCTTGCCTGCCGCCACACACGCCTCGCTCTTGGCTGGAACCTCTTCCTGGTCCTGGATTGTGGTGGTCTGCACCGCAACCTTCAGGCCACACGCGTCGGTTGGATCGACCGATCCGCCGGCCGGCTGCGCCCACTGAGTGCCTGCATTGAAGTAGGTGGTGAAGTCGACGGTCTGCTCGCGCTCTTTCGTGTCGGTGAACGACGACATCCCGACGTCGTAACTTCCCGCCTGAACCGAGGGGATGATCCGATCGAAGTCGGCTTCCTCGTACTGTGCTGTCACACCCAGAACTCCGGCAACGGCGTTCATCAGGTCGACGTCGAAGCCGATGATCTTGCCGGACGAATCCTTGAACTCGTTGGGCGAATACGGCACGTTGACACCGACGATCAAGGTGCCCGACGTGACGTTCTTCTCGGGGAGCGTCGAGGCCACGTCGTCGACCTTGCTCACCTCGACCGCAGTCGTCTCCTCCGCGGCAGGTGCACCACCGTCTTCGGTGTTCTGTGCGCACCCCGAGAGGAACAGTGCGCCGGCTCCGGTGAGCGCCAACAGAACTCGCGCGGTACGAACGGGCTTCGAACAGGAACGTGCAGACACGACAGAGCCTCCAGAAATCGACACGACGCACCGCGGCGTGCGGTGCCGTCAGTCATACGAACATAAGCGACCGACGCCGCCCCCGCCGTATGGGTAACCGAACAGTAACGCGGGCTACCGACCGGAGAAGTCATTTCGCCGCCAACCGTGTTGGACGCGGACGGGTCACACCCGCTTTGCTCTAGCGATCACCGTCTCGGTGAACTCACTCGTCGACGCCCGCCCGCCGAGGTCGGCTGTTGCGACTCCAGACTCGAGCGCGCCATCGACAGCGCGTCTGATTCGGTGCGCCGCAGCAGTGAGCCGAGCATCGCCCGAGTTGCCCGCGAGCCATTCCAGCATCATCGCCGCCGACAGGAACAGGGCCGTCGGATTCGCACGGTTCTTGCCTGCGATGTCGGGAGCCGACCCATGTGCGGCCTGAGCCATCGCTTTGTTCTCCGACGAATTGAGCGACGGTGCCATCCCGAGTGACCCCGAAAGCTCGCCGGCCAAGTCGGACAGGATGTCGCCGAACATGTTTTCGGCGACGATCACGTCGAAGTCGCCGCCCCGCCGAACAAGATGCGCGGTGAGCGCATCGATGTGTTCTTCGTCGACGGCCACGTCCGGGAAATCGACGGCGACGGTTCTGCATGCGTCACGGAAAAGCCCGGTTGTCATCGCCAAAACGTTCGTCTTGTGCACGATGGTCACATGCTTCCGCCGACCCTGGGCGAGCGTGAATGCCTCGCGTGCGATCCGCTCGCACGCAGAACGAGTGAACACACCGACAGCAAGCGCAACATCGGGCGTCGGCATGAATTCGCCGCTGCCGAGGAACATATTGCGATCTGCGTAGAAGCCTTCTGTGTTCTCACGGACGACGACGAGGTCCATCGAAGCCGATACTGCTCTCACGCCAGGATGGGCCGCGGCAGGCCTGATGTTTGCGAAGAGGTCGAAGGTCTTGCGTACGACGCCACCCGGAGTGAGTTGCGATCGGAACGGCTCTGGATACGACGCACTGTCGTGCGGGCCGAGTATCCAGGTGTCGAGCGACTTCAGTTCTTCGAGCGTCGATTCCGGAATCGGGGTCCCATGCGTGTCGATCGCGTCCGCGCCGAGAGGTAGTTCGACCCACTCGATGGACGGGCCGTGTTCGGCGTCGACCGCTTCGTCGACGACGCGCATCGTCGCGGGCACGATTTCGTGCCCGATTCCGTCCCCGAGCATCGACCCGATCCGTACCGTCTTCACTCCGTCGTGTGCCACATCAGCAATCATGACTGACTATGGTCCAGTCACTGGAATTACTCCTCGACGATTCACTCGACGTGGCCGTCCGGCGTGAATGGCAACTGCTGATCGACGCCGATCTCCCGAGCCAAGGTCGACACACAGGCGAGTCGAATCGTCCGCATATCACTCTGTCGGTTGCCGACGACTTCGAGATGCTCGACGCGCGCATCGAGCAGGAGTTCCTGCGCGTTCGATTTCCGGTGAGGCTCGGTGCATTCGTGGTTTTCCGTGGCAAGCACACCACTCTGGCGAGGCTTGTGGTCCCGTCGAAGGAGTTGTTGACGCTGCACGCCCGCGTGTCGGAGCTGGCCGAGGATTCCGGCGGCTACCGGTCACACACGACATCGGGGAAATGGACCCCGCACGTCACGCTCGCCCGCAGACTCACGCGAGTCGAACTCGCCGAGGCGTTCTTGCGGCTTCACGCGTGCCCGTCCGATCTTGTCGGTGAGACGTCGGCGCTCCGCAGGTGGGACGGCGAGGACAAGCGCGAGTGGCTCGTACGGTGACGCGTCAGAATCTGAAGTCACCGAACTGGGTCACCTCCGCATGAGTGTCAGGCGCGTAGCCGGAAGCAAGAGCCAAGTACATCGCGGCGAAAACTACCAGGACGAAAAGTGTGATTGTCATGTTCACAAGCCTGCAACCAGCAGCTCGACAGCAACAGTGGCAGATATGACATAGTTGCTCGTTTTTCTGCCATACTGGCACAATGTTGAAACGCGTGGTCGTTCCGCTACTCCCGCTGACCGAGCAGTTCGAGATGGGGGTTGCCTGCGAGGTATTCGGTTTCGACCGATCCGACGAAGGCCTTCCCACCTACGATTTTTCGCTCATAGCCGGTGTCGCGGAACCGATCAGGTCCCGGTTCGGGTTCACGATCGACGTACCCTACGACCTCGATCAACTCGACGACGCCGATCTGATCGTCATACCGGCCGGCGGCACGCATCGATCCGATGACGGCAGTTATGTGTGCGGCACCGACTACGACGCAGCCATCGAGCCACTGCTGGTGAAGCTGCGAGCAGCAGTGGACCGCGGCGCGAAGGTAGCCAGCCTGTGCAATGGCGCATTTCTCCTCGGCAAGGCCGGTCTGCTCGACGGTCGTCGTTGCACGACGCACTGGCGGCATTCGGATCGTCTTGCGGCCGAATACCCATTGGCGGACGTCGACTGCAACGTGCTGTACGTCGACGACGGCAACGTTCTGACGAGTGCTGGCACCGCTGCTGGCATCGACCTCTGCTTGCATATCGTCCGCAAGGAGCAGGGCAGCAAGGTCGCCAACGGAATCGCCCGACGCATGGTGGTACCGCCGCACCGAGACGGAGGTCAAGCCCAATTCGTCACAACTCCTTTGCCGACAACGGAGGTCGATACGCTCGCTCCCCTACTCGACTGGATGACCGAGCACCTCGATACCGACCTCACCGTCCAGACCTTGTCCGCGCGGGTGAACATGTCTGCGCGGACCTTCGCCCGCCGATTCCAGGCCGAGACGGGGACGACACCTGCCCGCTGGCTCAACGATCAACGCGTTCTTGCCGCCCAACAGCTGCTCGAGAACTCGGATCTGTCGATGGACGTGATCTCCGAACGAGTCGGCTTCGGCAACGCTGCCGTGATGCGGCAGCATTTTGTCCGATTGCGGTGCACGACGCCCAACTCCTACCGCCGCACATTCCGGTCCGCGCCACAGCCGGTGTAACCCGTGGGAAGAATTTTCGACGGTCGTACGTTGAAAGGACCAGAGAAGCACACATCGACGAAAGGGCAGGCGTGGCAACACAGACTTTGACTCAGCAGAACTTCGACGACATCGTCGGCGGCAACGACGTAGTTCTCGTCGACTTCTGGGCGTCGTGGTGTGGACCGTGCCGCCAGTTCGCACCGACGTTCGAGAAGTCTTCCGACGCTCACCCCGACGTCGTGCACGCGAAGGTCGACACCGAGGCCGAACAGGGCCTCGCTGCGGCAGCGAACATCCAGTCCATCCCGACGATCATGGCGTTCCGTGAGGGCATTCTCGTCTTCGCGCAGCCAGGGGCCCTTCCGGCAGCAGCATTGGAAGACCTCGTCGGGCAGGTCAAGTCCTTGGACATGGACGTAGTACGCGCGCAGTTGGAAGAGCAGAAGGCCGGAGCAGACTCCGAATAGTTCGACACGACATACGACGAGGGCCGATCGCGAACGTGATCGGCCCTCGTCGTATGTGCGGGTCTAGTGCGCTGCTTTGTCCCAGCTTCGGCCCGTCCCGACGGATACCTCGAGCGGGACGGACAACGAGATCGCAGACGACATTTTCTCGCGCACGAGTGCTTCGACCTGTTCACGCTCGGACTCCACGACTTCCAGGACCAATTCGTCGTGGACCTGTAGGAGCATGCGGGACTTCAATTTCGACTCGGACAGACTGCGGTGCACGTCGATCATCGCAACCTTGATGATGTCGGCCGCGGTGCCTTGTATCGGGGCGTTCAGGGCAGCGCGTTCTGCAACCTCGCGACGCTGACGGTTGTCACTGTTGAGGTCGGGCAGGTAACGACGGCGTCCATAGAGCGTCGAGGTGTAGCCGACCTTGCGTGACTCCTCCACTGCATTTCGCAAGTAGTCGCGAACTCCACCGAAGCGCGAGAAGTACGCCTCCATTTGCTGTTTTGCCTCGTCGGTCGAGATTTTGAGCTGCGCGGCGAGCCCGAAGGCACTCAGCCCGTACGCGAGACCGTAGGACATTGCCTTCACTCGGCGGCGGAGTTCCGGTGTGACCTCCTCGATCGGTACACCGAACGCCCGTGCTCCTACGAAACTGTGCAGATCTTCACCGGTGTTGAACGCTTCGATCAGGCCTTCGTCTCCGGAAAGATGGGCCATGATGCGCATCTCGATCTGGCTGTAGTCCGCGGTGAGGAGCGCGTCGTAGCCCTCGCCCACGACGAACCCGTCGCGGATATGCCTGCCTGCCTCGTTGCGCACCGGGATGTTCTGCAGATTGGGTTCGGTGGAGGACAGACGGCCCGTCGCAGCGACGGTCTGATTGAACGTCGTGTGAATGCGACCGTCGTCGGCGACGGACTTGAGCAAACCGTCGACAGTCACCTTCATCCGGGTCGCGTCGCGGTGATCGAGAAGGAACTTCAGGAATGGATGCTCGGTCTTTTCGAACATGCTTTGAAGCGCATCGGCATCGGTGGTGTAACCGGTCTTGGTCTTCTTGGTTTTCGGCATGTCGAGCTCGTCGAACAACACGACCTGCAGCTGCTTCGGCGATCCGAGGTTGATCTGCTTGCCGATGACCTCGTACGCCGCGTTGGCTGCGTCACCGACCTGATCGGCGAACCCACTCTGTAATTCCTCCAGGTGATCTCGGCCGACGGCGATACCCGTCGCCTCGAGGTCTGCCAGGACCGTCAGAAGCGGAAGTTCCATGTCCGAGAGCAACGACGTCGACTCGATGCTGTCCAACTCGGCGTCGAGTGCTGCTGCGAGGTCCAGAATGGCTTGAGCCCGCAGAATTTCACCCTCGGCGACTGCAGCCTCGGCCACGTCCTCGGTATCGAGGAGCGACAGCTGCCCTTCCACCGAATCCTCGGCTCGGAGTTCGCGTTTGAGGTAGCGCAACGACAAATCATCGAGATTGAAGCTGCGTTGTCCCGGCCGAACCAGATACGCTGCGAGGGCGGTATCACTCGTCAGTCCATTCAGAGTCCACCCCCTACCGCGGAGCGCGTGGATGGCCCACTTGGCCTCGTGCAGAGCTTTCGGCTGGGCGGGGTCGGCCAACCACGCGGCGAGCGCTTGCTCATCGGACTCGTCGAGAGCACTCGTGGTGACGAATCCGCCCTCGCCGTCGGATGCGGCGATCGCAACGGACACCGCGTCGCTGTCGAACGGACGGCGTGGGCCGACGACGGAGAGCCCGTGGCGCTCGCCCGTCGACGCATGGGCCTTCAGCCACTCGGCGAGCTCCCCCACCGGTACGGTCCCACCCTTGACGTCGAAACCCTCCTCCGCCTCGGGCTCCACCGAGGACAGCGTCTCGAACAGCCGGTCGCGCAGAACCCTGAATTCGAGATCGTCGAACAACGCGTGGATTTTCTCGCGATCCCACGGTGCCAGCTCGAGCTGATCCGGCGTGTAGGGAAGCGGGACGTCGCGAACCATCTCGGTGAGTTCACGATTGAGCACTACGGAGGACAGGTTGGCGCGGAGGGCATCTCCGACCTTGCCTTTCACCTTGTCCACATTGTTGACGAGTTCCTCGAGCGACCCGTACTCCACGATCCACTTGGTGGCGGTCTTCTCGCCGACTCCTGGGATGCCAGGCAGGTTGTCGCTTGGGTCGCCGCGCAACGCGGCGAAGTCCGGATACTGCGACGGTGTCAGGCCGTATTTGCTGGTTACCTCTTCCGGGGTGAAACGGGTGAGCTCCGAAACGCCCTTCTTCGGGTAAAGGACTGTCACGTTCTCGGTGACCAACTGCAACGAATCCCTGTCGCCGGTGACGACGAGGACGCGGTAGCCAAGCACCTCGGCCTGGGTCACCAGCGTCGCGATGATGTCGTCCGCCTCGAACCCAGCCTCTGCCATGACCGGGATGCCCATTGCACCGAGGACATCCTTGGTGATGTCGACCTGGCCGGCGAATTCGTCCGGCGTCTTGCTGCGATTGGCTTTGTACTCGGGAAACCGCTCGGCTCTGAACGTTTGGCGGGACACATCGAACGCCGCGGCGATGTGCGTCGGCTTCTCGTCGCGCAGCAAGTTGATCAACATGGACGTGAACCCGTAGACAGCGTTGGTCGACTGACCACTCGTCGTCTTGAAGTTGTCCACCGGCAGCGCGAAGAAGGCTCGGAACGCGATGGAGTGACCGTCGATCAGCAACAGCGTCGGCGGCGACGCATCAGCAGATTTGCCGGTCGTGGGAGCGGAGGCAGGACTGGCGTCGGTTACAGGGCTCACGGTCGTCCAGTCTAGGTAGAGGGTCCGACAGCTGCTGGCGTGGATGCGGATCTCGGGCAATTTGCCTGCTCGCGAAGTTCGAAACACAAATGAAACTTCCCAGAAATTCCAGACGCCGGTTTCGTGCGCTTCCAACAGTTAGAGTCCGACAATTGCAAGTAGCCGAGCCCTGCCATGGGCTCACCCCGACAACCGTCCGGAGGACGTGCGTGGCTCCAAATGTTCGATGGACCCGAAGGAAGACTCGAATTCGGTTCACCAGCCGAATCTCGCTCCGCCTTTTGAGACAGACCCTCATGTTGGCGATTCTCGGATCCATAGCAGCAGTGACGTTCGGCGGAACTGCTCTAGCGCAGGAACCGACCCCAACTCCCCCACCAGCTGCATCGACGTCGGAGTCACCGCCGGCTGATGCAGTGTCCGTCAGCGGCAGCCTCAACAACGGCGGTGAACGGCTCGCCGATGTCGACGTCACCGCCAAAGATGCCTCCGGCGAGGAAGTCGGCAGGACAACCTCGGCCGACGGTGGCCGGTGGACGCTCGAATTGTCCCCCGGCTCCTACACGTTCGGCGTAGACCCCGAGACCCTGCCCGACGGAGTCAACGTCCAGGGCGAGGTGCAGCGCGACGTGGCAGCCGGACGCGCCAACACCGTCATCTTCTCGTTCGGCGAAGCCCGTACTGCTACTGAAGTGCCTTTCTACGAGAAGTTCATCAGGACGACCGTCGACGGTCTGCGTTTCGGGCTCGTCATTGCCCTCGCCGCAGTCGGCCTGAGCCTCATCTTCGGCACGACCGGCCTGACCAACTTCGCCCATGGCGAGCTGGTCACACTCGGCGCAGTCGCAGCATGGGTGTTCAACGTCAGTATGGGCATTCAGTTGATCTGGGCAACGATCCTGGCGATCATCGTCGGCGTCGCCATCGGATGGCTGAACAACTCCCTCATCTGGCGCCCTCTGCGAAAACGTAAGACAGGCCTGATCGCTCAGCTGGTGGTCTCCATCGGCCTGGCTATCGCGTTCCGCTATCTCATCCTCATCTTCTTCTCCGACCGTGCCGAGCCGTTCGACGACTACCAGGCACAGACCCAGAACGAGTGGGGCCCACTGGCCATCACCAACGTCAACCTCGCCTGCATCGTCATCAGCATCGTCGTGCTGGTGGGCGTCGCGCTGATGTTGCAACGCACTCGCATCGGCAAGGCAATGCGGGCCGTCGCCGACAACCGAGACCTGGCCGCGTCGTCCGGCATCAACGTCGAACGCGTCGTGACCTTCGTCTGGTGCATGGGCGGTGGCCTAGCGGCACTTGGCGGCGTCCTGTTCGGCCTTTCCGAACTCGGCGGGCGCGTCCAATGGGAGATGGGCTTCAAACTGCTCCTCCTTATGTTCGCCGGAATCACATTGGGCGGCCTGGGAACCGCCTACGGAGCTCTCCTCGGCTGCGTCATCGTCGGACTCCTCGTCCAGTGGTCGACGATGATCATCAATCCCGATCTCAAATACATCGGAGGACTGCTCGTCTTGATTCTCATCCTCGTCGTCAGGCCTCAGGGCATACTCGGCTCGCGGCAAAGGATCGGGTGACCGGTATGGATATTCTCGGAGCACTCCAAGTCTCGCTCGCTCAGCTGATCGGGCCGTCGGCCATTTTCTACGCTCTTCTGGCCATCGGCCTGAACCTTCACTTCGGTTACGCCGGACTTCTCAACTTCGGTCAGATCGGCTTCGCACTGCTCGGCGGTTACGGCGTCGGCATCATGACCATCACCTACCAGCAGCCGCTCTGGGTCGGCATCCTCGTCGGACTGGGCGCGGCAGGTCTTCTCGCGTTGGTACTCGGAATTCCGACGCTTCGACTACGCGCGGACTATCTCGCCATCGTCACAATTGCAGCCTCGGAGATCCTCAGACTCGTCTTCCGATCCACCGCGACAGATCCGGTGACCAAATCCACCAACGGCATCTTCGGGTTCGCAGATCCGTTCACCTCGCTCAGCCCGTTCGACTCAGGCAAGCAATATGCCTTCCTCGGCGTCAAGTTCTACGGCGACGACCTGTGGGCGATGGTGGTCGGCTGGACGCTGGTTCTGCTGCTGTGCGGCTTGATTTATCTCCTGACACACAGTCCGTGGGGACGCGTCCTCAAAGCAGTTCGTGAAGACGAGGATGCAGCGCGGTCGCTGGGCAAAAACGTCTTCGTCTACAAGATGCAGGCCCTCGTGCTCGGTGGTGTCATCGGCGGTATGGGCGGCGTCTTCAACGCCTTGCAGACGAAGTCGATCAACCCCGACTTCTACTCGACGGCACAGACGTTCTTCGCCTTCGGCGCTCTGATCCTCGGTGGCGCGGCAACGGTGTTCGGGCCGGTCCTGGGCGCCATGCTGTTCTGGTTCCTGCTATCCATCCCCGACGCCCTCCTTCGCCAGGCCATCTCCGGCCCCGACCCGCTGCTCAACCTCAGTGAACAGCAGGTCGGTGCAACGCGATTCGTGCTCTTGGGCATACTCATCGCCGTTCTGATGGTCTTCAGACCGCAGGGTATTCTCGGCAACAAGCGAGAGGTCCAACTCAATGCCTAGAACGCCACACGCAGGGCCCGATGCGAGGCGGCCCCTCAGCGCGGAGCAGCGATCAACGCTCTTTGCCGGCGTCCCTCAGACACCGGGTGCCCCCAAGCCGGACGCAACACTCGTCGTCGACGGCGTCTCCCGAACGTTCGGCGGCCTCAAAGCAGTCGACGTCGCACACCTCGAATTTCAGCGGGGATGCATTACCGGGCTGATCGGCCCGAACGGTGCGGGCAAAACGACACTGTTCAATCTGCTGACCGGCTTCGATCGGCCCGACACCGGCACATGGTCGATGGACGGTCAATCCCTGGGCAAGATGCATCCGCATCAGGTGGCGCGCAAGGGCGTGGTGCGGACGTTTCAGCTGACCAAGGCCCTGTCAAAACTGACGGTGCTCGACAACGTGCGTCTCGGCGCCACGGGGCAGCGCGGCGAGCGAATCGTCAACACGTTGATGCCGTGGACCTGGAAGAAGCAGGAAAAGGAGATCACCGAGAGGGCGTACGAGCTACTCGCACGGTTCAAACTCGATGCGAAGGCCGATGACCTCGCCGGTTCGATGTCCGGAGGGCAGCGCAAGCTGCTCGAAATGGCACGTGCGCTGATGACCGACCCTGCGGTCGTCATGCTCGACGAGCCGATGGCAGGCGTCAATCCTGCTCTGACGCAGAGCCTTCTGGGACACATCAAGTCACTGCGCGACGACGGAATGACGGTGGTGTTCGTCGAACACGACATGGACGTCATCCGCGACATCAGCGACTGGGTCGTCGTCATGGCGCAGGGAAGCGTGATAGCCGAGTCGACGCCGGAGGACCTGTCCAACAACGGCGCCGTCGTCGATGCCTACCTCGGTAGCCACCACGACCAGGCACTCGAATTCGACGAGAACGGCAACCCCGTCGGCGCCACTGCCGAATTGGCTCAGGCATTGGAACAAGCCGAGGCCGAAGAACTCCAGGCAGGCGGCAACCTGTCCGAACCGGAGTTCGTCGCACCCGCGGATGTCGCGCCGACGGCCGGCAAGCACGCCAAGGAAGAAGACGGCAAATGAGCGAACCGAGTACAACCAAGCTGACGCCTGCCGAATTCGCCGCAACCGCAGGCGAACACGCACGTCTCGCCGAGGGCGCGCTCGTGCGAGCAGACAACCTCGTGGCGGGCTACATCCCGGGCGTCAACATTCTCAACGAGTGCAACTTCTTCCTCAAGGACGGAGAGATCGTCGGCATCATCGGCCCGAACGGTGCCGGCAAGTCGACCTTGCTCAAGACCTTGTTCGGCCTGATTCCCGTGCGCGAGGGATCGGTGAAGCTTCGCGGAGACAACATCACCTCGGCCGAGGCGCACGTACTCGTCACCAAGGGTGTCGGCTACGTTCCGCAGACTCAGAACGTGTTTCCCTCACTCACCATCGAAGAGAACCTCGAGATGGGAATCTATCTGCGACCGAAGAAGTTTCAGGAAAGATTCGACTTCGTCAGCGAACTCTTTCCACTGCTGGGCGAGCGCAAGAAGGTCAAGGCAGGCGCACTGTCCGGCGGCGAACGTCAGATGGTTGCCATGGGTCGGGCATTGATGATGGAGCCGTCGGTCCTTCTGCTCGACGAGCCGTCGGCCGGCCTGTCCCCCATGTTCCAAGACGAGGTGTTCATCCGCTGCAAGAAGATCAACGCAACGGGAGTCTCGATCATCATGGTCGAGCAGAACGCACGTCGGTGCCTCCAGATCTGCGATCGCGGCTACGTCCTCGACCAGGGTCGTAACGCGTACACCGACACCGGACCTGCACTGATGAACGACCCAAAGGTCATCGAGCTGTACCTGGGTACCTTGGCGGGAAGCAAAGAAAAGAAGTAGTTTCGATCCCCTCGAAACCCGGGTCCGCTCATCGGGCCCGGGTTTCGTGCTGCCGGGGGGTGACCGAATGTCTCATTCGGTCACCTCGGGTGAGCGAACGGCTGTCTCGGTCACTCAGAGTGTGCGAATGTCTCATTCGGTCTCGTCGGGTGAGCGAATGACTGTCTCGGTCACTCAGAGTGTGCGAATGTCTCATTCGGTCACCTCGGGAGCCCCGGAATGCGAGCAAATGACTCATTCGGTCACCTCGGCAGCCCGGGACAGACCAAAGCCCCGATCCGAGGGCTCGGACCGGGGCTCTGGGCCTAGATACTCAGTACTGGAACATCACTCGCCGACGACGATGTACTTGTCCGTGGTGAGCTTGTTGTCCGGTCCGAAGACCAGGTTGCCGTACGAACCGGTTGCCGGCTCACCCGCGTCGCTGAAGTTCAGCGCACCGGTGACTCCGTCGTAGTCGATGTCGGTTCCGGCCTGGACGAGGGGAAGGCACTGTGCATACGTGGTGCACTTCTCGCCATCCTTGGTGACGCTGTTGATGTTGGCAGCGATGTCGGTGCCTGCAGTCGACTTGGCCTGCTCCGCAGCGAGTGCGGAGATGACCACTGCGTCGTAGGACTCACCGGCATAATTGAAGTCCACCAGAGCCGGGTCGACGGTCTTGAGGCGGTCCTGGAAGGCCGTGCCGACGTCGGTGAGCGGCGTGGTGCCACGCATCGTGTCCAGCAGCCCTGCAGCAACGGACTCACCGAGTGCGTTGCCCATGTTGCCGTCGACGCCGTAGACGAGAGTGCCGTCGGACGGTCCGATGCCCACCTCATGCATACGGGTGATGATCTTGGCCGACTCCTCGAAGCCGATGATCGCCACTGCATCAGGGGCGAAGTTGTTCACGTCGTCGACCTCGGCGTTGAACGACTGTGCGTTGGGGTCGTAAATGATCTTCTGGATCTGGTCGGACGCGATGCCCGCCTCTTCCAAGTTCGTGACGGTGTTGGCGGCGAGGCCGGTGCCGTACGGGTCGTTGAGCGCCAGGATGGACACACGCTGCGCACCGTCCTCGGCGATCAGCTGCGACAGAGCCTGCGCCTGCAGAACGTCGGTCGGTGCCGTACGGAAGTACTGGCCCTTGTCCGGGTAGCAGACGAACTGATCCGAGGTGTTGGCCGGAGAGAACTGTACGACGCCTGCACTGGCGATCTTGTCGATCACCTTGAGCGACACCGAGGACGACGCTGCGCCGACGATCACGTCTGCACCGCCTGCGAGCAGACGGTCGACGGTCGTGTTGGCCGTGTCCGTCGTCGTGTCACCGGAATCGCCCTGGATCAGCTGAACGGGCTGTCCCAGAACGCCACCGGCTTCGTTGACCTCGTTGACTGCAAGCTGTACACCGGCGACCTCGGGGGGTCCGAGGAAGGCGAGGCTGCCTGTGGCCGGTAGCAACGTTCCGACGACCAGCGGAGTCGTAACCGGAGTTGCACCTGCTGTCGCCTGGGCGGGCGTGCAATCAGTCGTCACGGTCTCTTCTGCTGGTGCCGAATTTCCACCGCTGGCGGAGCTGGAACTGTCACTCGAGCTGGAATCGTCGCTCGAAGAACAGCCGAACAGTGCCAATGACGCAGCACCCAGCACCGCAGCCGTGCGGACGTAGGTCCGTTTTGCCATCTAGGGTCTCCTTGATCGATCAAAAGATGAAGCACACGTGAGAAATGCGCCCCATGTGTGGAACAGACGCTAGCTGTCCGAATCGATCCGCGACGGTCGAGAAGACGGCTCGTGACCTGACTGTGACCTGCAAGCCCGAAGATTTACATCGTCGTAGCGTGAAGACCGAAAGTCAGCCCTCTGTGGGCGTGTCGAGAGTCTCGATGATGACGTCCGCGACAGCCTTCATCGTCGTCCGTCGATCCATGGCCGCGCGCTGAATCCACTTGAACGCCTGCGGCTCTGTGAGGGACTGGGACTCCATCAACTTGCCCTTGGCTCGCTCGATGAGCTTGCGGGTCTCCAGCCGCTCCTGCAGGTCCGCGATCTCGTTCTCGAGTGTGGAAATTTCGGTGTACCTGCTCGCTGCCAATTCGACGGCCGGCATCAGATCAGCCTTCGAGAAGGGCTTTACGAGGTAGGCCATTGCTCCCGCGTCGCGCGCTCTTTCCACGAGCTCACGCTGACTGAACGCCGTCAATATGACGACTGGGGCAATGCGCTTCTCGGCAATCTCCGACGCCGCATCGATGCCGTCGCGTCGGGGCATCTTGACGTCCATGATCACTAGATCGGGACGCAACTCCACGGCGAGGTCCACGGCCTGCTGACCGTCCGCCGCCTCGCCGACGACCTCGTAGCCCTCTTCACGCAACATCTCCACCAAATCCAGGCGAATGAGCGATTCGTCCTCGGCCACCACAACACGAAGAGCGGGCTTGCCGCCCTCCTGCGCAACAGGAGCGTTCATTGATACCAGTCTCCTTGTACAAGTCATCGACCTGCAGAAATACTCGCACGTCCAGCGGGCGCACGCAGACTCCGCCGGACGCTCAGAGCACTTGAAGGGTACCGGTGGTCGACCCGATCGGCGCATCGTCTAAGTTAGTGAACCGCAAGACAACGCCAGCCCTCGTATCCCAATTGGCAGAGGAAACGGATTCAAAACCCGTGCAGTGTGAGTTCGAGTCTCACCGAGGGCACCAGGAACGCTCCCGTCCAACCCCAAATTCTGGTAAACCGGTTCTCCGGTGGACGCCTACAGTGGGGTCATGTACATACCAAGCAATCTTCGTTGCCACGACACCGGCGCAGGCACTTTGTGCGCGCAGCGTGTCACTCACCGGTTCGGGGATGCTTCGGACTCCTCGGACATCAAATGGGTCTTCTACCAGTGCAGTGTGAACACCGAACACGTCACGGGATACGAAGATCGCCCGGTGACCGACTGATTCGATGTTCGTCGAGCGCGCGTACGTAGATCCCGAGAATCGCACCGATGACTGGCCTTTCACCATTCCCGCGGTTGACCAGCTGATCACCGACGGCTTGGAGTTCAACGCTCCGGTGACAATGCTCGTCGGGGACAACGGATCGGGAAAATCAACGATCGTCGAGGCGATTGCCGAAGGGTTCCAACTCGATTCGAGAGGTGGCCGGGCGTCGCGTCCACCACGGTCGGAGACGGTTCTGACACCGTTGGGCGAGGTCATCGAACTCGAGATGACGCCGCGCGGGTCTCGGATGCTGCGCGGTCCGAGACTTCAGAAAAAGGGTTTCTTTCTCCGCGCCGAAACAGCGTTCGAGATGACCGAGAAGCTCGGCGGAGTCCCCGGTTACTGGGACGAGGACACCGCCGAGATGAGCCACGGCGAGGGATTTCTGGCCGTCTTTCGCGCCATGTTTCGGGACCCAGGCTTCTATGTGCTGGACGAGCCGGAATCTGCGCTGTCTTTCACCGCATGCCTTCACCTCGTGGCGTTGATGGACGAGTTGTCCGAGTCCGGTTCCCAGATCGTGTGCGCCACACATTCGCCGATCCTTGCGTCACTGCCCGGCGCCGACATCGTCGAAGTCGGCGACAACGGAATGCAGAGAACGCCGTGGGAAGAACTGCAACTCGTTACGCACTGGAGACGATATCTCGACGATCCGGCGTCGTACCTCCGGCACCTAATCGACTGACGTCGTCAGGCCCCGATCGCAGACATCTCGACTCGTCTCCGCACACTTCCAGGCGACACTCCGAGCATGCGCTTGAAAGCTCGAGCAAACGCCGCCTCGGACTGATACCCACTTCTCTTTGCGAGTTCGGCGACAGTGACGTCGGCCGATCTCAAGGCGTCGTGCGCCGCTCTCATTCGCCACCTGGCCAGATACCGCATCGGAGACTCACCGACCATCGAGGTGAACCGAGCAGAAAATGCTGATCGTGACATCGCGACCTCGGCCGCCAACGATGCCACAGTCCATGGCTTATCCGGGTCACGGTGCATTCGCGCCAACGCCGGTCCGACCGCTGAATCCTGCAGCGCTCCAAGCCAACCGATTTGCGCAGCGGGATCGTGCTCTATCCACCAGCGAAGCGCTTGAATGACGAGGATGTCCGACAACCGCGTGATGACGGCCTCTCCCCCAGGCCTGAGGTATTTGGCCTCGTCCGCGATGAGGCCCAATGTGCTGTGCATCCACGACAGGCGTGCAGCAGGTACGGATTCCACGACGATCAGAGGTGGTAGGGACCCGATGAGCTGCACGGCCGACGGGTGATCGAGTCTGACTGCGCCGCAGATCATCGTCGCCGGTGGTCCGTCTTCACCGTGTCGAACCACCGCGTAGCGATCCGACACATACTCGTGCGGTAGACCCCAGACGACCGGCGCCGTCTGTGCCGCTTCACGGTCGCTCGACAGGACATGTCCCAAACCATGAGGCACCAAGGCGAATTCGCCAGGCGTCAGGTATCTCGGCGTCGATCCTGGAACCGACAGCAGACACCGTCCGCGCGTGACTACGTGGAACCACAGGCAATCTGCCATCTCGGGCATCGTCAGCCCCCACGGCTCCGACAACTCGGAGCGGCAGTAGAACGCTCCCGTCATTCGAAGAAAGTGCAGCGCCTCGCCCAGAGGATCCTCCGATGTCCATGGGTCGACTCCGCGCATGAACCGAGAATACGGCAGCGCTGGACGAATAAGCATAGAACTGCGACCAATGGCCATAGATCGTCCGGCGATGCGCTGCAAAGCTGGACGCACACCAACGAAAGGACGATCGACATGATCACGATCATCGGAGCGTCGGGGCAGGTGGGAAGCAAGATTGCCACAACGCTGCTCGACGCCGGACGCTACGTTCGCGTCCTCGGCCGGACCGCGGAATCGCTGAACAACCTCGGCGAACGCGGGGCGGACATCCGCGTCGGAAACGTCGCCGATACCCCATGGCTCACCGAGACTCTTCGCGACAGCGACGCGGTGTTTGCCATGGTTCCGAGCAATCCGTTCGCCGAATACTATGGCGCAGAACAAGATCGACTGGGTGAATCGATTGCCGAAGCCCTGACGGCAAGTGCCGTTCCGACCGTCGTCGCTTTGAGCAGCCTGGGTGCGGACCGACCCGACGCCCCGGGCGTGATCGGCGCGTTGCATCGTCAGGAACTGCGGTTGGCCAAGTTGTCGGCGCGCGTCGCGTTATTGCGACCTGTGTCGTTCTTCGAAAACCTGCTCGTCGCCGTGGAACAGCTCGAGGAGTCTGGCAGTCATGTGGATTCGGTGGAGGCCGACGTCCCGATTCCCATGATCGCGACCGCTGATGTCGCTGCCGCGGCAGCTCGGATGCTGACGGATCGACAGTGGACTGGACACGTCGGCGTCGACCTACTCGGTGAACGCGACCTCAGCTACGACGAGGCGACGGCCATACTCGGGGACCGCCTCGGAATCGACGACCCGTCATACGTCCAGCTCGCGTACGACGCCATGATCGATGCCTTCACCGAACTCGGGTTCTCCTTGGACTACGCACGGCACTACGTCGACATGACCAGAGCGTTCAACAGCGGAGAATTGACCGATGGCGTGCCGCGAACCGTCGCGAACACCACGCCGACGCGTATCGAAGACTTCGCGTCCTCACTCCGCACTCATCACGAGCGTGCGCTGTGATCGACCGGATTACGTCGATCGCCACGACGGTTGCAGCGGTGGGGTGCGGTCTCACAGCAGGTGTACTTTTTGCGTTCTCGATCAGCGTGATGCCTGCGCTCAGGAGTCGGCCGGCATCGGATGCGATATCGACGATGCAACAGATCAACGTCGTCATCGTGTCGCCGGTATTCCTGACTGCATTCCTCGGAAGCGCAGGTGCAGCAGTCACAGCGGCCGTCGGGGCGCTGGTATCCGGCGCTCCGACGCGGGTACTGATCGTGGCAGGCGCGCTGATGTACGTGATCGGGTGTGTCGTGGTGACGATGGCGGTCAACGTCCCACTTAACGATTCGCTCGCCGCGGTAGACCCGAACAGCCCGGCGGGAACCGACCTATGGTCGAACTATCTCCCCGAATGGACTCGATGGAATCACGCCAGAAGCGCGGCTGCCGCACTGGCGTGCGTCGCGCTCACCGTCGCGGCCAGGCGCTAGATGTCGACGGGCGGATCTTGGTGGCGTCGACGAATTTCCTCCTCGAATCTTTCGATGAGGACGTCTGTCGCCGCGAGATCGGTCCCCTGTGCACCTTCGTCCATCGAGGCGTCACGGCCTCGCCGGAGAGCCGCAAGTTCGGCATCGAGTTCATGGGTGTCGAGTACGCGTGGATCCAACATGTTTCCATTCTCTGCCTCTCTGGGTCCACCGCGCATGCGTTTCGGCCCACTGCGCACGCGCTTCCACGGCAATGAGACGCTGAACCGATGACGACGGTGCACAGTTTCGCCCCGATCATCGGCACCTCGGCTCACACGTTGATTCTTGGATCGATGCCTGGAGTCGCGTCATTGGCAGCACACCAGTACTACGCGCATCCTCGAAATGCGTTCTGGCCGATCATGGGCGAATTGTTCGGCGCTGGCCCGTCGGTTCCGTACGAGGAACGAACCGAGATACTCCTACGCAGCGGCATCGCCGTGTGGGATGTGTTGAAGCTGTGTACTCGGCACGGGAGCCTCGACTCGGCGATCGTCGAGTCCACGATCGAGACCAACGACTTCGCGTCGCTGATCGCGGCGCACGCGTCCATCGAGCGAATTTTCTTCAACGGCGCCAAGGCTGAGAGCAGCTTTCGGCGATATGTGCGTCCCACTCAGGCTGTCTCGCAGATCGACTTCGTCCGACTCCCGTCCACCAGCCCCGCGTTCGCGTCGATGTCGTTCGAACGCAAACTCGAGTCGTGGCGATCCATCGTGTGCGCTGACGCGTGAACTGGCACCGAGTTTCGCACCGACTGCCAACAGGACCGCAGCAAACACCAGCGGATAGGCATTACCCGCGAGCACAGCCACCGGACCTGACGCACGCTGCATGAACGTCCCTATGACTGCCACACCGTCCGATGTTGTGTAGAACCACGCGGCGAACGGCACCAGCACCGTTGCCGGAACAACTAGCCGAATCAGCCAGCACGCCCGGGAGGCGTGGTGCACCACTAGGACGGTCAACGGCACACACCAGACCCAATGATGTCCCCAGGAAAACGGAGACACCATGGGGGTCGTCAGACCACAGACGGTGAGCGAGAGCAATTGCTGTCCGCGGCGTTGAGCCACCGATGCCGCCCACAGACCGAGACCTCCGATCACGACTGCACAGCAGATCCACAGCGCGAATGGCGGAGCACCGTTCGACCACATTCGCGCCAACATGCCGTGGATCGACTGATTGGCCGGTGATCGAAGGAGACCGACTCGGTCGGACTGAAATATCGCCGACGTCCAGAACGTCGTGGCGTCGTTGAACACCCGTAGGAAACCGAGAACGACGGTTGCGCCGAACGAAATGCAGGCGGTTCTGACGGTCGACCACTGGCGCTGCGCCAGCGCATGCAGCACGAAAAACGCTGGGGTCAACTTGAGACCGGCTGCAATCCCGACGCCGAATCCACGAAGGCGACTGCCCTCCGGCCTGCCCAGATCCCACAGAACCGCCACCAGGAGTAGCAGATTGATCTGCCCGAGCCACATCGTCATACGCACCGGTTCGAGCCACGTCATCGCTACTGCCATGCAGATGCTCACGACGTGGGTTGCAGCTCCTCGATATCCCAGCATCCGCCAGCTGAGCAGCACCGCAAGATAGAGCAACGCTGCATTCGCCAGTGCCACGGCGACGATTGTCAGCGGGACCGACAGGGCTGCCAGAGGGACGAACAGTAGCGCCGCGAACGGCGGATAGGTGAACGGAAGGGCGGACTCGAAGAGTGTGAACGAGTACAGAGATTCAGTATCGAGAACGGTCGCGCCACCGTACCGGTAGACGATCGCATCCACACCATTCCCGAAGAGCCCATACAGGCTTCGGAATCCGAGCAAGGACTCGTGCGCCATAAGTGCAATGATCGCGGTCGCGACTGCACCGATGACCCAGGTGAGTCCATGCACCTTCCACTCCGACGGTCTCGACCGCGATTCAGCACTGGTCATGGGCTCGACGCTAGGGTGCATGCGCCGAAAGTCACGGGAGGCACGAACCAACCGTGCCGTTTCGCAACCCGATCGTTAGCAGGCGGCAGAGTTTTCCGTGTCACGATCGAAGAATGTGGCCAGTGGGACAAAAGTGGCGGATGTTACAAATGGTGATGATTGCCGGGTTCGTGGCGATCGTCTCGCTACCCCTGGCTGTGGGCATGCCTGCAACCGCGCAGGACGCGAATGGCGTGCGCGTCGTCGACAACCGTGCGGTGACCGATACCCACTCGATACTGGACGTCTACTCCCCCTCGATGAACAAGGTGATCTCCAACGACATTCTTCGGCCGGCAGCCGGTGGAATTCTGCCGACCCTCTATCTGCTCAATGGAGCTTTGGGCAACGAGGACGGCGTGGGCTGGCTCAACAACTCGTCTATCGCCGAATTCTTCGCCGACAAGAACGTCACGGTAGCAATGCCGATCGGCGGGCGTTTCAGCTTCTACACCGACTGGCAACGGCCTGATCCCGTTCTCGGCGAATACAAGTGGCAGACATACCTGACCGAAGAACTACCGCGTGCGATCGAGCAGACGTTCGGATCCACTGGACGCGCGGGCGTCGCGGGACTGTCGATGAGCGGCGGACCCGCCCTCGATCTCGCCGCCCAATCACCCGAAAGATTCGATGCGGCAGCCTCGTTGAGCGGTTGCCCAGCTCCGTCCAATCCGCTCGCCACGATAGGCATCTCGGCGATGATCGCCGGAGGGCTGAACAATCCGTTCAACATGTGGGGACCTCCCGGAAGCCCGGCGTGGCGTGATCACGATCCAGCAGTGAACGTGGAGAAGCTCCGCGGAACCGCCGTCTACGTGAGCGCATCCGCCGGGAGGCCCGGCCCGGTGGACCGAATTCCGGTAGGAGCTGTGCCGCCGTTCGGTGGAATCGCCGTCGAAGCCCTCGTCAACTACTGCACATCGCTGTTCGTGGACGCACTGCACCGAAGCGGTGTTCCCGCAACGATATCGATGCGTGGCACCGGCGCACATACGTGGCCGCTGTTCGAAGATCAGCTGCGCGAGGCATGGACAACCACCCTCGGGCCAGCGATCGTTGCCTGAACCGACGACTTCTCAGCGCTAGGACTTCTCGGGGCTGGGACTTCTCAGGGCCAGGACTTCTGAGGGCCAGGACTTCTGAGGGCTAGGGCCGCTTGGGGAAATGCCGGATGAGGCCTTCCTGCACGACCGTTGCCAACAGCAACCCGTCCATCGAGAAGAACCGTCCGGTCGCCAGACCACGAGAACCAGCGGCGACCGGAGATTCCGTCGCGTAGAGAGCCCAGTCGTCGAACCGGAACGGGCGGTGGAACCAGATGGAATGGTTGACCGTCGCGGCAACGATTCGATCGAATCCCCAGGACAACCCGTGGGTGGTGATGATGGAATCGAGCACCGTGGTGTCCGACGCGTACCCCATCGTGGCTGCGTGAAATATCGGGTCGTCGGGCAGCTCGCCGTCGGCTTTCATCCACACGCGGTTGTGGTTCAGCTTCTCCCCTGTGCCTTGCATGATCCACGCGGGGTCGTTGGCGTACCGCATGTCGATGGGCTTGAGTGCATCGACGAACATCTGCAGACGGTCCTCGTAGCCGACGAAGTGGTCTCCGAGCGGCGGGAGAGCGTCCGGGTACGGCACATCGGGCAACTCGACGCTGTGCTCGAGGCCCTTTCCGAAATCCTGGAAAGCCGCGAGCATCACGAAGATCTCGTTGCCGTCCTGATAAGCGGTGACTTGGCGGTTCGCGAACGCGCGGCCGTCACGGTGACGGTCGACGTGGTACTCGATCGGCTTCTTCACGTCACCGCCGCGGATAAAGTGTGCGTTGATGGCATGGACGTCGCGGGTGGTGCCGGTGACGGTTCTACCCGCCGCGATGAGTGCCTGCGCAACCATCTGGCCACCGAAGGTCCGGCTTCCGACCTGGCGAGGATGCACCCCCAGGAACTTGTCCTCGCCGATCTCCTCGAGCGCCAACAGCTCGAGGAGCGTCTCCAGGTCCGTCTTCACTTCGGTACTACTGGGCGCAGTAGTTGCACCCGTTCCCCCCGCATCGGTCACTTACCGGTCCTCTTCCCCAATTCGGTGCACATGGATCAAGTTGGTCGAGCCTACTGTGCCGGGAGGGGCACCGGCCACGATCACGACCTGATCGCTCTTGTTGTACCGACCGAGTTCCAGCAAAGCCTTGTCGACCTCGAGCACCATCGCATCCGTCGTGGCGACATCGGGAACCAGGAACGTCTCGGTTCCCCAGCTCAGTGCCAGCTGCGAACGGACCTCGGGGATCGAGGTGAACGCGAGCAGCGGCAGCGACGTGTGCAGACGAGCGAGGCGCCGCACGGTGTCACCGGACTGAGTGAAGGCGACCAGCGCCTTGGCGTCGAGACGCTCACCGATATCGCGCGCGGCGTAGGAGATGACGCCGCGCTTGGTGCGCGGAACGTGGGTGAGAGGCGGAACGGGATCGCCTTCGGTCTCCACCGTCTCGACGATTCGCGCCATCGTGCGCACGGTTTCCATCACGTACTTGCCGACCGACGTCTCTCCGGAGAGCATGACAGCGTCGGTTCCGTCGAGCACCGCGTTGGCGACGTCGGAGGCCTCGGCGCGGGTGGGTCGCGAGTTCTCGATCATGGACTCGAGCATCTGCGTGGCGACGATGACGGGCTTGGCGTTGGCACGGGCGATCTGGATCGCACGCTTCTGCACCAGCGGGACCTGCTCGAGCGGCAACTCGACGCCGAGGTCACCGCGAGCGACCATCACCGCGTCGAACGCGAGAACGATAGCTTCGAGATTGTCGACGGCTTCGGGCTTTTCGAGCTTCGCGATGACCGGGACGCGGCGTCCGACACGATCCATGATCGCGTGGACGAGTTCGACATCGGCCGGCGAGCGCACGAACGACAGCGCGATGAAGTCGACACCGAGCGCAAGCGCGAACTCGAGATCGGCAATGTCCTTCTCGGACAACGCGGGAACCGAGACGTCCATGCCGGGTAGCGACACGCCCTTGTTGTTGCTCACCGGGCCACCCTCGGTGACACGACACAGAACGTCGTTGCCTTCGACGCCGGTGACCACGAGGCCTACCTTGCCGTCGTCGACGAGAAGGCGGTCGCCTTCCTTGGCGTCCTGGGCAAGTTCTTTGTAGGTGGTGGACACACGATCGTGTGTCCCCTCGCATTCCTCGACGGTGATGCGCACCAGTTCACCGGCGGCCCAGGTGGTCTTGCCCTCGGCGAAACGACCGAGGCGAATCTTGGGGCCCTGCAGGTCGGCGAGAATGCCGACTGCTTTACCGGTGGCGTTCGACGCCTCGCGGACCCATTCGTAGTTGGCCTGGTGATCTGGGTGATCACCGTGGCTGAAGTTCAGTCTGGCGACATCCATTCCACTCTCTACGAGTTCACGGATTCGCTCACTGCTGGCGGTCGCAGGTCCAAGGGTGCAAACGATCTTCGTACGTCGGCTCACGGACACGAGCGTAGTCGGTACCGCTCAAACTCCGCACGGCAGAGGTCCCCAAGAAAATACTACTGGCGGGTAGTCGCACGTTGCCACAGCTGAGAGCACCTGGATCGGTAAAGCCTGCGCGATCACACGGACGTGCGTCACACCACGGCGAGAGGCAAAGAGTTCGGGTGAACTGGCGACGGGAGATCCGATCGGCCGGTGAGAAACGCGTCGACGCCGTGCGCTGCCGAACGGCCCTCGGCGATCGCCCAGACAACGAGCGAGGCCCCGCGATGCGCGTCCCCACACACGAATACTCCCGGTGCACTGGTCTGCCAGTCGGATCCGCACGAAAGCGAACCTCGACGCGACAGGGACAGTCCGTAGTCGTCCAGAAGAGGACCGTGCTCGACACCGTCGAAACCGATCGCGAACAACGCCAGATCACACGGAAGCTCGACTTCTTCACCGATAGGGGTGATGATTCGCCGCCCGTTCGTGTCCCGCTGCACCTCGACCTCTGCCAGAACCATCGCCCGAACGCGCCCGTTCTCGTCGCCCAGAAACCGCTGAACGGCGACCTGGTGACGAATGACGCCGCCCTCGGCATGCGCCGGTGACGTCCTCAGTACGAGTGGCCACGACGGCCACGGTGACGTCGAGTCGTCCCGTGCTTCGGGAAGCGCCTGGTTGTAGTCGAGCTGTGTCACGGACGCCGCGCCCTGGCGATGGGCCGTTCCCAGGCAGTCCGCACCGGTGTCACCGCCACCGATGATGACCACGTGCTTGCCCTTGGCGTCGATGGACGTCGGACCGTCGCCCTCGCACTCCTTGTTCGAGGGCACGAGATGTTCCATCGCGAGGTGAATTCCGTCCAGCTCCCGGCCCACCACCTCGGTGTTGTCCCGAGCTCGTAGCGCTCCGACGGCGAGAATCACCGCGTCGTACTTCGCGCGCAATTGCTCGACGGTGAAGTCGACACCCACCTCGCAGTCGGTGACGAAATGTGTTCCCTCTGCTCGCATCTGCATGAGGCGCTGGTCCAGCACGGACTTCTCGAGCTTGAATTCCGGGATGCCGTATCGCAGCAGTCCGCCCAGTCGGTCGTCCCGCTCGTATACCGTCACGTCGTGACCGGCGCGTGTGAGCTGTTGCGCCGCAGCCAATCCGGCGGGACCGGAGCCGACCACGGCGACCGACTTGCCCGTGCTGATCGTCGGTGGCTGCGGAACGATGCTCCCGCTCTCCCAGGCGAGATCCGCAATGGTCTGCTCGACCCGTTTGATGGTGACGCTACCGCCGGTTTCGGCCTCGGAAATGGAGAGCACGCAGGCGGACTCGCACGGCGCGGGACAGACCCGACCGGTGAACTCGGGGAAGTTGTTCGTCGCGTGCAAACGATCACTCGCTGCGTCCCACCGATCTCGGCGGACCAGGTCGTTCCACTCCGGGATCAAGTTGCCGAGCGGGCACCCTGCGGTTCCCGAGTGGCAGAACGGAATACCGCAATCCATGCACCGACGGGCCTGGTCGGATACTTCGGACGCACGCTGCTGCGCCGGCTGGTGCGAGTAGACCTCGTTCCAATCCATGACTCGTTCGGCGATCGGTCGCTTTTCGGCCTCTCGCTTGACGACGTTCAGAAATCCTCGTGGATCAGCCACGTGCAGCCTCCATGATCGCAGAGTCGACGTCGCGCCCTTCGGCGCGCGCCATCGAGGTCGCCTCCAGCACGCGCTGGTAGTCGACCGGCATGATTTTGGTGAACAGAGCCGAGCGGCGCGGCCAGTCGGCGAGCAAGGACGCGGCGACCGCAGATCCGGTCCACTCCCAGTGCTTCTCGACGGTGTCACGCAGCCAGGCCAGGTCGTCGGGGTTCGGAGTCTGCAGCGCAACCATGGCGGTGTTGACGTTGTTCTCGTCCAAACCGAGCACGTAGGCGATACCCCCGGACATACCTGCCGCCATGTTGCGCCCTGTCGGCCCCAACACGATGACGCGGCCACCGGTCATGTACTCGAACGCGTGATCACCCACACCCTCGTTGACCGCCGTAGCGCCCGAATTGCGCACCGCGAACCGCTCGCCGACGCGCCCGCGAAGGAACACTTCGCCTGCCGTCGCACCGTAGAGGATCGTGTTCCCGGCGATGACGTTGTCCTCTGCCACGAACGTGGCGTCGGGAGCTGGGCGCACCACAACGCGTCCACCCGAAAGGCCCTTGCCCACATAGTCGTTGGTGTCACCGATCAGGTCGATCGTAATACCCGCCGGCAGGAATGCACCGAGGGATTGGCCTGCGGAACCGGTGAGTTCGATTCGGATGGTGTCGTCCGGTAACCCGGCGCCTCCGTACCGCCTGGTGACCTCGGAGCCGAGGAGCGTTCCGACGGTCCGGTTGACGTTGCGTACCGGTAGCTCGAGCTTGACCGGGTGCGCGTCCTCCAAGGCGCCTTCCGACAGCTGGATCAGCGTGCGGTCCAGCGCGAGGTCGAGACCGTGGTCCTGGCCACGCAGTCGCCTGCGCTGCGTCATCGGCGCACCGTGCTGGTCCTTCGGCATCGCGAAGATCGGCGACAGGTCGAGACCCTTGCTCTTCCAGTGCGCGATACCGGCGGCCGTTTCCAGTGCGTCTGCGTGCCCGACCGCCTCGTCTATGCTGCGGAACCCCAACTGCGCCAGGTACTTGCGGACATCCTCGGCGACGAACTTGAAGAAGTCCTCGACGAACTCGGGCTTGCCGGTGAACCGCTTGCGAAGTTCCGGGTTCTGGGTGGCCACACCGACGGGGCACGTGTCGAGATGGCACACGCGCATCATGATGCACCCCGACACGATCAGCGGCGCGGTAGAGAACCCGAACTCCTCGGCGCCGAGCAGCGCAGCGACGATGACGTCGCGGCCGGTCCGAAGCCCACCGTCGCACTGCACGGTGATCCTGTCGCGAAGACCGTTGAGTACCAACGTCTGCTGAGCATCGGCGAGCCCGATCTCCCACGGCGCACCCGCGTGCTTGAGCGAGGTCAGCGGGGCCGCCCCGGTACCGCCGTCGTAGCCCGAGATCAAGACGACGTCGGCGTGCGCCTTGCTGACACCGGTGGCGACGGTTCCGACCCCCACGGAACTGACGAGCTTGACGTGGACGCGAGCATTCTCGTTGGCGTTCTTCAAATCGTGGATCAGCTGAGCAAGATCCTCGATGGAGTAGATGTCGTGATGCGGTGGTGGCGAGATTAGACCGACTCCCGGAGTCGAGTGCCTGGTCTTCGCGACCCACGGATATACCTTGTAGCCGGGAAGCTGACCACCCTCGCCGGGCTTGGCACCTTGCGCCATCTTGATCTGAATGTCGGTTGCATTGACGAGGTAGTCACTCGTCACGCCGAATCGCCCACTGGCGACCTGCTTGACCGCGCTCCGCCGTCCCTTGTCGTACAACCGGTCGGTGTCCTCGCCGCCCTCCCCCGAATTCGAACGACCACCGAGATTGTTCATCGCAACGGCCATCGTCTCGTGTGCTTCCGCCGAAATCGATCCATAGCTCATGGCGCCGGTGTTGAAGCGCGTGACGATGGACTCGGCGGGTTCGACCTCGTCGAGCGGAATCGGCTGACGCAGACCTTCTTTGAACTCGAAGAGACCGCGCAACGCACCGCCTTCTCGGGCCAGCCGGTCGACTTCGCTGCTGTACTTCTGAAACACGTCGTAGCGACCGGTACGGGTCGCGTGCTGCAGGAGGAACACGGTCTCCGGCGTGAAGAGATGCAGTTCGCCCTCGCGGCGGAACTGGTACTCACCTCCGATGTCGAGTCGCCGGTGCACGCGATCGGTCGGATTCTCGGGGTATGCCCGTCGGTGACGCAGTTTCACTTCCTCGGCCAGCACGTCGAGTCCGACGCCGCCAAGTGTGCTCGCGGTTCCCTTGAAGTACTCGCGCACGACCTCCTTGTCCAGGCCGACTGCCTCGAAAACTTGCGCGCCAGTGTACGACCCGACCGTCGAGATACCCATCTTGGACATCACCTTGAGCACACCTTTGCCGAGCCCGTACAGGTAGTTTCGAACCGCCGCCGAGGATTCGACCCCGGTGAGCTCGCCTTCGGCGACGAGATCTTCGATCGACTCCATGGCCAAGTACGGATTCACCGCAGCGGCGCCGAATCCGATGAGCAGCGCCAGGTGGTGTACCTCGCGCGCATCTCCCGATTCGACGACGAGCGCCACCTTGGTGCGTTCTTTCGTCCGGACGAGGTGGTGGTGCACGGCGGCTGTAGCCAACAGCGATGGAATGGGAGCGTAGGTGTGGTCGGAGTCGCGGTCGGAGATGATCAACGTCCGGAATCCCGCGGCGATAGCATCGCTGGCCCGACGCCGCAGTTCTTCGACTGCCTCTGCCAGCCCTTCGCCGCCTCGTTCCACCTCGTACAGTCCGCGCAGCACCGTCGCCGACAGGCCGGGATGATCACCGTCGTGATTGATGTGGATGATCTTGTTCAGCTCGTCGTTGTCGAGGACGGGCCACGGAAGCACGATCTGACGGCAGGACGCTGCCGTCGGCTCCAACAGATTGTGTTCGGGCCCCATGACGCGCGCCAACGACGTGACGATCTCCTCCCGAATCGAGTCGAGAGGGGGGTTGGTGACCTGAGCGAACAATTCGATGAAGTAGTCGTAGAGGGCCTTGGACCGTTGCGAGAGCACGGCAGGCGGGGTGTCGGTTCCCATGGAACCCAACGGTTCTCCGCCGGACGCTGCCATCGGCGTCAAAACCACCCGCAGATCTTCCTCGGTGTACCCGAAGGCGACTTGTCGACGCACGACCGAGTCGTGGTTGTACTGAATGTGCGCGCGCTCCGGCAGGCTCTTGAGCTCGAGCAGACCGGCGTGCAGCCACTCCTGGTACGGGTGCTCGCGGGCCAGTCGAGACTTGATCTCGTCGTTTTCGATCACGCGCCCGGCCGCAGTATCGATCAGGAACATCTTGCCCGGCTCGAGGCGGCCCTTCGCCACGACCTCGGATTGCGGCACGTCCAGAACACCCGCTTCGCTGGCGAGAATCATCCGACCGTCGGCGGTCTGCCACCACCTGCCGGGCCGAAGTCCGTTGCGGTCCAACACAGCTCCGACGTAGGAACCGTCGGTGAACGTCACGCACGCCGGGCCGTCCCACGCTTCCATGATCGACGCGTGGAACTGATAGAACGCGCGGACCTCGGGGTCCATGCTGCGGTGATTCTCCCAGGGTTCGGGAACCATCATCATCACCACATGCGGAACGCTGCGCCCTCCGAGGTGCAGCAGCTCGAGAACCTCGTCGAGCGAGACCGAGTCGGAACCGTCGGGGTTGCAGATGGGGTACAGACGCTGCAGGTCACCGGGAATCAGATTGGACGCGAGCATTGCCTCACGCGCACGCATCCGGTTTCGATTTCCTTTGACGGTGTTGATCTCGCCGTTGTGTGCAACGTACCGATGCGGGTGCGCAAGAGGCCACGACGGAAACGTATTGGTCGAAAACCGACTGTGCACGATCGAAATTGCACTCTTGCACAACGGATCCCGAAGATCCGGGAAGTACAGCGGCAGCTGCATCGTGGTGAGCATGCCCTTGAAGACCATCGTTCGCGAGGACAGCGACGGAAAGTACAGTCCGGTGCCCGCCTGCTCGATCTCGGGCGTCACGCGTTCGGCGCGCTTGCGCAGGGGATATACGAGTCGATCCAGCGCGAGCCCCCCAGGGCGCTTGCCGCCGTGCTCCGGAGCTGCGA